>DATGUN010000001.1:0-30923 GCA_035301285.1 Virgibacillus sp.
CATACTTGGAGTAGGCATTGTTCATCCCCCATTTAACAAATAATTTTAGTGTGTGCAACATTTTTTCTTAATTAAAGGATACAGGATATATGCACTTGGGACAAGTAGTCAAGCTTATTTAACGATAATGGACGTTAGAGAAAGCTTAAAATCAAATAAAAAAGAGGGATCCATGTTTGATGGGCCCCTCTTTATCATTGTTTATAGTCCGCATTTCAATTGTGCGCCACAGCTTGTACACGTGTTACATCCACCGATATCTTCTATATGGCCACTTCTGCAAACCGGACATGTGTCCCCTACTTCCGAACCGATTGATACATTTGTGTTTTCCAGTTCTTGAATGGTATCCATCAATACAACATGTGGTTTATCGCTTAGGCTCTCAACAGGCGTTTCATCAGCTGTTGTGTTTTCCTCGGACTTCAAGGTAAGAACTTGTGTATCCCTGCTTCCATCTACATATACGGTACCACCTTTTGCTCCACCTCTATATAGACGCTGATAAACATTTTCAACTTGATTGACGGTATACCCCTTAGGTGCGTTGACGGTTTTGGATATGGAACTGTCGACCCATTTTTGGATGACACATTGGGTGTCTGCATGAGCCTCAGGGGAAAGATCCATAGCTGTCACGAACCACTCAGGTAAATGATCGGCATCAGCATTTGGATGTTCGTCCAGATATTCTTGAACAATATCCGCTTTTACCTCGATAAATTTCCCTAAACGGCCGCTCCGATAATAAGAGAAAGAGAAATAAGGTTCGAGTCCAGTGCTGACGCCTGCCATTGTTCCCGTCGATCCCGTCGGTGCTACCGTCAGCAAATGTGAATTTCGGATTCCGTATTTCAGGATATTTTCACGAATATCCTCAGGCATGTTTTTCATGTAACCCGTTTGTATAAATGCTTCACGTTTCTTTTGTGTTTCTTCCTCAGTTGCTCCCGTCAAAAACGGAAAACTCCCTTTTTCTTTTGCTAACTCAATTGATGTCCGGTAAGCAGTTGTCGCTATTGTTTCAAAGATATCATTTGTTAATCGATTACCTTTTTCAGATCCATAGGCCGTCTCACAGTATATGAGTAAATCATGTAATCCCATGACACCGAGTCCGACTCGACGTTCACCGAGTGCTTGCTTTTTATTTTCTTCCAAAAAATACGGCGTTGAATCAATGACATTGTCTTGCAAGCGTACGCCTGTTTTGACTGTTTCTTTCAGTTTTTCAAAATTTACAGTTTTGGTATCTTTGTGCGCGAACTCAGCCAAGTTGACAGCAGCCAAGTTACATACGGAATAAGGTGCCAATGGTTGTTCCATCTGTTATATTCCAGGCTCTTTATCCTGGACTTCTCTATTTTTCAATAGAGTGTCGGACTATATCTTCACATATCGTGCCGGGCGCTCGTGGATGCTTCATCACTGTTCTAGTGGTATGCATCTAGTCTCTGAACGTTTATCACATCCCTGTGATACTTCGCTGCTGATTGGCATAGGATAAGATCCATTAGCTTTCCAGCAATTCACCCGGTGTTTAACGTGAGGCAAACATTATCTACCACACGGATTGGTTGCAACAACTTGATTACCATACGCTTTTGCATTCGTCATGTCATTCGCATTATCGATGAAAAAGATACCTGGCTCAGCGGAATATGTTGCACATATATTGATTAAATTCCAAAGTTCTTTTGCACGGATACGACGATATACACGAACGCCGTAACCCATTTCTTCCCACTTTCTGACATCCCCAACGTTTTGCCAGTTTTCGTTATAATCTTTCATTTCTTCTTTTGTGTAATTTTCGACATCGGGGAATCGCAAATCATACATGTCATCATTCTCGATAGCTTCCATCAACTCTTTAGTCAGGCAGACAGAGATGTTAGCTCCCGTTAAAAAGTCTGGATTGTGGACGGAATAAGTGCCACCTTCACGAAGCTTTTCATTTGCTTCATGTAAGGATGCTTGAGTAAAGCCGCCTGTTCCTGGCATGGATTGATAATTGACGACACTTTGATATAAATCTTTTTCCGTTTGTGTCAATGGTGTGAATTTAAGTTTTTCACTTGCTAAACGTTTGATTTCTTCGTCCTCGGAATTCTCTATTAAATATCTCAGGATGCGTGGGTTTTGCATTTTGGATATAATGAATTCCAGGATATCCGGATGCGAATCGACCAACATAATCATCTGGGCGCCACGTCTTGAACCACCTTGTTCCACCAAATGTGTCAATTTCGCAATATCATCAAGCCATGATACAGAACCTGAAGACTTTCCGTTTACACCTCTTGCAAGTGCGTTCCGTGGGCGTAGTGTTGATCCGTTCGTTCCAACACCCCCACCACGACTCATGATTTCCATCACTTGTTTTCTGTGGTCTGAAATGCCTTCTCTTGAATCTTCTATATAAGGCATGACATAACAATTAAAGTAGGTAACATCGGTATTGGCGCCGGCGCCGTATAATACACGTCCGGCAGGTACAAAATTCATGTTGGAAAGTTCGTGAAAATACTTTGTAAACCATTTTTGTCGTTTTTCTTCTGTTTTTTCGACAGATGCAAGTCCGGTTGCATTTCTTTTCACAATTTGCTCATAGTATATTTCCAGTGGTTTATCAATGACGTCGAGATTTCGTACGATACGTCCTGATTCAATTTCATTTTCATTATCCAGAACCGATCTGAACTCTTGATCTACTTGTATGACCGCTGTTTTTTTATCCCAGTCGATTGATTCGACAATTCCAAGCCCTCTTGCGGGAAACGACGGGTCAGGCTTGACAGTCAATACAACAAAATCGCCTTGTTTCAACGTTTTCTTTTCATTATCCTTAAATGCATAGCGGTCCAACATGACAAGACGTGATACACCCTTATGTGTCAGCTTCATATCATCTGTTATCGGGTGGACCTGAGGAAATTGTTCAATATCTTTATTTAACATATCCACATCTAAAGTTGTGTTTTTTTCGACAGCAATTGTCAACATTATCCGCTCCTTTATAATATTTTATGTTAGTATTAACATACCACATAAATAATAACGAAACAATATATTGTATTCACTCTATGTAATTAACACTACATATGGATATTTGAACAAATAATTCATGATTTGTCAAATGCTTAAATCCAAATATGAAGACAGGAAAAGCCGGTTGTTTCACCTTTAACAACTGGAAGGGTGGTTATTTGAAAAAATTTATTGGAAGGAAAATCTGAACGCTGATTCATTGGAAAGTATGACCTTCATTAATATAGCATTATGTGTGAAAGGATGCTAGTTTTTTTATTTGGAATGATGATATAAAGATAGATATTGCTTCTTCTGGAAAATTTCTTTGAAAAAATATAAAGTAAACCATATAATAGAGTAAGAAAGAGAAGTAATGGAGGATAAAATATGAAGTATTTAGTAATTATCATCGTTATTTTATTTGCTTTTATGATATTTCGCTATTTCAGACAACGTACATTTCTGAAAGTCTTGACACAAGATCAATTTCGTGAAGGCTATCGCAAGGCACAATTGATTGATGTACGTGAGCCGCAGGAATTTAAAAAAGGTCATATTCTCGGTGCGAGAAATATTCCATTAACACAAATGCGGCAAAGATTAGTCGAAATGCGTGAAGATAAGCCGGTTTACCTTTATTGTCAAAGTGGATCTCGTTCTGCACGTGCGGCACAATTATTGCATAAAAAGGGGTTTAAGGACATTAATCAATTAAAAGGCGGCTTTAAAAAATGGACAGGCAAGATAAAATAAAATTGAGGTTCCATTTCAAGTCTGTTATTCATTAAAGCAGTAAATAAAGATGGCTCCATTATCGGAGCCATCTTTATTATTTATTATTTTTCTTTCACATAACGTAGAATTGGTTTCCTGGCAGCTGTCGTTTCATCCATCCGTTTTACAACGGTTTGATGCGGTGCTTCTTGAACAATTTCAGGGTCTTCTTTTACTTCCTCGGCGATTTGTATCATCGCTTCAATGAACCCATCCAATGTTTCCTTCGATTCCGTCTCGGTTGGTTCTGTCATCATAGCTTCTTCCACATTCAATGGAAAATAGATGGTAGGCGGATGATAGCCAAAGTCAAGTAGACGTTTTGCTATATCCAATGTACGTACACCCAAGTTCTTTTGACGTTTTCCTGATAATACAAATTCATGCATGCAATGTTGTTTATATGGTAATTCGTATTCTTTCTCAAGTTTCCTCATCATATAATTGGCATTTAATACGGCGAATTCACTTACCTTTTTCAGTCCTTCACTCCCCATAGTCCGTATATAGGTATAGGCTCTCAAATTAATGCCGAAATTACCATAATACGGCTTGATACGGCCTATGGAATTTTCAACATTATAATCAAATTGATAGGACTCATTTTCTTTAACAACCAATGGCTTTGGCAAGAAGCTCATCAGTTCTTTCGTGACCCCGACAGGACCAGAACCTGGCCCTCCACCGCCATGTGGCCCAGTGAATGTTTTATGGAGATTTAAATGGACAGCATCGAATCCCATATCTCCAGGCCTCGTGTAACCCATGATGGCATTTAGGTTAGCCCCGTCGTAATAGAGCTTCCCTCCGACACCATGGACAATTTTGGCGATTTCCATAATGTCTTTTTCAAATAGGCCGAGAGTGTTCGGGTTCGTGAGCATTAATGCTGCTGTATTTTCATCTGCCACTTCTCTCAGGTCATCTAAATCGACAAGCCCATTTTCATTTGATTTAACTGTAACAGCTTCAAAACCGGCAACACTGGCTGAAGCTGGATTTGTCCCATGAGCGGAATCTGGAATGATGACCTTTGTTCGGTGGTCGTCTCCGTTCTTTTCATGGAATTTGCGGATCATCATGAGCGCTGTCCATTCTCCTTGGGCACCGGCTGCTGACTGAAGAGTGAACTGATGCATTCCGGTAAGTTCTTGAAGTGATGTTTGTAGGTCATACATCATCTCCATTGCTCCCTGTACACTGTCAGGATGTTGATTCGGATGGATATGGCTGAAACCCGGTAAACGGGCTATATCTTCGTTTATTTTCGGATTATATTTCATCGTGCATGAGCCAAGCGGATAAAATCCTGAATCCACGCCATAATTTCTTTCCGATAATCCTGTGTAATGGCGCATGATATCAAGTTCGCTTACTTCCGGAAGATCCGGTGGTGTCTTTCGTTGAAACGTATTATCTATCTCATTGGACAAATCAACTTCGGGAACATCCATTTCCGGTAAACTATAACTTGTACGACCTTCTTTACTCCGTTCAAATATGACTGGAAAATCGGTTTTATGCATGATAATCCTCCAATTCTGTTACAAATTGATCAATCTCTTCTTTCGTCCGCATTTCAGTGACGGCTATCAACATATGATTTTCAAGCGTTGGATAATCGCGTGCTAAATCATATCCGCCGATAACTCCTTTGTTTAGTAACGCTTTATTTACAGTTGTAACCGATTGGTTTAATTTCACGACGAATTCATTGAAAATAGGACCACCGGAAAGCGTGTCAAACCCACTTTCCTCTAGTCTCTTTTTTGCATACCTTGCTTTTTGCATGTTTAAAACAGCCATTTTTTTGAGTCCGTGTTTACCAAAGGAACTCATTGCTACGGAACTTGCAAGGGCATTTAAAGCCTGGTTGGAACAAATATTGGATGTAGCCTTATCACGTCGTATATGTTGTTCCCGTGCCTGCAATGTCAATACAAATCCACGCTCGCCGTTTTCATCGGTGGTTTGCCCAACTAAACGACCCGGGATTTTACGCATGAGTTTTTTCGTTGTTGCAAAATAACCACAATGCGGTCCACCAAACTGTGCGGGAATACCAAATACTTGTGTATCACCTACTACAATATCCGCACCAAAGTCTCCAGGGGGAGTCAAATAACCTAGTGCAAGCGGGTTGCTTGCAGCAATCAACATGGTTTTCTTTTGGCTTTCCATGATAGCCTGTACTTTATCCATTTGTTCTACTTGCCCGAAAAAATTCGGGTATTGCATAACGACACTCGCGGTGTCATCATCCAGTTCTTTTTCCAATTCTTCCAAATCGGTTTGGCCATTTATATGATCGATTTCAACTATATCCAGGTTAGGCGCATTGGCATATGTTTGGATAACTGCGCGTGATTCTGGGTGAACGGCTTTTGATACAAGTATTTTCTTTCTTTTTGTTTGTGCACCACTTAAATTAACAGCTTCTGCCAATGCTGTCCCACCATCATACATGGATGAATTTGCTACGGGCATTCCTGTCAATTCACAAATCATTGTTTGGAATTCAAAGATAGCCTGTAATTCCCCCTGAGAAATTTCCGGTTGATAAGGGGTATACGCTGTATAAAATTCGGAACGTGAAATAACATGATCAACTACGGATGGTATGTGATGATCATAGACTCCTGCCCCAAGAAACGATACATTGTTGATTGAATCAGCGTTTTTATTGGACAAAGCTGTCAATTCTTTTTTTAATTGAGCCTCATTTGCGGGTTGTTTTAATTGTAAATCTTTTTTCAGCCGGATAGCTTCGGGAATATCTGTGAACAATTCATCGGTTGACTCAATTTGAATGGCATCCAGCATTGCTTTCTTATCGTCCTTCGTCATCGGTAAGTAACGGAATTCCATGTAAATTCCCCTCCCTGTTCATTTTACTTTTGTCGTGTGTAAAAAGGTGTTTTGACAATTTCCGCTTGTAATGTGCGTTTGCGTACTTTCACTTCAACGGTTGATCTAATGATGGCTCTAGAGCTCTCAATCAATACATTACCAAGGTTTTCCTTTAATGTGGGTGATTGGGTACCTGAGGTGACAACACCGATAACCTCCCCATCCTTTAAAACTTCATAGCCCGTTCGCGGTATGCCTTTATCAATCATTTTGATACCGGCCAGCATACGCTCAGGACCATTTTCAACCTGTTTTTTCAGAGCTTCTTTCCCAATGAACTCAGAATCCTTCTTGACTTTAACTGCAAACTTCAGACCTGCTTCAACTGGACTGATATCTTTTGAAAGTTCCTGTGTATATAAAGGCAATCCAGCTTCAAAACGTAATGTATCACGTGCACCAAGACCAATCGGTTCAAGTCCTTTCGGTTCCCCTGTTTTTAATATAGCTTTCCAAAGAGCGACGCCACTTGCTTGATTGATGTATATTTCAAAGCCATCCTCACCGGTATAGCCCGTTCGTGATACAATAGCTTTATCTTCTATCCCGTTAAATGACACAGTGCCATTGAACCGGAAAAAAGAAATAGATTCCAGGTCAGTGTCTGTAAGTGTTTGCAAGATTTCTTCTGCCAAAGGCCCCTGGATAGCTAATTGGACATAATCGGGAGAAACATTTGATATTTCAATTTCTTCATCGGAATAATGACAATGATCTTTCAGCCATGTGAAGTCTTTATCTGTGTTTGCGGCATTGACAACCAATAAATAGTGGTTTTTCGCTAACATGTAAATGATAAAGTCATCTACGGTACCTCCATTTTCATAGCACATAAATGTATACTGTGCACGACCTGGCGTCAATTTGGAAACATCATTTGTCGTCATCTGTTGCAGGAATGTTTCACTTTTTTCGCCTTTGACGATGATTTCCCCCATATGCGATACATCGAAAAGACCTGCTTTTGTTCTCGTCACTTCATGTTCATGTTTGATGCCTGAGAATTGAACCGGCAGATCCCACCCACCAAAATCGATTGTTTTTGCCCCATATGCTTCATATTCGGGGTATAGGGGGGTTGTTTTCAATTCACTCATGATACCACTCCTTTACTTTAATGTTGGACTTTTAAAAATTTCCATAAAAATAGAGATTTCACATTTAAATGAAATCTCTGTCCTTCAACCAGAAAGTTGCACATATACAGTGAAAAGCCCCGTTCGCTTCAAGGTATATGCTTGCTTCTTGGGTGGTTTACACGATGTAAACACTCTCCAGAGCTGCGTCCCACAAAAGTCTTTTTACCTGAGAGATTCACAATGAATTGTTTGCTCCTTCGGCGATATTTAAAGGTATTCATTCCATGAACTCATGAATACAATCTTTTAAATATACTCTCCCTTTGTGTTCATTCGCTTCATAATGAAATGACATCTATTTGGTTATACTATGTATTGCATGAGCACCAACATACTTTGCTCACTTACAGTATACCATACTTCATACCCTATTAATAGCACATTTCCTAACATTGTATCAAAAATATAAATCATCTATTTAAAAGGATGTTGACCATGAATGAAAACAAGCCGAAATTATATAATGATGACGATTTTATTGATGAACTTCAGTCCCGGGTTGAATCTGACGGTCCCTTTTCAGATTGGAATTTGTTTCAAATGGCATATGAGACAGAGAAAACAACAATGACACCAGAGTTTGATGGATTAAAAGCACTTGATCATTTACCGAATATGTCTTTTTTAGAACATCAAATCGACTGTTGCAAACAGGTATTGGAGGATATGAATGGTCGAGCGATTTTGGCCGATGAAGTCGGACTCGGTAAAACGATTGAAGCCGGATTGATCATGAAGGAATATATGATCCGTGGGTTAGCCAAAAAAATATTGATCTTGGTTCCGGCCTCCCTTGTTTCACAATGGCGTGATGAATTAAATGAAAAGTTTTACATACCAGCCATCACCAAGCCAAAAAGGGATCAGGATGCTTGGGAATATTATGATATTCTCATTTCTTCAATTGATACGGCGAAACGGTCCCCAAACAAGGAAAAGATATTGAATATCGACTATGACCTCCTTCTTATAGATGAAGCACATAAATTAAAAAACCGTAAAACACAGAATTATTCGTTTGTCAGGCAGATTACAAAGAAATACTGTTTACTTTTGACCGCTACCCCTGTCCAAAATCGTCTGATGGAAATATTCAACCTCGTTGCTATTTTAAAACCGGGTCATCTGGGAAATTATGAAGCGTTTTTGGATACGTATGGCAATAATCGTAAGCAAATTAAACAGGACACATATTTAAAACAACTAATTCAAAAAGTGATGATTCGGAATACACGTGAGGATACAACATTAAATAATGCCAAGCGACGTATTGAAACAATTTGGATTGATATGAAACAAGAAGAGCGAAAAATTTATGATCAAGTGGATAGCATGAGTGGTATGTTACCGACATTCACAAAAATAACACTGTTGCGTGAGTTCTGTTCATCGAGAGAAGCTTGCTACTTGTCATTAAAGAAAATGCATTTTTCGGATGACGCCAAAACATTTGCAGATGCCATATTGGAACAGATAGAACAACTTCCACAGCACTCCAAAGCGGAAAAAATGCTTGATGTCATCAAAAAAATCGGTGATGAGAAAATAATCGTTTTCACTGAATACAGGGCTACTCAGTTGTATCTGCAGTGGTTCCTGCAAGAACATGGCATCACAAGTGTGCCCTATCGTGGAGGATTTAAAAGCTCCCGAAAGGATTGGATGCGGCATCTATTTGAAAATCATGCCCAAGTATTGATAGCAACCGAAGCTGGTGGAGAAGGCATCAATCTACAGTTCTGCAATCATCTCATCAACTATGATCTCCCGTGGAATCCAATGCGTCTTGAACAAAGAATCGGTCGCATACATCGTTTCGGTCAGAACAAAGATGTTTTCATATACAATATATCTATCAAAAATACGTTTGAAGAGCATATCATGACTCTCCTTTATGAAAAAATAGCAATGTTTGAAAATGTCATCGGAAATTTGGATGATATTCTCTCCGAATTGCACCTAACTGATATGGAAACAGAAATGAACCGTATTTTTTCGGAATCAAGTTCACAAGGGGAAATAAAAGTGAAGATGAACAATTTAACGTCTGTCATTCAAAACGCCCATAATCGTATCGACAAAGAGGATGAATCATATGGCAATTAAAGACTTGAATACTTTTTTATACACCTATTTTTCCTCGCACCACTGTGTTGTCGAACATGAAACGAAAGGTATTTTACATGTTCGACTGACTGAAGAGATGGATAAGCAATTGATGAATCGTCCTTTTTATTGGCATTATATCAAACAAATGGGTAGAGTCGGCGAACCGATGCAACTTACATTCATAACCGATCTAGAAAAAGCGGATCACGAAGGTGAAGTGATTCATTTTGGAAGCCCTCGTCTGCAACAAATCATGGAACATCTAAAGATGAATGAACGTTATACAAAATTATTCGAGCAGGTTGAGGCAACAAGTCAAACACCATTATATCCATGGCTTGTCATCAACATGAAGATAAGCTATCAGGGAAAGCAAAAAAAAGATGAACTCTTTTCAGTGGGATTGCATTTAATGAATGGCGGCATGCAACTCGATATGATGGAGACATTAAAAGAATATCCCTTACAGAAAGGAATCAGTGATTATTGCTATACGTTATCTCCAATTATTAAGCCTAAAAGTGGATTGAAACGGATAGAAGCTGTTCTCGAAGATTATATTGAGGGACAATCCCATGAGTGGGCGCTTTTTTCTAAGTCTGCTTTAGATGAAGAGATTCAGCTTCTTGAACATTTTTATGAGAACCAGGAAGATACGGATATGAATTATAAACAAAAAGAAATAGATGAATTAATCGAACGTTACGAACCAACCATAACCATGCAAGTCATTAATGGCGGCATTTTTTATTTACAGCACTAAGCTGATGGGCGGTCTGAACCCATCAGCTTGGTTTTTTTAAGAATTTCAACATAAATGGTATGATGCCGAACCATTGATTTCGGTATACGGGGGTATTATATTTGCTTTCTTTATACTGACTTTTTTCTGATTTTGTCATATTGACATATTCCATACTTTTTTCTGTTAAATATTGGACATATTCTAAACCAGTCATATGAATCACCTCCTAGGATCAGTGTCCCCTGTTGAAATGTATGCTATTCATTTACGTTAGGCGTTTGCTGAGCAGATATATGTCACGACTGATGGCTTGAGGCGTGCGGTTGTTTGTTTGAATTGTGAAATCAGAAGCTTTTATATACATTTGTTCACGTCGACTGAATAACTCCTTTTGTCTTTCTCGGTCGGTGTTCCACAGAGGTCTTGACGTATCATTTTTTAAGCGTTTTTCAATTGTTTTAAAAGAAGCTTGTAAAAATACAATATATCCGGTATACTTCATGTACTCGATATTTTTTTGTTTTTCTACAATACCACCCCCTGTCGCCACCACTGTTCCATATCCATCAATACTATATAAAATCCCTGTTTCCAGATTGCGAAAAATTTTCTCACCATGTAAATTCATGATATCCGAAATGCTTTTTCTGTATCTCTCTTCCATTTGCACATCCATATCAAAAAGTTTGTATTTAAAAACATCTCTCATCGATTTACCAATTGTACTTTTGCCACTTCCCATAAAACCAATCAAATATATGTGATCCAAAGTGATTACTCCTTTCAACATGTTTCATCAATTCATTTTTTAAAATCATTCATGTATCATATTAAGGAGGATAACCATTGACCCCCGCATCATCTCTATCGCAAAACATCCTTCAGGAAGCGTACCGTGCATCTGCCTCAGATATCCACTTTTTCCCTTATGCAAATCAAACTTCTATTTATTTTCGCGTTTTGGGGGAACGTATTTTTCATCGAAATATCACCTATTCCGAATACCAATTGTTGTTAACTTATTATAAGTTTACATCAGGCATGGATATTGGTGAAATCAGGAAACCGCAAAACGGCATCATTTCAGAAATAATCGATCATATGAATGTCTCAGTTCGACTTTCTACACTTCCAGTTTACCATATGGAAAGTTTAGCAATCCGTATATTGCCTCAAAATGAATCAGATTCCCTCGATTCTTTATTTTTGTTCGATGTACAACGACGTCACATTCAAAAGTTCTTGAATTACCGTAATGGGATAATTCTTCTTACCGGGCCAACCGGAAGTGGGAAAACGACAACATTATATGCATTGTTAAGGGATGTCGTCAGTCATAAATCATTACAAGCCATTACATTGGAAGACCCTGTTGAAAAAGAATTAGCCGATATATTGCAGGTGGAGGTGAATGAGCGAGCTGGAATAACTTATCATACTGGATTGAAAGCAGCATTACGACATGACCCTGATCTCATCATGGTGGGTGAAATACGTGACAGGAAAACCGCGCAGTTTGCCTTTGAGGCGGCCTTGACTGGACACCTTATCATCAGCACGATACATGCCAAGAATACTTTTGAAACAATTCCGCGACTCCTTGATTTGGGGGTGAATAAAGAATATATCCATCAAACTTTAGTCACTGTCATGGCCCTTGAACTATTACCGATTATCCAACATGAGCACATCAATAGGCGGGCTGCAATCGTTGAATTGTTGGAGGGTGATATACTCAAACAATGGATTCAGGGAAAAAATGTCAGTCACCAACATCATAACCAATCATTCCATCATTTACGAAAGAAGGCTTATGCATATGGTTTTATTGCAGATCAGAGCTATTTTTCATAAACGAAAAAAACAATTGACGACCGATTTACAGCTTCGATTCCTTAAAAGGCTCACAAGGCTTTTGGGTAATGGATATCCATTAATTGAAGCACTTGAAATTATAGGATGGGATAAACAATTAATATCAACATCACGGCATGTCAGCAATGATTTAAGAGCAGGCTATGCCCTCGATGAATCATTGGACGAAAACGGGTTCCATCACACCATTACCGCATATCTTTATATTGTACGCGTGAATGGCAACCTGGAGGAAAGTCTTTCTAATTGTATTGAGATGTATGAACAACGATTGGTACACATAAAGAAATTTCAACAAACTGCACGGTATCCGCTCGTTTTATTCTTCATATTCCTGTTTTTAATGTATTTCATCCAAAAATCGGTCCTCCCTTCTTTTCAAAATCTTTTCCAGGATAACCAAACAACATCGACGATGATTTCCGCGTCTGTTTCCGTCATTAATATCTTTAAAGTATTTCTGGTAATATCGGCTGTTATATCAATCGTTATTTATTTTTCGCGGACTTATTTAAAGAAGAAAGTTTCCATCGAAAGACAAATTCTCATTTACTCCAAAATACCCATACTGCGGAAGTTCCTCACAATTCAAACTTCATTTCTTTTTGCGACACATGTCAGTTCCTTGTTAAAGACAGGTTTACCATTGAAAGAGATTTTAGAACATATCCAACATCAAACAAAATTGCGGATTATTTCCTATTATGCTGCATTGATGATTGGTGAATTATTGGAAGGTAAACATATTACCGGACTGCTCAGTCGTTTGAAACTGATTGATAAACAGCTGGCCATCATTTTTGAAAAAAATTCGGATACTCACGCTTTGGAAAAAGATTTATCCACTTATGCCGAACTCTCAACGGAATTTTTGAACCGTAAGATAACAAAAATCATTATGTTGATTCAGCCCGTCTTTTTTATCATTTTGGCAGGCTTCATCGTGTTTATATATTTGACCTTGATGTGGCCGATGTTCCAATTATTAAAAACAATTTAAAGGAGAATGATCCATGTTTAAGAAAGAAAGTGGTTTTACATTAATTGAAATGCTGATTGTCCTGACCATCATATCGCTATTGATCATCCTGATTATCCCGAATGTGAGCTCAAAAAATGATTCCATCAACGAAAAAGGATGTGAAGCATTAGTAGAAGTTGTCCAGACCCAAGCAGGTGCATATTACCTTGATAATGGTGAATACCCAAGTATGAGTGATTTGGAAAGTAGCAATTATATAACCGAAGGACAAACCAAGTGTAAAAATGGTCAATCAATCAACATTGATGGTAATGGAAACGTTACGGCTGAATAATGCTACAGAACAGAAATGGTGCAGATGGTTTTACACTCATTGAACTGTTACTTGTCTTAAGTATATCAGGCGTCATGCTATTACTTGTTATCCCTTTCAATCAGCTGTTTTTTGAAAAACAAAAAGAAAGGCAATTCATTAATGTATTCTCTTCTGATATCCTCTTTATGCAAGAACATTCTCGGATGGCATCCGGAGAAATACGATTCAGATATGTAAAGCAAGACCAAAAATACAAAATATATCAAGACGATGGTCATCCGCTGATTGAAAGAGATCTTCCTGACGATTGGGAGCTGAAAATGCGGACATATGATATTAAATTTTCAAGAAGTGGAGCTAATAGCGATCTTGGCAACATTATTTTGAAAACGAACCAAAATCAATATAAATTCATTTTTTCATTGGGCAAAGGAAGGTTTCGAATTGAAAAAAATTAATGGTTTTTCATTTATAGAATCATTGGTGGCATTCAGTGTTGTGGTGGTACTCGTCTTTACAACGCTTCCCATCATCTCATTATTGCGTCAGGAAGAAACAATACTGAGTGATAGACGTTATATTTCGAATCGATTGCATGATGAATTACAGACCTTCTTATGGGGATCGGGTCCACTTCCCTCCCCTACGGCTGAGACAATCCGGTCAAACCGTGTAACATTTACATTCACAAAAGAAAATGGATATATCAAAGGATGCAGCGAGTGGAACAATATAAAGGACAGAGCAGAAAAGGTGTGTTTGTATGGTGTTGAAGAAAAATGAATCTGGGTTCACGCTATTATCAAATATGTTGGCGATAGTGATTATCGGATTGATTCTTCCACTCTTAGCCGGTTTATATCAGGCAGCCGCAGATATGCCGTCTTATACCGAGGAAATTTCCATTCAGCAATTTTTTCAATTTCTGCGTGATGATCTAACCAAGACAGTATCGTGTCAGGTGAAAGACAACAAACTTGTAATGACTTTAAGCAATGACAAACAAACAAGGATTGAGCATTATGATACACTTATCCGCAGACAAGTGGATGGCAAAGGTCATGAAATATATTTACGGGATATTAAAAGTGTGTCGTTTGATACGTTATCATATGGGATAAAAACAACCATCATTTCATCCAAAGGAGAAACGTATGTTAAAAATCTTGCCTGTTACCCATAACGAGAAAGGGTTTATTTTACCACTTGTCCTATTTATAACGGCTATTGTGATGGTCATCGTTTTATCCGGCATTCAAATTTATAAAAATAATATACAGTTAACACATCATCATATACAGCAACTCAAAATCGAAACGTTACTTCAGTCAGCCCTTACCCGATTCAAACAAGAATTGAAAAACGGAGACATCACTCTTCCGGGCTCATCTGATGAACTCTTATCGACATCTTATACATTTCCCGATGGACAAGTTGAAATCCATAGGCGAATGGTTGATAAAGAAAAAGAGGAAACTGAAGATACAGGCCCCCAAACGGATAAAGATTTATATCGATTACGATGCGTTATAACAATGGAGGATCTTTCGTATTCATTTATCCATTTTGTGGCTCATTCTGAGAAAGATAAGGAAGGATAATTGCATTGATATGGGAAACAATGATAATATATATGTGCTTAGATATGCTAATGAATGTGTAAATGTTTATGACATTCATTTACAATTGCAATAAGCTCGTTTATAATATAATTAAAATGTTTCTTAAGGAGGGGAAAACATGGATCGGATGTTTCGTGTCCTCGCTTTTTGGACTGGTATATTTACAGTTATGTTTTACATAGGTGATATGAACTTATTGGCCGTATTATTCTTAGTCCAAACAGTATTTTTCCTGACACTTGGTTGGCTAAAGCTATCAGAGCGAATGTATATGTATATGTTTTATGCGTATCTCACTATCTTTATGGTAGGCTTCACATGGTATTCGGAATTTATATTAGTACCTGGTTTTTAAATAAAGAGCCCTGCATGATTAAAATGCAGGGCTCTTTATTAATTTTGAACCTTATTCACGGAAAAATGGATTAAATTGTTTTTCGTGCCCAATTGTCGTCCTGTCACCATGACCGGGATATACAATCATATCTGATGGCATGTGATATAACTGATTTCGGATACTGTTTTCCAATGTTTTGATATCACCACCAGGTAAATCGGTTCTTCCGATTCCATTTTGGAATAAAACATCTCCACTTATCATAAATTGTTCTTCTTCAAAAATAAATGTAACACTTCCAGGTGAGTGACCAGGGGTATGTATGATTTCAAATTTAAACGGACCGTGTTCATGTTTTCCTATACGAATGATTTTATCTGCCGGTTTGGCAGTTATTTCACCGAACATAAACCGACTTGAACCATTCAGTTTCGGATCCATAAGCCATTCTTTCTCACGTTCATGAATATAAACATCAATATGATAATCTTGTCGGATGGCTTCCAGACCCCCTATATGATCGAAGTGGGCATGTGTCAACAATATTGCCATTGGTTTTAAGCCTTCATCTGTAATATAGGAATGAATTTTTTCGGGTTCTCCTCCCGGGTCAATGATAAGAGCTTGTGATCCGGTTGATATAATATATCCGTTTGTCCCGAGTGGACCTAACGGTAGTTGTTTAATTTTCATTTTTAAGCTTATCCCCTTTCATATTTTTTAGCTGAATCCTCGACAAATTGATCTTTTTATTATAATATAAAGATTAGCTGAGTAGTTATATCATAATATGAATATAATTCCTTTAACAACAAATAACTATGTAAAGAGTGAACAGGAGGAATAAATATGGTACTTGCAATTTTATTTTTATTGGTTGCTTTATTGGCAGTAGTATCAGTGGTGCGACAACTTAAGCATAAAAACATGTTTGCGTTGGCTTTCTCTGCAGTAGCAGCGTTATCTTTTGGTTTCTTCTCAATTATGACCATGACATGTGAATTGCTTCCAGACCTAGGTGTTTGTGTTGGATAATTGTTATACATATGATAAATTTGTGCGATAAAAAATAAGGACTACCATAAAAGCTGCTTCGTCATCTAAAGTCGAAGCAGCTTTTAGTGTCCTTGTTTATGGTAAGTCATTTTTAAAATCGAGAAAACGGAAAAGGTCACCATAAATAATTTTATCTGAATAGTCTAATTCCTGGGCAACTTGGTCCGCTACGTCATCGCAGGGTGTTTCAATACTTCCTTCTACGATTGTTTCATCTTCTTCTGATTCCAATTCATCCCCGCTTTCACGTTCATAGCAGATGCCACTGGTGTAAATATGATCGTCACTGATATAATCTCCATTTCGAAGCGCAATAAAATCTTTACGGTCCGTTGCAAATAAATCATTTCCGAAATAAAAATCATGTTCAGTATTGATTCCGAGTAAGTGTAAAATTGTTGGTTTCAAATCGATTTGTCCACCTATTTCCGATTTGATCTCTCCCTCATCAATTCCAGGTATATGGATGAACAACGGTACTCGCTGTAATTGAATGTGGTCATATGGCGTGATTTCATCCTTATCCAGATAGTCAGCCATTGCATTATCATGTGTGGCACTGATGCCGTAGTGATCGCCCATGATAATAATGATTGAATCCTCATATAAACCCGCTTGTTTCAGTTGTTCAAAAAAGTCTTCTATCGCTTCATCTGTATAACGTACTGTCGGAAAGTAATTATTCAATGTTGCTGAATTGGAATCATAACGATCAACAGACATATCCTCATCATCCAATTCATAAGGGAAATGATTTGTCAGTGTCAGGAATTTCGTATAAAAAGGCTGATCCAGTGCCTGCAAATATTTAATGGACTGTTCGAAGTATGGTTTGTCTTTCAATCCCCATCCCACGGAATTGGCATCACTGATTTCATAGGCGTCTTCATCATAAAAATAGTCATATTTGAAACGATCGTACATTTGATCACGATTCCAGAAGCTTCGATTATTAGCGTGAAAAACAGCGGAATAATAATCATGATCACCTAAAACTTCAGGTAGTGCATGGTATTTATTTTGTGCGTGAGTGAAAAATACAGCACCCCTTGAAAGAGGGTATAAGGAGTTTTCCAATAAGAACTCCGAATCTGATGTTTTACCCTGCTGTGTTTGATGATAAAAGTTTTCAAAGTAGAATGTGTCGTCGTCATCGACAAGTTGATTTAAAAACGGTGTAATCTCTTTCCCTTTCACATCACGGTTTATGACAGTTTGCTGCACAGATTCGGCAGATATAAATATAACATTTCGATCTTTCGCAGCACCAAATAATTCATATTCGCCGCTATCCCGTACATTGTCATTGATATAGGACTCAATATCTGGTAATTCATTTCCATCAGCAAAGACACGTTGTGTTTTCGTTAATGACTGTTGTATCACATCGTAAATATGGTAGTTAAACAAACCGATATTTTTGACAAGGTATTCCCTGTCAAAGGTTCTTGTAAATAATTGAGGCCTTTCGATTTCTGCCAGCAAAAAGTTACCGGCCAGTAAAACAAATGATATGATGATGGCAAATACTTTTGTGGATCTTGCATAGTGAACAGACATTTCTTGTGATTTTGTTTTACTCAAATACCAGATTATCGCTACATCGACAAGAAATAAAACATCATATAGGTTCAACAATGATAATATGCTTGAACCTAATTGCCCCGCATTGCTTGTTTGAAATAATTGTGGAATGGTTAAGAAGTCAGTGAAAGAACGGTAGAATAAAAGATTGAAATAAATAATCAATGTGCCAATCAATGTTGTATATCTGATAAACTTCATTTGTCTGGATTCTTTTTTGATCCAAACACTGAGACTAAGAATCAAAAATGTCGATACAAAAGGATTCATGAATAAAATAATCTCTTGTATGATATTATCCAATTTTATATCGAACATAAAGCGATAGATAATATATATCTTCAGACCCAATAAAAGTGTAGACAGAATATATAAAGGTGGTAATCTCAATCGCTTTAACCGTTCCATAAAAACTCCTCCATTATGATTGAACAAACATAATTGATACACTAATCCTTGTAACCTATTCCCTTTATTATATTTTTTTAAACCATTAGTATTATTCTTATTTATATGACGTTTGTATTATCAAAAAGTTTCGGAATCGCTAAAAATCGATGAACACATTTTAAAATTTCACATGATGTAATTGTTGCTTGACCAAAAACGCTGCACCTATCATTCCGGCATCATTGCCAAGTTGGGCGGTTTTTATCGTACATGCCTTATTAGTGCGTGGGAGCGCATATTTTTGAAAGGAAGTCCGGATGCCGTTGATCAAAGCTGGTCCTGCATTTGAAACTCCCCCACCGATTAGTATTTTCGACGGATTTAGTACAGTTGCAACATTAGCCAGACTTAGCCCGAGAACATCCATGGTATGTTGAATGATCCCACCGCTTATTTCATCCCCTTTGTCCGCTAAATCGAACACATCTTTTGCGGTTAAATGTCCATTTTCTGAATATAATTGCGCCAATCCGGAAGAAGAATTGACTTTGATAGATTCCTGGGCCTGCCTTACAATGCCTGTTGCTGAAGCAATCGTTTCCAAGCAGCCTTTTTTTCCACAATTACAAAGGGATCCATTTAAATCGACTGTCGAGTGTCCTATTTCCCCCGCAGTACCATTTTCGCCGCTTACAAGTTCTCCGTTTACGATGATTCCTCCGCCCACACCGGTGCCTATTGTCACAGCTAATACATTTTTAGCTTGATTGCCTGCACCGCGCCAATTTTCACCGAGTACCGCAGTGTTTGCATCATTGGCTACACAGACAGGTAATCCGGATAAGGTACTCAATTCCTTTTTTACATTGACGTTTTTCCAGCCAATATTAACGGCTTCATCAACAATGCCTTCTTCCGTTATGATAAATCCGGGTACACCAACCCCAATGCCGATGACATTATCTCTATCCATATTGAATGATGTTATGCTATTCGATATCGACTCCCAAATATCTGTTAAAATGGTTTTTCCGTTATCACTTGTATCTGTCGGTATTTCCCACTTATGTAAGATGTCACCTTGTATGGATAGCCAACCTATTTTAATGGAGGTCCCCCCTACATCCACACCGATAATTGTTTTACTCATCCACTTTTACCCCTTTCTGCTTCCGTTACTTTTTTCTCTCCGAATTGTCAGCAAGCATTCTTGATACGTCTGCTTGGAAATACATGATAAATGGAATAGTTCTTTGATTTCTGTTTCCATTAAATCTAAGTCAGCTTCACGGTTCCCGATATAAATGTAGGTTCCAAACTGTTTTAATAGCTCCCGGATATCATAAATGTTTTTCATTTCCCTAATCACCACCGTTTATTATACCAGATGGGATTGATTTTGAGGATATCGAAGTCATGATCTATGTTATAAATTAATTTCTATTTACATACATATAGTGAAAGACAAGTTATGAGAAGGTGTAAATCATGCGTAAACATTATTATATTATCATACCGAGTGTTATTTTGTCCGTCATCCTTGTGTTCATGTTAATTCCCGGCAAATCGGAACCGACCATTACGTATTTCCCTCCCGATGATGAGGAACAATTCCAACATGCCACAAACACATTGGAATTGCAGGAAACAGATGAAGAAAACAATTATGCCGTTGTTTGGGAGAATTATTCTAAATCAGGGAACCCTTTATATTTAAGACAAGATGTATCTGTTTTGTATAAAGATGGGCGCTTAATTGGCATAAAGAGCGTCTGGAAAGAAAATAGTCAAACCATCGATTTCAAAGAAACGTTTCGATTTAAGCAAGACCATTTGTTTCAGGCGGCCACCCTTCATTATGGTGAGAAACACAATGAGGATGAAGATATCAACAGCCTTTTGAAAATGTCATATAGTGAATTGTTTGTGGCCAGCGATAAGGATGAAAAACTCCCACACTTTCAACAACCACAGTCCGAACAGGATACGAAATCAAAAACAAAGTTGCAAAAGAGAACAAAAGAGAATTTGTTACATCATTGGCATCGTTTGACAAGTCATTTTGATATCGATATGGCTCAATATGAAGTGGTTCCACTGACTGAATTGCATCAATTTGAAAATAAGGCATTACTATCGTTCACTCAAGAGCAGACTGATGAGATCATCGGCAAGTTATGGGAAGGATTATATAAAAATTACATTATCCCAGTGAGTGAAACAAAGGATGATTCCAGTGATAGTTATGTGCCCCTCATCCTATTCGAAAAACATGAGCACGATATTCTGGTGTTATTTGAATTAAATGGTGAAAAAATTAAGTTAAAACAGGTTTATCCATCTTTTTAGATGACGTTTCTTCACCAAAAATCAGCCTGTAAAGTGATTGATTGGTTTCAGAGTCGTCTAAATCAACCGCTTTTTGGATGGCTTTCTCTGCTTTATCTATATTCCCTTCATTATAATAAAGTAAGGCTAAATTATGATAAGCCTCAGGAAAAGAAGTATCCAACTCAATGATTTTGCGTAAATCTTCTTTCGCCTCTTCAGTATTATCTAATAAGATATTGGCGTAGGAACGCTGAAATCGTAGTTGTTCTTCTGTATCCGATGTGTTGTCCAGTCCTGTTGTTGCCAAATCGATGGCTTCCTGGTATTTTTCTTCTTCTATAAGGTCAATAATCTCTGCTATATAAAGGTTGCCGCTGCTTTTTGTTTGTTCGGTTCCGATGATTATCATGGCTATTACAAGCAGAACATAAAGGACCGTGGCCCCCGCCTGGAAGATCTTATGTTCCTTATGGGGGACAAATACGATGGCCGATACGATGAATCCCGTAACAAGACCCCCGATATGTGCTGCCATATCTATGTCAGGCGTACTGAAACCGAAGATTATATTGATGCCGATGATCAACACAACGCCTCGTCCCATCGTGCGGAAAAATATGTCTTTATAGTTTGCTCCAAAAAATAATAATGCTCCAAACAATCCGAAGATCGCACCTGAGGCACCTGCGGAAACATTGATCGGGAATAGGAAACTTGCTAAGCCACCACCAATCCCCGCTAGAAAGTAAATGATTAAGAACCGCCCACTACCATAAATGCGCTCAACAATACTACCCAAATAATAAAGTGCAATCATGTTCATGACCAAGTGAACCAAGCCGATATGTAAAAACATGCTTGCCACGATACGCCACCATTCATTATCGGAGACAATTGATAAATTATAATTGGCTCCAAATTTAATGAGTGTGTCCGTATCCGTGCTTCCGCCGAAAACCTCCAAAAAAGTGTACATCAGTATGTTGATCACGATTAAAATATATGTAAAAAAAGGTTTGCCATAGGAAAAGACGTTATTCGTTTTCTTGGCGGATTGTACGAATTCATTAAAGGATTGTTGATAGAATGCTAACTCTTCATCTGCCTCATCATCGGATGTAATCGTGTTTTTCGTGAATGGCATGAGTGTCAGATCTTGTTGCAGACGATGCAACTCTGATTCTTTTGTTTTATTTGTTAGATAATATATTTGCATCTTGATTGGATGATGTTTTTCTTCCAGCTTTAAAGGTTTTTTTAACTGCTCCCACTCATCAACGGGTTCATAATCCGAAATATATATATTGTAAATCATGATTTCTTTACTGCGTAAAATCTTCTTCATGTTTTTAGTGATCTGAAATACTTGTGCTATATCACGCTTTAGATGATTTTTCCAATCGAAACCACCTTGTTGCAGACGAATGACGTTTGATTTGTTTTTTTCGGTTTTTTCAAGCCAGATTTCTTTTCCGTCGTCTTTCATATACATCAAATGGTATTGGTTGTTTTTCATGAAATCATAGGCAGTTTGAAACAGTGTTAATTGTTCATAAAACGGCATTGATGTTCCACCTCCCCTTCCCCCTATATATCATACCAAAAGAATTCCTGTAATGCCTTTGTTTTGTTTTCCATAAAAGGCTGAAACCGAGTGGTGACAACGATGTGAATAGAAAAGAAGCTGCACATGGCAACTTCTTATGAAAATGGTATAGATCTCTGATGTTTCAAGAGCCGATATATCGATCATACCATGTTCTGGCTTTTGCAATGTCCTCTGTTCCTTGGACAAGGATCCGACCATCTGGAAACAGGACAAACTGAATGGTTTCTGATATTTGGGCCTTGATTAAAAAAGGTGTTTCTTTGACGGTTGCCACAGGATCAAGCTTTTTGACCCACTCTTTTAGGTCGAGCTGATCATGTTGCTGAATTTGTACCGTATCACGCCCGCATAAAACTGTTTCAACATCAGTAACCTTTTTTTGTAAAGCAGGGTAAGTCTGTTGCTGACAGGTTAAACAGTCTGGGTCTGTACGCATCAGTTTGATATCATAATGTTTATTAGACCATAAGTCGACTGTATGAAGCGTATTGCGAAGGGCTTGATCGTTTCCTGTCAGATACTTCATGGTTTCGATGACTTCTAGTGAAGCCACTATGTCAACTGCCGGTGATAGAACACCTACCGTATCACATGTCTGACCGTTGGTAGAGTTTCCCTTTGTCATACAGCGCAGACATGGTGTTTTGTCTGGGATAAAGAAAGCTGACATCCCCCTCGAACTAACCACACCACCGTATGTATATGGGATTTTTTCCTTGTAACATATATCATTCAGCAATAATCGGGTCGCCATGTTATCGGTTCCGTCCATCACAACGTCTACGCCTTTAACCAATGAATGGATGTTTTCATTTGTGACGTGACCGACGATTGCTTCTATGTTTATTGATGAGTTGATGACTTCAAGTTTTTGTTTCATGGCAATGGCTTTAGGTAATGCATCTTGGACATCCTTCTCATCAAATAACATTTGTCTTTGCAGGTTACTCATCTCAACATAATCACGATCGACAATTCGGATGTTCCCTATGCCTGAACGCACTAGATGATTACAGATTACGGTGCCGAGTGCACCAGCACCTACCACAAGGACAGTACTTTCCAAAAGTCTCCGTTGCCCACTTTCTTGGATGGCAGGAAACAAAGCTTGTCGTGAATATCTATTGAGTTCCATTTCATTCACCTTTCATTCAACATTGATGATGTCCGATTCAGTTATAATGTGTTTGACAGCTATATCATGTGGTTCATTTGGAATCTTTTCCATTAATTGCTGTGAGGCTGTCAGAGCTACTGTATGTCCCTTATAATCCGTTAAAAAACGATCATAATACCCGCCTCCAAAACCAATTCGATAGCCCGATCTATCAAACAATAATCCAGGTACAATAATCATATCAAGGCTATTTTTATTAATTTTATTGGTCTCAATCGGTTTGGGCTCTTGTAGATTATAATAAACTACCTCTAGCTCCTGAAATGATGTGAGTTTGTAAAATATCATCTTTCGATTATCGGGAAAACACTTAGGTACATAGACTGCTTTATTTTGTTTCCAGGCTGTTTCAATAATTGCCCCCGTATTCCATTCAAACCCTCTGGAAATTGTTATTCCGATTGTATGTGCCTGTTTCCATACGGACGAATGCATCAAATGCTCTAGAAGTTTCTGTTCAATATTTTCTTTTTCGGAAATATCCAATTGTCTAAGCTGAGCTATGGCCGATTGCCGCAGTTGTGACTTATTCATTCAATCTTCCTTCCACCTATTGACTGATATGTTTGATTCGCATAATCCAAGTATATCTTATCTTTCATACAATGTGAAACGGCCTACGTAGGGAATCCAATAAAACAACCCTTATCAAAATATGATAAGGGTTGCTCCAGGTGTACTAAATAGGATCATTCATGATTAAATGACATTATGACCGATGTTATTTAGTTTCGCGATGTAATGTATGTTTCTTTAAACGTGGACAGTATTTCATAAGCTCGATCCGTTCCGGATTTGTTCGCTTATTTTTTGTTGTAATGTAGTTGCGATCGCCTGTTTCTGTACAAGCCAATGTAATATTTACGCGCATTGTCTTCCCTCCAAACTAATATCCATAAATTCTTTTTAAACCACTTTTACATATACTTTCGACTTTCCTATAATAGCAAAATTTATATGATTAATCAAGGAAGAATAGAAATTGCTATTTAAAATTTGCTATGGTTATGTTATAACTATTATTGAAGAAGAAAATGGAGGTAGTTAAATGTTATATGCTATATTAGCCGTCATCATCACAGCTGTGATATTGTTCATATTATCTTATTTCGTGAATGATCGTATAGAAGAACTGGAAAGCCAGGTTGAACAATTATCCATTTCAACTATGCAAGATACGTATCAAATGAAGAAAAAGATAAAAGTTTTGGAAGAAGAACTGCTTACGGAAGATATATCGAAAGACTTTTCCGATAAATAATCATTTCCAAAATTTTAAATACAGGACAGGGAGAATACTATGAAGCAACCAATTCGCGCTTTTTCCGTTGGACTATTTACCTCCGGAATCATATTGTTGATTATCTTTATCTTTTTTGGTGACACAAACAAAACAAAAACCAAACTTTCGGATGAAGAAATGACAGCAGCACTAGAAGATAAAGGCTATCATGTTTTATCAGATGCCGATTATGTATCTTGGTCTGTTGGCAAAGATGAGGATAAAGATGGAGAGAAAGATAAAGATCAAAATGAATCTGTAGATGATAGCAATAATGATGAAGATCAGGACAAAAATGATGATGCAAATGATGAAGAAGATGAAAACGATGATAAAGATAAGTCCGATAAAAAGGAAACATACTCCATTACCATTGAAGAAGGCATGGCTTCATCTGATATAGGTGCTGATCTTGAAAAGCATGATATCATTGACGATGCAGCCAAATTCAATAAATTTTTACACGATGAAGGGTATGACTTGAAAGTACAAATTGGAAAATTTAAGGTTTCGGATGATATGGATTTTGATGAAATTGCAGATGCCATCACAAAATAAGCTGTTACCAGTGAACTTAACAAGCTCACTGGATAACAGCTTATTTTTATCTTTGTGATGAAGGCCATGGGAAATGGCCTGATTCGATGCAGTTAACAGTGCCATGTTGTATTACTTATTCTTATCTTCGTCTCTTTCTTCTTTCAAATCAAAGTACGCGTCCAATATTCCTTTACCGATATTATGATTGATTGGACGCTGACTTTGTCCACTTCCCAAATCTCCAAGGTGAGGAATGATGACGGCGAAAGCTATTTCCGGCTCATCAAATGGAGCATAACCGACTAATGCAAGGTTATCCGTTTTATATTCTTTTCCATCTTCAAAGACAGAAGTCTCCGCTGTCCCCGTTTTACCCGCCGGATTATAATCGACGTCTTTAAAATAATTATAGGCCGTTCCACCCTGTTCTTGATAGACCCTTCGGAAACCTTCTTGTACGCGTTCGATGTTTTTACTATCCATTTGTATGCGATTCATGACTTCTGTATTGATCGACTTCGAAACGGGTCCAAGGTCGTCATCGTATGCCGTTGGTTCATGTATTTCTTTCAAAAAGTGTGGTCTGGTACGATACCCGTCATTAGCAATGGTCGCTACATATTGTGCCAATTGCATCGTTGTGTAGGTATCAAATTGTCCAAAAGCGTTGAACAAGTAATCAGAAGGTCTTTCATAGTCTCCTTCCAGTCCTGTTGCTTCATAAGGAAAATCGATGCCTGTCCGTGTTCCCAGACCGAATTGGCCAAAGTCATTCCGCATTATTTTCAACGCGTCCTTCATGTTTGGAAGTGAATCACCGTTTTTATGATTATATACGCCACCCAAACGCATGGCGATATTAACCATATAAATATTGGAAGAACGTTTCAAAGCATCATAATCATTGACTGGTCCCATCGCAGCATTTCCGTATGACGTTATTGTATTGGAACCTTTGATTTTAAGAGGTTGGTCAACAATGACTTCGCCTGGCTGAATGGCATCTTCTTGATATCCAGTGAGTACAGTTGCTCCTTTTATAGAGGAACCGGGTTCATTTTGATCATATAATATCCGGTATGATTGATCCTCTACTTTGTTTTCATCATGATCATAATGTTGACCGGACGCAGCCAGAATTTCGCCAGTTTGCGGATCTAGGGCCACTGCAAGTGCATCTTCCAGATGTTTATTTTGTGTTGGATATTTTTCAACGGTTTTTTTCAATTCATCTGCGACAAGTTCATCGACCTTTTGTTGGAACTCTACATCAAGCGTTAAAACGAGATCCTTTCCTCGTTCACCTTCAACAATGGTATCAGAGTCAATAATGACATTATTTTTGTCGGTTGTATATTGAATTTGTTCTTTCCTACCTCTAAGCAGATCTTCATATTCTAGTTCGAGGCCACTTTTACCAACTCGATCATTTCGACTATACCCTCGTGTAATATAATAGGGTTCATTTTCTTTGATAATACCCTGTTCTTTTGTCGTAATGCTGCCAAGAAAGCTGCTGAAGGTATCATCATATGGATATTCCCGGTCCCAGTCAACTGTTGCATTGATGCCGGGGAGTTTATCGAGATTTTCCGAAACGCGTGCATATTCATCAGGTGTGACACCTTCATTTTTGATCACTTGCTGCGTTAATGAAGATGCTTTATCCATTTCTTTTTTAATGACCATTACCCTGAGTTCCTTATCTGAAAAGTCTTCTAGTTCTTCATCTTTAATACGCTTCAATGCCTCTTTATATTGTTCGGAATTATCCATTTCCTCTGCTTCTTCATCCGTTAGAAGTTTTTCGGCTTTCTTTGGATGTTTTAAATACCAATACTCTCGGTAATCATGTGGTGTCAGTTTATCAATTTTGTCCTGTTCACTCAGCTTGTCCCCATCCATTGTAATGTACTCGGCGAGGTCCTCTGCTACTTCCAAGCGTTCCTCGGCCTGAACACCTTTTTGAGGGGTGAAAGTAATGGCATATAAGGCTTTATTGTCTGCTAAAACATTGTGGTTTCGATCATAAATCATCCCTCTGGGTACAGGTACTTTAGTCGTTTCTTGAGATGTTCGATCAATCTCTTCCTGAAAGCCATCTCCATTTAAGATCTGTACAACCCCTAATTGTAATATTAATATCGAAAAGAGCAGAAATACTCCCAGAAATAATATGTTTAAACGAAAGGGAAGCTGTGCTTTTCTTTTTTTCTTTTTTTTGTCCATAACTCTCCCCCATTTAATGAATTCATTCCATTACTTATTATAGCATTTCCTCAGTATTTTTCTATCGATATTCAACGATTTTTTTCATCTGCCATTTGTTCTTTTAATAATACCTGCTTATGATCCGTTTGTTGTAAAAATATATTTTTTGTGAACATATATACGAATATATGTCCTGAACCAAATATTACCAAAAGAACAGGTATGATCCTAGCTGGGGAAAAGAAAGAGATTCCGATCAAAAACACAATGATGGAGAGAACTCGACCAATATTCACAAAAAATTCCCTGACAACAATATATTCGATACGTAATTCTTTTGCTTGATTTGCTTTTCCGATGACGTCGTATGTTAATGATGCATACGGTACGTTGATGATTGGGTAAGCCATGCCGACCAATACGGCATAAAGAAGAAGTAAAAAATAGCTTTTGTAAAACAAGATGATGAAAATCGATCCGAATAAAATAATACCACCTGTCAAAATAGCCTTTTTGCGTCGTGTAGGTTTGATGTATTTGGTTGCGACAAAATAAAATACAAATGAAAGCCCAGATAGACAAAGATTGAACACACCTAATGAAAATTCGCTTTTTGTGCTGAGAAACACCCAAATCGTGATGACAAATAAATATATTCCTTCACGTAATCCTTGGAATGAGTGAGCATATAATATTTTTTTCCAATCTTCATTCCGATGTCTTTCGGATAAGATATGTCTGAAATAGAAACTTCCTTCAGCTTGTCGCCTGTTCAGGAAAAAACTACAGATGACTGCACAAATAAACATACCGAATGATATCGCAAATATAGTAGTATACCCAATGTTATCCGTCATTTTGGAAATGATGATACCCGCTGCGAGGGGACCAACCATACCTCCGAAAGATTGTAGAATACCTAAAAACCCATTAAAAAAATCCCTTGTTTCAGGTTCTGTAATTTCAAATGTCAACACATCATATGCTAACCAGTAAAATCCGAAACCGATTCCCAGTAAGCAGCCTAATATGAAATTGTATTTAGCTGCATTTTCGGCAATAATGAGCACACTCAAAAAAAATAGAGATAAAAAAATTACCCCTAAACGCAACACGATAATGCGATCTATTCTTTTAGCTATTTTACCGGCTAAAATAAAAGTGAGTGGCTGGAATATATAAACACCCAAATTATATACAGCTATCGTTACATAGTCTCCTGCTTGTTTCCACAAATAAATGTTGACAAACGTATTTGATAAAAAAATACCGAGTGAATACAATCCCCCAATAACGAGTAAAAAAATCAAATCTTTATTTATATCCACTTTGCCTGCTATCGCCTGTAATCCTTTTTGCATATTCGATACTCCTTTAAGTTCATTTATAGTTTGAACCATTCAAGTAGAGATATGCAAAAACGATTGGGTCATTCTTATATATATGTACATAAAAAGAGAGGGAGTTTATCCCTCTCTTTTATTTTGCTTCGTTGTAATTTTTGTTTACTTCATCCCAGTTAACGACGTTCCAGAATGCTGAAACATATTCGGGACGTTTGTTTTGATATTTTAAGTAATAAGCGTGCTCCCAGACATCCAGACCCAATAAAGGTGTTTTACCTTCCATCAGCGGGTTATCTTGGTTTGGCGTGCTTGTTACTTCAAGAGCACCATTATTTAATACCAACCATGCCCAACCTGATCCAAAACGTCCTTTAGCTGCCGTTTCAAATTTTTCTTTGAAGTCATCAAAGCTACCAAAGGTTGAGTTAATTTTATCAGCTAATTCGCCAGTTGGTTCGCCACCGCCGTCTGGAGACATAAGTTTCCAGAATAAACTGTGGTTAGCATGTCCTCCACCATTATTGCGCACTGCGGTACGAATATCTTCTGGTACTGCATCTAAGTTGCTAATAAGATCTTCAAGTGATTTTGACTGTAGATCGCTTTTACCTTCTAATGCACCATTTAATTTTGTTACATACGTGTTATGATGTTTTGTATGATGAATGTTCATTGTTTCCTTGTCAATTGTTGGTTCTAATGCATCATATGCGTATGGTAAATCTGGTAAGTCGAATGTAGCCATTTATAAATTCCTCCTTTAAGTAGTATGAAAGGGAATCTGGACCCTTATATTTACATTATCAAAGCCCAAGTACACATGCAAACTTTATGCATATAGTTCAGGGGTTTCAGGTATCTAATTATGAGAAAAATAAAAAAACACATTCACTGTGTTTTTTAAGGGATGGCTCGGGACGGAATCGAACCGCCGACACAAGGATTTTCAGTCCTTTGCTCTACCGACTGAGCTACCGAGCCGTGATTATTATGATATGATTAATGTTTAAATTGTTTTCTTAAGGTTGATTTGCTCGTCGTGTTGCAAGCGAGTTCAGTGAAGCAGCACTCCTCGCAGACTACACATGGAAGTCTATTCTATGAAGTTTACGTCTGCTCTACCGACTGAGCTACCGAGCCGTGATTATTATGATATGATTAATGTTTAAATTGTTTTCTTATGGTTGATTTGCTCGTCGTGTTGCAAGCGAGTTCGGTGAAGCAGCACTCCTCGCAGACTACACATGGAAGTCTATTCGATGAAGTTTACGTCTGCTCTACCGACTGAGCTACCGAGCCGTGTATATTATGAAATTTGATTTACTTGTATGAAGATGCGCTTATTATGTAAATGGAGGAGGAAGAGGGATTCGAACCCCCGCGGGCTTTGACACCCCTTTCGGTTTTCAAGACCGACCCCTTCAACCAGACTTGGGTATTCCTCCTGGATAAAATGGTGGACCCTGCAGGACTCGAACCTGCGACCGATCGGTTATGAGCCGATTGCTCTAACCAACTGAGCTAAGGGTCCTTCTTATAATATGGGGCGACCGGT
>DATGUN010000002.1:0-19687 GCA_035301285.1 Virgibacillus sp.
ACGTGACAGACCATGGTTCTGATTTTATTTTATGTGAATGGATATACCAATCGTTTGGTTGGGCATGGTCTTTATCGACTAAGATATAATCCAGGAATTGCGTATCCAAATCCGGATAATTATAGCCTGCAATGGAGTTCGTTTCGGGATCCCATGTAGCATCAAACCCTGTGTATCCAGAGGGATTGCTAGCATGTAAGGCATCAAGCATTTCATTGTATTCATCGGAATTTTTTTTGGCGTTCAGGTCGCCACCGATAAAGATGACTTCATCTTCTGGGATCTCTTTGTCTTCAATAAATGTATGAATATCCTGGAACTGTTTTTGTCGGACGTCTTCTGGTTGTCCCGGAAGACACAATGAATCGGTTGCTTGTGTATGTGTTCCGATGACATGGTAAGGTTTCCCTTCTTTCATCACTTTAACGTAGACAAATCCTTTGTTGGACATGCCGTCTGCACTACAGGCATCTTCATATACATATTGAATTTTTTCGGCAATCGGCCACTTACTGACAATTCCAACGCCTCCATCTTCTGGAACGAGGTTGGAATAAGAACCTTGTGTTTCATCCCATCCATTTTTCGACCGGCCGAGTACAGGTGTTTGGTGGGGATATTGGTCCTCGAGTTGATTCAATAGTTCATCGGATGCTTCATTGTCGAATAACTCGTTGAAAATAATGACATCATTTCCTTCTACATAATCCGCATCAGCAATCATGCCGGCCCGTTTGACTTGTCCCCAATTTGGATAAAGGTTTTGTGATAACATATAGACATTATGCGATGTTATTTTAAGATCGTTCGGATAGTTGTCATCGTCTTTTTCCTCGGCATTCACTGGCAATGCCAGCAAACCGACTACAATGCTCAACGATAGAAGAATGCTCATGATATTTGCTTTTTTCATAATATGTATCGCTCCTCCTTTTTTTGTTGCGGGAGAGGGACGGGCACTGTACTTGAAAAGTGAGATAATGTTGCAGGATGGGGGATTTCGTCCTGTCAGGTGGGACAGCGACCTGACCCCGTTTCCCTATGCTCCCTTGTCCGGGTGTCCCCGATTCAAGTGTAGCTACACTGTTTAGTTTGTTCAATTTTTATTTAACGTTTTGAACAAACTATTTAACATAATAACATATTAAAGGAATGCGTCAATGGGACTGAAGAACTGGTTCATTGTTCTGGTGTGGGACAGAGGAACGAGTCAATTGTTCCGGAAAAACGGGGTAATATTGTGGGATGAAACTTCGTGTTATCAGGCGAGACGATAGACCTATCCCCTTCTCGTCTTGCATGGAATATTTTAATAGGTTAAAGTGGGGTAGACTAGGAGAATTTACACAAAGAGGGAAGGAGACTATCATTGAAAAAAATACATATTTTTATGCTTTTGGGAATGATGTTGTTTGTGTTCGCGGCATGTGAGGAAAAGACAGAGGCCGATGAAGCGGAAAACAACATGGAAGACAATGCCGAAAATGAGTCACGCGACAATACGGATAATGAAAACGGAAACGCGAACGATGAAGATACGGATCGGGATACAAACAAAAATGACGAAGATGAAGATACCCATCGAGATGTCAATATGAATGATGAAGATGAAAATGAAAATGTTACTAATGAAGATGACAATATAGAAGTCGTTGAGGTATTTGCTGATGTGCTTCGTTTTATGGATGATGTCGATAGTTTTACCATCGATATGGATTTACAGCAGGAGGTGTCATCTGATGATGAAGCATTCAACACCAATGTCAAACAAACAATTGATATGGATGCCGATACCTCTGAGATGAAAATCGAAGGTACAGAGGCATTTGATTCCGATGATATGGAAGTGCCCTATGATGCGGAGTTGGGTATGTATGCCATATCGGATGAATTCTTTTACACTGACTCTGGTTTGGATACATGGTTGCATTTTGAAGGCGATGACAGTGAACTTGTGAAAAATCAATTGGTCAACCAGCCTGATCCAGTGGAAACAATCGGATTATTGGCGGGGTATCAAGATGGTTTTGAACGGGAAGATGCAGGAGATAGCTATATATTGAAATTGGATGCCAGTGGCGAAGAATATCGTGATGTCCAGGAGGATTTTATTCAAAGCGTCATCGATATGAACAATATAGGAGAAGCAAGTGCGCAGTATGAACAGACTGAATTTGAACGTTATATATTCGAGCTTGAGGTTGATAAAGAAACATCGGAACTTGTGGGGATGACGATCGATATGCTCATGAATGTGGATTTTTACGGCGATGAACTAACCATTGATCAGATCTCGGAATCGACATTCAGTGGGTATGATGAAGTCGATGACATAGAAATCCCGGAAGAGGTCATGGACAACTTGGAAGAAGCGGACGAAGCGACAGTTGATCAAATACTGGGATAGGAAAAAGTAGGAACGCTTCAGCTGCCATTCAATCGAACGGGAAAAAGAACAACTGAAGCAATCATGTAAAAAAAGGCTTGACTTTGATTTCGCTATCGATTAGTATTAGTTTTAATATCAAAAAGCGATGAATCATGACAGTAGCGTATGTTGGTTGAAATCAGAAATCTGGTGGGGGCTGCGAACCAGACAACGACATAGGTGAAGTACACATGGAGAGCTGAACTTTTTCCGGCGACATGCCGTTATCGATGAATGAGTGAACAGGTATACTGTTAACAAAGGTGGTAACACGGAGTCTTTTCGTCCTTTTGGGGGAGGGAAAGGCTCTTTTTAATTTCTATTTTCTATTAACAACTGGTACAAATATCTACTAAATGTACCTCATGCTTTTTAGCGATACCGCTATTTTCAAGTAATGATGATCCTTTTTAAAATGTAATAGAATAAAAGCGATGAATCATGACAGTAGCGTATGTTGGTTGAAATCAGAAATCTGGTGGATGCTGCGAACCAGACAATGGCATAGGTGAATTACACATGAAGAGCTGATTTTTTCCGGCGGCAAGCCGTTATCGATGAATGAGTGAACAGGTATACTGTTAACAAAGGTGGTAACACGGAGTCTTTTCGTCCTTTTAGAGGAGGGAAAGGCTCTTTTTTATTTCGATCATCTGGGTCCACTGTCTGATACCTGATCAGGTCGGGCATGTAAGGGTCCCTGAATACATTTAATGGAGGTATGGAAGATGAAAAACGTTCGTTGCATGTTTTTGCTTATAGGTATGTTTATCATGGTAGTGATCGTGAGCGGTTGTGATCAACTGTTGAATGATGCTGACAGTGAAGGTGAAAAGGATGGTGGGCTTAAGTTTCCCACAGGTTCAACAACCGGAACGATTTACCCTTTAGGAGCTGCCATGACCGATTTGTGGGAAAATGAGCTCGACGATGTCCAGGTCAGTGTGCAAGCTTCAAACGGAGGCATTGATAACCTGAATTTGTTGATGGATGGTGAAGGTGATATATCATTTGCAGTCACAAGTATCGTGTCGGAGGCTTACAACGGTGAGCGTAGTTTTGAGGGGCGCCAATATGAAGATGTCCGTATCCTAGGAGGCATTTACTTAAATCCCAATCAACTGGTTGTGAAAAAAGATTCAGGCATTGATTCTCCTGAAGATTTAAAAGGTAAGAAGTTTGCCCCTGGATCTGTCGGAAGCACACCGGAAGTGGAATCAAGCATTATTTTACCGGAGTATGGGATTGATTATCCGGATGATATTGATGAAAATTTTGTCGGGTTCACTGAAGCGATTGATTTAATGCAAAACAACCAGCTGGACGGAGCGCTGATTCAGGCGGGATTACCAACTTCCGCTGTATCTGAGATGCTTTCAACAGCAGATGCGGAATTGAGGGATATCGATGGAGAAGTCAGAGAGTCCTTGAAAGAACAATATCCTTGGTATACCGATATGACCATTCCAAAAGGGACATATGAAGGACAGGATGAAGATATAGAGACACTGGCTATCAAAATGGTTATCATAACAGATGCATCCGTCGATGATGATACAATCTATGATCTGACAAAATCTTTATGGGAAAATGTTGAAGAGTTGGAATCAGCGCATTCGATTGCTAAACAAATGGATATTGAAGAGGCTACAACGGATTTGGCTGATGTTCCGATCCATGATGGGGCAAAACGCTACTATGAGGAAGAAGGTATTCTGGATTAATACGTTGTGAACGGGTTGAAAAGATCGATATGAAATATGATAGGGGGCAGCAATGGTATGGACGGAAAAAAGGTACTTATCATCGGATTGGGATTAATAGGCGGATCAATCGGACGAGCCATTAAAGCAAAACATGCATCCTGTTTCATCAGTGGGTATGATGTCGATCGAGAACAGGTAGATCAAGCAAAATCATCAGGAATTATCGATGAAGCTGCCTCGAGTATAAAAAGCTACACGGAACAAGCCGATTTCATCATCATCGCGACACCGGTTACCAAAACAGCGGACATTATCGATTTATTGATAAACCATTGTCTACTCAAAAGGAATGCCATCATCACAGACGTCGGCAGCACGAAACAAACCATCATGGATCAAGCAAAACACTTCCCACCGGAGGTCACATTTATTGGGGGTCATCCACTGGCTGGATCTGAAAAAAGTGGTGTAGGCGCTGCAAACGGGCGATTGTTCGAACAATCTTATTATGTATTGATAACAAATAAACCAGGTGATACACCTGAAATGGACACCTTAAAAAAGCTGCTTGATGGGACAGGGGCTATTTTCATTACGATGACCGCCGAAGAACATGACCGCATCACTGGTATGATCAGCCACTTTCCACACATGATGGCAGCGAGCTTAGTGCACCTCCTTACGGACAGGAATCATGATGAAGGATTTGATATGAGGCAATTGGCGGCCGGTGGATTCCGGGATATAACCCGAATCGCGTCTGCCAGTCCGCGAATGTGGCACGACATACTTCTGGAAAACCGTTCAGTATTGATTGATTTAATGAAAGAATGGCAAGAAGAAATGGAACGTGTCCAATCGATGATACACAATATGGACAGTGAAGGGATTTACCATTATTTCGATAAAGCAAAACAATACCGGGATGAATTGCCATAGGGGAGCGGCCAGATCTGTGATGTGCTCCCCAGCTAGGGAATATGGTATTTGCTTGGTTCCAGTGATTGTTTCTCATGTTTTTTGTAGAACCTTCATACAGCGTAGATGACTCCTTCATAAAATTCATAATATGTGTCTTGGATGCTATAATGGCATTCATAAGACACCGAAGAAAAGTAGAGTCTCCTTATTTTGTGACCCCCCAAAAAAAGATAAGATGATTCATTAATGTTATGGGAAGATTTTTAGCAGAACGTCAACCGTTTTGGATCATCGGGGTTCCTTTGGAGAGTGAGGAGGAGCAATAACGTTGAGGATACTGGCTACGATATTTTTTATAATCCTATTCATGACTTGCATCGGATGCGATAAATCCAGTGTTGAAGAGATAACGGAGGCTGACGCCAAACAAATCATCATTGATGAACGCTCAAGGGAGTGTTGTAGCGAAGCGGAGATTATTTCCGTTGTTTCCAAATCTGATAAATATGTTATCCGATGGGAAATTGAATCCATTTATGAGAAAGGAACAGATAGCGTGAATAAGAAAACGGGTGAGTTAAAATCGATTGAGTTGAACCGTGGAGCTTGCCAAATTAAATGAAGGGTGGGGACGGCGGACCTGTCCCCACGTTCCGGGGAGTGACAGGCACCCTCCCCTCATTTCCGTCCTTTATAATTCACTGCCAGAATACCGACTGATATGAGAACCATAGCCCCGATGACGTAGATGTTAATCTGTTCACCTGGAACAAAAATGGCTGACAAAACAACACCCGAAACGGGCGTCAAAAATTTGAACATGCTGATTTCGCCGGCTTTATAGAATTTCAATATGGAAAACCACAAAGCAAATGCGGCGGCTGAGACAAATGCCAAATAAACGAGCAGTCCCCAGCCAAGTGGTGTAAAGGTTATGGCCCCTGTTCCTAGCAATGGATAACCGATGGCAAGCATGATGGTCGAGCCAATGATGAATTGCCACCCTGTCAGTGCAAACGGATGAATGCCGACTGCCAGCTCCTTGGCCATGATGGTAGCGATGGCACCAGTCAACCCTGCCAAAATCATATACCCTTCACCAGTGAACTGGAAACTGAGCTCCAGTTCCTGCCCCCAGTTCGAGAACATGATTCCGATAAATCCGGCCGCAAGTCCAATGCCTTTTTTCCAGGAAAGTTTATCATTCGTATAAAAGAAATGTGCCAGGATGACCGTGAAAAAAGTACCGCTTGATTGAAGGATACTTCCTTGCATGCCGGAAATTTTGGCGAGTCCATTATAAAAGAAGTAGTATTGGATCGCTGTCTGGATGATCCCGAAAATGATCAGGACCAGGAATTGCCGTTTGGTCACGAGAAGATTTTTCTTGTTGACGAAAAACATCCCCACTACCAACATCAACCCGGCAAGGAAAAAGCGCATGCCGGCAAAGACAATTTTGGAAATGGTGTCACCGGCTGCCATCTGCAGTTCGGTATAGCCTACTTTCAAAACGGGAAATGCGCTACCCCAGAGGATAGCGCAGAAGATAGCAATCACGACTACAATCCATTTTTTTTGCAATAACTTGTCCACGTCGTTCACCTCAACTAGCTGTCGAATCTTGGTTGATCATTATAAAAAAATCACTTGAATCGATCCAGTATTTGTCGCATACTGAAGTGATTTTTGTTACACGCCTAAATACCTTATCCAGTGTATCATAAATCAACGGATTTCTGTCATTTCTTGAACTCTATTGGTGTGATTTAACAGATTTGCTTTTGTGATAAAAGAGGTCATTTGACAATATGAAGCCGATCACCATGATATCCATTTTGATGAGATGGTTCGGATACATATGCCTAACGGTGAGCCTTGTCTTTTAAAAATCTCTCAACTGAAAAAGCGACGACACCTAGGGCGGAAGAATAGATTGTCAATATGGAAAAATCCAGTCTTAAATCCTTTTGGTGGAAATCCATTGCTTGATGGGATACTCTTCTCTCTAATGTCTTGCTGAGCCATTGCTGGGCAGACGCCATTCGATTACCTATGATAATTTGTTCGGGGTTGAACGTGTTAATGATATTAGTGATACCTATTCCGATATAATCACCGATTTGCTCGAATAATTCGATCGTGTGTTGATCCCCTTTTTGGGCCGACTCTATTAAACTTTCCAATGATAATTCTTTGTCCGTTGAAGGAAAGATTCCTTGCAACTCGGCATTTTTGATTAAAGCCTGTTCGGATGCATATAATTCCCAGCATCCGATATTTCCGCACCTGCATTGATCTCCATTTATATCAATGGTCATATGGCCCATTTCGCCTGAGAAGCCATGATTTCCCCTATATAATCTGTCATTCAAAATGAGACCAACACCTATTCCAATGCCGACACTCATATAAATGATGTTATTGGAATCTTTTCCAACACCGAATTTCTTTTCGCCATATGCGCCTGAATTGGCTTCATTCTCGATGGTGACCGGCACATTATAGGTTCTCTGCAATATGTCTTTGAGATCAACATTTTCCCATCCGAGGTTGGGCGCTAATAAGACATGTCCGGTTTTGCTGACCGTACCGGGAACGCCGACACCAATGCCGACAATGCCATAAGGGCTGGAAGGGGCCGCATCCACGAGTTGGTCGATCATTTCGAATAACGTGTTCATGAGCTCGTCATAAGACAAGTTGGAAAATTTCATGCGTTTTTCATGGCAGATGTTTCCTTCAAGATCCGTTAATATTCCGAGTAGGTAATTAACACCTAAATCGATCCCGATGGAATAACCGGCAGATTTATTAAACAGTAACATAACAGGCCTTCTGCCACCGCTTGATTTGCCGGGACCGGATTCATAGATTAACTGTTCATCAAGTAAATCATTGACCAAAGAAGAGACCGTTCCTTTATTCAAGCCGGTTTGATGTGCTATGCCCGCTCTGGAAATGGGGAATTGATGCTTGATGGTGTCAAGGATCAATGTTTTGTTTTCTCGCTTAACAACGTACTGGTTCCACGTTTTTGTCATCGTATTGATTTCCTCTCTAAGATACTCTGTTATGTTTCTTTATTCGTGATGATTTATCTCAGCTTCTTCTTTGAATATCTTCATGACCGATGGAGCCATCATATCGCTCAAAGACAAGCAACAGTCAATCTTTTTAAAAAATGGGTTGGTTGCATATTCTCCTATTAGATTATCAGATGTATGAACAGAATGCATAATGTTCGACTGGTGTACGGATTCATTTTCTTAACAAAGCAATTGTTGATGTGTCCAGGTTGGAATATTTTACACTGGTTTTAATAATTGGATGAAAAAACTTTGTTTATTCACTAGACAAACTAAGAATCGACTGGTAAAATGAAAGCGAAATCAAAGGAATTTCAATAATCTATGCGTTTTACCCGTTACTGAAAGCGCCTTAATGTAACGGGGGAAAGAATGGGGTGCTTTTTTGTTTGATTCAATGATTGATAGAAGTGATAGAAATTCAGCAAAGTGGGATGAAGCTGCCCGCGATACCCATTCCAATGATGTGATTGCTTTATCTGTAGCGGATATGGACTTCAGAGCACCAACTGAAGTGATCGATGCTGTCAAGGATGCGGCAACACATGGGATATATGGGTATACCAATACATCGGACCATTATTATGAAACCGTGAAACAATGGCTGTCACGCCAACATTCGTGGGATATACCAACAGATTGGATCGTGTATTGCCCAAGGATCATTCAAGCGATTTCCGTCATCATTCAAAATAATACGAGTGTTGGTGACGGGGTCTTGATTCAAACGCCATTGTACGGTCCGTTACGCCGTACCATAGAGTTAAATGGCAGAGCAGTGGTTGAAAATCCGTTGATATATGATAATGGCAAGTATGAAATGGATTTCACAGATCTGGAAAACCATTTTTCCCGCGGTGTAAAAGTCATGATTTTATGTTCACCTCATAATCCTGTCGGGCGTGTATGGGATGAATGGGAGTTGGCGAAATTGGCAGAATTGTGTGCGGCATATCATGTTCTATTGATTTCCGATGAAGTACATGCGGACTTCACATGGGAGAAACCCCATATTACCTTAGGGAAAATGGATGCCATAAGAGAACGGATGGTTGTTTGTACGTCGCCGGGTAAAACATTCAATCTACCTGGAATGGAAATAAGCAACATCATTATACCTAACCCGGAATTACGGGAACATTTCAGATTAAACCTAAAACAATTAGGTTTTCATAATCCGACCTATTTTGCCGAGCCTGCTTTAAAGGCCGCATATAATCAAGGCATTGATTGGTTGGCGAATTTAAAAACATATTTACATGCCAATGTTGAAATGGTGAATGACTTTTTCGAACAGCATCTACCTGAATTTAAAATAGTTAACCATGAAGGAACGTACTTAATTTGGATTGATTATCGTGATTGTCAATTGACAGAGGAAGATATAAAATATTGGTTTTTCGATCAAGCCAAAGTCGCTGTTTCATTGGGGAGTTCGTTCGGAAACGAAGGCGTTGGATTTATACGGCTTAATATAGCTTTACCACGTGAGAATCTTGAAAACGCATTACAGAGAATATTGGCGACAAAGGGAGCTTATTGAATCGGTGGACATATGGCCATTTTATTGAAATCAGCGCCATACGTCACGGATGTTAGCGAGATGACGGGATATCGTCCATCTTGACAATGAATACGGAATATCGTTGCTTGAAAAGATATACAAAGATATATGACAGCAGGCGAAAAGTGGGGAGGATAACAACATGAAGAAAGAGCCTAGTTTATTTTTAGCGTTAATACCTGTACTCAGCATGCTTGTCTTATTGGGAGGCGGTATCGGGTTTTATGATCTTCCCCCGGAACCTCTGATTATTGTTTCGACAGTGATTGCAGGAATCATAGCCATCTCGTTAGGATATAGCTTTGATGAAATCATGAATTCAGTAGCAGAAAAAATCGGTAAAACGATGCCAGCCATTTTGATTTTAATTACAGTGGGGCTTATGATCGGTTCTTGGATGATCGGCGGGACAATCCCTATGTTGATTTATTACGGATTGAAAATCATCAGCCCGGCATTTTTAACCGTGACAGCTTTTCTGGTGACATCGATTATCGCCGTTTGTACAGGTACGTCCTGGGGAGCGGCAGGAACCATCGGTGTAGCATTTATGGGAGTGGCGACTGGCATGGATGCCAATTTAGCCATGGTGGCTGGTGCGATTGTATCGGGGGCTTATTTTGGGGATAAAATGTCGCCTTTATCAGATACAACAAACTTAGCATCGCTATCTACGGATGTTGATTTATATGAACATATCAAGCATTTGATTTGGACAACCGGTCCGGCATTTATTGTTGCAACCACTGTGTTTTTTATAGCCGGATTATTTACCAATACACAAGGAACAGAAATCCCTGAAAAAGTAAACGACATCATGTCTTTATTGAGTGGTTCTTTTCATTTGAATGTCCTTTATCTGATACCGATCGTCATCATTCTATATGGAGCGATGACCCGGAAACCGACCATTCCTGTTATGCTGCTGGCATCTCTGGTTGCTTTGATCAACGCAATGGTGTTCGAGGGTTTTCATCTAAGTGAAGTGATTGAGGCCACTCTAAATGGTTTTGACATATCAATGATCGGGGGATTGGAAGGGTCCCCGGTGTTTGCAGATGCGGAGACATTGTTGAATCGCGGTGGAATGATGTCCATGATGAATACGTTGTTGATTGCCATATGTGCGATTACATTCGCGGGAACGATGATGGTATCCAATTCCCTTGATATTATCATCCAAAGACTCTTGAAACTCGTGAAAAGCACGGCTGGTCTGATTGTGGCAACCATTGTGACAGGGTTAACGACAATCGGTGTTACGAGTAATGGACAAGTATCGATTGTCATCCCTGGGGAATCATTGAAAGATGCTTATATCAAGCGAGGATTGCATCCTAAAAACCTTTCCAGGACAATAGAAGATTCTGTGACAGTGATTGAACCCATTTTACCTTGGACAGCAGCTGGCGCCTATATGGCAGGGACGCTGGGTGTATCGACAATGGCCTATTTACCTTGGGCTGTACTGAATTACACGGGCATCATTTTTGCTTTGATCTGGGGCTTTACCGGAATAGGGATTGCTAAATTAAATAAGGATAAAGAAAAAGTGAAAAACAAGTAAGAGTTTTAATCTGGTTAAACAAATACATGAAAAAATAAAAGAGGAGAGTCAACAATGACATATTTCAACACGATCGACAAAATCAACTATGAAGGCGCAACATCTACCAATCCATATGCGTTTAAATTTTATAATCCCGAGGAAAAAATCGGTGATCAAACGATGGAAGAAATGCTACGCTTCGGTGTCGCATACTGGCATACATTCACTGAAGATCTGTCGGATCCATTCGGTGTCGGAACAGCTATCCGTCCGTGGGATAAATATTCGGGTATGGATCTGGCCAAAGCAAGGGTCGAAGCGGCGTTTGAGTTTTTCGAGAAGCTGGGTGTACCTTATTTCTGCTTCCATGATGTCGACATTGCTCCTGAGGGAAATAATCTGAGAGAATCGAATAAAAATCTCGATACCATTGTAGCCATGATTAAAGACTATATGAAAGATAGTCACACAAAATTGCTTTGGAATACCGTGAATAATTTTACACATCCACGTTTCGTCCATGGCGCGGCTTCTTCCAATCATGCAGATGTCTTTGCCTATGCTGCGGCGAAAGTCAAAAAAGGGCTTGAGATCGGTAAAGAATTGGGAGCCGAGAACTATGTGTTCTGGGGTGGTCGTGAAGGATACGAAACATTGTTGAATACAAATATGAAGTTGGAATTGGATAATCTGGGACGCTTTTTCCATATGGCCAAAGATTATGCCAAAGAAATTGGATTTGATGCTCAATTCTTGATTGAACCGAAGCCAAAAGAGCCAACATCACATCAATACGATTTTGATGTCGCAAGTGGTTATGCCTTTTTACAACGTTATGGGCTTGATGATGATTTCAAATTCAACATTGAAGCGAATCACGCAACGTTAGCGGGACATACATTTGAACATGAGCTGCATTATGCAAGGGTCAACAATGTGTTGGGCTCGGTTGATGCAAATCAGGGACATCCATTATTGGGATGGGATACCGACGAATTTCCATCTGACTTATATTCAACGACATTGGCGATGTATGAAATCCTGAAAAACGGTGGTTTAGGCCGTGGTGGCTTGAACTTTGATGCCAAAGTCCGCCGGGGATCATTCGAACCGGAAGATTTATTCCGTGCACATATCGTTGGCATGGACAGTTTTGCGGTTGGTTTGAAAGTCGCCAAAAGACTGCTGGATGACCGTGTCCTTGAAAATATCATAGATCATCGCTACAGTACGTTCAACGAGGGAATAGGAAAAGACATTGTTGAAGGAAAAACAAATTTTGCCCAACTTGAAGAACACGCACTTGGTTTAACGGATATCAAAAATGAGTCTGGTCGTCTAGAGGAAATAAAAGCGACCATCAATCAGTATCTGTTAACAACTTTTTAAAAATGTGTCACATGATGAAATAAGTGTACGGGTTGTAGAAGTAAATGACATCTCTTCGTCATTTACTCCAATTCATGCCATACAGAAAACGAGGTGTAATCATAAATCATGACATATGTCATCGGTGTTGATTTAGGAACCAGTGCAGTGAAGATTATCCTTGTGAATGAAAAGGGAAAAATAATAGACGACCTATCCAAATCCTTTTCTGTCATTCAGGAAAAGCCAGGGTATTGTGAACAGAATCCAAATGATTGGGTTGATCGGACTGTCGAGGGGCTGTCCGAGCTCGTGAAAAAAGCCGATATTCATCCTGAATCGATTGAAGGTATCAGCTTTTCAGGTCAAATGCATGGCCTTGTGTTGCTTGATGAGCATCATGAGGTTCTACGTGATGCCATTCTTTGGAACGATACAAGAACAACAGAAGAATGCGAAGACATCTATGAGATTGTCGGGAATGAGCGTTTGCTTGATATTACCAAAAACCCTGCTTTGGAAGGGTTCACATTACCTAAACTTTTATGGGTGAAAAAACATGAACCTGAAATATTTAAGAAGGCTGCTACATTCGTCTTGCCAAAAGACTATGTTCGCTATAAATTAACCGGGAAATTGCAGATGGAAGTTTCAGATGCAGCGGGTACATTATTGTTGGACGTTACAAAGAAGGCATGGAGCCAGGAAATATGTGAATTATTGGATATTGAGAGTCGCCTTTGTCCTCCACTGGCAGCATCTTATGATGAGGTTGGAACGTTAACCGCTGACTATGCCTTTCAAACGGGGCTTTCCAGGACGACCCGGATTTTTGCCGGGGGAGCTGATAATGCTTGTGGAGCGATTGGTTCCGGCATTTTGGAAGATGGTCAGACACTTTGCAGTACAGGCACGTCAGGTGTTGTTCTATCTTATGAATCAAGTGATGATAAAGATTTTCATGGGAAGGTCCATTACTTTAATCATAGCGCACCGAACGCTTTTTATACGATGGGTGTCACATTATCGGCAGGTGATAGTTTAGCCTGGTTCAAGGATACCTTTGCACCTGAGGAGTCGTTTGATGACTTATTGTCAGATGTCGGTACGGTTTCGGCCGGATCCAGGGGGCTTCTGTTTACCCCTTATCTGGTTGGCGAAAGAACCCCGCATGGGGATTCTTCGATCAGGGGAAGCTTCATTGGTATGGATCGTTCACATGAAAGGAAAGATTTTGTCCGAGCTGTTTTAGAAGGCATCACCTTTTCCCTTAATGAGTCGATACACATTTTTCGGCAGCATGGGAAAACGATTGATACGATTGTTTCAATAGGTGGGGGTGCCAAAAGTGATGAGTGGCTGCAGATTCAGGCGGATATTTTCAATGCGAAAATCGTCAAACTATCAAGCGAACAAGGGCCGGCCATGGGAGCTGCCATGATCGCCGCTTATGGATGTGGGTGGTTCGAGTCGTTGAAAGAATGTGCCGATGCCTTTTTATCTGTGGAGCGGGAGTTTGAACCGATTCATGACAATGTGGAAATTTACAAAGAACTGTTTGGTTTATATCAAAGTGTCTACTGGCAAACCAAACGATTGAATGAGGATTTATCGCACTTCCGTTGAAACAGCCGCGCGGATTGACCTGAAGGACAACGTATCGTTTCCTGTAAGGTGATCTGAATATACGTTTCATACTCTTATCTGTTGAACAAAGGTTTAATGGGTAAGAGTATTTTTTGTTTTCGGGGCTAGGGTTGGCTGTCGCTTGGATGTTAATAACAACAAGGTTCTAGCCGAAGACTCGAATTCTATAAAAAATGATGTCATTGAAATTTAATAAGCATGATTGTTAGATTATGTTATAAATGGAATCATCACAGTTTATGAATAAGGAGATGAGATTTACAAATGACAGAATATTTACAACAAACCATCGAAACGAACATCGAAAGTGAATTGCCTAAACTGTTGGCTCTCCATGGTGTAACGGGACATGAAGAAGATGTGGAGGCGTATGTGAAAGACGTTGTGGGTCCATTGGTTGATTCGATAACAACGGATCCACTTGGTAATGTGATTGCTTATAAAGAAGGAAATGGCAAAAAGAAGCTTTTAGTGGCTGCTCATATGGATGAAATCGGATTGATGATAAAGTATATCGACAAAAATGGATTTATTTATGTTGAAACAGTCGGGGGTGTTCGTCAACAAAATCTATATGCTAGGGAATGTGAGATAAAGACAGATTATGGAAAGGTACCGGGTATCATCAATAGTATTCGACCGGGCCGTCCATATGGTGATGAGCAAATACCTGACTCTAATGATTTTTTCATTGATGTAGGCGCTGACAATATTCAGGATATTCATGACATGCATATTGAAGTAGGGCAACCGGTTAAATTCAAGTATCAATATCAACGCTTGAATGACAAAGTTTCAGGGACAGCGCTGGATAACCGGCTACTCATGTTCATTTTGATTGAGGTTCTGAAGATATTGGAGAATGATGGCAAAAAGGATATTCCAGATGTATATGCGGTTTTTACCACACAGGAAGAAGTGGGTTCACGTGGGGCTCAAACAGCAACACAGCAAATCGAGCCAGATGTGGCTTTGGCACTGGACATTACGATGGCCAACGATTTACCTAAGAATCATGAAAGTGAGTTTATTTCAAAAATCGGCAAAGGTCCCGCTATCAAGGCGATGGATATCATTAAAAGAGCAATGTTAGGTTTGGTTGTACCTAAATACATGATCAACCAACTGAAAGATGTTGCTAAAGATCATCACATACCCTTTCAGATAGAAGTACAATCTGCAGGATCGACGGACGGGGCGACCATCCATAAAGTGGGAAATGGTATCCCGACTGGCGGTATTTGCTTGCCGACACGATATGTTCATGCCTATGAATTGGCGGCAATCCCGGATATTGTGCATACGACCATGTTATTGTATGAAAGCATCAAGGCATTTAAGTGATTGTTGTGTGAAAAGAATCGATTGTGAAATCATTGTTAAAACATCAGGAGGGAGAGCATGAATATAACCTATATCATTCCGATCGCATACTTGGTATTGATGTTGATTATAGGATTTATACTATCCAAAAAACAGCAAACACGCTCGGATTTTTACGTTGCGGCAAATAAGATGAACTCGGGTGTACTTTTTGCGACCATCTTTGCGACAGTTGTTGGCGCAAATACCTATATGGGATTCAGTGGAGAAGTATATAGTCTCGGTTTTTCACATACATGGATGTTGATTTCAGCTGGATCTGCTTATTTTGTTTTGTTTTTCATTTCCGGGAAAATGAGACATATTGCCAGTGAGTATGAAGTTTTTACGTTGCCTGACATGATGGAACTTCGGTATTCCAGACCTGTCGCGATGTTGACAACCTTGTTTTCATTCGTGGGGTTAATTGGTGGAGCGGGCGGCAGTATACTCGGGATCGGTGTTATTCTTCATTCAACCCTTGGGATTGATACTAATGTGGCCATTTTGGTAACCGCAGTTGTCACTATCACATATACCGCATTTGGTGGATTGATGGGCGTCGCTTGGACGGACTGGGCCCAATCGATCATTATGGTTCTGGGATTGATCCTGATTATCATTTTTGGCATTATCCTGATGAAACCGGATGTGGGTGCTGTGGATTCCCTTATGCAGTTTACCGACGGTTTGAAAGATGAATTGGGGTCGGGAAGTCTGAGCTTTCTGGAAGGAGCGACCTTTTTCATGGTCATGGGATGGTGGCTGACATTCTTGCCGTTGAACACCATTTCACAAACATCGATACAACGTGTATACTCTGCAAAAAGTGAAAAAGTCATTCGCAGGATCAGTTTGCTCATGATTATATTCGTAGGTTTGTTCATGAGCTATGCTTTGTCGTTGGTCGGGATGATGGGGAAGGTTTATATGCCGGGATTGGATGATCCGGAGGCGGTTTTCCCGTTGCTGGCACTTGAAGTCATCAATCCGTGGATCGGCATCATTATCGTAACAGGGATATTGGGTGCGGCCATGTCCACTGTTGACTCTAATCTTCTCGGGGCATCCATTCACGTATCAAGGGATATATATGAACGATATAAAAAAGAAGAAAATGAGGAAGTGAAAGAAAAACAAGCGATACGTCTTTCACGTTGGGCCATCGTTGTCATAGGTATTTTGAGTACGGTTGCCGCTATTTTAACCCCATCCATCATGGATTTATTGATAGGTACCATGGAAATATTTGCTGGGGCTACGTTTATTCCCATTATTGCGGGGATGTATTGGAAAAAGGCAAACGCCAAAGGGGCGACCGCGGGAATCATTTTTGGAGGGGCGACTACCATTGTAGCGCAGGTGCTTGATTCGGAATACGCTGTGATCATCGGTTCTATCGTGTCGTTGGTGGCATTGGTTCTAGTCAGCCTGGTCACAACCGGAGAGGTAGAAAAGTCAAAGCTATTTCAATTTAAAGCCGTCCCTAAAAAAGATTATGGTCTTCTTCTCGGAGTTATCGTCTTTTTTGTCTTATTTTTAATAGGGTTGACTCAGCTAGCTGTTTGGCCGTTTTTGATTATCTTGACGATCATAGGCATGACGATTGCATTGTTTATGATGATCTATTATGTGCTGCCGAAAAGGGAATGAATATTCATCGAAGCAGTCTCATCCGAGGCTGCTTTTTTCGCTTCGATACCTAACTTCTTGCCAAGGCTATTCGAGTTTTTTCTTTTCTTATCCTTCTTGTGCTCTAAAAATGTTGAAAATCATGTCGTTATTTGGGTATTTAGTCAATTGTTTTTTGTTTTACATCGTACTATACTTTGTTTATCTGTTTAATGGATTGAGAGTCGTAAGATAAAAAAGGAAACGTTGCTTATACTAAGATGATGGTATAGGAAGGAGTTAAGGTTATGGAAAATGTCCATTTGAAATCAATTCAACCATCCGATTTGGGGGAAGTCACGTTGTTGGTAGGTGATCCGGGACGCGTGGAATTAATAGCGCAAAACTGGGATGACACAAGACTTCTTTTGGAAAATCGGGAATTCATATTAGTGTCCGGTACGTGGAAAGGTAAACCTGTTTCGATTTGCTCCACGGGGATTGGAGCAGGGTCCACAGAAATAGCGGTCATCGAGCTGATTCAAAGTGGTGCAAAAAAGCTCATCCGTCTTGGTGGGTGTGGGACGTTTGATCCGGACATGCGTCCGGGTGATATCATGCTTAATCATGCCATGGCACGCGACAAAGGAACTTTATCTGATTATGTGGGGGATCATTATCCGGCTGTTGCCGATTTCGATTTGCTGCAAAGAATTAAAACCCATATAAAAAACGTTGGCTTTCATGTACATAATGGCATCGGAATGACAACACAAAGTTATTACCTCGGACAAGGTCGTGATCACGCTATCGAAAACGGGCCTAAACCTGATGCAACGATGCTGGACTATTGGCATAAAAGGCATATTACAAATTTTGAGATGGAAACGGCTGTCTTATATTTATTGGCATCTTTATATCAGGTACCCGCTGCCAATTGTCTGGTCATCCATGTCAATCGTTCCTACGATGAATGGGTACCGGATGAAATGTATCAGGCGCTCCATCAAAAAGCGGCACAGGCGGTTCTTGAAGCTTGTATCGTTTAATCAAGAAAAAAATAAATACTAAACAATCATTTTTGAATGGAAAAGAGGTTAAATCGTGAACAACTTAGAAAAGGTCGGTCAACAAGAGAACGGGTATCGAAAGAAAGTACTTGCCTCCTCAATGCTTGGGTTAGGATTGGAAGGCATGGATATTTTGTTTCTTTCGTTTGTACTGACTAGCATCATTGCAGAATTCAATATCTCATCCGCAGCTGGAGGTGCTATTTCCTCTGTAACAAATATCGGAATGCTCGTGGGCGGTATTGGATTTGGAATCCTTGCAGATAAAATTGGACGGATCCGTGTTTTTACCTATACCATATTTCTGTTTGCCATTGCGACCGCATTAATGGCTTTTGCGAGTAACATGACAATGATTTATATTCTTCGTTTCCTCGCTGGAGTTGGCGGAGGTGGCGAATTTGGAATCGGAATGGCTTTGGTAGCGGAAGCTTTTCCGAAAGAAAAACGAGGCAGGATGACGTCTTGGGTCACAATCGGTGGTCAATTAGGCTCTATCGCTGCAGCGTTGGCCGCGGCATTCATCATCCCGTTAGGAGGCTGGCGTTCTCTATTCATCATTGGTATTCTGCCTGTGTTTCTAGCCTATTATGTGAGACGGAATTTGGATGAAACCGATGATTGGAAAGAGGCCAATCGTCAAGCCATGGTGAATGACAAAGAAAAGAATACACTTTCTTTGCTGTTTACGTCACCGAAGACAACGTATATTACGATAGCATTGACGATTATGTCCAGTGTGCAGGTGGCGGGCTATTTCGGTCTCATGAACTGGCTTCCATCGATACTGCAAGAACAAATCGGCCTAAGTATATCTGATTCTTCGCTTTGGATGATCAGCACAATTGTAGGAATGATACTAGGCATGTTGCTGTTTGGTCAAATATTGGATCGATTCGGGGCAAAATGGTCTTATGGCATTTTCCTCACGGCATCAGCTATTTCGGTTTTCATCTATGTATATGCCGACAGTGCCGTTATGGTGTTGATCGGTGGGGTCGTCGTTGGGTTTTTCGCTAATGGTATGAATGCAGGTTACGGTGCTTTGATAAGCAGTTTTTATCCAACGAATGCCAGAAGTACAGCGAACAATGTCATTTTCAACACGGGACGAGCTGTCGGTGGTCTATCCCCGATTGCCATTGGATTCTTTATCGATCACTTCAGTATTACGGCAGCTATGACATTTCTGTCTACGATTTATGTGATATCGTTGATCATTATTTTGACAATGCGTGATGTCCCCTTGAAGGGTATGAAGAAAGTGACACATTAAATAATATGTTTTCAAAAAAGGAAACCAAAAAAATGTCATTCGGAAAGCCGTCGAATGTGTATGAAGTTTTATGCTTCATATACTTCGCGGTTTTTT
>DATGUN010000003.1:0-3117 GCA_035301285.1 Virgibacillus sp.
TATGTTTTAAATGCATGCCAAGAATCCATGCATTGTACATTTACACTTGAAAGTCTATTCCCGATGGCTCTGTCTAATTGGTTGCAACCAATATACACACTTGTTCATTGCTTATACCACATTTCTTCGTAGAACCACCACGCTTGCATGATTTTCTACTTGTAGTTTCTCTTTTTTTCTGAGTACAGCAAAAAGGTCTCTTCCATCTTAACGATACCTTCAAAATTAGGGATTTCAATTTGCTTTAACGATGATAATAGTTTATGTCTCCAATAAAATATAGTGACGTGTGTGATTACAGTGCTTTGATATCGTCGATGAGTTTAGGCAACCCATTATTGAAATAATGTTCATCGTCATCGAGTATGTGTGTATGGGCCTTTGGAAGCTTTTGTTTGTAGTATTCAAGGTGCATCGACGGCACCACTTCATCATGACGGCTGTGGTAGAGGAATATATGCGATATCACGGGTAGCTTCGTGGCAAAATCTTTTGGTAAAATATACGCATTCGCCTGCCAATCATCGTCTTTCCCCCAGTAGGGCGCTGCAATCATAAACAATCCGGAAATGATGTGATTAATCGTTTTCTCGGAAAGGTATTTCAATAATACGGAACCACCCAAAGAATGTCCGATAAGAAACACTTCATCGTCTAATGCAGCAAATTCTTTTTCAAGTTGGGTTTCCCAAAGCTTGTATTCAGGATTTTCGGGATGAGGCATCTTGGGATATAACAGGTTGTATTCATCACCAAGCGAGTCTTTTAAATAAGCAAATAGGTTACTGTTTCCTTGGTGAGCATCTTGAGTTCCTGCACTATGAATGAACAACATTTGCTTCTTCACATTATTTACTCCCTTCTACTAGCTAAGGTCATAAAAAAACCACCTTATAGTTCCTTTAATGGAATTCTATAAAAACATACCTTTGAAAAACATGAAAACCTATTTTATTGCCCGCTTCATACCTTTTATTACACCTTGATGTAATCCTTCATGCCAGATGGTGAATATGAATAAATCCCCTATTATCTTCAACTTTTTATCCTTAAATTCAAACCCATTGGCTGCTGGTTCTCCTAATCTTCCATAAAATGTTTGTCTCATTCTTTCCTGTTGTTCTAATAACAATTCGCGTACTTCATTCATAGTAAGTGATAAGGTGGACCAATCTTCTGGACTTGTCCCAGGTTCGAAAACTTCTCTTATTTTCTCAGAAATATCTCCGGGTTGATTCATCCCAAAGTAATACATGATGCCCTCCTGCGCGACAAGAATATGCCCTAAGTTCCAACGTAAAGAATTGCGATGTCCATCAGGAATCACATCAGCCTGTTCTTCAGATGCAATGGAATCAAGCAGTTCGATAGATGATTCCCTGCAAAAATCATATTGTTCAAAAATGCCTTCTTCCTTCAATGTACATACTCCCTTTTTTTGTGATTTTATCTAAGATTATCACTTATGACTGTTAAAGAATTATTCTTGATTGCTCTATAATAAAGGTCTAAGTAACCAATCAGCCACCTCACTTATTTTTCAGGAATGACCTTATATCGAATATGTGTTACTTCGGACGCATTAATCACTTCAGTAATTTCAAGTGGAGTAAACCTTTTAAAAAATCGTTTTCCCTTACCTAGAATAACTGGAACAATATGCAAGAATAATTCATCTACAAGTCCCGCCTCTAAACATTGCTCCGAAACACTCGCCCCCGCAACCCCAATTTCCTTATCACCTGCAATTTCCTTCGCTTTTTTTACAGCTGAGGTCACACCATCTGATACAAATGTAAATGGCGTTGTCCCTTGTGGCACGGATTCAGGACGGTTATGTGTCACAACAAATACCGGAACACCTTTGTTAGGATGGCTGCCTCTCCATCCATTGACAATATTATAGGTTTCGCGCCCAACAATCATAGCTCCCGCATTTTTTTGTGATGTGTCCAATACCTCCCGATTTACGTCCGACAACTTGAAAAATTCATTCACACGGCTGACTTGATCCCCTGAAAACAACCAATCATGTAACATCGCTGCATTTTCGCCTAAAGGTTGTTCAGGACGATCATTTTCTCCAGTAACGAACCCATCCAATGAAATGGACATATCGATCACTACTTTTCCCATATAAACACTCCTTTTTTACTATCTGTTTATTCCTTTTCATCCTATCACGGTGAATGTCTTGATATTTCTTATCAATTGCTATGTTCACGAACCCGATTTAAAAAACGGGTCATCAACGAAGGAAGAGAAACCAATATGGGTGGATCGTCTAGTTTCGGTGGATGAAGTGTAAGCTCTTGGTGTGGAATGATCGAAGCGGGTTTAACAACAATCGGTTTTTTCGAACGTGTCCGTAACGTTGTATGTGGAAGAAGAATATCCATAGATTGCATTTCCCAGGAAACAGAAGTGGCCATCAGATAGTAAGTACCAGGTTGAACATTCGTAAAACTGAAATCCCCTGTAGAAGAAAGCAATGTACCATACAAGGGAAATTCTTCAGGAATGGGTTTGGAGAATAAGCCGATCAGAATAAAACCATTAAAAGGGTGTGCCGTTTGAATGGTTCCTTCAATGTTTGCATTTTGATGAGAAGGTGGAGGGTCATCACGCCAATTGCTCAGCTTTTGCAGTGAATGTAAATGGTGATCTACCTGCATATGCGATTTCCGAAATTGAGACGGAGTGATACCAACTTTTTCGGTAAAGCGAGTGGTAAACGTCCCCAGGCTTTGCTGCCCGATTTCCAATCCGATATCACGAACAGTTAAATCTGTATTCAATAACAGGTCTTTGGCCTTTTGCAGACGCATAGAGGAAACATAATAAAGAGGCGTGAGCCCCGTTCTTGATTTAAAAATCCGTGTAAAATGATAGGGGCTATAGGAAACATGGTTGGCCAGTTGTGACAAAGATAACGGTTCACAAATATTCTTTTGAATATACAAAATCGCTTCTTCTACTTCGGGATATGTATGAGCCATGAACATGCTCCCTTCCTGTATAATCCACTCTCATTTTTTAATTTTGAGTTTAAAGTTACTGTTTCTTACCTGAACCTAGCTTTAGTTTAGCAGGAAGACAGAATTTTTGCCATATGGT
>DATGUN010000004.1:0-25914 GCA_035301285.1 Virgibacillus sp.
TCTTCCTGTATTTTTAAATGATGATGATATTTTGTTGTCGACCATGCAGCCAATCGGCGGTCTTTCATCTGTTCACCTCCTAACGTTGGTTGCCTTCTATTACATTTTAACTAAATATGTACCCGAAAATGAACGTATTGAAACGCATGTTATGAAGCGCTTACATATAGGTGTTAGTAATTATTTGTAAATACGATTAACAGAAAAGGCATTCTCCTAAATATTTATATTATTATAACATATTATAAAGTAAAACTGGATATTTTTGCATTACTATTTTTGCATTATAAAATCAATCGCCTCTTTTATGCATGTCCTTCAAATAGCATTGGATTTCCATAAGATAGCGACACATTTCATCCATGGCGTGCTACGTAAAATGGCATTCACACCGTTTCCCGCCGTCACCCATCGTCCCGGCAAAAAAGGATAGCCTGTAAAGACTATCCTTCCTGGTGGAGCGGAGTAATATATTATGATACGGTTTTTAATAATGCCCTTGGCTGTGTCCTGAATAAAAAGAAAACAACTGCAGAACAGAGCACAAACGATGGAAACATATACGTAGCATTATAAGTCAGCGAATAATACCATACTGCTGTACCTTCTGGAGTGGCCTCACCCCAAAATACGATGCCTGCGTAAAAATGGGCAATGAAGCGTAATAACGTACCTAAAAATATACCGCTCATGATGTATACCAAACCCAGTGTATACTTTTTCTCCTTCAATGCCCGGTGCAACGGTTTTGAAAAAACACCTGCCAATCCCAATACAGTAAAGGCGAAACCATATTCTATAAATCCTTGCAATGGTGTAAGAACATAAGCACCAAATGCCAGTTGTAATATGCCCCATAATAATCCGGATGACAGTCCACCCTTTATTCCCCAGCGAAATGCCACAATAAAGACAGGAATCATAGCAAATGAAATCGATCCGCCATTTGGCCAAACTTTAAATTTCAAAAATGGCAAGATATCCAATAACATTGCAAGTGCTGTGAAAATTGCAACCTCAATTATAAATAATGTACGATTGGAACTCATTTCATCTTCTCCCCCTTTTGTTACGAATAGTAAAAAAATCCATAACAAAAAAAGCAATGCCAAAGGGGAAGCTTTCTGATGGGTTCCTCCGCTCGCATTACTTTTTTCCATCAAAAAAGCCACCATCCCTACGCTAGTACTAACTAACAGGTTCAAAGGGTAAGAACAACGTTGTTCACTCTCAGCCATAAGGCTCCCCCTAGAGGCTTTCTATATCGCTTTTTCCATTACACTTGCATTATAACCCTTAAGAGCCAGCATTTCAACCACCTCATGACGGAATGGACATCGATAGCTTATAAAAAGGTTCCCAAGTATATACCAACCATTAAAAGAACGATACCGAAAAAATAGGAACCTCCGAGATATACCATGAGAATGACGTATTTTTTTCTTCTTATCAATTCGATATTTTCAACATTAAAAGTCGAGAAGGTTGTGAACGAACCAAGAAAACCAGTCCCGATAAGGAGTGAAAAAGATTCACTCAGTCCAATTCCGGTAATGACTCCAAGCAATAACGAACCAAGCATATTCACGAAAAACGTCGATAAAGGAAACGGATGTTCATTTTTAAATTTGATCCAGTTCGAACTGATAACACGACCCAAGACACCAAACGTTGCTCCAATTGCGACTAAAAGCATATTAACCATAATGACGTCCCCCTTTTCGCCTTATCAAAAGAATGACACTCAAACGGTAACCAAATATACACATCAACAAACCGCCAAGTAAACTTGAAAATATATATGTACCGGCATAAATATAATCTCCCATTTGAATCAATGTCGACGATTCAAGCGCAAATGTGGAAAACGTTGTAAATGATCCGATCAATCCGGTTCCGACTGCGGACATAAACTTATATGATAAAGATGTGACACGTGCAACATATTGTGTCATAAAGGCGAGCAAAAAACATCCGAGTAAATTGATGGCTAAAGTCGCCAAGGGAAAATCGACCATATCCATCCAAACACTCAGTCCATAACGTGATAATGCACCAAGCATTCCAAAAATAACAATGTAAATATAATACATGATCACTTCTCCTCCCTTTCTTCCTTACCGTATACTATTTTACGAGCGCCCATTATCTATGTTATTAAAAACAGTCATCTGATCTTAATAGCACACTGCCCATTATTACCTTTCCCATAATAAAAAAGGTCTACCTTAATAATCCTGCAATGAGGATATCAAGGTAGACGTCATCAGTTACTGCATGTAACGGTTCAGGGCGAACGTCATCGCCTATTCAAGTATCTCTGAAGTTAACATACTCGCATGTTATCTGCAATTACAATGCTAAAAATTCATCCACATCATCCACACAGAGTTTAATGGCATTTTCCCAAAACGCAGGTTTCCGGAGATCTACATTCAGATGTTTCATGGCCAACTCTTCAACCGTCATACTGCCTGTATCACGAAGCAATGCGATATAATCATCTTCAAAATCGCCACCTTTCTGCTTGGCATGTGCATATATCCCCAGGCTGAATAAATATCCGAACGTATACGGGAAATTATAAAACGGAACACCTGTAATATGGAAATGTAACTTGGATGACCAAAAGTGTGGATCATAATCTTCAATAGCCCCTGCATAAGCTTCTTCCTGCGCTTCCACCATCAGTTCATTTAACCTTTTTACCGAGACAGGACCGGATTTGCGTTCGTCATAAAAACGTGTTTCGAAAAGGAAACGTGCGTGAATATTCATGAAGAAAGCGATACTCCGCTGTATCTTGTCGGCAAGCAACCCTCTTTTTTCCTCATCAGTTTCTGCGTTGTCCACTGATGCATCCGCCACAATCATTTCAGCAAAGGTAGATGCTGTTTCGGCTACATTCATGGCATAACGTTGGTTCAAGCCATTCACATCATTCATGACATGCTGATGATAGGCATGTCCGAGTTCATGTGCCAAAGTTGCAATATTGGAAGACGTTCCAGAATACGTCATGAATACACGTGTCTGTTCACGATTCGGAAAGCTTGTACAAAATCCTCCTGGCCGTTTTCCTGCACGGTCTTCCGCTTCAATCCAGCGTCTCTCAAAAGCCATTTGTGCAAAGTCAGCCATTTTCGGACTGAAACTACGAAAATGGTCAATAATGAACTCGGCTCCTTCGGTATATGTGGATGTTTTGACTGATTGTGTCAAGGGAGCATTAACATCATACATGCTCAGTCGATCCAATCCAAGAAGTTCTGCCTTTTTCTCAAGAAATGTAACGAAAGACCGTTTGTTGTCGGAAATGGCACCCCACATCGCATTCAATGTTTCTTTCGTCATGCGATTGATGTCCAATGGCTCTTTCAAGACATCATCCCAACCACGATGTTTATACTTTTCAAGACGGAATCCCGCTAAATGATTTAACGTCTGTCCGAATAGATCTTCTTTTTCTTGCCAAGCCTTACCTAACTGTTCAAAAACATGCTTCCGGACGGCCCTATCAGGATGGCTTAATTTATTCGCTGCCTGCCCAACTGAATACGATGTCACTTGACCATCTTCATGTATATCGACACTCATCCCGGCAACAATTGTATTATACATTTGTCCCCATCCATTGTAACCATCTACGGATAAATCATTGATCAGCAATTCTTCTTCGGCCGAAAGCTTTTCCTTCGCTCTGTTTCTCTTTTCCTGCAAGACAAATGCCAATTCGCTGATTTCAGGATGGTTTAAAATATATTGCCATGAGTCTTCATCCATTTCCAATAGTTTTTGATCAAAATGTGTTTGTATAGCGTTCATTTTAGCTGAATAAATCGCCATTTCTCCGGTCAATTGAGTCGCCTGCTTATCATGTACATTTTGTGCACTCAAACAACTGACAAAAGCACCCGCATCACGCAATCGTTTTTGAGTCGATTCCAATGTATGGAGCAATGTGATAAACGGATTCATATTCGATCTAACATGCTCATGTTGAAAGGATTCCACCAATTGCGCCAGATGATCAAGTTCTTTTTCAACTTCCTGCAGATAATTCTGAAATTCTACCGATGAGCTTCCCCCCGAAAATAGGTCATCCAAATCCCACGTAGGTTCATATGTTTTTGTCATGCTATTCTCCCCTTTTTAAAATCGATTCTGTCTTATTATAACGGAACTCGAAATAAACCGCATCTGAATCGCTTTCACATTTTAGCCAATATACTTCATAATGGTATGGATCCATTCGTTCGGAAATCGCTGTCAATGACCCAAAACAGAGATGATTGATCCTGTTTTTCAACTTCGTTATTCCTTGCGACAGAACAAGCCCACATGTTCATGGAAAATGAGCAAGGCGTAGTTAGCCAAGCTCATTTTTGTTTACCAATATTCCAATCCCTCAGAATCGTCAAAAATGAATTCAATAAACGAATTCGTTTCATTGTTATTCAATTCATCGCCATCCACTATAATACGATCGAATTGAAATGCATCGTCACTGCTGATGATAATATCTATCTTGATATCGTGCTTTTTCCCTTCAAATTTTTTCGTTCCTGTAAATTCGATTTCTTTGAAACTAGCTTTGCTTCCCTTCGCTTCCCAATTTTTCTTATCAAAAAAGTCATTAAATGCTTCTCCCACCGTAATATCAGGATATGCGTCTAAATGACCACCTTTAACTTGTAAAACAGGGAGATACATTGACAACACCATATACAAGAGAATCAAGAAATACACAGCATAGATGCCAATTGCCACAAATAGGCCACCCGTACTTGGGCCACCTTTACCTCTTAATAACATTTCCTTTTCATCTTGACTGCCCGCTTCATTGCGAAACAAGGTCACCTTTTTTTCTACTTGACGTCGGTAGAAATTGTTTCCGAATAACCCCATGACGACAGCGGTTGCCGCTCCAAGACCAAAATTGGCAGACTGCAAATAAATAATATCCAATTTACTGAATAAAACAATGAATTCAACGACAAAAAACAAACCTAAAACGATAAATAATTCCTTGTACAGTCGACGGTAGCCCAGCCAGAAAAGCGTCAGGAAAAAAGATGCAAAGTTCCATGAACTGTTTCTGGATGTTTGTTCCATCTTTCTCCATTTTTTATCATAGAATGGGCTGTTCTTTCCAGCATATATCATCATATCTTCATAAAAAGATGTCGTGTGGATCGAATCTTGATTACCCGTTTCTTCAATTCCATTATGTATAACAGACTGCCCCTCATCATTTGCATTGTCTTGCATCGGCCTCTCTTCAAGGGTTTCACCTTGTTGATGGTTTTGCGTGGCTGATATCGGAGCAGCAGAATATTCCTTATTTCCATTACTGTTTTGCATCGGCTTTTCTTCCGGTACTTGCATAGATGGATTATCTTCCGGCACCGAGGTTGCATCATCTGATCGTTCTTCTTCATTCGCTTTATTTTCCGTTCCATTTTGTTTTGATGGCTGCCGAACTTCCCCCTTGGATTCTTCGGTGCTTGACTGAGGTTTTCTGACTTTCACTTTATGGCCACAATAAATGCAAAAGTGTGAGTCAGAGTCAATCTTTTGACCACAATTTGAACAAAACATTTTACCCCTCCCCTTCCCGTTAAATGTGAAAATTTCTTTCATTTTTCACTATACCATATTTCCTTCGTTCATGAAGCGCCTCTTCAGTCAATCCCTTAACCTATTAGCACCATGGTCTTCGCTCCCTTCAAGACATATTAGCCTTTTCGGCCAAACGCAACATCTTAGATTCATAGTATTGTTGCTTCGATTTATTTCCGATTTGATCAAAAAAGGCAATGACATCCGTCAGGGCACTATGCAATAGTTCTATATCATTTTCCTTTTCAAGTTGGCTGATGGCTTTCTCGTAGTATATGCTTGCTTGTTTATTATCAGGAGAAGAGATATGAGCTAAACAATAGCCATACTGCATATACATCATCCCTAATTTACGAGGATCCGTTTGATGTGAGGCTGTATACATTTGAATAGCCATGTCATAAACATCGACCCCTTTTTCATAATCACCTCGACGATAATGATAGTAGCCCGTCTCCAACAAGGCTTCCATATGTACATAACTGTTTTCCAAGTCCGAATTCGGAAGCATTTGCAGCGCTTCCTTCAGGTACGGATAACCTTCTTCACCTCGATCAAGGCTTCCATAGATCTGGCCGATACTTACCAAGACGTTTGCTTTTAATTGCGGAACTTTTTCATCAGCATATGTCAATGAACGCTTCAAATATTCCAATGACGCATCATGTTCCTTTAATGTGGTATGGAGCATACCTATTTTAAACGCTAAAAACATCTTGATATAAGGCTCGGCTTCAGACTGAGCATCCAGCGATTCAAGTCCTTTTTTATAATATTTTAAGGCCCTTTTCGGTTTATCCAGATTTTCCTCTGATTCCCCTAAAATCAAATAAATTCCAGACACAACCTCAGGGCTCACATCATCCATCGTTTCTGTTTTTTTGATGGCATCGGACATGATTCGTCTCGCTAGTTTATAATCACACATAAATGCCATCTGCCCCAATGTTACCAAGTCTTCTAATGTGCTGGATGCATTGTCATCATATAATTTGGAAATGATCTCTTTTGCTAAGTGATATTCACGGATTTCAGCATGACTGATCGCTGAAACTTTCCAAAGCATATGAACCAAGTCTGGATTGTCGCGATAGGTTTCACGGTATTTTTCTGCCTTGGAAATAACATTCGGATAATGGTTCTTTTGCAATTCATCAATTAAGAGTCGCAAGTCCTGTTCATTTACGTCATTCATGAACGCTTGCAATTCCGTTTCAAAGTCCAAAACATCTTTGTTATTCATATTGATTCCCCCTCTGTACAAATTTCGGTCATGCTGATTAAATATCCTGCCACCTATTATAGCATGTCACATAACTGAATAACATTTCCAGTACGAAAGGGCAACCGTATCACATGTTTATATGTCACGATGATTTTAATTCAGGAACATCTCTTCGCTTAATTCGAACAGCGTCAGATGAATATAACGTGACGATCATTTTTCCTTTTTCACTGAATGCACGAATAAGAATAGGTTGTGAATACGGATTCTCAAATACGAAGTCCGGTCCATACCAACTTACCGTCGCATCACGACCAGGTGGAACATAAGGTACAGACCTGGAATGAGAGTAACGTTTTTTGATATCCATGCCTATTGAGTCGACCGCATTGTAAAGGGTTGAGGAAACTTGACATATTCCCCCGCCGATTCCTTCACTCAGTTCCCCTTTGACAATGACAGGGGCTCGCAAATAACCTCGTTCTTGCGTACGTTTGCCAACCGTATCATTAAAGGAAAATGCGTCACCCGGAAATATAACGTGATTATTGATTGCTTCCGTAGCAAGTTGAATATTGTTTGTACGTTCCTTGTTTGTTTGTTTAAAAAATGTTGTATAGGTCCCAAGTCGATTCTTTTTGATCTGTTGCAGAAGTTCGGTATCCACTTGCGGATATAGTTTCTTTTTTGGGACGTCGAGGTCTTGCTGAACTTGATTGACTACCGCATCGCCAATCAATTCCTCAAATGCCCGTTTATCCAATGTCAAACCGGTCTTACCGCTTTCGATATTTCCCTCTTTATCAAGTATTGCATTTTCCGGTGGCTTAGTTATTAATTCAGAGATCTGCTCGGTTAAATGGTTTATCCTTTTCCAGTCGATAAACATATCCATTTGGTGTAACAACAAATAATCGGACAACTCTATTTGTTTTATTTTTTCATCTTCATCTTTGATTTGAACCGTCGTTGCAGAAACGGTATACGGAATACATAAACAAAATAAACACCCTATAAAGATCTGTACGTTTTTCATGTCCATCCTCCTTCTGCATAGCATTAGGCGAAATGGACATTTTCATGTACGGGATAATTGGATTCAAAAAACCACCCTATCCATATCGACAGAGTGGCTCTTTTTGAATACAATCTTTTTTTAGCGGAAATCCCTTTTGTCTTCCAGATTGCGAGATGCTAACATATATCCCACAACAGATGCAATAGCTGTAAAGAATAAATAGCATATACCTTTTTTCATTATATTTCCTCCTCATAAATTCGCATTCGTTCGTATTAAAATGGACGGAGTTTCCCTTTTTTAAGAATCATTTTAAGTCCGCCAAGCATGAACAATGAACGGTTATCGATAACTGTTTTCATTGTTGCAGCAGACTTCCCTTGTAATTTCACATCATTGAACACCGTACCGATCGCATCTGTCACACCAAGTGAGGCCACCGTACCTTTATTATCAAATTCAAAATTGGATAATGGCGCATTGTGCAATAGCGCCTTAAGGTTATTTGCACAAGTGCCGGCATGTTGGATTGCCGCTTGTGCAGTTGGTGGATATGGACGGCCTTCCGCTTCGTTCATAACCCACGCACAGTCACCCAAAATAAAGATGTCATCTTCGCCAGGTGCGCGCATATCGCCATTTACCGTCACTTTACCTTTTGTGATTTCAAAACCAGTTTCACCCAAGATGGAATGACCGGTTACACCACCCGTCCATACAACTGTACCTGCATGGATTTCTTCACCATCGTCGCCAACAACAAAGCCATCCTCTTTACATTCTTGGATTTTCGTGCCGATTCTGAATTCTACCCCACGCGCTTCCAATGATTTTTTGCCATATTCAACAAGTCCTTTATCAAATCCTGGCAAGATGGATGGGGCTGCTTCAACATTGATAATTCGTGCTTTTGAACGATCGATATCATACTTTTTGCAGAGCTTGGGAACTTTTTCAGCTAATTCACCAACAAATTCAATACCGGTGAATCCGCCCCCACCCACTAATATGGTCAAGCTTTCATCTTTTGGATTCTGTTCATTATTATACTTCGCAAACTGATATTCGATATGGTCATAGATCAAACGACTGGAATCGATATCGGTAATGGAAAATGCATTTTCTTTCATACCTTTGATACCGAATGTATTCGTTTCGAAGCCAAGTGCAATCACTAGATAATCATAGCTGATCTCACTGTTTTTCATAATGACTTGTTTGTCATCTTTGTTGATTTTCTCAACCTCATCATAAATCAAACGAACACGGTTAGGATCCACAACATCACTAATCATAAACCGTGCCTGGTTCGGGTTGATGGTTCCTGCTGCAACTTCATGGAGCCATGTTGTTTCGTAGTGATAGTTGTGCTTGTTCACCAACACAATTTCCGCTTCTTCCACACCTAAAGTTTGGGTTAGTTTTCTAGTAGTCATCAGACCTGCATAGCCGGCACCAAGGACTACTATTCTTGGTTTGTTCATACGCGTAAAACTCCTTCCTGGATATGTAAAAATTTTAAACCGCATTGATGCAAAACAGTATCTTTATAAAGACATACATCATACCATATCTATAATATCAAAGTTTAATTTAACTGGCTAATATTCACTTATATTTTTTTGATTTTTTCTATCACCTATCTTTCTTTTGGCTTATATCCCTATTTGGAATATACTCAATCTGGAGGTGTCATATGGATACACTGGTAATTGATGAAAAAAATAATGATGTACAGGAACTCGCAAAGAGAGACCCGACGATGGGAAAATTGATTCGATACATAGGGTCTATCAACATCCCGCTACGCACGGATTATTTTGCCTCTCTTGTTCGTTCTATTGTCGGACAACAGATATCAGTGGCTGCTGCAAGTGCCGTATTTGAACGACTTAAGTCACTTGCAGGTGAGACGATAAACATAGATGCATTCCATAAAATAACTGATGATCAATTACGTCATATTGGCTTTTCCAAAAGAAAAATAGACTATGTCCGCGATTTGGTCGCTCATATAAATAAACAAGAAATCATTTTGACCCAGCTACCCGAATGGGATAACGAAATGATCATCAAACAACTGACCGGAGTTAAGGGGATCGGGAAATGGACCGCCGAAATGTTCCTCATCCTTTCACTCGGACGAATGGATGTCCTTGCCATTGATGATATCGGTATCCAACGTGGAGCCAGATGGTTATATCAAGTCGATAAATCAGAACGCAAAGAAATCCTCAAGGAAAAGGAGAAACTCTGGACGCCCCATTTAACGATTGCGTCCTGTTATCTATGGGAAATAGTTCACATGGACCTTGAGCGCCGTTTTCCAACTATAGATGATATCGAATGAACATATAATTGTATTTTATACCGGTCGAACGGTAATCTCATTGACATTCACATAATCTGGTTGACTGAGGGCATACACAACAGCATTTGCTATATCATATGTTTCCAGTGGTTTTCGATTAGCATGATCCCTATCTCGGGTATTTACCATTCCAGGTGAAATATTCGTGACACGGACACCGGTTCGTGCCAATTCTTTTTCCAACCCCATTGAAATGGCACGTACCGCATACTTGGTCGCGCTATAGACTGTACTCCCTTTAGCCATTTCATGGCCAGAGACAGACGATAAATTCACAATATGTCCGTCACCCCGTTTTGTCATTTGCGGGAGCACCTCATGCACCCCGTATAACACACCTTTGATATTGACATCAATCATCTGATCCCATTCATCCACTTTCCCATCGGTTACAGCAGCACTTAACATCGCCCCGGCATTATTGATGTATATATCTACTCTGCCAAATGTCTCGTTCGCTTTTTCGACCAGCAAACGAACATCTTTCGAATTGGAAACGTCTGATGGAACAACTAAATAATTCATGTTCCCCGCTTCTTTCAATTCATTGGCCAAAACAGCCAACTTTTCCTCGTTACGGGCAGCGAGTACCACATTCGCACCTTCCTTTGCAAGAGCTTTTGCTATACCTTTTCCAATTCCATTGCTCGCACCCGTAATGATAGCTGTCTTTTTCGTCAAAACGGTCATTGATAAAAACCTCCTCATCATATTACAATTCTACATCCATTATAACGTATATTGAATATCCGTCATTTATCTTGCATACGATCGCTTCATCAGTCACCCCAGCTGATTTCAAATAAAAAACCCCGCTACATATACTTCATTTGTAGCAGAGTATGTATTTCCGGCCCTTATTCCGAAACGTCAATTTCCACAGTTTCGTGTTCGTGCAAATCATTATTGTCTTCTACGTGAATCTGGATTGAATATGTCCCTTCTTCAGGAAATGCATAAGATGCTGTATATTTCCCGTTTTCGGGTTCATTCGTGTCCAGCCATTCGTGTTCCTCAACATCATCGTTCCAAATTTCAAACCGAACATTTGCATCTTCCAGAGGAGAGTCTTCCATTTCTACATCAACCGTTAAATCGGTATCATCATTAACGCTCACGTCCTCAGGTTCCTGAAACTCCATTTCAAATCCGTCGATATGTTCATCTCCAGCTTCATCTTCGGTTTCGTCCAATTCTGCATCACCGACTTGAATCGCTTTTTTAGGCATTGTATGCATTTCTCTTGCTGTTGTATGTGCATAAACTTCATATACGGCATCTTCATCAAATGTGACTGTAGCTGTATAACTTCCATCTCCTGCATTTTCAGCCTCTACCATCGTACTGTTATCCTTGTCGCCTTTTTCCCAGTATTCGAATTCAACTTCATCAGCATCATCAACCATTTCATCACCGTAAGTGACATTTGCTTCCAATGTGACTTCTTCGCCGACATCCGCTGTTCCCGGGAGTGGAAAATCGACTTCAAGGGTAGCCAACTCATCATTGGCATCATTATCGATTCCACCATCATCATTGCCAGTTCCGCATGCTGTCATCAGTAACACAATCGTTATACTTAAAACGGTCAACATGATATGTTTTCGCATGGAATTACCTTTGCTCCTTTACGTTCTTATCCGTATTTAATTATTGTTTCAGCGCAAAGACTGTATTAACCGTCAGCTTGTTGCGCGGTTTTTAAATCCTCGGCTATATCATCCATATTATCGGACTGCTGGCCATCGTAATTTTTAATCACATTGCCTTCAGGATCGATTAAAAAGAATCGTGTACCATGTGTCACCTGATCATCCCCTTCAGGCGGTTCCTCCAATGGTTGCATAAAAATATCTACTGACATGTCTTGCATCGTTTCAAAATCATAACCGGTCAAGAAATGCCAATTACTTTCATCGGCGTCATACTCTTCAGCATAATCTTTCAATACTTCAGGCGTATCATTGTCAGGGTCGACGGAAAAAGATACAAGTTCTGCATCGATCCCTTCATCGGCAAGTGTATCCTGCAGGGAAGACATATTCGTTGTCATCGGCAGGCAAACCGTCGTGCAATTGGTGAATACCAAATCAGCCACCCACCACTTTCCCTCTAAATCATCCAAAGCGAACGTTTCATCATCTTGATCTGTAAAAGAAAATGGTTCCATTTCTTTATCCATATTTGCATCAATACCATATTTATCATCAATTCCCGAATCAACTTGACCGGATTCTCCACTTTTTTCCGTTTCATCATCTCCACAAGCGGCCAATAACATTATCATCATTAAAATAAATACAGTATATATATTTTTTTTCGGCATAACGTTTCCTCCATCATATCAATGATCGTTTCATCACGAGTCAGTTACTGTTCTTAAATCTTCTACAATATCTTCCATTTCACCTGCATTTGCCCCATTATAACTTTTGATGACATCACCATCCGGATCGATCAGAATGAACGTTGTCCCATGGGTTACCTGATCATCTCCTTCAGGGGGCTCTTTCAACAGTTGGCGAAATGATTTGACCGATATTTCTTTTATCTTATGAAAATCGTAACCTGTGAGGAAATGCCAGTTGCTTTCATCTGCGTCATATTCTTCGGCATAGTCCTTCAAGACCTCGGGTGTATCATTGTCCGGATCGACGGAAAAGGATACAAGTTCCACATCGATATCTTCTTCCGCAAGTTGATCTTGCAAAGAAGACATGTTCGTAGTCATCGGCAGGCAAACCGTCGTGCAATTGGTGAATACCAAATCAGCCACCCACCAATCACCTTTCAAGTCATCCGAACTCACTGTTTCGTTATTTTGATCGGTAAAAGAAAAAGACTCCATTTCCTCTGACATATTTGTCTCAATATCATAGCTTTTGCCACAAGCAACCAATATGACGAGTAAAGCCAAACCAAAGATTGTTCTCATCCGCATATGTTTACTCCCTTTCATTCATCAGCTGTCAGTTGCTTTTTGAACTTGATGGCAGCTTTTCCGATTTGCATCCATCGTCTGAAGCAACTGTTCCATCGCTTCGACAAACGAATATATAGCCCCGCCAAAACCTTTTATAAACTGTTTAGCATGCCCTTCTTGTTTAAAAGTGAGAATCTGAGGTGTACAACAATTGATGTCGATTGATGTGTGCATCACATACCATGCCATATGTGCGTCAATCGTCACATCACTCAAGAAATCATGACAGATCGCCTGTGACAATTTACCTTCCATTTGTCTATATCGCAATAAGCCGCAATGTGCACAACATGCTTTTTCCATTGTAAAATCCGTCAAAATCAAGTGAAAAGACATTCGCTCATGGATGTCCCGATAGCAACATACACATTTATTGATATCAGAAGCACTTGGGGTAGATGGCACATTTTTACTGATTCCACCAAAAGTCTTTACGACGACTCCTTCGTCAATCAATACCTTCACATCACGGTGTATGGTCATATCCGATACATCCAGGCGTTTACTCAACTCTGAAATTTTAATATGATTTTCAGCTTGAATCAATTCTTTTATGTATGTTTGCCGTTCAGCAGGTAACATGTGTCATCCCCCCCATGAAGATTTATAACAAACTAAAACATATTCAAACACAATGTACCAAATGTCTAGCGCAAAGGCAATGAACATACTGTGATAGCTTTGTGAATTCTATATGACGTTTTCATGCGGACGAAAAAAATAGTTCCGCTTTATGGGCAGAACTATCTGAAAATAAGGCAGGTTGAATGACCTCAATCAATCATCATCCACGATCATTTTTATGATTTTATCTTCTATAGGGGGACCGTCTTCATCATCCAGCAAACTATTGATCAATATCGAAAAAATCAACTTTTTGCCACTGTTTGTTTCAGTGTAGCCGGAAAGACTGCTTACCCCGTTGATTGTGCCTGTTTTTGCTTGAACAGTCATATCATCCATCCGTTCTTGCAATGTTCCGCTCATCATCCTGTCTTTTTCACCGGTAACTGGTAGCGACCTCAGATAATCTTCAAACCAATCTTCTGTTTTAATATGATACAATAATTCGGTAATTTCACGCGCCGGCAATAAATCATCATGTGAAATTCCTGAACCATCACGTATAACAAGCCGGTCGACATCGATCCCAAATTCGGGGAGTGTATCATTCACAACTTCAAGACCTTTCTCCCAACTGCCTTCTCCATGAACAACCTTTCCCATTTCCTTGACCAAAACCTCCGCATGGACATTATTGCTCAATTTCATGAATGGAATCAGTAAATCTTTCAAGGCCATTGACTCATGTGATATCAAGATATCAGCATCATCCGGAGTTTCTGCTTGTTTGACATTCCCTTTGATATCAATACCTTTTTTTGTGAGCGCTTGTTCAAATAAATGCAGTGCATAATCCGTTGGTTCCCAAACCGCCATCCATTCCTTGGCATTCCAGGAATTGACCGGGATGGTCCCTTTTACGATCAACGTATTGGTTCCGTGTTTCCGTTCCACTTCAATATCATGCTCTCCCGTTGCATCAACCGTATTCGCTTCATTTATCACTGTTACATAGTCATTTTCAGGGACTATTTCGATATCTGGCTTCCCGCCAGCCGAACTCGGACTGATTTCCAACATAATCGATCCTGTATCATAATCATCATCAGGCGCTGCGCTCAATGCAGAAATCTGGGCGGCATAGTAATAATCTTCATCATCCCATACAATGCCGGATGATAGACGTACATCATCATACCAAGTATCATCACCAAGCACATCACCATCAATCTCCGTTATACCTTGTTTTTTCAAGTCATCGGCAAACGATCGAAAATCTTTCGGTAACAGTGTTGGATCGCCTTTTCCTTTAATATATAAATTTCCATCTAACGTATTCTTTTTAATCGATCCATCCGTCAAAATGTCCGTCGAAAATGTATAGTCGGCTCCCAAGACTGACAACGCAGAAGCGGCTGTCAATAACTTCATGTTTGATGCCGGATTCATCCGAACATTCCCAAAATGATCATATAGTATCTCTCCTGAGTCAAATGATCGGATGTTGATACCGATGATAGACCCGTCCAGTGTGGCCTCTTCTTTTATGAGTGTATCAATTGCCTTTTTCAATTCCTTACTCCCTCCTGTTTCATTGGATAGCGTCATGTTACTGTTTGATACGCGAATATTGTTGACATGTTTTGCCAGGTTTGACTCATCTTGATGTGAGGGAATGAACACGACCACTGCAATGACACCTATGACAATAAAAGTGATGATGACAGAGATTATCTTATTCATGATTCATTGACTCCCTCATTTTAGAATGTATGCACTTACATACTTTCCATTATGTTTGATTTTATCATATTTATCCGATAAATAAGCATCCAATCCAAAAATGTCATCCGATTTGTCAAACAACGTCATTTACACCAAAAGAGGGTGCATTATAAGGTTCAAATGAAAAACCATTAAACCATTCAATAAATCAATGTGAAAAAATACATATTTATGCCATATCTGTTCATGATAAGAAAAGAGCATGTTTCGCTCAGAAAAAATAATGGGAGGTTATTTCAATGGCACAACAAAATTCACAACAAGTACAACAAGCAGTTCAGCAAGCTCAACAAGCCCAACAGGCCGTACAGCAAGCACAATCAAGCGCTGATCCGCAACAAATGCAACAAGCTCAACAACAATTGCAGCAAGCACAGCAACAACTGCAAAATGTTGAGTCACATGCCGGACCAAATGCACAACAAGATCCGCAAATCCAGCAAGCAACTCAACAGTTGCAACAGGCCCAGCAGCAGGCACAACAAGCTGAACAGGCTCAAAAAGCCGCACAGCAAGCTGCACAACAGGCAACACAACAAGCAAACCAAAACAAATCACAATAAAATAGCTTGAATAATATGAAAAAGGCACCACCGAACAAATTAACGTTTGGGGTGCTTTTTCATACCTTTATAGAACGGATGATCGCTTGATATGACATTCACTCTGTCCTGACACGTCCACGGGAAGTAAACCATAAGATCAATCCAATCGTAAGCATTGTAATGGCGCTTGATAAGAAAGGCAAGCCAAATACAGTCGATGTCGCACCCGAAACGAACGATCCAAGTACTGCTCCCAAGGAAAAGAAAGCATAAAATATCCCATACGCTTTCCCTCTATCCACGGTTGTGGAAGCATCCGTTATGATCCGATTCATCGATGGAAACACAAACGCAAAGCCAAAACCATAAACAACCATCAACCCACTTACCATCCAAGGTATGGAGACAAAATTCAGCATAACATGGACTGAACCAATAAAAGTTATGCCGATAACAACAAGATGGATCGACCGGAATCTATCATACATCCGATTCATTGGCGTTAAAAATACAATCAAAGCAACAATCCCATATGTACTGAGCAACATTCCGGTTGTGGAAGATGTCAATCCCATATCTTCTACCTTCAATGGTAATGCAAATGCAAGTGTGCCATTACTGATCATAATGGCAAAAGCGGCCAACGACGCCTGAAGGACATGTTTGTTTTTCAAAAGCGGCATGAAGTGTTCCAGTTTTGCTTTGCCTCTATCAGTTGAAACAGATGTCTCTTGAACAAAACCGTAAATCAGACAGAGACTGATCAAAAATAAAATAGCTACAAAAATAAACACATACTCAACATGTGACTTAGAGGCCATGATACCTCCAACAGCGGGGCCGATGATAGCAGCAGCCCCTATACATGCACCTGTCAAAGCCATCATCTTGCCCCGCGACGCTTTCTTCGAGCTATCCCCTACATATGCAAAAGCAGCTGGAATCAGTACCCCTCCGGCCAAGCCATGGAAAAATCGAATCCAGAATAATTGTCCCCCTGTTGCAGCAACTGGATAAAAAAGTAAAATGATGGCCACTAATGCCATGCTGAAAAACAACATTTTTTTACGACCGAATCGATCAATCCAATGCCCGCCAAAAATATTTCCGACCATATTCGTTAGCGAATATACCGCCACAATGGCCCCCGTCAATAAATGTGACGCCCCTAGATCGAGCGCATAAGGTGTTATAATCGGCAATTGGATAAACGTATCTAAAAAAGAAACAATGATTATAAAATATAAAATCTTGCTCATTTCTTTACCTCACAATCCATTCACCATTATAACCTATTTCAATAATAAAGACAGAGACAACCCCTTTTTCTGTTCAAATCCTTTTATTCCATGTTTTAAAAATATTATTACAGGGAAAAGTATGAACATGACATATCATAAGCGAGGTGAAACGAAGTGGCTATTGAGGTTTTCGGATGTTTTGAATCAAAAGAGGAAGCCATCAAAGAAGTGGAAGTCCTTTCTCTTAAAGGCATCCCTTCCAACAAAATTACCGTATTCACTTCAAAAAGTGCTGAGGATTTAGGTAAAGATATGGATGGAATTATTGAAAATGTCGACGAAAATTACGAAAGCGACATTAAATCAATGTTCAAAAAAGTATCCTTAAAAGTAAAAGATAGTGATAAAAGTTTTCACGAAGTATTATTGGATGCCGGCTTATCTGATCAGCAAGCAACAAGATATTCAAAAGAAATAGAAGAAGGGAATATACTCGTCATTGCAGAGAATAAGCTGAAAATGGGACACGACAGTACCCCTAATACAGACGAACTGGAGGTTCCCGTTATTGAACGTGAAAATGATTGAAAAATATTGTTTATAATGTCAGGTGTAGAAGGTTGCACCTGACATTTATGGTATTCCTGGAATGTTCCTTCATAAAAATCATACACATCAATACCACGATACAACCTTTACAGGACCTTCAACATCGACATAATGCCGGTCCAGGAAAGTTTGAAGGATAGAATTGAAAAGTTGTGGTTGATCGTGGTGGACTAAATGACCGGCTAATGGAATGATTGCTATGTTCACATTCTCAAAATGATGTAAATACCATTAACTTCCGGCATCAATCATCATGTGGTTTCCCTTCCCATTCAATATGTGTGTTATCTAGAACCCACTCGTCATCCTGTTTCTTAAAATTCATTTCCATTCCTATAGGATCAATCGATTTCAATGTATAATATTTTTCACTGTGAACGCTTATTTGCTGATCTGATTGTTCTACCTCAGTAATATAAAGATAAACGCCTTCCTGATTCAAATCTTCCTTTCCATAAGCACCGGTGCCTTGAAGTTCAGATGTCGTATAACTATAAGTATCCTTCTCATAGATTTCCCGAATAGACGCCTCAATCTGTGAAAAGTCCCCTCGGGTGATATCATCATTTTGAATAAACAAAGAAATATAATCAATGTCACTTAGATGCTCATCATCCTGTAAAAGGACGTCAAACACCTTTTCATATACCATGTCCATCTCTGATTGCTGATTGCATCCCGTTATAAGGGGATATATGATAAAAAAACATATACATATCCGGATTTTGCGCACAACAATCATCTCCTTCACATATAGTCTATCGCGATTTGCAAGGAGATGGTAGTACAAAGGTTTTATGATATGCAGAAAACATGATGCTTATTCTATTTGATGATCCTCACCTTCATCTGGATCTTCTTCTGATTTATTTTCCTCTATGTCAGCATCATTTTCTTCAACGTCTTCTTTCATATCATCTTTTTTATCTGAATCAGCCGTATCATCTTCACTATCGGAAGCTGCATTTTCCTTATCTTTAACTTCTGCTTCTTCCGTGACAGCATCCATCTGACTTTCGGCAGCTTCGATAATGGCATCCAGTTCATCGGCATGCTCTTCTTCCAAGCCCTCATTTTCGGTTTTAAATTCCTCGATCAATCGATCTGCATATTGTTCCAATGCATGACTACGTTTTTCTTTTTCCGCTTCCAGAAATTGATCCAATTCTTTTTTTTGATTATCAATGACTTCCTGTAGCGTTTCTTTTAAACGCTGTGTTTGTTCGTTCTGGACGTTTGTGATTGTTTCATCAATTTCCGTTATCGCCTCATCTTCTTGTTTCGAGAACCAGTCATTCAAAATGGATGTCACTGATCCATCAGATGCAAACACTTTAATACTACCCAATGAGATGGTTAGAAATAAAATAGCCATCACAATTATTTTCATTAAATGTGATTTCTTTATACGAGTGTGTTTCAAGCGTTTGTCCGGCAAAGGTCTCCCTCCTCTTTTTGGAAAAAGGCTGGGACAGATGTGTTCCGTAAAACGAAAACGAAAGATCCCAGCCCCTTCATCATTTGTTAACCTGCGTTATCAAATATATCATCCATAGCATCTTTTGCTTCTTGTTCAAGGTCAGCAGCTGCTTCTTCGATAAGTATTTCTTGTTCTTTTGTTAAATCGTAAAGGGTATCCGAAACGATTCGTTTCAGATTTTCAATTTCATGATCAATTTGGCCGTTGAGATTTTCTTCCAAATTGTCCCCTCTATCATCAAGTTCTTCAGTTATTACCCCTTTTGCTTCTTCAACCGCATCTTCCAGTTCTGTTACAGCATCTTCTTTCGCTTGACCTAAATCATCGGATAATTGAGCGATAGCCACTTCCCCTTCTTGGGTTGCAAATTGTTCCATATTCTCATTGACCAGCATTTCTGCTTCCGCTGCTCTATCTTGGATTTCTAACCACGCATCCATGTATACGGTGTAGAAGTCTTGCCCCATTTTTTTCAATATGTCTATTTGCGCTTCATCCAAGTCATCCATATGTCCCTCTTTTGCTTCAATTATATTTTCGATCGAACTGTTAGTGGTACGCTCCCTTTTTCGGTCGATTTGATCGGCTTTCTGATCTTTTCGGGCGGTATAATCATCTTCAAAATCAGCCGCAGCTTCTTCCTCGTAGGCCGCTGCCTCATCCAGGACATCATCCGCTTTCTTACCGAAAGCACCATCATACCATTCCCATAATATGTTCCCCGCATTTGAACTGGCAAATGCCACACCTGCAGTCGATACTAATAAAATGGCTGTAAAAATAGTGACAACTTTCCCCTTAGTTGTTTTCAAGAATTTCATGATTCCTTTCCTCCCCTAATTGATTATTTATTCGGATAATATATCATCTAAAAACGTTTCGATGTCAGCCGTTATTTCTTCCTCGATTAATGCGCTCTTTTCCACTTCATATTCATCCAACATATGATTTTTCAGATGAACGACTTCTGTATTGATTGTGTTGAGATATTCTTGCTTATATTCAATGATTATCTTTTGTACATGCTCACGGCTTGTCTTGGTTTTATCGGCAGTAAGGGCTTCAATTTCCGATAAAAGCATTTGTCGATTCAAATTGGATGCAACTTCAAAATCCAAAAGATCCTGTGTCATAGATTCTTCATGAGCTTTAAACATGTTTATGGCTGTTTGCTCATAAGTGGGGGCACGGCTTTCAGCTTGTACACTGATAACACTCATGAATAAAATAAGGCAAACAATAAGCATCTTGTTTATGTGTCGCAAGTGATTCCTTCCCCTCTTCATTAATTTTTGTCATCATTCACATATTACTTGATTGTTTTAGTTACTACCCAGGTTTTATGGATCATATATTTTTATACCCGAAACAAAACACCTCCTTTTTACCTAGGTATATGTTCCTATTAAAGCACCTTATGTCCATTATATAGAACATATTTATAAGTATAAAAAAATTCACATCTTTTTAAAAACATCAAATTAGACCGAATATATAATGATTCACTTGTTTTACTTAGTGTATCTTTCAATTTCTCCACGTTTCGCATATTTTCAGAAATTAAACATTTTTTGCTTTTTAAATAAAAACATGCATTTCATAGTCATCGTTTCAAATATATATTACTTATATAATCGGAATTATGACCTAAAATATGAATCAAATTATATTTTTACAACTTAATATTCCACCACAATAAAGGTTACTAGTCTATTAGTCTCGATAACTTGTTTGCGAAAAATGAATCATACCTATTCCTCTTTTCTACCGGGAACCAATAGACCGCTAATCACCCTCCCCATAGTCCGTCATGTTCCATGGGACTTTTGATGAATGGTCAGGATGTCATTTAGATGGTATGATAAAAATGTTTAAAATAAGTCTTTGCAGAGGGAGGAAAAGAAATAATTGAAGTCTATTCATATCGTATATTTAATTCTAGGGATTTGTGTTGTGCTCATGATTAGTGGTTGCGGAGAGTCTAACGAAAATGCAGACGATAGTGATGCTGATGAGAAAAATGCAGCTGAAAATAATGCTTCCAATGATAGTGACGCCGCAAATAATGACACCGACGTCACATCTGAAGAAGGACAACCTATCGTAACAATAACGATGGAAAATGAGGATACCATAAACTTGGAGTTGTATCCGGATGTTGCACCAAATACCGTCAATAATTTCATTTCCTTAATTGAGGATAACTATTATGATGGGCTTATCTTCCACCGAGTCATCCCCGGATTCATGATCCAAGGTGGCGACCCCGAAGGAAATGGAAGCGGTGGACCAGGATATGCGATTGAAGGGGAATTTTCATCGAACGGATTCGATAACGATCTGAAGCATGAACGTGGCGTCATATCCATGGCCCGTTCGGAAGACCCCGATTCCGCTGGTTCACAATTTTTCATCATGGTAGATGAAGCGGATCACTTGGATGGCGACTATGCTGGATTTGGGAAAGTGATTGATGGGATGGATACGGTCGATGATATTGTTGATTCAGAAACCGACGCTGGTGATAAACCGGTAGAGGATCAAAAAATGAAAAGTGTTGAAGTGGATTTAAATGGCTATGATGATTATTCAGACCCTGATAAGGTGTGAAATTTCGATCATTGCGGATGACTCCTTTGGGGGCGGCTATTCACTGCTCCCAAAGTACTGTCCCGATCCCCTTGATATCATAACCGAATGACTTCAGTTTTTCTTGGAAAGATCGTTCTTGCAAAATCGTGTGGAGCGTTTCGATAACATGTTGATTATCCGGAGTACGCAACACTGCCAAATCATAGTTCTCTTCAATGAGTGGTATAAAATCGACCGGGGCCACTTTCGCAATCTGCTCAATCCCCACACCTACATCCGCGTATCCATTGGCAACTTCTGAAGCAATATCCATATGACTTGTCCGTGTGTTTAGATATCCTTTTAAATTTTCCTTACCGATGCGATGCAATCTCATCTGTTCATCCAATAATACTCTGGCACCAGCACCTGCTTCCCGATTAATCACCTGTATATCTGGTTTGGATAAGTCTTCCCATGATGTAATGTTTTTCGGATTTCCTTCAGCAACGTAAAACCCTGCCTGTCGTTTAATGAATTGCAGTACTACAAATGGCTTGCTCACAAGCAATTTACGGATATACGGTATATTGTATGTTCCCGTATCCCCATCAAATAAATGTGTACTGACGATAACCGCATTTCCTTTATACATTTCGATCAAGCTATCCAGACTCCCGGAATGGGAACGCAACGGATGCAACTGCTCATTGTCCCTTTCAAGTTGATGTACTAATAGATCGAGACTCGCATCTTGTCCACTTACAACGATTGATTGGGATGTTCGATCATGCGTGATCGGATTTTGTAACGTTCTTGTTGGCAGAGAATCATTACCCGTCAGAGATTTTGCTTTATATGCCTCCAAGTCTTTTCCATCCACCCGCATTTGCCTTCCCACACGAAAAGCGGGGATGTCCCCTTTCTTGATCAAATCATAGACGGTCAATTTGGATACCTTCAATATCTTTGAAATCTCTTCAGGTGTATAGGATTCATTCTGTGACATGTTACCCGACTCCAATCAACATAGGTTGCATTTTTGCAGCTCTTTATTATAATTGATTATAATTAGATATAATTAGTTATAATCAGATGTATCAAGACATAGTCTTTTATGAAAAGAGATGATTGAATGAAACGCAAAGTTACCTTGATTGTACTATTTTTTACTGTTTTAGTCTTGTTAAATGGTTGTACAAACAAAGAAGTTTCAAATGAAACGAGCAAGGAAAACAATGATGAAGTCGAACTCATGGTTTCTGCCGCCATAAGTCTAAGCGATGCTTTGGATGAAATCAAAACAAAGTATGAAGCGGATCATAATGTGTCCCTGACATTCAACCTAGGTAGTTCCGGAAAAATGGCACAGCAGATTCAACAAGGCGCCCCAAGTGATATTTTTATTTCAGCCAATCAGGATTGGATGGATCGATTGGAAGACGATGGCGACATTGATGTAAACTCACGCATCGACTTAACCGGAAATACCATTGTTTTAATTACAGCGAACCATTCAGATATCGACATACAATCCTTATCCGATATCGATGAATATGATTTCGATCAAATTGCTGTCGGGAATCCCGAAAGTGTCCCGGCAGGTAAATATACCGAACAGGCTCTGATGAAACTTGATTTGTGGAAAGACCTCGAAGATGACATTATTTTAGCAAAAGATGTCCGCCAGGTTCTTACATACGTGGAAACAGGCAATGCGGATATTGGGTTTGTCTATGAGAGTGACGCCCTCAGTTCAGATAAAGTGATGATTACAACCGAAGCTGAAAGTGATATGCACGATCCAATCATCTATCCGGGGGCGATTGTGGAAGACAGCGATCATAAAGAAGAAGCTAAAGAATTTCTCGATTATATGTCTACAGACGAAGCACAAGATATTCTGGAAAAACATGGTTTTAACAAGTAATACCTTCTCCCAGGGGGCGTTTTCATAATGGATATGAACTTTTCACCACTATGGCTGTCCTTTAAAACAGCCATCATTGCCACTCTCATTGTTTTTATCATTGGTGTTTGGTTAGCACGTATCATTGGAAGAAATCAGTTTTTTGGAAAAAGCGTTGTGGAAGCGATCATCATGCTTCCACTTGTTCTCCCTCCTACTGTTGTCGGATTTGGTTTGTTATATATATTTGGAAAAAATGGTCCCATCGGCATGTTACTTATGCGTCTGTTTGATTTCCAGGTGGTATTTACATGGTATGCTGTCCTCATAGCCGCTATCGTCGTCTCGTTCCCACTCATGTATCAAAGTGCATCTGCGGCATTCCAGCAATATGATGCATCCATCGAAAATGCTGCCTACACAATGGGCGCATCCAAATGGCGTGTTTTTTGGACGATTTCCTTCCCCATTGCTTGGCCGGGAATTTTAGGTGGAACAGTCCTTACGTTTGCGAGGGCCCTCGGTGAGTTCGGAGCAACACTCATGCTCGCCGGCTATATTCCCAATGTTACGGATACGATCCCATTGGCAATCTATTTTGAGGTGGAAGCGGGCAACACCGAAATGGCTGCCATCTGGGTGATTATCATCGTTTCACTCGGTTTCAGCGCCATTCTTTGGTTGAATTGGTGGAGTAAACGAAATGTCACACGCTACAAAAACGATAAAAGCAAACATGTCCGTTGAAGGGGTGAATAAATATGCTCAGTATTTCCATACAGAAAAAATTATCACATTACACACTCAATGTGGATTTTTCCGTAGAAAATGAAATCGTGGTCTTATTTGGACCATCGGGGGCCGGTAAAACAACGATTCTGAATTGTTTGAGTGGCATTTCAACACCCGACAATGGCAAAATTCGATTGAACCGAAAATCAATTTATGAACAAGGGAGAAAACCCTTGCCTATCCAACACCGCCGTATCGGATATGTCTTCCAGGATTATGCTTTGTTTCCACATATGACTGTACTCAAAAATATTACATATGGTAAAAAATCAATGGAATTGGTTGAAAAAGTCATGAATGAATTGCATATCACCCATTTGAAATATCAGTATCCACATCACATATCAGGCGGTGAAAAACAGCGCGTTTCATTGGCGCGCGCCCTTGCGACTGAACCGGAACTCTTGTTGCTTGATGAACCTTTTTCCGCGCTGGATGAAGAAACACGGACAAAAAGCCATGAAGAATTGCTCAGGCTTCACCAGCTATGGCGGATACCCGTCATATTGGTAACACATAACCGGGAGGAAGCGGAGAAATTAGGTAACCGGATATTTTTCATGGAAAAAGGGGAAATTATAAACACAAAAGAATAGATGCAGACAATCCGAACGATTAATGATATACTATAAAAAATAAATAAATCCAAATGCTTTATGGTGACTTTTTTAATGAAAGTTGAAAAGGGAAATTGGTTTAATTCCAATGCGGTCCCGCCACTGTAAGGATGAGAATCATTTATATCCACTGTTTCCAAATTGAAATGGGAAGGAAAATGATTGGTTCAATCCAAGCCAGGAAACCTGCCATAGAGAAGCGCATGTAACCCTACGGGAGATAGGAAGTGTAGCGATAAACCGATATTCATGTAAATGTATATGAATAATTTTTGAGCTGGACAAAACATCTTCTGAAACGGAAGGTGTTTTTTTAATGATGAACAAGGAGTAGATACAATGGAAAATATAGCTATACAAGATACAAAAACAACACAGACAAGGCTTGTACTCCCACCAGATACCAATCATCTGAACACCATTTTTGGAGGGAAAGTATTGGCATATATCGACGAAATCGCTGCGCTGACAGCTATGAAACATGCTAAAAGCACTGTCGTCACTGCTTCTATTGATTCAGTTGATTTCCTTTCGTCTGCAAAAGTCGGTGATTCACTGACACTGGAAGCCTTTGTGACCTAT
>DATGUN010000005.1:0-36490 GCA_035301285.1 Virgibacillus sp.
ATTTCTAGCTATTGCAATCAGAGCCAGACACTGTTATAATCTCTTATGTGAGTTTAAATACGGTAAATAACCGATTGAGAGCTCCCTATCATAACTCTGTTCCGCAAAGGATTCAGGGCAAAAGGAGTGTTAGACATGAAACAAGGTATTCATCCAGAATACAGAAAAGTGGTTTTCCTTGATACGAGTTCAGACTTTAAATTTCTAAGCGGATCAACAGCGTCATCAGACGAAACGATCGAATGGGAAGATGGCAATACGTACCCATTGATCCGTGTTGAAATCAGTTCTGATACACACCCGTTCTACACAGGTAAGCAAAAAGCGGACCGTGTTGGTGGACGTATCGACCGCTTCAAGAAAAAATATAATATGAAATAAGACATACTTGACTGCCGGGAAGGTTGACTTGAAATTTTTGAAAAAGCCTTTCCGGTGGCCAAATGAACAAATGTATGTACGAGCAGATAAAGCTCTATAAAAAACAGGCATGTGATTATCCTTTGCCTGTTTTTAATTTTTGGGATATTTTGCTTGAAAAGCTGTGAATAATGGTGAACCCTCTTCCGTTAGGGGAAAATGGTACATAAAGTGGAAGCATTCAGGTCATTTCTGAAATGTTGATCAAATGTAAATGTGTTTTCATGATATAAATAGGGTATAATACCCTCCAATAAGATGTTAAAATAGGTATGTATTGAGATGGTGCTTCATTTCGTGTAGGGCACCCATTGAAACTTTTACCGAAAACGTGATATGTATACGAATGAGATAAATACATCATGCGAAGGGAGAACCTGACATGTACGTAATGAAGCATAGTGGATGGTTAGAAGTCATTTGTGGCAGTATGTTTTCCGGGAAATCCGAAGAGCTGATTCGACGGGTACGCCGAGCGACTTACGGTCACTTGTCTGTACGTGTATTTAAACCGATGATTGATACACGCTATGAGGATGAAGCAGTTGTTTCTCACAATGGATCGACGACAATCGCTCGCCCAGTCCGTTCAGCCAAAGAAATATATTCTTACATTGATGATGATGTGGATTTGATTGGGATTGATGAGGCACAATTTTTTGATGAAGGATTGATTGATGTTGCCGATGAATTGGCAAATAAAGGTATCCGTGTGATTGCAGCGGGTCTTGACACAGATTTCCGCGGGGAACCATTTGGTCCGATGCCTGCGCTTATGTCCTTGAGCGAGGCTGTCACAAAACTGAATGCCATCTGTCCCGTATGTGGTTCACCTGCGAGCCGCACACAACGTTTGATCAATGGAAAGCCTGCGTCATATGATGATCCGATTATTTTAGTGGGTGCCTCGGAATCGTACGAGCCCAGATGCCGTCACCATCATGAAGTTTTAAACGTACCGGAGGAATCATTGCAGAAACGTGTCTCCGAAAATGTATAATTAATCGATGGATCGTGGTGGATAGCGATCATGAATGATGGAACAAGCCGTATGGAATCAGTTTTGATGATTGACACCATGCGGCTTTCTAATGGATTTTAGCGATGTTTTCTGCTGGATTGAGCGGATGTTCTTTACCTGTACTTTTGACCGGATGATATAAGGTATAATATAATTATAGTGCTTCATGAAGAGATGATGGCAACGATGCCAATAGGATACAAACGATAACAACAGCCCCACCGTTTTTTAGACGAAGGGTGTATATCCTTCTAAATGAAAATATGTCAGATCGAGTCAGGTTGCAGGTGACGGGGAATCTGTTTTAAGAAGAGGTGAAAGTATGTTTGAACGATTGCAAGCATTGGAAGAACGATATAATGAATTAAACAAATTACTGAGCGATCCAGATGTTGTGAACGATATTGATAAACTGCGTGAGTATTCAAAAGAGCAATCTGATCTGGAAGATGTCGTACAGGCGTATCGCAAATACAATGGAGTAACAAGTGAGCTGGAAGATGCGCAGGCCATGCTGGATGATGATCTGGATGAGGAAATGCTTGAGATGACGAAAGAGGAAATCAACGATCTGAATCAGCAGAAGGAAAAGCTGGAGGAAGATTTGAAAGTACTGTTGATACCGAAAGATCCGAATGCTGATAAAAACGTCATCATGGAAATTCGTGCTGCGGCTGGCGGGGATGAGGCAGCCCTGTTTGCCGGGGATCTTTATCGCATGTATTCACGTTTTGCTGAAAATCATGGTTGGAAGATTGAGGTGATCGAGACACATTCGACAGGTGTCGGTGGTTTCAAGGAAATCATTTTCATGATAAATGGAACCGGAGCATTTTCCAAATTGAAGTTTGAAAACGGGGCACATCGCGTCCAGCGCGTACCTGAGACGGAATCAGGCGGTAGGATCCATACATCGACTGCAACCGTCGCCGTCCTTCCAGAAACAGAGGAAGTGGAAGTTGAGTTACATGATAAAGATATCCGGGTCGATACGTTTGCATCGAGCGGTCCCGGTGGACAAAGCGTCAATACAACCATGTCTGCGGTCCGTCTGATCCACGAGCCAACGGGAATCATCGTATCCTGTCAAGATGAAAAATCTCAGATCAAAAACAAAGAAAAAGCGATGAAAGTATTGCGGGCACGTATTTATGATAAATATCAACAAGAAGCACAGGCAGAATACGATGAGAACCGTAAATCGGCGGTAGGAACTGGCGACCGGTCCGAGCGTATACGGACATATAACTTCCCGCAAAACCGTGTTACCGATCACCGGATAGGACTCACCATCCAGAAATTGGACCAAATCCTTGAAGGGAACCTGGAAGAATTGATTGAAGCGTTGATCATGGAAGAACAAACAGATAAATTAAAAGCGATCGGTGAATAAAATGGAAGAAAAATCTGCGAAACAATATGAAGTCCTGAAGTGGGCTTCTCTTTTTTTAAAAGAACATAACCGAGAAGAAGCTGTTGCTCCGCTTCTTCTGCAATATTATCTGGGCATTTCGCGTTCGGCATTTTATATGCGGATGCGGGAGGATGTACCTGCTGATGTTGCTCACGATTTTCGGGAAGCGATCGAATATCATGCTAAAACAGGTATCCCGGTAGAACATTTAACGGGAATGGCCTCTTTTTATGGGCGCGCATTTTCAGTGAATCAAGACGTCCTTATTCCCCGGCCGGAAACGGAAGAATTGGTTGAGGGCGTGCTTGATTATGTGTGTCGGTGTGAATGGGAGGCTTCCCCGGTCATTGTGGATATCGGGACAGGGAGTGGCATCATTGCCATAACGCTTGCATTGGAGCTTGAACATGCATGTGTCTATGCAACTGATATTTCAAAGGCAGCCTTGGCGGTTGCAAAAAGGAATGCATCTTCATTGGGTGCAGATATACACGTTTTGGAAGGAGATTTGCTCAGTCCAATCGTTGAAAACGGAATTCGCCCGGACATCATCGTTTCCAACCCCCCTTATATTGCGGAAAAAGAGCGGCCGGAACTGGCTGATACAGTGCGTGAGTTCGATCCGGAACGGGCGTTGTTTGCGGATGAGAATGGGTTGGACATCTACAAGCGTCTTTTCAGGCAATTGGAACATGCGCATGCCCACCCGAACCTTATTGCCGTCGAAATCGGCCATACACAAGGCGAATCTGTGAAGCACATCGTGAAAAAAACGTATCCAGAGTCCCGTGTACACATCAGGCAGGATATCAATGGAAAGGACCGGATGGTGTTTGTGGAGAAAGTCGACTAACTGATTTGTGATTTTAAATGGATTTAAAATGAGTAGCAGCTGAACGGGGTGACTCGTTTTTCCAAAGAGAAGGTGTTTCTCATCCCCCTCGGTTTCTATAGCCCTTTTTCCAATCTAGTAAATAATCAATCTCACACAAATCATAGATTACCCGTTTAAAAAAATAATAGGTGCCCATACTGATTCATATGAACATGATATCAGGAGGGTAATGCATGAAGAAGCTATTATTTTTTATTTTTACCGGTTTTATTATTTTCATATCACTCCCTATGATAGGGCAAAGTTTACAGAAAACGGATGATTCGGATTATGAAGTCATCCCGGATGAAGCGATCCGTCTGCGTATTTTGGCAAACAGTGATAGTGACAAGGACCAAGCGTTGAAAGAAGACGTCCGTGATGCGGTGAACGCTGAAATCAACGGATGGGTAGAAGAATTGAACGATATCGATCAGGCACGGGAAATCATCCAGTCAAATGTTCCGGAGTTGGAAAAAACGGTTGAAAGTGTTCTGGAAGAAGCAGGGTCAGATCAGTCCTACACATTGGAATATGCGGAAGATGTGACGTTTCCGACCAAATTGTATGGTTCCTATATTTACCCGGCAGGTGAGTATGAAGCGGTATTGATTACGCTCGGAGACGGTGAAGGTGAAAATTGGTGGTGTGTCCTGTTCCCGCCATTATGTTTCCTGGACTTTTCAAATGGCATCAGTGTCCAAGAGGCAGATGAAGATAGCGGACAAGAAGCGATGTCAACGGAACAAGAGGAAGTGGAAGTTAAGTTTTTCCTATTTGAATGGCTAGGCCTGTCATAAAATATAACCTCGATGCATAGATTCATAGAAAGGAATCTAGTAAACGAGAGGTGATCGAATGGAATTGACAAGGGCAAGCGCGTTTGGAAGAGAAGATTTACACAAGCTTGTGGATAATGCCAAATCGATTGATATGGAAAGACTGTTTGATTCGGGATACGTGATGAAGCAAGCCGGCCGTTTTGAAGGATGTTTTGTATTGGAAAACAAGGATGAACAGACGTTGTGGCTCAGACAGATGTATGTGACTGAAAATGCTGTCGTTTCCTTGCCTGGCCTGCTTGAAGCGGTATTGGCCCTTGCGAAAGAACAGCAGGTGGAACACGTTGTCATCTATAGCCACCATCGCCATCTGGATATTATTTTGGCGGCCTTGCAATTTTCTGAACAGACGAACAAATCGGTTGTTGATAACTCTGTTGACAATTCAGGGAAATGGTGGATTTACAACGTTTCCTAACTATCCTATACACACTATCCACAAACAGATGTTGATAACATGTTCAAAATATGTGTATAATGCTTGATTTTTGTTTGAAAGATAGGATTTTCCCTCATTTATATGGATTGGAGCCTGTGGATATGTCACCCGCAGGCTTTTTTAGTTTGCAAAATAACGTATATCGACTAAAATATACGATAGAAATGAGGGAAGATCATGCAAACCAAACGTTGGAACATAGGTGAACGAGACACAGATGATGCTTTGGCCATTGAACAGGCGAGTGATTTATTGAAAAACGGAGAAACCGTGGCTTTCCCGACTGAAACGGTGTATGGACTTGGGGCTGATGCTACAAATGAGGCGGCCGTCGAGAAAATTTTCCAGGCAAAAGGACGACCAGGAGATAATCCGCTGATTGCACATGTCGCCTCAAAGTCTGATCTGCAAAAACTTGTGACGGGGTTAACACCCGTGGCAGAGCGATTGATTGATGCATTTACGCCCGGACCGATGACCTTTGTATTGCCAAGTAACGGAACATGTGCACATCATGTCACTTCCGGGTTATCTACGATTGGCGTGCGGATCCCAAGCCATCCTACAGCGTCGAAATTGTTAAAGGCTTGCGGAATGCCGCTTGCCGCGCCTAGTGCAAATCTATCCGGCAAGCCGAGTCCGACAACGGCAGACCATGTATGGGAAGATTTGAACGGGAAGATTGCCGGACTCCTTGATGACGGACCGACGGGGATCGGGGTGGAGTCAACGGTTGTGGATTGTACCGAGGAGACACCTGTCATTCTCCGACCGGGTGGTATTTCCAGAGAGTTAATCGAGGCCGAAATCGGGTATGCCTTACAGGATACATTTGATGTGGATGAAGCGGAACAACCACGTGCACCAGGTATGAAATATAAACATTATGCCCCGTCGATACCTCTTTGGTTGGTTGATGGGGATGCTCATTCCATTCAAAAAGTGATCAATGAGCAAATGAAAAAGGGAGTGCGTGTCGGTGCCATGGTCTCATCCGAAATGCTACCCCGTATCGATGCCGATGAAAAAGTGTCGCTTGGAGATAGCCTCCCGAAAATTGCGGCACATGTGTACAGTACATTGCGTGCGTTTGACATCGATCAAGTGGATTTGATTGTATGCCAAACATTTCCGGAAAAAGGAATTGGTAAAGCCATCATGAATCGACTCCAAAAAGCGGCCACTGAATATGTTGAAAATGACTCGGATACAATGTAATGTCAATCTTGATCCGAGACGGTTTAAGATGATAGATGGGCGAATGATGGCAACCATGTGTTTCCGTATGATTGGATTCGTCAGGTGTACCATCAAGGGCCGATGATTCAACTGCCTAACCTTCCAACGGTTTCGATCAACGTCATGAACGATGTCATAAGGTAAAGTTAGAAGGAAGCATATTCCCCCTTGGACGTGCATATATTTTAGAAGCATGTCCAGGGGGGAATTTGAATGACGCTGCATCACTTTGGTGAATTATTTTCCATGAGTTTCATGGCATTTGCTTTGGGCATGGATGCATTTTCTGTCAGTCTTGGACTCGGGATGCAACAACTGCGGTTGAAGCGGGTTGCTATCATTGGTATCATCATCGGTCTGACACATATGCTGTTGCCGGCGATCGGGATGTTGCTCGGTTTATTCATATCGTCACGCATCGGACATTATACAGTCCTTGTCGGTGGTCTGCTTCTGGCAGCGATCGGCATTCATATGATATACGCTGCATTTCAGGAAAAATCCAATCGAATCATACAGACTACAGGAATCGGTCTCATTATATTCGCTCTTTCTGTCAGCATGGATAGTTTTTCGGTCGGTTTGAGCTTGGGGATGTCAAGCGCAAAAGCGGCTGTGGCAATTATCATGTTTGGTTTCTTCAGTACAGTATTGACATGGACAGGTTTGTTGTTGGGACGCAAAATGCATGGCCTGTTAGGTGTTTATAGTGAAATAGTTGGCGGAACTATTTTGTTTGCATTCGGTTTACGTGTCTTGTTCGGATGAAAGTGGCACACCTTCCGGAAAAAGAAAACGGCCCCCTACTTAGGTGATGGGGCCTATTTGGCGTTTTCCAGATCGTGATAGCTTGTAGGCAAAGTGTCTGACAACAGGCCTGAGCGAGGCTTGAATCCTTCTTATACGTCGAAATGCCTTACATGTCAATCTGGCGTACCCCCGTATTTTCTCATGTTGATAAATTTTTCATTTCATATCAGATTTTCTGACAATCTCATTCATTCTATGATATAGTTGACGTAAAGTATCCCGAACCTGTGATGGAGGTAAAGGCATGAACGTTTTGTTTGTTTGCACGGGTAATACGTGTCGCAGTCCGATGGCTGAGGCATTATTGAAATATAAAACGCCGGACATCCATGTTTTGTCTGCGGGTATTTTTGCTGGGGAAAATGAGCAGGCGAACCATCATACCATTGAAGCATTGAAACAAAAAGGGATTAAACTCAATCACTTATCCCAACCTGTCACTGAAAAGCTCTTGCGCTGGGCAGATTTGGTGATAACGATGACAACACAGCATAAGCAATCACTCATAATGGAGCATTCTGGGTTTCAGGAAAAATACTATACGTTGAAAGAGTATGTTTCGACAACGGATAAAGAAATATGGGATGAATTGAAAAGTGCCAATGCGGATGTACAGGAAAAGCGTTTGCAAATCATCCGGAAATATCAGCATCAAGTCGACAACACTGTTTTAGAGGATAAATTGCATGAACATTTGCAAGATGATCTCGACAAGATCCGCAATTTGGAATCGAATTTGACCACTTACGATATATCCGATCCATTTGGAGGCGACTTTTCCACATACAAAGAAACCATGCAGGAACTTGAAAGATATATCGACCAGCTGATTGAAAAAATGCCTGCCGACTGATCCACTGAAACTGAAAGGCGATTCGATCTTGGCAGAAGTGTCAATCGGCAAATGAGGTGAACCCGAGACAACGTTTGATTATCATATATTCGAGGAGCGATAGTGATGAAGGTTATTTTGACGTCTGACCATGCGGGAGCGAACCTCCGCAATGAAGTGAGAAATCTGCTGGAAGAGCTCGGCATCGACTATGAAGATGTCGGTTGCCGTTGCGAAGAATCGGTTGACTATCCCGATTATGCATTACCTGCTGCACAGCGTGTGGCTTCCGGTGAATTTGACCGTGGTATTTTCATTTGTGGGACGGGTATTGGCATGTCGATTTCAGCCAATAAAGTGAAAGGGGTGCGCTGTGCACTTTCACATGATGTATATAGTGCTAAATTGACACGTCTGCATAATGACAGCAACGTGCTGGCGATGGGCGAGCGGGTCATTGGCCCCGGTCTTGCGACAGAAATCGCCAAAGTGTGGCTGGAGACGGCATTTGAAGGTGGCAGACATGCGCGGCGTGTCGGGAAAATAACCGATTATGAAGGGAAGGAGCAGTCATGACGTAATCACCATGAGGAGGGTGAAAATGATGACACAAATCATTGAGCACATACAGTCCGATGTCCGACAGATTTTACGTGAATGGGAAGATAGTGCATTTATACATCCAGGCGATCTGTTTGTCATCGGCTGTTCCACAAGTGAAATGCTGGGTGAACATATCGGCAGTGCGGGAAGTGAAGAGCTGGCGGAAATCTTGTTTACTGCATTCGATGAATTTCGCCGAAATACAAATGTCAAGCTCGTATTCCAGTGCTGTGAACATTTGAACCGGGCTCTTGTGATGGAGCGGGAAACCCTTGAAAATGCGCACCAGCCGCTTGAAGAAGTATCGGTCATTCCAGCGCCTGATGCGGGTGGTTCGATGGCTACACATGCATTTAAGCATTTTAACGATGCATGTGTCGTCGAATCGGTCCAAGCGGATGCCGGCATGGATATCGGGGATACACTTATTGGCATGCAATTGAAACGGGTGGCTGTCCCTGTGCGTTTTCATCAAAAGTACATTGGAAGGGCACATGTAACCTCAGCACGCACCCGCCCGAAGCTGATCGGGGGTAAACGGGCACACTATGAATGACGTGTGGCATATGATTTCTGAACTGTTTATTCGAGTGCGGCCCGTTTGTTTGGGCCGTAAAGCTTGTTTGAACGGTACATAACATAAGGGCGTTGCTGCCAAATCCGGTTTCGGAACGTGTTTAAAAAGATTCACATGACGACATACACCGTCAATTTTTTCGTGACTGTTTTAAATCAAACCTTTGGGAGGACTTACATATGGAACATGTTAAAACAACAGATTATGAAGTATATCAGGCCATCGAGAAAGAAAAAGGACGTCAGCAAGATAAGATTGAATTGATCGCATCGGAAAACTTTGTTTCGGAATCGGTTATGGAAGCAATGGGTTCCGTGCTGACCAACAAATATGCGGAAGGTTATCCGGGTAAACGCTATTATGGCGGCTGTGAATTTGTCGATATTGTTGAAAATCTGGCGCGTGATCGGGCTAAACAGCTTTTTGGGGCAGAACATGTTAATGTGCAGCCACACTCAGGCGCTCAAGCGAATATGGCAGTTTATTTTACGACGTTGGAGCCGGGTGATACCGTTCTTGGTATGAACTTGAACCATGGCGGGCATTTGACACACGGCAGCCCGGTCAATTTCAGTGGTAAGCTGTATAATTTTGTCGATTATGGCGTTGAGAAAGAAAATGAACAACTTGACTATGGTGTCGTTCTTGCCAAAGCAAAAGAAGTACAGCCGAAATTGATTGTTGTCGGTGCAAGCGCGTATTCACGTGAAATCGATTTTGCCAAGTTCCGTGAAATCGCTGATTCAGTCGGCGCTTACTTGATGGTCGACATGGCCCATATTGCAGGGCTTGTTGCAGCGGGACTGCATATCAATCCTGTGCCATATGCCGATTTTGTTACCACAACAACACATAAAACATTGCGCGGCCCACGTGGGGGTATGATTTTATGTAAGGAGAAATACGGAAAGCAAATCAACAAGGCCGTTTTCCCTGGCATGCAAGGTGGCCCGTTGATGCATGTGATTGCGGCCAAGGCAGTAGCTTTCAAGGAAGCGTTGTCTGATGATTTCAAAACATATTCCAAGCAAGTAATCAAAAATGCTCAAAAACTTGGCGAAGCTTTGATGGATGAAGGCATACGCATTGTTTCAGGCGGAACGGACAACCATTTATTGCTGTTGGATGTGACACCTTTGAACTTAACCGGTAAAGTAGCGGAAAAGGTCCTGGATGATATCGGGATTACAACAAATAAAAATACGATTCCATTCGACACGGAGAGCCCTTTTGTGACAAGTGGTGTCCGTATCGGAACGGCCGCAGTGACGACACGCGGGTTCAAGGAAGACGACATGGTTGAAGTCGCAAAGATCATGTCCAAAACATTGAAAAACCATGATGATGAAACAAGTCTCAAAGAAGTTGCCGATCATGTTAAAGCATTGACTGCCAAATTCCCGTTATATGAATAAAGAGTGATTGAAACGCCACGATGAGACTGGAACGTAAGACGCCACCCCATATTGAATTTGGGATTCTAGTGAACCCGGATGAAATATGGGGTGGTGTTTTTTATGTTTACCAGGCTGGGTTTTCGAAAGTGCTGCAGTCAATCAATCTGCCCGAGCCGGCATGTCACCTCCGAACAGGGTGGAAATTCAATCAAGGAAAGGTCTTGATTGAAAAACCCCCTCCGAACAGGGTCAGAATTCAATCAAGGATGGGTCTTGATTGAAAAATCCCCTCCGAACAGGGTTAGAATTCAATCAAGGATGGGTCTTGATTGAAAAATCCCCTCCAAACAGGGTCAGAATTCAATCAAGGATGAGTCTTGATTCAAAAATCCCTCCAAACAGGGTCAGAATTCAATCAAGGATGGGCCTTGATTGAAAAATCCCCTCCGAACAGGGTCAGAATTCAATCAAGGAAAGGTCCATCGTCCCGTTTGTCAGGACAAATCTCCATTCTACAATATTATCTCACTTTTCCGAGACAGTGGACCCACCCCGCGCCCCGACATCTATCCCGCAGCGAGGGGACGGGTGCCCTTCAAGAAAGCAATATATATGCAATTGCCGAAACAGATACAACAGCTCTGACAAACTTTGTAAGTGGTACACCCATTGTGCGGTGATGGTTTGGGTGACTTTGCTGTATATAAAGGCGGTACGGTGAGGCGGGGAGTCAATGCCAGAGCCTTTTTCCTTCCATCATGCGTCATACCGATGCAGTATATATGCCACATCCCAACACACGTCTAAAAAACTCACGATCAAATCATATAAGTCTAAACTTGAAAGCATCCCCATTTTTCGGGTACACTTTCATAGACGATAAAATTTTAAGGAGTGGTTTATAATGGGTAAAGTTCATGTTTTGGAACATCCGTTGATTCAGCATAAGTTAACATACATACGAGACAAACATACGGGTACCAAGGAGTTCCGCGAATTGGTGGACGAAGTGGCCATGTTGATGGCCTTTGAAATTACGCGCGATCTCCCACTCCAAGAAAAAACGGTTGAAACACCGGTGACAGAGGCGCAAACGTATGTGCTTGCCGGAAAGAAAATGGGATTGGTTCCGATTTTGCGTGCAGGTCTTGGCATGATGGATGGCATGCTCAATCTTTTGCCGGCAGCTCGTGTTGGACATGTCGGGTTGTACAGGGATCCTGACTCATTGCAGCCGGTTGAATACTATATCAAATTACCATCCGATATTTCCGAGCGGGACCTCATTGTGATCGATCCGATGCTTGCGACAGGGGGCTCCGCGAATGACGCGATCCATTCATTGAAAAAACGTGGTGCGAAAAGCATCCGTCTGATGTGTTTGGTTGCCGCTCCCGATGGCGTGGAAGTCATCAAGGAAGAGCATCCGGATGTCGATATCTATCTGGCTGCATTGGATGAGAAATTGGATGAAAAAGGGTACATCGTTCCTGGTCTCGGTGATGCTGGCGATAGACTGTTTGGTACAAAATAAGGTGTATCAGACAACGTAATGTGATATATGGCTTAAAAACTCTTCCCACAGCGATAACCTGAATTGGAGTGACGAGGGATGACAAACCGTATTAAAGTAATGATGATTTTCGGGACACGGCCTGAAGCGATTAAAATGGCTCCGCTCGTACTTGAATTGCAAAAGCGCGATACTGTGTTTGAACCGATCGTTACCGTAACCGCACAGCATCGGGAAATGCTTGATCAAGTGTTGACGATCTTCGGGATTGATCCTGACTATGATCTGGATATGATGAAACATGGACAAACATTGGCACAAATTGCAGCCCGGGCGGTTGAGGGTCTTGATGGCATCATGAAAAAAGCACGCCCCGATATCGTCCTTGTCCACGGGGATACAAGCACTACATTTGCGGCTTCCCTTGCGGCATACTATAACGAAATTCCTGTCGGGCATGTTGAAGCAGGGTTGCGGACATGGCATAAATATTCGCCCTTCCCTGAAGAAATGAATCGGCAGCTGACGGGTGTCATGGCGGATCTGCATTTTGCGCCGACCGAACAGGCCAGGCAAAATCTCCTCAAGGAAAATAAACCGGATGATGCCATTTTTGTAACCGGAAATACAGCCATCGACGCTTTGAAAACGACGGTGAAAGAGTCATATGATCATCCGGTATTGAATAAAGCACGGTCGAAACGCCTTGTTCTTTTGACGGCACACCGCAGGGAGAATCTCGGCGAGAATATGGAGCATATGTTTCGCGCCATCAAACTATTGGTCGAGACGCATGACGATATCCATGTCATCTACCCGGTCCATTTAAACCCGCAAGTCCGACGTGTAGCCAATGCCATTTTAGGTGATGATGAACGTATTCAATTGATTGAACCTTTGGATGTCATCGATTTTCATAATATGGCTGCTAAATCCCACCTCATCCTGACTGATTCAGGAGGGATCCAGGAAGAAGCGCCATCACTTGGCGTGCCCGTTCTCGTCCTCAGGGATACGACTGAACGTCCGGAAGGGATTGAAGCGGGTACGTTAAAACTTGTTGGAACCGATGAAGACGTTATTTTCAGCGAGGCACATGAACTCCTATCCCGACCGGAGTCCTATGAAAAAATGGCGAAAGCGTCCAATCCATACGGCGACGGGAAAGCATCGGCTCGAATGGCTGAGATTATCATGCATTTTTTCGAAAAGAAATAAGCTGACGTGTGATGGCTATCAACGGTATATCTGTTGGTAGCCTTTTTATAATGGACCAACCATTTTTCTGATTCAAAAAGCTGTGTTCCTTTTCGTAGAGCGAGGACATATTCACGACGCATATTTTCCCAGGTCCCGGCGAAAACTAATTCAACGCAACTTACTTAAGAGAAAACGGATGGAGCGGTAGAATGAAGAAATGGTGCTATTCGATGGTTGGTCTGATCTATATCAGTATGTGCGTTGTCTTATTTTCCCATCAAACGAGTGCGGAAGAAGAGGCTGAGTCAATCATTCTCGAAGTTGAAGGCGATGTTGACGAACATGCGACCTATATTGAGGATCATTTTCCTTATGTAGAGCTTGTGGCGACATATGATACGTTGTTTAAAGGAGTGGCATTGAAAATTCCCAAGGGAAAAACCCACAAAATAGCATCCATGGACTTTATACAATCGATTCATCCAGCCCGGACATATGAATTGCCAACATCGGGTTCAGATCATGATGTGAATCAGGGTAATGCGTTTCCCGGCAATGCACCATTTCCGGAAAATACGTTTTCAGATGCAGACTCTCAAAATGAACATGATGCGTTGGCGACCTTCCCAAATGACTTAAATGACACATCCTATACAGGTAAAGGGGTAAAAGTAGGTGTCATTGATACGGGAATCGATTATACACATCCCGATCTACAAGCAAATTATGTCGGAGGGTATGATTTGGTTGATTTAGATGCGGACCCGATGGAATCGACAGGTGGCCCCAATGAGGAAACAATCCACGGAACCCATGTGGCAGGTATTATCGCTGCAGATGGTGATTTGCAAGGTGTTGCTCCAGATGCGGAACTCTACGCTTATCGCGCGCTCGGGGAAGGTGGGATGGGGACAACCATACAAGTGCTTGCTGCCATGGAAAAGGCCGTCAAGGATGATGTTGACGTGATTAATCTATCGTTGGGGAATGCCGTGAATGGGCCTGATTATCCGACAAGTGTCGCTGTCAATCGTGCTGTTGACCTGGGAATTTCAGTTGTTATCGCAAGCGGGAATGATGGCCCGGATGAATGGACAGTCGGGTCTCCAGCTACAGCTTCAAAAGCGATTACCGTGGGAGCGACGGCACAGCCGATGGAAGTCCCCTCTCTTTATGAGGGCAAGCATGATAAAGATATTCCATTCAATCTTTTTTTAGGCTCTGTTCCATGGGACCTACAAAAAGACTATCAAATGGTATCCATGGATGATGAAGGTGCATCCTTACAAGGGAAAATCGCCCTGGCGGAACGGGGAGATGTCCCTTTTTACGACATGGCCAAAGAAGCTCAGGATAAAGGGGCGCGAGCATTACTGATATACCATGATGATCAGGACCCCATACCGGGGACAGTTGAAAACATTGAGGAACCCGTCACGATTCCTGTTGGATCATTGTCTCATTCGGATGGTAAATGGCTCGTGGAAAAAACGAAAAAGGATTCCCTTTATTTGGATACCACATACCATGAAACCCCGCTGCAAGTGGCTGACTTTAGCTCACGTGGTCCCGTCACCATCACCTGGGAGATTAAGCCAGACATTTTGGCCCCCGGGGTTAATATATTCAGTACCGTTCCGGGAGGGTACCAAATGCTACAAGGAACAAGTATGGCGACGCCGCATGTAACAGGCGTACTGGCGCTTTTGAAGGAGGCTCACCCTGACTGGACGCCTGACGAACTGAAAGCAGCCATTGACACAACCGCAGCCACTGTATCGGCGAAAGATGATAAACGATATCCACCCTCAACACAAGGAATGGGACAAATCCAGCCCAATAAAGCCATTCAATCATCTACAGTCATTGATGCACCGTTTCTATCATTTGGGAAAATAGATGATGGTCAAAGAGAGGAAACCAAGAAAATGACGATTGCGAATACGAGTGACCAAACAAAACAATACCGGTTTTCAATACCAAAAGCCAATCAAGGCATCATGTGGGATATCCCACAAACGTTCAGCTTGGAGGCGAACGAAGAAAAAACCGTTGAAGTCGGGATGCGTGCCATACCATCCGTTTTAAAAGAAGGGATTCACGAAGGTTATTTAACGTTAGAGGAGCAAGATGACACATATCATTTACCGTATCTTTTCATAAACAAGTCGGCTGATTACCCAAAAGCGATGGGGTTTGAATTGTCATTGAAAACATTGTCAGATGATACGTACCAATATCAATTATATGTTACCGAACCAGCCAAACGTGTCACAGTCGATCTATATGATCCGGATACACTTATCTATCAGCGGCATTTTTTGGAGTTGAAAGATGTCAAGGTCGGCAATAATGAAGGTGAACTCAAAAAGTCGAAAGTCGGTGAACCTGGACACTATAAAGCAATCATCACAGTTGAACTGGAAGATGGAACATTTGAAAGCTATGAGTCGGAAGTGATGTTTTGATATGGGGATGGCTCACGTTTTATTTTCGAGCCCAATATCCATGTGTTTCCAGGTCAAATGGTCAATCATAAGACAGATTCATAAGTCTGTGTATTTTTGAAATAAAATATATCTATTTTGTGAAGAAATTTTAAAAGATGTTCACAAAAATGTCATTTGTAACAGACGATTTATCTTATATAATAGAAAGAGGTTAAGACTGAATTTGTCATCCTGTTGCTTAGGTGATTGGAAGTGGAGAAGTTATCGCCGCTTCAGGCATCACAAGCAATCAAACCACGACAATCCGTAGTGACCCTATCAGAACGATAGAGTCTTTTGGTCATGTTTTGCGTGTGGGGCTTGTGATATCATAAACACGTGTTCCTGTTTGTGAAAAAAGTTCATGACAGCCATGTATTGTAAATAGATGGGTTGAATACGCGCTTTTTTAACAAAAGATGTCTTCGCCATGAAACTATACGCGTTAAAGGGGTTGGTCAACCAAAGTCATTGACGAATAGAAAATTAAGTTCAAGTGTGGCGATTCCATCAATGGGTAGTGTTCAATCCTGGGATGATCGGAACTAAATGTCGATGGTTATTCACAGATACTCGATCGTTACATAAAAAACCGGGTTTGAGAATGCAACTTTCGACATCCTCGTAAACCAATTGACAATGGGTCATGCGTATTGTAAACTGATTCAATGTGGGATGTTAGGGTTTTCATGAAGTTGCAAAACGGTGGCAATGGCCTTCAAACCATTGCTGTGCAACGCTTTACATATACTTGTGCAAATCGAGTGACAAGTTGCTTCATTCAATTGTTTTCACTTAAAAGGAGTGATATATGTTAAAGGACAACCCGTTGAAACACTTTGGAAAAAGAGGACAATCTCAGGTAAAAACATGACTATTCAGGAAGAAAATAGGGAGAAGAATCAAAACATGTCATATAACGAAAAAAGAGTCAATCGTGAACGAAAGATGATGTTCTATCTTCTCGCAATATGCGTGCTCGGTGCAGGTTTTACGCCGTACACACGAATCTTCCTGGGACTTCTACTCGGAAGCTCCATCAGTTTTTATAATTTATGGCTATTGCAGACAAAGGTAAAGAATATTGCAGAAGCGATGGAAAAAGATCAGACACCAAAGGGTCTCGGTACGATATCGCGCTTTGCATCAGCTGTATTCGGCGTGATGATTGCCGTCCACTTTGATGAATACTTTGAACTTATTTCTTTTATCATTGGTTTAATGACCAGTTACTTTATAATGGTAATTGACTTTATCATTGCAAAACGTGCAGACAGTGCTTGAGAGGGGTGAACTAGATGGAACACGATGCACCGATCGTTGAAAATGTCTTTGGCATTTCTTGGTTAAGTTTTAATTTATCGAATGTGCTCATGATAGCAGTGGCATCCGTGGTCGTATTCATACTTTGTGTGCTTGGTGCACGGAAGATACAAATGAAACCGACCGGTACCCAAAATTTCATGGAATGGATACTCGACTTCGTGAAAGGCATGATCGGGGATACAATGGGTTGGAAGAAAGGTAAGGTATTCCTTCCACTTGCACTCACATTGATCACTTATATTTTAGTCGCCAACTTAATGGGTGTTATCACACTCGGCGTCGTCGGGGATACGATGTGGTGGAAGTCACCGACAGCAGATCCTGGTGTGACATTGACATTGTCAGGAATGGTGATTATCCTAACCCATTATTACGGGATGAAGATGCGTGGCGGTAAGGAGTACTTCAAAGATTATTTCCGTCCGACATGGTTCTTGTTTCCGATCAATGTCGTTGAAGAATTTGCCAACACGTTGACACTGGGTCTACGTTTGTTTGGGAACCTTTATGCTGGGGAAGTGTTGCTCGGATTGCTTGCGACACTTGCATCTGGAAGTATTGCCGGCTTTATCTTTGGTTCGATTCCTTTCTTGGCTTGGCAAGGATTCAGTATATTCGTCGGCGGGATCCAAGCGTTCATATTCACCATGCTGACACTTGTGTATATGTCACATAAAGTAAGTGACGAGCATTAAATTGATTGTTAGTTAACCCGTTTTGATAGTTCATCTGTTGAACCGGGAATTATAAACTATTTTATATAATAAATCAGAGGAGGATTTTATATTATGAGTATGGGAGCTTTAGCAGCAGCAATCGCAGTAGGTCTATCGGCATTGGGTGCCGGTATCGGTAACGGTCTGATCGTCAGTCGTACAGTTGAGGGTATTGCACGTCAACCTGAATTAAGTGGTAAGCTTCAGTTGACGATGTTCATTGGTGTCGGTCTTGTTGAGGCTGTTCCAATTATCGCGGTTGTTATCGCACTGATTGTCATGAACAGCTAACAACAACAAAAGGCGAAGAATTCGATCAGAACCTTCGCCGTTGTTGTGTTGTCAAGTTTCTTAGTGTATAAAGGCATCGTATGCCTGTTAAGTATCGATTAACCAAACGATCATCAGGGGTAATACCAAGCGTTCGTACAACCATACAAACATTTGGGCGGACTTCCCTTTTGAAAAATCGTTAGGACTAATGTCTATCCACAATGTATGGCGAAAGGAGTGAATTCTGTGCAATCATTCACTGGTTTATTGACGGTAAACGCAGTACTCGGTGGTCTTCATGTTGGAGATATGCTCGTTCAGCTGGTCTTTTTCATTGTCCTCCTTATTTTAATACGGAAATTTGCTTGGGGACCCATTATGAATATGATGGAAAAACGTGAAGAACATGTAGCAAATGAAATCGATGCTGCCGAGACGAGTCGTGCCGAGGCAGAAGAAGCGCGGGAACAAGCAGAATCACGTTTGAAAGAAACAAAACAAGAGGCACAGCAAATCATTGAAGATGCCAAAAACGCCGGTGTACGCCAGGAAGAAGAAATCGTCGCTTCTGCTAAAAATGAAGCAGATCGTATCAAACAGGCGGCACAGGAAGAAATACAAAACGAAAAAGAAAAAGCGTTGCAAGCATTGCAAGATAAAGTGGCATCCTTGTCCGTCTTGATTGCAAGCAAGGTGATTGAAAAAGAATTGAACGCAGAAGATCAAGAAGCATTGATCGATGAATATATCAAAGAGGTAGGAGAAGAGCAATGACAGGAGTAATCGCTAACCGTTATGCAGAAGCTCTGTTCCAACTCGGTAAAGAAAAGGAATTATCCGAAACATTTGTGGAAGAATGCCGTGTCATCCGTGATGTGTTCGAGAATGATGATCAATTGAATGCATTCCTCATGCATCCAGGTGTGACCCATTCCAAAAAGAAACAGTTTCTTGATGATGTTTTGAAAAGTGTCTCACACGATGTGCTGAACATGGTCAAGTTGCTTGTGGAAAGACATCGGACAGAAATGATTTCCGACGTCATGAAGGCATATATCCAACTTGACAACGAGGACAAAGGCATCCTCCCGGCTACGGTATACTCTGTCAGGGAATTATCGGACAGTGAAATAGCTAAGCTAGAGGATATCCTTGCCAAACGTTTCGATAAAAATGAAATGCTACTGGAAAATAGAGTTGACCCTTCAATAATCGGTGGAGTGAAAATACGCGTTGGAAACACGATATATGATGGCTCCATCAGCGCAAAACTACAACGGATTGAACGGGATATTATTTCGGCAAACAATTGATGATAGGGGTGAAATGGTATGAGCGTCAAAGCTGAAGAAATCAGTTCCTTGATTAAACAGCAAATCGAGAGCTTCGACTCGGATATCGAAGTAAGTGATGTCGGCACGGTTATCGAAATCGGTGACGGTATTGCTCGTGCTCATGGTCTTGATAATATCATGGCCGGTGAGCTTGTTGAGTTTTCAAATGGCGTTATGGGAATGGCACAAAACCTCGAAGAATCAAACGTCGGTATTGTTATCCTTGGCCCATATACAGGCATTAAAGAAGGCGATGAAGTTCGCCGTACAGGACGGATCATGCAAGTACCAGTTGGAGAGGAACTCGTCGGGAGAGTTGTTAACCCATTAGGTCAGCCAGTTGATGGAAGAGGTCCGGTGGAAACAAGTAAAACACGACCGATCGAGTCAGGCGCACCAGGCGTCATGGCACGTAAATCCGTCGATGAGCCACTTCAAACAGGGATCAAAGCGATAGACGCACTTGTCCCTATCGGACGTGGACAACGTGAACTTATCATCGGGGACAGACAGACAGGTAAGACAACTGTAGCAGTGGATACCATATTGAACCAACACGACCAGGATATGATCTGTATCTATGTCGCGATTGGTCAAAAGGAATCGACTGTCAGAAGTACGGTTGAAACATTCCGTAGATACGGCGCACTGGATTATACCATTGTCGTATCAGCAGGAGCCTCAGACCCTGCTCCATTGTTATACCTTGCACCGTATGCAGGTGTATCGATGGGTGAAGAATTCATGTATAACGGAAAACACGTATTGGTTGTTTACGACGATTTGTCAAAACAAGCAGCCGCCTACCGTGAACTTTCCTTGTTACTCCGTCGCCCGCCAGGTCGTGAAGCTTTCCCAGGGGATGTATTCTATCTACACTCACGCCTGTTGGAACGTGCAGCTAAATTGAGCGATGACTTAGGTGGCGGTTCATTGACCGCATTACCATTTGTCGAAACGCAAGCCGGTGACATAGCCGCTTACATTCCGACAAACGTCATCTCCATCACAGACGGGCAGATTTTCTTGCAGTCAGACTTATTTGCATCAGGTGTACGTCCGGCGATCAATGCGGGGCTATCTGTATCACGTGTTGGTGGTAGTGCGCAATTGAAAGCCATGAAAAAAGTAGCCGGAACATTGCGGCTTGATCTTGCTTCATTCCGTGAACTTGAAGCATTCGCCCAGTTCGGTTCAGATCTTGATAAAGCGACGCAAGCTAAATTGAACCGTGGTGAACGGACGGTTGAAATCTTGAAACAAGGCTTGCATAAACCACTTTCCGTGGAAAAACAGGTCATGATCATCTACGCTCTGACAAAAGGGTATCTTGATGATGTACCTGTTGTTGATATTACACGTTTTGAAGAAGAATTCCATGTCTGGTTGGATGAACATAAAAAAGACTTGCTCGCACAGATCAAAGATACGGGCAAATTGCCTGAAACAGAAGATATGAACAGTGCTGTCGAAGGTTTCAAGAAAACTTTTTTACCGACGGAAACTGAATAAGGCATAAAATGAATGAGGTTTTGATACATCGTTCGGAACCTTTGATTCACTCATGAAAGGGTGGTGAAAAAGCTTGGCATCACTTAGAGATATTAAACATCGAATTGATTCAACGACGAAGACCAAGAAAATAACAAATGCGATGCAAATGGTTTCCGCCTCAAAATTGAACAAAGCGGAAACAAATGCAAAAAACTTTGTTCCTTATAGTGAAAAAATGCAGGAAGTCGTTGCAAGTATTGCTTCTAATAATACTGACGTCACGCATCCCATGCTCATCGAACGGGAAGTGAAAAAGACGGGTTATGTTGTTGTGACATCTGACCGCGGCTTAGCCGGTCCATATAACAGTAACGTTCTCCGTCATCTTCACAAGACGATCAGTGAACGTCATCAATCCGAAGATGAATATACCGTTATCGCAATTGGTCGGGTCGGCTATGAATTTTGCAAGAAGCGCAATATCCCGGTGGCGAAAAGTGTATTGGGGTTGCCGGACCAACCTGATTTTGCTTCCATTAAACAGCTTGCATCTGAAGCCGTTCAGATGTACAGTGACGAAGCGATCGATGAGTTGATCCTTTTCTATAATCATTTTGTCAGTGCCATCAGCCAGGAAGTGACAGAGACGAAATTATTGCCGATTTCGAATGTCAATCCTTCTAGCGGGGTTCATAGTCAATATGAATATGATCCGGATCAGGAGCAAATATTGGAAGTCCTTCTTCCGCAATATGCCGAAAGTGTCATCTACGGTGCGTTACTGGATGGAAAAGCCAGTGAACATGCGGCACGGATGACGGCTATGAAAAGCGCTACGGATAATGCTGACGATCTGATTGATGATTTATCACTATCATATAATCGGGCACGCCAAGCAGCAATCACACAGGAAATCACGGAAATCGTTGGCGGGGTAGCTGCACTAGAGTAGAACTTCGCCACTATGTTAGGAGGGAAATCGATTGACACAAGGACACATTACACAGGTTATGGGACCAGTCGTTGACGTACGATTCGACGACGAAAATCTCCCGGAAATCTATAATGCATTGAAATTGGAAATTGCAGGGACAGAAGAAAGCGAAAGTCATGAACTGATTTTGGAAATCGCACTTCACCTTGGCGATAATACAGTACGTACGATTGCCATGTCATCCACAGATGGTGTTCAACGTGGTATGCCGGTACAGGACCTTGGTGGACCTATTTCTGTACCTGTCGGTGATAAAACGTTAAGTCGCGTATTTAACGTATTGGGTGAAAATATTGATTTGGATGAACCGTTAGGTGACGATGTCACACGTCATCCGATTCATAGACAACCACCAGAATTTGAAAACCTCTCGACTGAAACAGAAATCCTTGAAACAGGTATCAAAGTTGTCGATCTATTGGCACCATATATTAAAGGTGGTAAAATCGGTTTGTTCGGTGGTGCGGGTGTTGGTAAAACCGTACTGATCCAGGAACTGATCAATAACATCGCACAAGAACATGGTGGTATATCGGTTTTCGCAGGTGTTGGTGAACGGACACGTGAAGGGAACGACCTTTACTATGAAATGAAAGACTCTGGTGTTATCGAAAAAACGGCGATGGTGTTCGGACAAATGAACGAACCACCAGGTGCTCGTATGCGTGTTGCCTTGACAGGTCTGACAATGGCGGAATATTTCCGTGATGACCAAGGTCAAGACGTTCTGTTATTTATCGATAATATTTTCCGTTTTACACAAGCAGGTTCTGAAGTGTCAGCCCTACTTGGACGGATGCCATCAGCGGTTGGTTATCAGCCGACACTTGCAACGGAAATGGGACAATTGCAAGAACGTATTACATCAACGGATAAAGGTTCTGTTACATCCATCCAGGCCATCTATGTACCTGCGGATGACTATACAGACCCGGCTCCAGCGACAGTGTTTGCGCATTTGGACGCAACAACGAACCTGGACCGTAAATTATCTGAGATGGGGATCTATCCAGCGGTAGACCCATTGGATTCTACATCACGCGCATTGGACCCTTCTGTAGTCGGTGAAGATCATTATGAAGTGGCACGTGAGGTTCAGCGTACACTACAAACATATAAAGAATTACAAGATATTATCGCTATTCTAGGGATGGATGAATTGTCTGATGAAGATAAAATGACGGTTGCCCGTGCACGTCGAATCCAATTCTTTTTATCACAGAATTTCCACGTTGCAGAACAATTCACAGGCCAAAAAGGGTCCTATGTTCCTGTAAGTGAAACAGTTAAAGGATTCAGAGAAATACTTGACGGTAAATACGATGACATCCCTGAAGATGCATTCCGTCTTGTTGGACGTATCGAAGAAGTTGTAGAAAAAGCGAAAGAAATGGAATAATGAAATAGGTATGCGGGAGAATGTTTGAATCCCGTGTGAAGGGTGCTGTTTCTTTGCATGATACGGTCGGTGGTGTCATCAACCTTCCCGATGTCCATGACAAGGAATATCACCTTACCTATTTAAGAGGAGGGGTTTCATCTGAAAACACTAATGGTGAGTGTTGTAACTCCTAATGGTCCGGTTTTGGAAAAAGAATATGACATGGTTAGCTGCAAAGCCATAAGCGGTGAACTCGGAATTTTACCAGGCCATATCCCAATGGTCGCTCCATTAACAATAGGTCCCGTACGATTGAAACACGACGAAAGCGAAGATCTTGTTGCGGTTAATGGGGGCTTTTTAGAGGTCAGGCCCGATAAAATAACGATATTGGCAGAATCTGCAGAGAAACCTTCGGACATCAATGTCGAACGTGCAGAGAATGCGAAAAAACGCGCTGAAAATCGGCTTCATGCCAACCGTGATGATATTGACTTCCAACGGGCAGAATTGGCACTCAAACGCGCAATCAATCGGTTGAAAGTTTCATAATGGAGTCTGAAATCTTATATTCAGACTTTCAATTGAATAGTGATTTATAAAATTGATTCCAATGATGTAAGGAATATATGATATCATCAAGAACCGTTTCGATAGGAAGCGGTTCTTTTGATTGTGATGACATTTCGAGCCTGTCGATATTTCCCGGGAAATAGAAGAGTTTGTCGTATGCAGCGATTGAAGCGCTATCATTTTATGCGCCTTTACATAGTGTCATACATCTTTCATAAATGGAATGAGTTCGTCGTTGACATTTGTCGGGAACCATGGCAAAGTAATGATTAGCAGATTGATATCATATCAAAATGCCATGTTAAAGCATCGGTTTTTATGTATGGAAAAGAGGTCCATATCATAAGCTTTAATGTGAAATGGAAAGAAATAAAATTTATCGACGATGCATTCTAATTGATGTATGTGGCGTTAAATTTAACGAAGCAAGGAGTATTCTATGATTTCGATTGGATTAATGAGTGTCATCAGTATTGTTTCGCATTTATTTTTCATTTGTGTTACATGGTATGTATTACAAGCGATCAATTTAAGTGCGTTTATGAGAAAGGGGCATGAAAAAGAAATAAAAATTCTTTTACTGTTTATAACGATTGCCATAGGAACAAGTGTCAGTCACTTCTTCCTGGATATTTTACAATGGTCGCAGGATCTGAATTATTTATTATAACGAAATCAGATCGCTAATTCCTGTGAAATAGGTATGTTTTCACTCCCCCTCGTTAACAATGAATGTAGAACGAGCAGGGGGGAGTTTTTATGAGAAAGACGGTTTTGTATGTCCTTATATTATTGGCGATACTACCGGCAACAGGGACGGCTGAAAGCAATCATGGCGATGTCATGTTGAAATTGGTGGATGGCTTCAAGGAAAGTGGATTGGAAGCATCCGAATGGCAAGTAACGATTAAAGAAAATGTTTCGACTGAAGATGCCGAAAACGTTTTGAATAAATTAAAACGTCAAATGAATATGACGGAAACGACAGATGAAAACAGTGAAATCCATCAAGCGACAGTCGTTGATCAAGCGACAAAAAGTGACATTTCCTATCAAGTCATCTTGCCTGAAAGCAATCACTTTAAAGCAGAAATCATAGTGTCAATAAATGGTCACAAATGGGGCGAACCCATTAGGGACGCGTACCAAAAGAAAGTCAATACCATCAAAAAAGAATTTTTCACGAGACATTCTAAAACATTTGCTTGTCTCACGGGTGACGTTCATGATACAATTAGTAGTGTTTATTTATTGGACAATGTCAAAAATGCGTATAAAGCAAATATATTGTCGAAACAAATAGATTCAAATAAAAAATCTATGATTAAAGATATACAATATGGGTATACACCATTATGGAAGGAAAATATTATCATAGATGGTAAACCTGTAAATCTTCAATTCGTAATAAAAGAAACTAAAAGTGATGTCTTAGAGATAACTGTAGGCACACCTATCCTTATTAATGAATACTAATAATAGTGAATGTGAGCTAAAGGGAGAATGAATATGGAAAAGATCATCGTAAGAGGCGGGAATAAGTTAACTGGTTCCGTTAAAGTAGAAGGTGCAAAAAACGCCGTATTGCCAGTTATTGCTGCTAGCATACTTGCAGAAGAGGGGAAAAGCGTCATCAAGGATGTACCTGTTCTTGCCGACGTATACACCATTAATGAAGTGCTCCGGAATATGAATGCAGATGTTGATTTCGAAAATAATACAGTCGTTGTCGATGCAACAGACCAATTGAAAACAGAAGCACCATTTGAATATGTGCGCAAAATGCGGGCGTCAGTCCTCGTTTTAGGGCCGCTTTTGGCTCGATATGGTCATGCGAATGTGGCGATGCCCGGTGGATGTGCCATTGGTTCACGTCCGATTGATTTGCACCTGAAAGGCTTTGAAGCAATGGGGGCAAATGTGACAGTGGGGAACGGTTTTGTTGAAGTGGAAGCGACAGGACGTCTTCAAGGTGCCAAGATTTATTTGGATATGCCTAGCGTCGGTGCAACTGAAAATATAATGATGGCTGCTGCATTGGCAGAAGGAAAAACAGTGATTGAAAACTGTGCCAAAGAACCTGAAATAGTCGATTTGGCCAATTTCTTGAATAAAATGGGTGCCCGTGTCGTTGGTGCCGGAACAGAAACCATTAAAATAGAGGGTGTCGAAAGTTTACATGGCGTCGAACACTCCATTATCCCAGACCGTGTAGAAGCGGGTACATTTATGGTAGCAGCTGCTATTACCGGAGGCGACATCTTTATCGAGAATGCTGTTCACGAACATTTACGTTCCGTTATTTCCAAGTTGGAAGAAATGAACGTGAAAGTGATGGAAGAAGGTAGTGGACTTCGCATTCTTGCACCTGAGCCATTACAGGCAACAGACATAAAGACATTGCCACATCCAGGATTTCCAACGGATATGCAGGCACAGATGATGGCGTTGATGCTTTCAGCAGAAGGAGCAAGTGTCATCACTGAAACCGTGTTTGAAAATCGATTTATGCACGTTGAAGAATTCCGTCGCATGAATGCAAAGATGAAAATAGAGGGGCGCAGTGTCATTGTTGAAGGTCCAAGTGATCTGCAAGGGGCAGAAGTTGCCGCTACTGATTTGCGAGCTGCAGCAGCGTTGATATTGGCTGGATTACGTGCAACTGGCTACACACGTGTAACAGACTTAAAACATCTTGACCGTGGTTATGTTGATTTTTCCGGAAAATTGGCTGCGCTTGGCGCGGACATCGAACGTGTTGACGAAAATGGCAATATAGTAGACTCTGAAGCTGTCATTGAACGGACCCTAAGAAGTATTGCTCAATAATAGAAGAATATGAAGAAAGCAGGTGCTGCTGAATGTGGCATCTGTTTTTTTATGTTCATATCTCCGTAGATGGACATAATCACCTTTGAATAGTAAATGATGTCGACGCCTCAAAACCGATAACCTCCTAAATTTCCATTGCACTTATTTGAAAATATGATAGAATAAAAAGAAATCTGTTGTATATTAAACAGGGCCTATCTTGCTCATTACATTTTTAATACGTTATACGATTTGCTTGAATACAGCGTGATGATAAGCCATAAATATGCGAAAAACCGCTGTATGCGAGGCACCCTTTTATTAACTTCACCCACATCCCAGAACATGGCAAAGAATCATCCTCATGCATATCATTTTTTGAAATATACATCGTAGAAATATAACACGAAAATTCACATTATTCACAACATCGGAGGCGAACAATGAAGGATTTAATCGCAACCATCAAACCGGAAATTGAATCCCATGGGATATGGGGCATTGATTTCAGGGACATCGATACAAACGAAACATGGCAGTTCAATCATGATATGCCCTTTACAGCTGCAAGTGTGATCAAACTTCCGATCATGGTAGCTGCATTCAAAGCCTATGAAAATAAGGATTTTGCATTTTCGGATATGATGACGCTCAAACGAGAGGAACAGGTTGGAGGGTCAGGCGTTTTGCAGCATATGGCACCTGGAACCAAGTTGACCATCTATGATGTGATGACACTCATGATCATTCAAAGTGATAATACGGCGACGAATATGATGATTGATTGGCTTGGCATCGATATGATCCAAGAAACCATGGATGGTCTGGAACTTCATGACAGTGTCATTACGAATAAGTTGATGATTGTTTCCACAAGCAGAAAAGGGCCGAATCTGGTCACGGCGGAGAATATGGGTAAATTGCTAACAAACATTGTCCGTGGGGGTGTTGTTTCGGAATTCGCTTGTGATCATATGATTGACATTATGAAGAAGCAGCAAATCAATGATTGTCTACCTGGAAACCTGCCAGATGCCGATGCCGGTCCCGTCGGGAGCTTGCCCAAATGGGAATTGGCACATAAAACAGGGACAGTGACAGACATAACACATGATGTAGGCATATTTTATGTCGGAGGGCGTACCTTTGTTGCGTCGGTCTTGTCAAAAAATATTGATAACCGTGCCGCTCGCCGAATACATATGAGTATCGGGGATGCCATCTATACATATTTAAGATCGTAAACATGCGTTTCACAACTGAAAAAAGCTTTTAAATAAAAATGACAGCGATTTCAAAACAAGGGGGAGTGTGGAAACGATGTTTAGATACATATTAAAACGGCTGTTGATTATGGTCATTACATTATGGATCATCGTCACATTGACGTTTGTGCTCATGATCAGTATACCGGGTTCACCGTTCAATACCGAAGCGAACACGAATAAAGTTGTACAGGAAAATATGGAAAAGCATTATGGATTGGATAAACCCGCCATTGTCCAGTATGCCAATTATATGAAATCCGTTGTCACTTTGGACTTTGGACCATCCATCCGTAAACCATCGCAATCGGTGAATGAGTTGTTGGCACGCGGATTTCCGATCTCTTTTGAATTAGGGATGATCGCGATTATCGTGGCTGTGTTTTCCGGGATACTTCTTGGCATTGCCGCAGCACTTAAACATAGTGGTTTCATCGATTATTTGGCAATGACGATTGCTGTATTGGGGATTTCGATACCGAACTTCATCCTGGCAACGCTTTTGATACAACAGTTGGCGATCAATGTGGAAGTTTTCCCTGTTGCACGCTGGACGAGTCCGTCACATATGGTGCTCCCGGTTATTGCGCTTGCAACAGGCCCGATGGCGATTATTGCCCGACTGACACGTTCAACGATGTTGGAAGTTTTGACCGAGGACTATATCAAAATGGCGCGGGCTAAAGGGTTGTCACCATGGAAAGTGACCTTTAAACATGCGCTGAAAAACGCTCTGATGCCGGTTGTGACCATCATGGGAACGCTCCTGGCCGGTGTTTTGACAGGCTCTTTTGTCATTGAAGAGATTTTTGCGATTCCGGGTATGGGGAAATATTTTGTTGAAAGCATCAATGAGCGGGATCAGCCCGTTATTATGGGGACAACGGTCTTTTACAGTGCTTTCTTGATCATTTCACTCTTTTTGGTTGATGTCGCATATGGATTGCTTGACCCCCGGATCAGATTGACGAACAAGGGGGGCGAGTGATATGAAAGAGATTCAACATGAACAAACGACTGTTACACCAGAAGAGATTCCTGATGAATGGTTCAATTGGAAGGATAACGATAAGGGAGGAGCGGAGGAGGTAACCCGCCCGTCTCTATCCTATTGGAAAGATGCCTGGCGACGTCTGGTCAAAAATAAATTGGCGATGCTCGGAATGGTTTTCCTTGTCCTGCTGGCTTTATTCGCTATCTTCGGTCCCGTTTTTTCACCTTATGAAGTCAATAAACAGGACCGGCCGTCACAATATGAACCCCCATCCAGTTCTCACTGGTTCGGTACCGATTCTGCTGGACGTGATGTGTTTACTCGGACATGGTACGGGGCACGCATATCGCTTACGGTCGGGATCATAGCAGCGCTCATCGATGTCACAGTCGGAATCATTTATGGGGGCATATCCGGTTATAAAGGGGGCCGGACGGATAATATCATGATGCGGATCATTGAAATTTTATATGGACTGCCTTATCTGCTTGTCGTTATTTTACTGTTGGTGGTCATGAAGCAGAGCCTGACAACCATCATCATTGCACTCTGTGTAACGGGATGGGTCGGGATGGCCCGGATTGTGAGGGGACAGGTATTGCAAATCAAGAATTATGAATTTGTGCTTGCATCCAAATCATTCGGTGCCAAATCAAGGCGTATCATACAAAAGAATTTACTCCCGAATACAATGGGACCGATTATCGTCCAGATGACATTGACTGTACCATCCGCCATTTTTGCGGAAGCATTCTTGAGTTTCATCGGACTCGGTGTCCAAGCGCCCAATGCCAGCTGGGGTGTGATGGCCAACGATTCATTGGGGGCTATCTTGTCTGGCAACTGGTGGACACTCTTGTTCCCGGCATTTTTCATATCGTTTACCATGTTTGCATTTAACGTTTTAGGGGATGGCTTGCAGGATGCCCTTGATCCGCGGCTGAGAAAGTAGGTGAGAAAATGGCAGAACAAATATTGGATGTAAAAGACCTTCATGTGACATTTTCAACGTTTGGCGGCACGGTCAAGGCAGTGCGCGGTGTTAATCTGACGTTGAATAAGGGAGAGACCGTGGCTGTTGTCGGTGAATCCGGCTGTGGAAAAAGTGTGACGGCCAATGCGATTATGCGGCTCATTCCGACACCACCCGGGGAAATCTCCCGCGGTACGATCCGTTTTAAGGATAAGGAAATAACAGCACTGAGCGAAAAAGACATGCGTGGCATTCGCGGGGTTGATATTTCGATGATTTTCCAGGATCCGATGACAGCTTTGAATCCAACATTGACCATAGGGAACCAGCTTATGGAGGGGGTGATGCAACATCAAAAACTACCACGGAGTGCAGCAAGGGAAAAAGCGATTGAGATGATGAATCTGGTCGGGATTCCGAATCCGGAAGAACGTATCAAACAATATCCCCACCAATTCAGTGGCGGAATGCGGCAGCGGATTGTGATTGCCATGGCACTGATCTGTGAACCGGATTTATTGATAGCGGATGAGCCTACAACCGCTTTGGATGTCACCATTCAAGCACAGATTTTGGAATTGTTCAATCGCATCCAGGAGGAAATGGGTGTCGCGATTATATTGATCACACACGATTTAGGTGTCGTTGCCAAAATTGCCGACCGGATTTGTGTCATGTATGCAGGTAAAGTGATCGAGTCCGGGACCAAACGGGATATTTTCTATCGACCGCAACACCCTTATACAAAAGGGTTGTTGAAATCTGTGCCACGTCTCGACAAGCAAGAGGAAGAGCTGGAATCCATTGACGGGACACCGCCTGATTTATTTTCACCTCCTGAAGGATGTCCCTTTGTAGCAAGATGTCCATTGGCGATGGAGGTGTGTGATAAAGTATATCCTCACGATACGGTCATCAGTGAGTCGCATGGAGTGAACTGTTGGTTGCAGGATGAAAGAGCGAAACAACTTCTGGCAGCAGGGAAATGATTGTAAGCACGATTGAATCCTATACAAAAGGGGAGGAAAGAGATATGAAAAAGAAGTGGCTTTTACTTTTATTGGGGTTGATGACTATATTTGCGCTTGCTGCATGTACTGCAAATGAGGACGCAGGGGAAGAACCATCTGATAATGACGGGAATGCCGATGCGGAAGAAGATGGGAACACAAACGATGAAGAGGACGGAAAGGTGCTTCATTTGAACAATGGTGAAGAACCGACTTCATTTAACCCTTCGATCGGATTTGACGAGTTATCCTATGATCCATTGAACAATTTATTGGAAGGGTTGACGCGTTTGGATGAAGAAGGTGTCGCCCAACCCGCGACCGCAGAAGACTTTGATGTTTCAGATGATGGATTGGTGTATACATTCGAGATTCGTGAAGACGCCAATTGGTCCAATGGAGACCCTGTCGTTGCAGAGGATTTCGAATATGCATGGAAGCTGATGCTTGATCCGGAATTGGATCCGCCATCACCAGCGGCATTTTTAGCTTATTTTATCGATGGGGCCGAAGAATATAACAGTGGGGAAGGATCTGAAGATGATGTTGCGGTGACAGCAGTCGATGACAAAACGCTGGAAGTGGAGCTGAAACAACCGACAGGATTTTTCCCGGATTTGGTGACTAACCCCGCATTTTTCCCGGTTAACCATAAAGTCGCCGAAGATGATCCAGATTGGCATGCCGAGGCAGATACATTTGTAGCGAATGGACCGTTTGCGCTCGAAGAATGGGAACATGATGATGAAATGGTTTTTGTGAAGAACGATGAATACTGGGATAGTGATGTTGTGAATTTGGATAAAGTGCATTTCGCGATGGTAAACGATACAAATACGCAATATCAAATGTTCGAAAGCGGTGAAATCGATACAGCGAGCATCCCTCCTGAGTTATCGGATGAGCTGATTGATGGTGACGATGTCTATATCGGGGAACAAGGTGGACTTGAGTTTTATCGCTTTAATGTGGAAGAAGAACCATTTCAAAATGAAAATATACGGAAAGCATTCGCCTATGCCATCGATAAAGATGAAATTGCGGAATATGTCGTGAAGAATGGGGTGGAGCCTGCTGATGGCTTTGTGTCTCCTGGTTTCGTGAATCCTGATGATGAGGATTTCCGTGATGTGAATGGCGATTTGATAACATTTGACGTCGATGAAGCAAAAGAATATCTGGAAAAAGGGATGGAAGAAGAAGGCTATGATGAATTGCCTGAGGTTACACTCACTTACAACACGAGTGATAGCAATAAAGATGTTGCCGAAGCGATGCAAGATATGTATAAAGAAAACCTAGATATCGATGTCACATTGGAAAATCAGGAATGGGAGGTTTTCTCCGACGCACAGTCAAATCTGGAATTGCAGTTTTCACGGAGTTCCTTCATCAACGACTACAATGATCCCGTCAACTTCCTGGAAAGTTTCATTACCGATTCGGAAATGAACCGGACAGGTTGGTCGAATGATGAATATGATGACCTCATCGCAAATGGAAAATCAGAGACGGATGAAGAAAAGCGTTGGGATTATTTATATGAAGCCGAAGAGCTATTGGAAGAGGAAATGCCGATCATGCCGATTCGCTATTACAATACAGTCGTGCTCGAAGCGGATCATGTCTCAGGCATTGTAAGGCAATCTGTCGGCTACATGGATCTGAAATATGCTGATGTAGAATAGTTTCACTTGGGAAAAGGGGCCGGTTCGTATACGATAGATTTATATGAACCATCCCCTCCATTTTTCGGGATGGTATGATTCCATTTGATGAAAGAAGGTATTGAACGATGAACATAATCCGACCGGAACATCTTGAAAAAGGGGACACGATTGGCATTATAGCCCCAAGTGGCCCATTCCATGTCAAGGACCTTGAAAAATCCATTCCGTTTTTTAAGGAATTGGGTCTTAACATAATATACGGTGAACATCTTTATGAAACATATGGTTATCTTGCCGGAAGTGATGATCAGCGCCTACATGATTTTAACACGATGATCAACGATGACACGATCAAGGCGATTGTTTTTGCACGGGGCGGATATGGTGTCGGACGGATTGTTCCAAGGATGGATTTCGGCACCATTCAAGCCCATCCCAAAGTCATTTGGGGTTACAGTGATATTACATATTTGCATACCGCTATCAGACAAAAGACGGGACTTGTCACATTTCATGGACCGATGGCCGCATCGGATGTCGGAAAAAATGATTTCGACGATTTATCAAAAGGCATGTTCCAGCAACTTTTCGAACCGAGCGAGTTGATATATAATGAGTCGGTTTCTCCATTGGAAGTTTATGCGGATGGTGAAGCGACTGGAAGGCTCGTCGGCGGGAATCTATCTTTGTTGGTCAGTACGATCGGTACACCTTATGAAATCGATACAACTGGCAAACTCCTTTTGATAGAAGATATTGGTGAAATGCCTTATCAGGTCGATGGCATGCTGCAGCAGTTAAAACAAGCTGGAAAGTTCGATGCATTGAAGGGTGTTGTCATTGGCGACTTTGCCAATACCGAACCAGATGATTTGGAGCGTTCCTTAACGTTGAAGCAGGTGTTTCATGACTATTTTCACGATCAGCATTTCCCTGTAGTCGGTGGTTTTAAAATTGGACATTGCATGCCACATTTTGCACTTCCACTAGGTGTTAATGCAGCATTATCCGCGAGAAAACGTACGCTGACAGTCGATGCGGGTGTGAAGTAGTAAGATGTGATGGTGTAGGTATAAGAAGAACCGGCATGATAAATTATTTAAAATGGGACGGAGCAGATGCTTTGCTGTCGGATTCAGGATAGCGTTCATTCACGAATGGGGGGTTGCATGATGGAAAGAATACTGGAAATAGATAGATTGACAAAACACTTTGAAGTCGGGAAAGGTAACATATTGCAAGCGGTCAACGATGTAACGTTTCATGTCAACAAGGGAGAAACGTTCGGTCTTGTAGGTGAATCGGGTTGCGGCAAAACAACGATCGGGCGCACAATCATGGGTTTGTATGAAAAAACTGGCGGGGAAGTATTATATGATGGCGAGGATATACATGCATTTGATGAAGCAGGTCGATTTGCTTTTTTCAAGCGGATGCAAATGATTTTTCAGGATCCTTATGCATCGTTGAATCCCAGATCCACTGTTCAGGAAGTGATTTCCGAGCCGATGGAAATCCATGGTCTCTATAAAAATAAGAAAGAAGAAATGAACCGAGTCTATCAATTGCTCGAGGAAGTCGGCCTCAACCGTGACCATGCCAGCCGTTATCCACATGAATTCAGTGGCGGACAGCGTCAGCGCATCGGAATTGCACGCGCACTGGCACTTGATCCGGATTTCATCATTGCCGACGAACCGATCTCAGCACTCGATGTTTCTGTTCAGGCACAGGTTGTCAATCTATTGAAAGAATTGCAACTTGAAAAGGATCTGACTTTCCTGTTTATCGCCCACGACCTGTCCATGGTCAAACAGATTTCAGACCGGATCGGTGTCATGTATTTAGGAAATTTAGTTGAACTGACAGCCAGCAAGGATCTCTATGATAATCCGTTACACCCCTATACGCAAGCACTTCTATCTGCCATACCCATACCAGATCCGGATATTGAAGAAAAACGTGAGCGGATCATACTAGATGGTGAACTTCCCAGTCCCATCAATCCACCTACTGGATGTGTATTTCGAACACGCTGTCCCATGGCAATGGAAGTTTGTTCACGTAAAAAACCCTCCTTGCGTGAAGTGGAAAAAGGTCATTACACAGCCTGTCACTTATATGATGAAAGTGTCAATGACAGCCCGCCGGTGAAGTAGAGTGGATGTGGTGTTGATGGAGCTTTCCAATAGTGAGGGAACTACTGGTGTAAAGAAACGAATGATCGACTGCAGTTGGGTTAATGCGTTTTTGCTGAAAAGGTGACATATTTGAAGGGACCAATGGCATGCTGGATTGGATTAAGCGACGATGTGTGCAAATCTCCTGTTTTTGCGAATCAGCGTAGTTTGGAAGCGTGATTCAACTTCGTAAAAGAAGCGTGTGCAAGTTGAATGGGGTTTGCGGTATATCCCCGTCATTTAGATGATACGTGCGGTTTTGATTTTACTAGCGATTGAAACGTGTTTTTGCATTCTTTGGTCAATCAGATGATGGACCACTGCCAATTCAAACGTGGGTACATAAAATGATGTGCACCTCTAGAGTTAGATCAAACATCTAATTCTAGGGGTGTTTTTTGTATGGGGAGCCTTTTGGATAAAAGGAAATTTCATTAAAAAAATGTTCTATTATATCCGGTAACTGTATATGTTTAATGATAGGGATACTAGTCTTCTCACACCTGGGAATTGACCATCAAATATGTATGAAACCATCCAATAATCAATAAAATGTATGAAGAAGGAGGCCATGTATGAATCATAAATACAATCAAAAAAATAACCCAGCATCATTAAAAAAGAAAAAAAAGAATTCCCTTGCTCAACGAAAAAAAGCCATTCTAACTGAAAAAATAAGAAAAGGTAAAAAAGCATCCTTCCATTTTTGGAAAAATAAACGAATGCCAAAGCCTTTCGGGGATAATCGGATCAGCTGGAAACTGCCAAGTGTTATCGGTGTGATCAGTTTAATTGTTTTGACACTAGTTATTCCTACATTGATCGCCTTTCCATTCGGGACATCCGATCACTCACAGGCGGTTACGGTTCCCACAGAATCAGCACCCGATGCCGAAGAGGCCACCGCTAAAGTGGATTCACCCTTTTCCGTATCAGTGATGCGTACTGCTTCAGACAATGTTGAAGACGTTCCTTTGGAAACATATGTCGCACGTGTCGTCGCTTCGGAAATGCCGGCCGACTTTGAACTTGAGGCTCTAAAAGCCCAAGCGCTCGCGGCAAGGACTTATATCGCGAATCATATCATGTATCAAGAAGATGATGAAGAATCGGATGTCTCGGATACAACAGACCATCAAGTTTATAAGAATGACGAAGAGCTCCGTTCACAAATGAAAGATGAATACGAAGAAAAGATGGGAAAAATCGAAAAAGCAGTAGCTGAAACAGAAGGAGAAATCATCACCTATGATGATGAAATCATTACCCCCGCCTACTTTTCAACCAGCAATGGCTACACGGAAGATGCAGGTGATTACTGGGATGATGATATACCGTATTTACAAAGTGTAGAAAGTCCGTGGGATGAGGATTCGCCCAAATATTTGGATCAAAAAGTGATGTCCGCCGCAGATGTTGAAAACACGCTCGGAACAAATCTATCAGGCGATAAGGAATTTGCCATATCCCACACAGACAGCGGACGTGTCGAGACAATCGAATTAGGGGACCACACATTTTCCGGACGCGAAGTCCGTGAAGCTTTGGACCTCAGATCAAGCGACTTTTCCATTGAAGAAAAAAATGGCCATTTCATTTTTAAAACAAAAGGGTTCGGCCATGGAATCGGCATGAGCCAATACGGCGCAAACGGCATGGCACAAGACGGAAAGTCCTATAAAGATATCATCACCCACTATTACCACGATGTCGACATCAGCCAAATAAGTGACTCTGCCCCAACACTAGTGGCAAAAGATACAAAGGAATAACATCCTATTGACCTAACCAGCCCTTGATCGACAAGGACTGGTTTTATCGTGAGG
>DATGUN010000006.1:0-101399 GCA_035301285.1 Virgibacillus sp.
TGTTGGTACCATCCAAGATAAAATGGATGAAAATGGCCAGCTGACCGACCATGGCACCATCGCATTCCTCGATAATGTCATTGAAAACTTTGTGGAGTTCTATCACAAAACAAATAATGCCATCACCATATAACATAATGACACGAAAAAAAGGGGCTTCCATCAAAAGGCGCCCCTTTTCAATTTCGCTTCAATTTTGTTTTTCCCCATTGCCATTTTTTATTGCCTGTTTATCCCTAATCTCTTTATCGGGTGGCGTCAAACTGACGATGGTATCACCCGCTTCAGGGTTGAGCGTCACTTCCTCTGAATAAAACTTCAGGACGGCAGATGGCTTTATGACATACAGGAAAATGGTTTCATTGTCTTTTTCTTCCAAGTATTGTTTGTAGCTGTATTTACTCGTCAACGTTGTATGTTTGAATACAAAACCGTCTTTTATTCGCTGATTCAAACCATCCAATGCGATATCTTCTTTAAATAAGATCCTGCCGCCTATTTTAGCGACCGTATCGCCTGTATTTCCGTTGATATCCGTATACGGACTGATGCGAAAAACATTGGTACGTCCATATTCAGGCATGAAAGTCGTACATATGAGCGCATTATAGGAATGATAATCCGTCGCTGAGATCAAATATTCATATGGCAAGGTGTCCAGATTATATTCCGTCTGCTCCGAAAGCATATCACCATGATAAAAAGGAACGCCCGATTCACGTGCAACCTTCAAGTCTTCCCATGATGAATCGACGACAACGACGGGTGTCTTTGTTTTCAAGAATGTTTTTGCCAACCCAACTGAAAACGGGTTGCTTCCATTGATAATGACACCCGGACGTCCTTCCAACGATAAGTGCAGCTTCTTCGCCAACCAGCTGATCGAAAAGCCATGCGCGACAACCGTAAAAAAGACGAGTCCAAAGGTGAGTGTTGTAATCAACGATGCATCTTCATAACCTGCATCTGACAGGATCGATGCAAAATAACCTGACACGGTAAGGGCAACAATCCCTCTCGGTGCAATCCAACCGACAAGTGCCCTCTCATTCAAGGAGAGTCCTGTACCGATTGTCGAAAGGAATATGGAAATCGGCCTGACCACAAACATCATCAATAGAACATAGAAAATAATACTCGGACTGAAAATATGCAATATGACATCAACTTTCAATGAGGCCGTCAGCATGATAAAAATAGCTGATATCAACAAAATGGATATGTTTTCCTTGAAGTGACGCATATCCTGTACAGAGTTGATCCCCATATTTGCAAGCGTCAGCCCCATTGCCGTTACAGCCAATAGACCCGTTTCATGCATAATGGTATCAGCCAATGTAAAGCTGAAGATGACCACAATGAATACAGCCGGCGATTTCAGGAATTCTGGAATATGGCCGACCTCGAACATCCAGCCGATCCCCCAGCCACACAACCAACCGAGCACGGCACCAAACAAAGAGGCCAAAAAGAAAAGGATCAGTGCTGTACCATCTGGATTCGTTGCCGTGATATACGCAATGATCTCAAACGCAAATACAGCCAACAAGGCACCGATCGGATCAACAATAATCCCTTCCCACTTTAAAATTTTGGCAGGGCGTGGTTTCAGTTTTGACTGTCTGAGCAACGGCAAAATAACCGTCGGTCCTGTCACAATGAATAAACCACCGATGACAAAAGCGACTGCCCATGACAATCCAGCAATATAATGTGCTGTCAAAGATCCAAGAATCCAAGCGATGAAAGCACCAATTGTCGAAATGCGGAACACGGGCTTTCCGAGCCCACGTAATTCTTTGAAATTTAAATTCAAGCTACCTTCAAATAATATAATTGCAACGGCTACCGAAATGATCGGACTGTACAAATCACCAAAATCCACTTCCGGATTGATCAATCCCAGTACCGGACCAATCAACAACCCTGTCACGGACATGACAACAATCGCTGGCATCCGGTATTTCCAGGCAACCCATTGGGATCCGATTCCCAGTAGCCCGATTAACATAATTTCAAATAAGATCGAAGGAACCATTCGCTACCCCCTAAACCCCATTTCATATTCCTGAATGGGTTTCTTTCAAATATAAAGACATTTTATATGCGAAACGATAGAATGTAAACACTTTTACCTTTTAAATTTGAAAGATTTATATGAATTGCGACTGAAACAGCGAAATGAACGGTTTCCAGGCAATCAAACCATTATTTTCATATATCCATAACAAAACGTTAACCGGGCCGTTGAAAAAACCCATCGCACCATGCGATTAACAGTACACCGTGCTCAACCACCTGTAAATGATATCATCTGACCCTCTTCATCTGGAAATATGTTAGGATAAATAAAGTGAAGGAGAATGAATATGCCAGTCAAAGAACAACAGATTTTACAAACCTATTTTGGATATGAAACATTCAAGCCAGGGCAAAAAAAGACGATTGATAGCATCATAGATGGGCATAACACATTAGCCGTCATGCCAACAGGTGGCGGAAAATCATTATGCTACCAGATACCCGGGATGACTTTGAGCGGCACTGCGATCATCATTTCCCCATTAATATCCCTCATGAAAGATCAGGTGGATGCACTTGATGCGCTGGGCATTCCCGCGACATACATCAATAGTTCCATGACTGCGAACGAAAGACAGAATCGAATGCTGGAAATGGAGCGCGGTCGTTACAAATTCGTATATGTCGCTCCTGAACGGTTTGAATCCACACGTTTCATTCAATGTGTCCAATCGATAGACCTCTCATTGATTGCATTTGATGAAGCTCACTGCATTTCACAGTGGGGACATGATTTCCGTCCAAGTTATCGGTCGATTATCCCAAACTTGAAAAAACTGTCCAATGTGCCGGTTACCATTGCATTGACCGCCACCGCTACGGGTGAGGTCATTTCGGATATCCAGACATTGCTGCAAATTGACGACGGACATGTCATCAACACAGGTTTTGAACGGGAAAACCTATCCTTTCATGTTGTTAAAGGAAAAGATAAAAAATCGTATGTCCATTCATTTCTCAAAGCACATGAAAATGAATCGGGAATCATCTACACCGCAACCAGAAAACAGACCGATCATCTATATGATGATCTGGACCGGCGAGGCTTTTCAGTTGCCAGATACCATGCCGGTCTGAGCGAAGATGAACGAAAACAGGCACAAGCAGCATTTATCCATGATGAAACATCGGTTATTATCGCAACGAATGCATTTGGGATGGGCATTGATAAATCGAACGTCCGTTATGTCATCCACTACGCCATGCCTATGAGCATCGAATCATACTATCAAGAAGCAGGACGGGCGGGGCGCGACGGTGAACCAAGCGATTGCATCTTGCTTTTCTCTCCACAGGATATACAACTGCAAAAGTTTTTGATTGAACAATCGGATATGGATGAGCCAGCCAAACAAAATGAGTATCGCAAATTGCAAGCCATGATCAATTATTGCCATACTCATACATGTCTGACCGCGTATATATTGGAATACTTTGGTGATCCGAAGGCCCAGCATGCTTGCCAGCGATGCAGTCATTGCCTTGATGACCGGGATAAGACCGACATGACTGAAGAAGCACAAAAAATCTTATCCTGTGTCAAACGGATGGATGAACGCTTCGGTGTCAGTATGACTGCAAAAGTGTTGAAAGGCTCGCGTGATAAAAAAATAAACAACTTTCGTTTACATACCCTTTCCACTTATGGCATCTTATCGGCCTATACGGAAAAAGAACTTACCGAATGGATACAGTTTTTGGTGGCTGACGGGATTTTAGCGACAGAAGAAGGTAAATACCCGACGTTGAAACTGAATAGGCAGTCTGTTGACGTTTTGAAAGGTAAACGAAAAGTCTGGATGTACACAACGCCGATCCCGACTACCGGGGAAGTCGATTATGACACCCAGTTATTTGATATTTTGCGTAAACGGCGAAAAGAAATGGCTGACAGAGATAAAGTGCCACCGTACGTGCTCTTTTCGGACATGACTTTAAAAGAATGTTGCCGATATTTACCTGAAACAAAAGAGGATATGCTTGAAATAAAAGGGATCGGCGAAAAAAAGTTCGAGGCATACGGCACCCCATTCTTGAATGAAATCATCACATGGAAAACAGAGCATCCAGACATCCAACCTGCCAGAAAAATTGACGGAGCAAGTATCCCCGTCAGGAAAGAACCTTCACGAACTAAAACAGATGGGCCAAGTCACATCGAGAGCTATCATTTATTCCAAAGTGGAAAGTCGATTAAAGATATCGCTATTATGAGGGATATGAATGGGCAAACCATTGAAGGGCATTTATTTAAAGCCTATAAAGAGGGGTATCCGCTTCTTTGGGACATCTTTTTTTCACCTGAAGAAGAGAAGGCCATCCTTGAAGCACGGCAACAGAGCAGCGAAAACCGATTGAAACCGATAAAAAAGGCCCTACCTGATGCTTATACGTATACCATGATAAAAGCCGTCTTAGTGAAAAATGGACATCTTTGATTTACGGGAATAATACATTGCCTTGATGCAAAAAGGAAAGTGGGAGCACAGACGATGCCACTTTCCTTTTTTGTTTATCGATGGCGATGGTGGTTTTTTTGGATTACTTTTTCCAATGCATCCGTCAACCATTTCATAAATACACCTATGGCAATGTAAAATGGTGTGGAATAAACATGTTTCCAATTCATCATCATATACAGTTGCATCTTTTCAAAAACCGGTTCCGCGACGAAAACAGCGAATAAAGTAAGAACAACAAGAACAAATATATATTTTCCCCATGTTTTGACATATTGGTATAAGAGCATGTATGCGACTGGAAGAACCGACAGATCTACAAGGGACAATCGATCCAAGTAAGGCGTCGAGCCGTATGGATAAGCCCAAAGCATAAGGGATAAGCCGATATCATCAAGGTGGGTGGCAATCATCGACGTCGATAAACCGACGAATAAAATGGTGAAAACCCTTGTTTTATCCACAAGCCAAATCCAAATAAGCCACAGTATGATTGCAATGATAATCAACAGCCACCAGCGCCACGAAAATAATATTTCCTGCAAGAAATACACTTCCTGGTCTTTCATGAGCTTTTCTCTGGCATCAATGATATCGCTGTAATTTACCTGTAAGTTCATGCACGACCCCACCCATATATTGACTACCCCATAGCGTGTGCTTTGTGGAATATTCTATACGCACACACGGATACCGAGCATAAACCCGTGCAATTCGGAAAAGCTATTCAGTGAATCACTCAACTTGAGGTGTCCACATGAAAAACGTTTCGCGTCACAATCAATATCCATCTGCATTTATCAGTGGAGGTGGAACAACATCGATCCATCCAAGGAACCCATATATCATTGCATGGTGGAATGCGGCTTTCCCTGGATTCGGGCATCTTCTTTTATCCAAAATCTCACGTGGACTCATCTTATTCATGTGGGAAGTGGTTGTCAATTTACATACCAATTTAAATAGCGCCATCCTTTACTCTATTCAGGGGCATTTTTCGGAAGCGATGGCTATTCTTGATACAAAATGGTTATTTATGTACATGCCCGTTTATCTGTTTGGCATATGGGATGCATACCGTACAACCGTCGATCTTAATAATTTATATACACTGATCGAAACTCGTAAAACACCCATTAAACGGTTCAGCATCAGCAGATTTGAAATTAACCATCTGGACAAGAGACGCCCGCTCATGGCCGTGATGTGGTCATTGTTCATTCCTGGTCTCGGACAGCTCTACCTTCACCAGATCATCATCGCCTTTTTCAGTATTTCATGGACACTCATTTTCTTATACTTTTCCAATTTTTTCGATGCGCTTCATCTTTTATTTTTAGGTGATATTAACATGGCTACGGCGACATTGGACCCTATGTGGTTTTTATTCATGCCATCACTTTATGGTTTTTCCGTTTATCACGCATACATTTCAACGGTTGAATTCAATAATCTTTTTGACAGGGAACAGACAAGATTTTTAAATAGCAACTACCAACAAGGTCCATACCCGTTACCACAAACAACGTTCAAAAGGGAGTGAGAATGATTGCAGATATTTGCCACATTCGAGCATCATATTTATCTAGAAATCGCTTTAAACAAACTGGAGGAAATTGGAATAACAAAGGAAAATATTTATGCCGTGCCATTGAACCATCGTTCTCAAGAAACGCCATTATTTGATACGATACATCATTCAGATGGAACGACTTTTTTTGACCTAGCCATGGCACTGGCAACCGCATTTTCGGTGATTGGCGTCGGCGTGGGTTTTCAATTGAAATGGGGACCGATCTATTGGGGGCTGATTGCAGCAATCATTGGATTTATGCTTGGCTTCATCATACGACTCATCATTGAGTTTGGATTTAAAAACAAGGGGTGGACCTTTCGAAAACAAAGACACACAGAAGTTATCCTGATTATTGATTGTCCCGATCCAAACATACAAACCGTTGAACGATTACTTTGGGACCACTTTGCTTTGGGAATCGCAAAAATAGAAACATGATGTTTTATTGTCTGTCATGTTCTTGATTGAAAAACCACTTCGTTCGACGGCTTAATTCAATCAAGAACGACCCTTGATTGAAAAATGAGGGTGCGAGAGGGGCAAAATTGCATCAAGAACTCTCCTTAATTGAAAAGTGACCGTACAAGAGGGACAGAATTGCATCAAGAGCACTCCTTGATTGAAAAATGGGCGTACAAGAGGGGCAGAATTGCATCAAGAACACTTCTTGATTGAAAAATGGACGTACAAGAGGGACAAAATTGCATCAAGAACGACCCTTGATTGAAAAAAAACCATCCAAAGGGGTCAAAATTGCATTAAGAACACTCCTTGATTGAAAAATGGACGTACAAGAGGGACAAAATTGCATCAAGAGCACTCCTTGATTGAAAAATGGACGTACAAGAGGGACAAAATTGCATCAAGAACACTCCTTGATTGAAAAATGACCATACAAGAGGGGCAAAATTGCATCAAGAACACTCCTTGATTGAAAAATGACCATGCAAGGGACCCAGAATTCAATCAAGAACCATTCCATCCCTTATCGAAAAATGACCTTCAACCAACAAAACAGCTATGTTATCCGATCACCACAGATGACATAGCTGTTTCTGTTCCTTTTGTTCAATTTGTGTAAAACAAAGGAAATCTTTCATATCATACGTTTTAATTACCTGTTATATCCAGTGCCCATGTCCCATTCCGGAAAACAGGTTCGGTCGTCCCATCTTGTTTTACACCATCGATATCCAGGTTTTCCGAACCAATCATGAAGTCAACGTGTGTCAGACTATCATTGACACCATGTTGATCCAATTCCTCATCCGACATAGCCGATCCGCCTTCCAAATTCGTTGGGTACGCTTTACCCAGCGCAATATGACATGACGCATTTTCATCAAACAGTGTGTTGTAAAAAATAAGGCCTGATTGTGATACGGGTGACTCATGTGGCACAAGCGCGACTTCTCCCAAACGGCGTGCCCCCTCATCCGTATCCAATAAATGTTTCAAAGTATCTTCACCTTGTTCTGCTTTGAAGTCAACCACTTTACCATCTTTGAATGTCAAACTGAAATGATCGATTAAGCTCCCTCCATAATTTAAGGGTTTGGTACTGGACACTGTTCCATTGACACCATATTTGTGAGGCAGTGAAAAGACTTCCTCCGTCGGCATATTCGGATTGAACGTAATTCCTTTTTCAGACGTTGCGGAACCACCTTTCCAAATGTGACCTTTCGGCAATTCAATTTCCAATTCTGTGCCAGGTCCTTTAAAAATCAATTTTTGATAATTTTTTTGGTTCAAAATCTCCCGTGCCGTCTCAAGCGTTTTGTTATGCGCATCCCACGCAGCTATCGGGTCATCCTTGTCCACACGGACAATTTTTACAATCGCATCCCATAATTTTTCAATGGCTGCTTCTTTCGTTTCGTCAGGAAAAATCTTCTGTGCCCAATCACCGGTGGGAATGGAAATAATCGACCACGTGATTTTGTCGTTCATTGTGTATGTCCGGAAGTTTTTCATAGCTTCCGCTCCGGCCTTATTGGCATTGGCAACACGTGTCGGATCAATATCTTTCAATAAATCCGGGTCTGTGGAGCGAATGGATAATACAGCTGCACCATCTTCAGCAAAACTGTCATGTAAATTTACCTTCCATTCTGGAAAAGTATTCAGTACTTCATCTGGTGCATTTTCATATTTTAAAAGTGTCAGCTCATCGTCTACCCAATTGATATGTACGTCTTTTGCACCCAGTTCATACGCCTTCCGCGCCACGATTCGTGTGAAGTCAGCTCCCTCGATCGGGGCATTGATCATGAGTGCCTGATTTTTTTGAAGATTTACCCCTGTTTGCAATGCCAATTCGGCATACTTCTCTTTCGTTTTTTGATCAATCATCAAACTTACCTCCCGTTTTTTGATAAACAATCTTCTTACTATTATTTCATAAAATGTAAAAATCACCAAACGGATATACCTTAATCTTTGTAAAGTTTTTCTTTCTTCGGAAATGGCATTTCGTTTTAGGATGTTTCCATCATTTTTTCTGGTATTGATTTTAATAAATCAGTATTTATCCGGGAGATACAGCTTGATTTCGATTCATTATGCACGTTAATTAATGAAACATGCTCGATAACCCACGACCTTTTCACTAAGCAAGAACTTCCTAGCGTGATATTTCGACAATCCCTGCCTTTTCATGACGAACAATCTTACCGAAACATTTTCGACACTCAACGGCTTATCAGTGGTCGAGCAACTTTTTCCGCAATCAGACGCTATTCGTTTTTCCCGCGAACACTATCACAAGCTCGCCCACTTCAATCGCCGTTCGATAGCACCGGAAACATCACATGTGCATGTAACCGCCCCTATCCTCCACACCGCTTAAGAGAGTGTTTCTCTTTCATATAGAACCTGGCCATTTTTTATGACCTTATTGGCGTGATTGACGCCATAATGATATGGCATATACATATAATTTGGAGCATCCCAGATAACGATATCCGCCGCTCTGCCCGCAGCTATTGTACCGGCTTCATGTCCACGTCCGATGGCGTGCGCAGCATTGACCGTTACAGCATGCCAAATTTCCGCTGGAGACATTTTCAAGCGAAGGGCCGCGAGTGACATGATCAACTGTAAATTTTCCGTCACTGAACTGCCGGGGTTAAAATCTGTCGAGATGGCAATCGCTGCACCGGCATCAATCATTTCCCGCGCACGGGCATACGTTCCTGTCCCAAGGTAAAAAATCGTTCCCGGCAATATAACACCAACCGTATTCGATGCAGCTAGTTCAGTGATCCCCGCGTCTGAAGCGACGGCAAGATGCTCAGCGGAAATGGCTCCCAGTTCTGCAGCGAGCTCCGTCCCCCCTAATGTATCGATTTCGTCGGCATGAATTTTCACATCAAACCCGTTTTTCTTGGCTTTCTGCAAGTAACGTCTTGATTGCTCGACACTGAATACATTCGATTCGGTGAAAATATCCACGAATTCAGCAAGGTTCCGCTTCTTGATTTCAGGGAATAACGCTGCCATTTCATCCAGAAAACCATCCGGGTCGTCCTTGTATTCCGGCGGGATGGCGTGCGCTCCCATAAATGTAGATACGACATCCAGTGGGTGTTGGGCATTCGCTTCTTTTGCCACGTTCAACTGTTTCATTTCGGTTTCTTCATTCAACCCATAACCACTTTTCGCTTCAACGGTTGTAATACCATGCATCGCCATCCGGTCAAGATGAAAAAGGGTCCGTTCCAATAATGTATCGTAGGAAGCCTCTCTTGTAGAACGAACCGTTGATAAAATGCCTCCACCTTTTGCCAAAATATCCAAATACGGGACCCCTTGTTGTTTCATCGCCATTTCTTCCTCACGCGAACCGCCGAATACAAGATGTGTATGTGATTCAACCAATCCTGGTGTGACAAGTTTTCCTTCTGCATCGATAACGCGATCTGCTTGGATGTCCGCTGCCTTTTTTGCGGATCCGACCCAAGATACTTTCGAATCCACTATGGCAACTGCTGCATCTGCCAAAATCGCTATATCATTCATACGACTTCCCTTGACAGGCCCTTTTACATCCATTGTGAGAAGCTGGCCGATATTCGTAATCAATATATCTGCTTGCATCAACTATTCCTCCTTGCTTTAAATGACCGCAAATGGAAAACCGTTCAACCTGTTGTTCCCATTTGCGGCGTGATCATGTTAATTTTGAACGACTATTTCTTCATAGGGATGGTGATATCATTCTTTTCCGCAAAGCGAACGGCTTCCTCATACCCAGCATCAGCATGGCGGATAACCCCCATGCCCGGGTCTGTCGTCAAAACACGTCCCAGTCGTTCATGGGCCATATCGGTCCCATCTGCAACAACAACCATTCCCGCATGCAGCGCATAGCCCATTCCGACGCCACCACCATGGTGGAACGAAATCCATGAGCCACCTGCTGCTGTATTTATTAGCGCATTCAATACGGCCCAGTCGGCAACAGCATCACTTCCGTCTTTCATTCCTTCCGTTTCCCGATTCGGTGAGGCAACCGAACCACTGTCCAAATGATCGCGCCCGATGACGATCGGCGCAGATATCTCACCTTTTCGCACCAGTTCGTTTATCGCTTGCCCCATTTTGACGCGCTCTCCGTAACCCAACCAGCAAATACGTGACGGTAAACCTTGAAAAGCAACCTGTTCTTGTGCCATATCAATCCACCGAATCAAAGCTTCATTCTCGGGAAAAAGTTCTTTGATCAATGCGTCTGTCCGGTAAATATCTTCAGGATCGCCTGATAATGCTGCCCAACGGAAAGGCCCTTTTCCTTCCGTGAACAATGGGCGGATATAGGCTGGGACAAAGCCGGGAAAATCAAAGGCATTCTCGATGCCATCGTCAAATGCGACCTGGCGAAGATTGTTCCCATAATCGAATACAATCGAACCTCTTTTTTGAAAAGCGAGCATCGCTTCGACATGACGTGCCATACTGCTTGTTGAACGTTCGGTATATGCAGCTGGATCCTGTTTTCGCAATACAGCAGCTTCCTCCAACGCATACCCTTCAGGGATATAGCCATTCAATGGGTCGTGCGCAGACGTTTGATCTGTAAGAATATCAATGGGTGCGTTTTTATCAAGAAGTTCATGGTGGACTTCTGCTGCATTGCCAACCAAGGCAATTGATAGCGGCTTACCAGCATCTCTTGCCTCAACCGCCATTTTCACCGCTTCATCCACATGATAAGCCTTTGTATCACAGTATTTTGTCTGTATTCGTTTGTCGATTCGTTTCTCATCCACTTCCACCGCAATCACGACACCTTCATTCATCGTAACGGCAAGTGGCTGTGCACCACCCATACCACCAAGTCCTGCTGTGAGGGTGATTGTTCCTTTAAGGGACCCATTGTAATGTTTTTTCGCAAGTGCCGAAAATGTTTCATACGTCCCCTGCAAAATGCCCTGTGTCCCAATATAAATCCAGCTTCCAGCGGTCATTTGACCATACATCATCAACCCTTTTTGATCAAGCTCATGAAAATGATCCCATGTCGCCCATTTTGGCACAAGAACAGAATTGGATAATAATACCCGAGGTGCCTGAGCATGGGTTTTGAAAACACCCACTGGTTTTCCTGACTGAATAAGCATTGTTTCATCATTTTCCAAAGTACGGAGTGTGTCTACGATCGCGTGGAATGCGTCCCAATTGCGGGCTGCTTTTCCAATTCCGCCGTACACGACAAGTTCATCCGGATTTTCTGCCACTTCCGGGTCAAGATTATTGTAAAGCATCCGTAAAGCCGCTTCTTGCTCCCATCCTTTACATTCCAAATCAAGACCTTTTTTAACCGTTACATGACTCATTCCATTACCCCTCTCCTATTTAAGTATTCCAAATATATGAATCTTGCAATGGTCTACACAGATGTTTTCTCTTTGCGAAGACAATCACTTTCGGTTCCGTCTTTCAGCCAAGTCACGAGCTTTTCGATATCTGTTGCAAAAACACGGTCCTCTGTAATACTTGGTACCAACCGACGGGCCTTATCATGCAAAGTTTTTGTGCTCGTGGCCATTTTGTCGATGTCACGGACTTCAACAGCCTGCATCGCACAAATTAACTCGATTGCCATGACGTGACGTGTATTCTCAAGCATCTCATAGCAATGTCTGGCAGCAATCGTCCCCATACTGACATGATCTTCCTGGTTGGCTGATGAGGGGATGGAATCAACACTTGCCGGATGTGCCAACGTTTTGTTTTCGGACACAAGCGACGCAGCGCTATACTGCATAATCATAGCTCCGGACTCCAGGCCGGGCTGTGCGCTTAAAAACGGTTTCTGAAGGTCATTCAATTGTGGATTCACCATCCGTTCAATGCGCCGCTCCGCGATGTTGGCCAGTTCTGCCACCCCCATTTTCAAAAAGTCCATAGCAAGGGCGATTGGCTGACCATGAAAATTACCACCGGAAATAACATCATTGCGTTCCGAAAAGATAATCGGATTATCGGTCACAGCATTGATTTCCGTTTCCAATTTCCCTTTTGCATATTTGAAGGATTGCCAAGACGCTCCCATAACCTGTGGGATACACCGAAGTGAATACGCGTCTTGTGTGCGGATTTCGCCCTGTTTAGTCGTTAAACCGCTATCATTTAAATTCATATGCATCCTGTGGGCAACATCGATCTGTTCTTGGTGGCCGCGAACCATATGCAAATCATCATCAAATGCACAGATGACGCCATTCAGCCCTTCCATGGTCATCGCTGCGATATGTTCACTTTGATACAATAATTTTTCCATTTCGATGATAGTGACTACGCCAACTGCAGTCATGGCTTGGGTTCCATTGATCAACGCAAGCCCTTCTTTAGCTTTCAGGGTAAGTGGTTGGATGTCTTCAGCCTTTAATGCGTCCATGGCATTCATGCGTTTTCCTTTATAAAAAACATCACCTTCCCCTAAGAGTGCTAATGCCAGATGTGACAGCGGCGCCAAATCCCCGCTTGCTCCAAGCGACCCTTTTTGCGGAATAACCGGATGGATATGTGCATTGACAAACAACAGCAATTGTTCGACGAGTTCCAATCTGACTCCAGAATACCCTTGTGCCAACGCATTGGCTCGTAACAAAAGCATTGCACGTGATATTTTCTCCGGAAACGGTTCCCCTACCCCGCAAGCATGTGAATGGATCAGATTCAGCTGCAATGTATTCACGTCATCTTCTTCAATGACAACATCGCTGAATTTGCCGAATCCTGTATTGATGCCATACATCGTCCGCTTTTCTTGTAAAACTGCTTCAACAGTCTGTCTGCTTTTTTTAACACGTTGGATCGTATCATCACTTAAATAGACACCTTCTTCCTGAAAAACAACCCGTTCAACATCTTCCATCGTCATGCCTTTATCTGTTAATGAAATCATCAGATCCCTCCCTGACACTTTAGTATAGTAAAGCAATCATAGAAAAAGGGATCAGGATAGCCCTGACCCCCACACATCAATTATATGAACTGCTTGGCATTTACACATCATCAACACCCCAATTAAAATTCGTGCTGATTTCATTGTAAGCGTTTTCCAGTTATAATTCAAGTCTCAAAAAAATCGAGTGGCTGAAACCGGATTTTATTGAAATCCTGACGTTCCAACCACACGTATCCGTTCACTTTTTTCAGGAACCCTTATGACTTTCTTCCATTTGTTCGCGTGACCAATATTCAATTCCGTCGTCATTTTCAAGGATATCCTTATAGAATACAGGGTCCTTGCCAGCCTTGCGTTGGTCACGATAATCTTTCAAGACACGCCCTGCCATTTTGAATAGCTTGGTGATGGCGTATAAGTTGATGAGGGCCATGATTCCCATTGTCAAATCAGCCAGAGCCCACACCAAATCAAATGATGCCAATGCTCCGAACAGAACCATCAACAAGACCACAATCCGGTATATGAACAATCCGATTGAACTGTTTTTCATATATCCGATATTCGTTTCACCGTAATAATAATTCCCGAGAATGGAGCTATAGGCAAACAGAAAGATCGCTACAGCCAAAAATATGCCTGCCCAATTGCCCAGATGTGAGCTGATCGCCTCTTGTGTTATCTGGATGCCATCCGCAGTACTACCTTCATAACCACCTGCCGTAATAACGATAAAGGCCGTTGCGGTACAGATTAAGATCGTATCGAAAAACACACCGAGTGCTTGAATGAACCCTTGTTTCGCTGGATGTGATACTTCAGCGGTCGCAGCAGCATTCGGCGCACTTCCCATACCTGCCTCATTGGAGAACAACCCACGTTTAATCCCTTGCATGATAGCTGCACCAAAGCCACCACCCGCAATTTCTTTAAAACCAAAAGCATTACTGAAAATAAGAGCGATCATATCCGGGATTTGCGGAATATTGGTTACCAATACATATAATGCAATCAAAATATAGACGATCGCCATGACAGGTACGATGATTTGTGTCACATTGGCAATACTTTTCAACCCTCCGAAAATGACAATACCGGTCATGACAACCAAGAGCGTTGCCATCCATCCTGAACTGACGGAAAACTCTCCGGTAAAGGCCAAGCTGATGGTATTCGATTGCACGGAATTAAATATAAAGCCATATGTAAACGTAATCGTTATTGCAAAAACAATCGCCAACCAACGCTTGTTCAGGCCTTTTTCGATATAATAAGCCGGTCCACCTCGATATTGTGTTTGATCGGATACTTTATATACTTGTGCAAGTGTACTTTCCACAAATGCGGTTGCTGAGCCTACAAGCGCAAGTAGCCACATCCAGAACACAGCACCTGGTCCCCCTAGAGCTACCGCTGAAGCGACACCCGCAAGATTGCCTGTACCAACACGTGATGCGGCACTGATTGCGAAAGCTTGAAATGAAGACGTCCCTTTTTTCCCTTTCGTCGTTACGGTTCGTTTATCAAAGACGACACGGAACATTTCTGGAAAATCACGGAACTGTACAAACTTCGTACGGAACGTAAACCATAAACCAAGTCCGACCAGTACGATAATCAACACATAACTCCACAATGCATCGTTGATCAAGTCGACCCACTTTTCCAGAAATTGGCCCATATCATTGAAAACATCCATCATTTTGTGATACTCCCTTCCATCCATTAAATGGAATACCCTTTACAAGTCTTGTAAAAACCAATCATTTTATACATTTGGACGTGCAATTCAAAAACAAACATGCCATGATGCTTCCAGTCAAGCACAAAAAATCCCCTTTTGGCATAAAGGTGATATCACCTCTATACCTAAGGGGAGACGAAACCAGACGCTCATCACGTTTCATGCTTATCGATTCCAAGGAAAGTCCGTTCCGAAGATCTCTGCCATTTTTTTTGACTGTTTCCGGCGATCCAAACGGTGATCGGCGCGTTCCTGGGCACGTTTATTCAATTCCTTTTCCTGATCGCTTTCCGGATAAACAGAAGGCACCGGAATCGGGTGTCCATCAATATCTACCGCAACAAACGTCAAGAAGGCCGTTGCACATACCAACCGTTTTCCCGTCGTTAAATTCTCGGTAACGGCTTTAACGAAAATTTCCATCGACGTATGATGTGTCCACGTCACAAACGCTTCAACACAAATGGTATCCCCTTCCTTGACGGGATTCAGGAAATCGACCGAATCTGTAGAGGCCGTCACAACAGTGCTTCTGGCATGGCGAGCAGCAGAAATCGCCGCTACGTCATCAATATGTTCCATCAACTTCCCACCAAACAAAGTACCGTATGCATTTGTATGCGGTGGAAGCACATTTGACGTTTTGACTGTTAAAGAATCAATACATGGTTTGGATTCCATTGAAAATCCTCCTTTAAATATATCGTGGTTCATTGACTGTATAATGTTTCGCACCGATGATGCAGCAACAGATCACAGTATCGGCGACAGTAATCTGGATATGGATTCTTTGAAACGAATACCCATCGAACGTTTATTATATAGCTTTTTAGTCATCTGTGTCGAATATTTGATATCATTCTTAAACGCTGCTTCAAGCTCCTGTGTAATGGACTCATCGTATAAAAAGGCATTCACTTCGAAATTGAGACGGAAGCTGCGCACATCGATATTGGCCGTCCCCACAGATGAAATCTTCCCATCAACAATGATTGTCTTGGCATGTAAAAAGCCATTCTGATAAATAAATACCTCTGCACCGGCATTCAGCAAATCCCCGACAGATGATAATGTTGCCCAGTATACAAAAGGATGATCCGGTTTATTCGGAATCATCATCTTTACCTTCACACCCGATAATACAGCAATCTGCAATGCATCCCTAAGACTTTCATCAGGTATATAATAAGGCGTTTGGATATAAATATACTCTTTAGCGGACATAATCATTTTGATATAACCATTTTTGATCTGTTCCCAATCAGAGTCCGGACCACTGGATACAACTTGCATCCCGATGTCACCTGCTGGACGGGCCATATAAAAGCGTTCTTCATATAAAATATGATTCCGTGAAGCCTGATTCCAATCCAGGATGAACCGTGTTTGCATATTGCGCACCGCATTCCCATCTATACGCAAGTGTGTATCACGCCAATAACCGAACCGCTTGCTTTTCCCCAAATACTCATCACCGATATTAAATCCACCGATATAGCCGATCTTCCCGTCGATGATAGCCAATTTTCGATGATTGCGGAAGTTGATTTTCATATTGATTTTCGGTATTTTAGGTGGAAAAAAAGCGTCCACCAGAACACCGGACTCCCTTAACTTGCGGATATAACGTTGACTTAACCTGCGTGAGCCCATATCGTCATAGAGCATACGGACCTCGACACCTTCTTTTGCCTTCTTGATCAATATATCAAATATTTGTCTGCCCAATGCATCGTGTCGAATAATATAATAAAGAAGGTGGATATGGTCTGTCGCTTTCTTCAGGTCCTCCAGAAGAGCGGTGAATTTTTTGTTTCCATCCGTAAAGATCTTTACAGCATTATCTTGTGTCAAAGTCGCATCATTATTACGTAAATGCAGAAGATATAAGTCCTTATAATAAGCCAACGATGGATGCTTATACGTAAAGTTATCATTTTCAATCGCATGTAATTGCCCTTGTGCCGCTTTCTTTACCCCTAGTTTACTTTTGGTATCCCAAGTAAAAATACGTCTATTGCTGATTTTTTTACCGAAAATGAGATACAGGATAAACCCCGCAATTGGAATAAACAAGAGCACCATCAGCCAAGCCCATGTCGAACTTGCGTCTTTACGCTCCAAGAAAATAATCGTAAAGGCAAGGAAAATATTAATAATGATCATCGATCCCAATAAAAAAGGTATGAATTGCATTGAAAGCCCCCTAAACACATAAGAAAAGCACAAACGTCCCAATCAGCACAAGCAAAGCGTGACCAAGGTCCCGAGACATTGGTGTCCTGGGATTTCAGAATCTTGATCAAGGTCTTGAGAAACAGCATGCCGAACCTTATATCAACCGGGAAAGGTATACGTTTGTCCCTTACGAGGAAAAAAGTGACATTGGTAATAATATAGCATACATCAAGTCAAGGTGGGAGGCAAGGCAGAACAGTCACGCGTTTACCCCTTTGCCACCCTTCGATGGATGATGCTCCGATGTGTGTAGGGAGCCACTATCTTCCAAAAGACGATCCAAGAGACCCGAAACATGCGATTACATCCGGTCAAGTGCCTGTTTCAGATCGTCCCATATATCCTCCCATGCCTCAAGACCAACAGACAGACGAATCATCTGATCGGTGATTCCCATCTGAATCCGTGACGCCTCCGGTACAACTGCATGTGTCATTGTTGCCGGATGTTCAATCAACGTTTCCGCATCCCCCAGACTGACAGCGAGTTTTAAAAACCGTAGATGATTCAAGAAGGCTTGCGCTTCCTCTTTGGTCCCATCAACTTCAAACGATATCAATCCCCCTCCATCTTTCATCTGGTTCTGGGCAATCGTGTAATCGGATTGGCGAGAGTCATAGGGATAATAGATATGCGTCACTTTTGGATGCCCTTTCAATTTTGCAAAAATCTCTCTGGCATTGGCGCAATGACGATCCATACGAATCGGCAATGTTTTGATGCCACGCAGCAACAGCCAGGCATCAAATGGGGACATGATCCCTCCCATATCCTTCTGGGTTGTCATGGAAACGCCATCCAAAAAGTCTTTTTTGCCGACGACCAGTCCTGCAACCACATCCCCATGACCCCCAAGGTATTTCGTGGCACTATGCAGAACAACATCACAGCCCAAGTCAAGCGGACGCTGTAAATAAGGTGTGGAAAACGTATTATCCACGACGACAGGAATACCTTTTTCCTTGGCGACTTCCGCTACCATTTCCAGATCAATGAGTTCCATCGTCGGATTGATCGGTGTTTCAATGTAAATACACGCTGTTTCCGATTTGATCAGATTTTCGACTTCTTCTCTCGTTTCCATTTTGGATAAATCATGAGAGATATTATATTTTTCCTCCAACATCGTCAGCAACCCGAACGTACAGCCATATAAACCCCGGGAACACAAAATATGATCATTCGCTTTTGCCAAGGCAATCAACACTGCAGATACCGCAGCCATCCCTGAAGCGAAAGCGAGCCCGCGCTCTCCATTTTCCAGTGCCGCTATCCGTTCTTCAAGAACCGATACGGTAGGATTCCCTAAACGGGAATAAACATACCCTTCTTCCTCACCTGAAAATCGTCTCTCCCCTTGTTCAGCCGTATCGAAGGTATATGTCGACGTCTGGAATAGTGGTGTGGCAAGGCTGCCAGACATCTTCCCGGATTCATATCCTTCGTGAATGACCGCTGTTTCCAAATGTTTATATTTGCGTCCCATGTTTCTTTCCCCTCCTGAATACCTTTTACTCTTATCATATGCCAAAATCATCATTTTTGAAAGCGTTTTCCAAAAATCGCCTATAGATTTTCCGTTGCTTTTCTATGCATGAATCATTAAAATAGCTTCATGACATATGAGAGCATTGATCTCGTCACACAGAAGGCACAATCATGACAAAGGAGCGGATGAGATTGAAGGAAAGCAATCAAGGCATTCTGTATGCAGCCAGCGCATACACGCTGTGGGGATTTTTGCCGATATATTGGAAGCTGGTTGACAATGTGTCCGCTGGCGGTATTTTAGCACACCGCATTATCTGGTCCTTTATTTTTATGCTAACTCTTGTGCTGATCCTTGGAAAAAAGACGTCGTTTTTCAAAGAATGTCAATCCATTCTAAGCGATCGAAAAAAATGGATCGGCATTTCACTTGCAGGGATCGTCATCAGTATCAACTGGCTGACATATATATGGGCAGTGAACAGTGGTCACGTCATCCAAGCCAGTCTCGGATATTACATCAACCCGCTCGTCAGCATTTTGCTCGGCATCATTGTTTTAAAAGAAGGGATTACGAAACGGCAACTGTTTTCATTTATTCTAGCCGGTATCGGTGTCCTTTATTTGACGATCAGCTATGGTGTATTTCCATGGATTTCCCTGGCTCTCGCATTTTCATTCGGACTATATGGATTGTTGAAAAAGACGGTTGACATCAGTGCCATGTTCGGGCTGACCATTGAGACATTGGTCGTTACCCCGATGGCCCTTCTTTACGTAATTGCTTTTTCCAACGAGACGCTTCAGGCTGATGTTTTCCTGTCACATACAGGCATTCTTTTAATCGGCGCAGGTATTGCAACAGCTTTGCCTTTATTATTGTTTGCAAAAGGGGCAAAACAGATCCCTTTGTCAATGATTGGTTTCCTTCAATATATAGCCCCTACAATCATGTTGTTTTTAGGCGTATTTTTATATAAAGAAACCTTTTCATCTGAACATTTCATTTCTTTTCTGTTGATTTGGATAGCATTGATTGTCTATATGCTCTCCGCCCGTCATGGGGGAAGCAGCACATCCCAAACCAAACAGTGACGATGCTTTCATAAAAATTAAATCGATATTACATGCAGGCAATCAGCCTGTTTTTAACCTCATTATAATGATATGATAAGAAACAAATGCCCATTGAACGATAGACACGTCTATCCTTCAATGGCACATATCGAATGTTTTACGTGCCGTCTTTTCAGGGAATATAGGGAAATGCTATGTTTTCTGCTATTCGATAAAAGATATATTGCCGTTATACATAAACTTTCCATAAAATTAGCATCTTATAGATTAGATCGTAAAATAAATGTGAATACTCAATGTAGGTGTGATTCTATGCTCAAAAAAAGCATCGTTATCATTCTGATCATCATCCTGATCGGAATTGGCATATTCAGTGTGATGCACTTATTTTCTTCATCAACAGATTCAAACGGAGATACACCGATTTCCAACGAAAAGAAAGAACCTGATAAAGATAACCATAACGAAAGCGACAATGAAGACGTTAATGAAAACGACAATGAAAATGAGGACGATAAACCCATCAGCAAGAAGGTTTCCGATTTTATAAGCGATACGTTTCAGAATGCAGTCGACTATTTTTCCAATACAGAAACCGATGTTGTAGCCATCGGGGATTCGTTGACCCAGGGAGTCGGTGATGAAACCGACAATGGTGGATATGTAGGAATCATTGATGATATTGTGAATGAAAACAAGCAAGTCGTCACATTCGAGAATTTCGGCAAACGCGGAAATCGCTCCGATCAGATGTTGGAACGCATGGAATACCCTGATATAGACGATGCTTTGAAAGATGCCGACATCATTTTGATGACCATCGGGGCTAATGATATCATGAAAATACTCAGAGATAATATTACAGATTTGCAAATCGAGGCTTTTAAAGACGAACGGATAAATTATGAAAAACGGCTCCGCGATATCTTTGATGGGATGGTCGACCGTAATGACCAGGCAGATATATATTTAATCGGTTTTTATAATCCATTCAAGCAATTCATTCCTGTCAGGGAATTGGATACCATTGTCGATGAGTGGAACAAGACGGGTGAGGATTTGGCCGAGGAATATGATCAAATAGAATTTATCCCGACAAAAGATCTATTCGATGAAGCAGACGAAGATGAACTGCTTTCCGATGATAGCTTCCATCCAAATCTGGAAGGGTATCAGCTGATGGCGAAACGTATATTGGAATATGTTGCAGATGAAAACTGAACGGGGTATCGATGAAATAGATGCTTCATAAACAGATGAAGGGTAGGTGGAATAATGTCCGATAAAAAGAAAAACGATGAAAAACCTTCATCAAACAAGAAATGGAAACGTCTCTTTTACAGCCTGGCGGTCGTGAATGTATTGGTTATAATCGCGTTGGTCATTCTCATTTTCTGGCCAGTCGCAAAAGTATATATTCCATCACCAAAGGATAATGACACGGAACAAAGCACCGAATTCACCATCCGTACAACAAAAGAAAACTTAAATGATCTTGTGAATGCGTATATTGATGAATTATTGAAAAACTCCAAACATCAATACAGCGTATCATTTGATGAAGATGTGCATTTGATTGGAGAACTGCCCGTTTTTTCAACAACAGTTCCTTTGTCTGTTCATTTAGATCCGGTCGTCCAGCCAAATGGTGACGTTGTCCTGAAACAAAAATCCATCTCAGTCGGCAAATTGGAATTACCGAATAAAAAAATCATGGAATATATCAAAAAGTACTTGCCGATGCCGAGCTGGGTAACAGTTGACCCACATGAGGAAGAAATCTATGTTGCCGTCACCGAAATGAACATCAGAAGTAACTTCGATGTCAAACTGGATCAAATCGATCTCGAGAAAAACAACCTGTCATTTAAGATCCAAATCCCATACAGCTCACTGGGAATCGATTTAGACGAAGAACTGAAAGAAGTTGCACCTTGATTAGTAGGCTTATAGGGAGACGAAGGGCCAGCTGAGCTTAACTGGGCTCGGCTTGGCTGAGATAAAACGATAGAAGCATCAGATTGCGCATACAACCCTTATGCCGTTTTAGCGATTGGGAGTGATCAATAAAGATGCATCCAAAGCGGGGCATAAATGGCCTTGACGAAGGGAATATAGGGATTCCCATAGGGAAATAAATCCGCTTTCCCTACGTGCGATGTATTTGCTGACGGGGCTGTCCGCTCAAGCGGCATTTCTGTTGCTTCGGTTTTCTCTTTGGGCCCTATATCTGTCACCGGCCCTTTTGATCAGGCGATATATTTGAAGATAGAGCGCTTATCCCAGAAGAAATCTGACGCCCCCCTTCTGATCAGGCGATATATATGCTGCTGATGATTTCCAAGCGAGCCAAATATCATATCTACTGCCGACCTTTCTGTTTAGGCGATATAATTCTACTGCCGGAGTTGCGTTGCCCTACAGAACACCTACGAGCGGACACGCACCTATCCAATATGACACACCAGACCTCGCATCAGTCGGAAATGTCAGACGATGTGAAACCTGGGAGTCATAGAAGGGGCTCGACTGAACGATAAGTTGCGAGAGCGTCTTTGGTGATAAGAACCGATTTCCCGAATGTGTTTAGGCGTTTCAAGGAATCGTCAACGAATTGATCAAAACCGCCAAAATCGTTGACGCACATTTGGCACCCCGCTCTCCGCCACCTTGCTGCCTTGCCATTCGCTAATAACCCCCCAAACCTTATACATAATTATCATACATTTTCTTGATTTTTTCCTTTATCTCGGTGACCAGATAGTCAGGCGACAACACTTTTGCCTTATGCCCCCATGTCAAAATCCAATTGATCAGTCCATCGGATAACTTGGCCTTTGTCGTTAATATAAAGTAGGATTCATCCACTTCTTGTATATTTGCTTCATGACCGAATCTATCCAACACAACATTCAACAGATCCATATGAAAACGTATTTTTATGCGGATTTCTTCACCGGAAAACATATGAAAACTTTGGTTCACATAATCCTGCACATGAAAATCCACCTTGGTAAACGTCTCATCCCCGATTTCTATATTTCGTATCCGATCCAGCCGGTAATGGCGTAATTCATATGTTTTCCTGTAACGACCGATTAAATAATAATAGTCATTTTGCCAAATAAGGGCATATGGCTCGACCTGATAGATTTCACCCTCACGATTATATGTAAACTCTTTATGGACATTAAATTTACCGTATTGATAGTGCAGGACCTTCCCATCAGATATCGCTCGGTGCACACGATCGATATTCAATTTCACCAATTCATAATCGACACTCATCGATTGTCCAAGCAAAATCGGCTTCGGTAACGTTTTTGCTGTATGCTTACTTGTCAATTGTTTCATTTTCTCGATTAATTGCTTTTTTTCATTTACCGTAATGAATCTTGCTGATAATACAGCATCAACTAAGAGACGTAATTGATAGGTTTCAAACAACCGCCCTTGATGACTGTATAAGATTTTACCGAACTTCCCTCTATTCTGGACAATTTCAAAATCCGAGTCATCCAGCATTTGCAGATCACGTTTGATTGTGCGTGCATCTATTTTGTTTTCGGATTGGATTTGTAACATATCATTGATTTCTTTTAAGCTTAATTCATGATGTTCATCTGTTTCATTGAATAAAATTTCTTTTAATTTCAGTAAACGATAATTATTAGCCCGTTCCAAACCATCCTCCCCTTTCTTCCGGAACGATCATCGTTATCTTGGATTGACGATCCTAAAAAACGTATGTATGCATCCATCGTCTACAAAAAGAACCATACCGATTGGAGTATGGTTCTTACCTGATGACGAACTGTTTTACCTTTCGTGATAATTGAAATATAAATGATTGCTTTGGGACCGCTTCTTCATGGTTATGCTGATCGATGGGCATTTCCTGGTACCGTCCCAACCTTCCCTTATAAATCAGTTTCAATCCCGAGTGGGTACGAATATCGGTCGGCGTTATGAAACAGGATGGTTTATTGATATCAAAAGACTCAACCTCGCGCATGACCGTTGCCACAAATTGCGAACAGAACATGGCATATTCACGATTGATTTCAATTTGCAACAATACGCCAAGCAAACCGATAAAATTATATTTATAGGCATCTTTATATTTTTCCACTGACTTGATTTCCTGCATGATCTTCCGGTAGTCATTTTCTGATATAGGGTACACATAAACAGCGCATTCCGAGTTCTTCAAAAAATCACTACGTATATCTTCTTTGACAAAACCGCCAATAAACGGATTTCTGGGTTTCTTCCTGCCAAAACTATATACTTCCCGCAATTCATTATCGAATGAAATCGAAACATGATTCAATGGTTGCCTTGTAAAAAGGTTGATCAATTTGGCCAGAGTTGTTCCTGTGTCCGTAAAAAGAAAATACATCATGCGATCACTCACGGGTGTCCCCCCTTTTTTGCACACTTTTGAAACGATGGGTTTATTTTTATTCATATATCATATTCCAAAAGTAATAAATGTGTCTTTTTATGTGTGCAGCTGAACACTGTTTTTTTATTCTATCACAGTATCCTATTAATAATAACATAATTCCATACCAGTGTTGAGTGCAAATTTTGCAAGCAGCCCGATGGTTTTAAATATTATATGTTAGACTTTACCGAATAACAATCCAATACACAAGTATTTTACTGACTTTTTCTGATATTCCAATTTATTCATACATCAAGCGACCTTAAAAAGGCTCTTACATTCACTTCAAACAAACGTTAACATTGACGAAATCCCATATATCCCTTAAGCTAACCATGATTACTATTTATTGGAGGAACCTGACTACATGATAACTGTATCGAATGTAAGTTTACAATTTGGAGATAAAAAGCTGTTTGAAGATGTTAATTTAAAGTTTACCCCTGGAAATTGTTACGGACTGATTGGTGCAAACGGTGCGGGAAAATCAACCTTCTTAAAAGTGCTTGCAGGTGATGTGGAAGCGCAATCCGGCCATGTCAGTTTATCGCCCGGGGAACGTCTTGCCGTATTGGAACAGGATCATTTCGCCTACGAGGAACATGATGTGCTTGATACGGTGTTGATGGGACATGAAAAACTGTACAACGTAAAACAAGAAAAAGATGCGATTTATATGAAGCCGGACTTTTCCGAAGAAGACGGAATGCGTGCGGCGGAACTTGAGGGTGAATTCGCCGAAATGAACGGCTGGGAAGCGGAATCCGATGCTGCTGTATTGCTTGCTGGTCTGGGAGTGGACGATTCACTTCACACAATGAAAATGGCAGATATCGGTGCAGATGAAAAAGTTAAAGTATTGCTCGCCCAAGCCTTATTCGGCAATCCAGATATTTTGCTGTTGGATGAGCCGACGAACGGCCTGGATATCCAAGCCATTCAATGGTTGGAAGAGTTCTTGATCAACTTCGAGAACACTGTCATTGTCGTATCGCATGACAGACATTTCCTGAACAAGGTATGTACTCATATTGCCGATGTTGACTATGGAAAAATCGAAATATACGTCGGGAACTACGACTTCTGGTATGAATCCAGTCAACTCGCCTTGAAGATGGCACAGGAGGAAAATAAGAAGAAGGAAGAAAAAATAAAAGATTTACAGGCCTTTATCGCCCGTTTCAGTGCGAACGCCTCTAAATCAAGACAGGCTACATCACGTAAAAAGCTATTGGACAGCATTACACTGGATGACATTAAACCATCTTCCCGTAAATACCCTTATATCGCTTTTACACCTGAACGGGAGATCGGTAATGATCTATTGCAAGTAAAAGGATTGACCAAAACGATCGGCGGCAAAAAAGTTCTTGATAATGTCCATTTCACCATGAACAAAGATGATAAGATCGCTTTTGTCGGACCGAATGATATCGCCAAAACAACCTTATTCAAAATTTTGATGGGCGAAATGGAACCCGATAGCGGTACTTACAAATGGGGAATCACAACATCCCAATCCTATTTTCCGAAAGATAACGCCCATTTTTTCGAAAACAACAACTTGACGCTCGTTGATTGGTTGCGACAGTTTTCCCCGGAAGATGAAACAGAAACATTCATCCGCAGTTTCCTTGGAAGAATGCTATTTTCAGGGGAAGAAGCATTGAAAAAGGCAAATGTACTTTCCGGTGGGGAAAAAGTTCGCTGCATGTTATCGAAAATGATGCTTTCAAATGCGAATGTGCTCGTTCTGGATGAACCGACAAACCACCTTGACCTGGAATCGATAACGGCCTTGAACAACGGGCTGATCAAATTCAAGGGGTCCGTTCTATTCGCATCCCACGACCATCAATTCATCGAGAGTATTGCCAACAGACTGATCGAAATTACGCCAAACGGCATCATCGATAAGGAAATCAGCTACGATGAATATGTCAAAGACCAAGCGCTACAAGAAAAAGTAGCTGCCATGTACTCAGCCTAACGCATTGTATTTACGCCGCCGGTTTAAAATCATTTCAAAGATTCATGCAAAGACAAGATTGTATCGATGCGTCTTAGTGAAAACATCCATTCAAGAGGGAACGTGCTACATTGGCGTTCTCTCTTTTTATTTATAAGTAACCTGACAGAAACTGAAACTTGGCTGTTTAGAAGCTCTTGAACTTTCAAACTGAAACATTGATCAATAAAAAATTCATTTATCGTTTAAATTATCTGCACCTAATCAGAAGTATGATATATTTAATATAATCAAAAAATAGGAGGTCGATTGTTATTGGCACTTTTTTATAATCAACCCTCACGCCCCCCTGAATTAAAAATCTTCGAAACACTCAAAGGAAGAATGACCCTTCCACCAGATAGTTCCACATTCTATCATTCCCTACAAAAAGGTTATGAAGGCGAAATGAGGTGGCATAAAACATTACAAAAGTTTCTTTCATCCGAAAGCATTGTTCTGTATGATTTACTCTTGGATAGAAATGATTCATTATTTCAGCTAGACTGCATCATCATTCAACAACGTACCATCAAGCATTTGGAGGTCAAAAATTTTGAAGGTGACTTCGTGAAGAATGACAACAAATTCTTTATGCTCCCAGAAAAAAAGGAAGTCAGTAATCCGCTTATACAAATAAATCGGGGACAGCGACTGATGAATGAATTACTCAAACAACAGGGATACCACTTCCCGATTGAATCATACGTCGTTTTCGTTCATACTGAATTCGCCCTTTACCAACTCCAACGTGAAATTCCCATCATTCTCCCAACACAAATTAACCGCTTTATAAATAAAATCAACCAAACGCATTCAAAAATAAACACCATCCATCACAAACTTGCGGAAAAATTGCTGTCATTGCGCACTTCACGTCCACTATCCAATCGTCTACCCAAATACGAATTTAATCAGCTTAAGAATGGGATACAGTGCCTGAACTGTAGGGGGTGGTTAGCTGAAAATAAGACTGGCAGAAAATTAATTTGTGATTTGTGTGGAGGTATCGAAAGTCGCGAATCATCCGTGTTAAGAAACATAGAGGAATTCCGTACTTTATTCCCCGACAAAAAAATAACAACTGAATCAATCTTCGTATGGTGCGGAGGAATTCTTTCTAAATATAAAATCCGTAAAGTTCTCTCGCAATTTCTACTACCAACCGGCTCACGAACAAATATGCATTTTATTTCCCCATTTAATGACCGATCATAATAATAGGGCGTCAAAGTAATTGTGAATTGGTATAAGTACCGGCTCCTTCTTTAGTTTGAGGATCGGAGCAGGCCCAATTCTGCATAAGAAATTGCCTCTCCTTTAGTTTGAAGGACGGTTCGAGCTCAATTTTGTATAAGAACCGGCTCCTTCTTTAGTTTGAAGAATGGTTCGAACTCAATTCTGCATAAGAACCGATTCCTTCTTTAATTTGAAGGACGGTTCGACCCCAATCCTGCATAAGAACCGACTCCTTCTTTAATTTGAAGGACGGTTCGACCCCAATCCTGCATAAGAACCGGCTCCTTCTTTAGTTTGAAGGACGGTTCGACCCCAATCCTGAATAAGAACCGGCTCCTTCTTTAATTTGAAGGACGGTTCGACCCCAATCCTGAATAAGAACCTCCCCCTTTTTTTAATTTAAAGACCAGTCCAAGCCCAATTCTGCATAAGAACCGGCTCCTTCTTTAATTTGAAGGACGGTTCGAGCTCAATTTTGCATAAGAACCTCCCCCTTTTTTAATTTAAAGACCAGTCCCAAGCCCAATTCTGCATAAGAACCGGCTCCTTCTTTCTTTTAAAGACCTGACCTGCCTGCACAAGGCTCTGAATGTCCGAATCCTTTTGCACACCAAAAAAGCCAGACAGCCGAATCTTAAGTACGGCTATCTGACCTTCATCATTTCAATATCAACTTCTCCCTAGCTTTAACCACCAGTACCCATCTGGGCTCGAATCACTTTTCAATGTCACCCGATAAGGCATATCGATCCGTAAGCTCACCCAACATGTCACTGGTCATCCGATCGATATCATACTCCGCTTTAAAGTCCCATTCTTCTTTTGCGGCAGTGGAGTCGATAGCGTCCGGCCAACTTTCTGCAATGTTTTGTTTCGTTGGATCCACATCATAATCCAGCTTGAAATCCGGTAAATGCTTTCGGATGGCTGCAGCAAAATCTTCCGGTGCCGCTGAAATGGATGAAATGTTAAAGGCATTGCGATGTTTCAACCTCGATGCATCTGCTTCCATCAACTGAATGATGGCATTGAGTGCATCCGGCATGTACATCATATCCATATATGTGCCTTCATCGATATTGGATGTGTAGGAGCCTTTTTTGATTGCTTCATGATAGATATCGACAGCATAATCCGTTGTGCCGCCACCAGGTGGAGTGACATATGAAATCAAGCCTGGAAAACGCACACCACGCGTATCGACGCCAAAACGTTCATGATAATAGTCACATAATAGTTCGCCTGCCACCTTATTGACGCCATACATCGTTGTCGGACGTTGAAGCGTATCTTGCGGCGTATCTTTTTTGGGTGTCGACGGCCCGAATGAACCGATGGAACTCGGAGTAAAAAATTGCAAATTCAGCTGTCGAGCGACTTCCAATGCATTCATCAATCCGCCCATATTGATATCCCAAGCTTTTCTTGGAATCGATTCCGCTTTAGCAGATAACAATGCCGCCAGATGCATAATCGTATCTACCTCATGCTTCTGACATACCGCTAACAAACTCTCCTCATCAGTGACATCCACGATTTCAAATGGACCGGTTTTATGCTCACTTTCACGGATATCGGTGCCTATGACATTTTCCGCTCCGTACACGTCACGTAATTTTTCAGTGAGCTCTGAGCCGATTTGGCCTAAAGCTCCGGTTATAAGTATTTTTTTCATATGAACCTCCTGCGATTACAATCTACTCAGATGTCTGAATTCAAGGTTTTCGCGCCATGCAAGACATTGGGTACAAATCATCAGGATCACATTTCCTTAAGCCCGACCATTCGTCCCATGCCTCAAACACGCATAGCTTGCATGACTCAGCCGCTGCAGCAGCGCGTCCATATGCCCACCTGCATCCAGTTATTGTTTCCCGGTTCCATCATGCAACGGCTGCACACCCGGACTCGATTGTCCCTACATGTCATGCAAAGCTTACATAACCACTGAATTTAACGCTTATATGATGCCCATTTCTTTTCCAACTTTTTCATAAATGGCAAGCGCATCATCCAGCATTTCTTTTGTATGTGCCGCGGTCGGCATATTGCGTACACGCCCGGTTCCCCTTGGTACAGTCGGAAATACGATCGACTTCGCATAGACACCCGCTTCATTCAACTTTTTACTGAATTCTTGTGCGGCTTTTTCCTCACCGATAATGCACGGGGTGATTGGTGTTTCACTATGACCGATATCAAAGCCCAACTTTTTCAAGCCCGCTTTCAAGTAATTTCCATTTTCCCACAGCTTCTCATTCAATTCAGTACTTTCCATAAGCATTTCAACCGCTTTTTTACTGGCAACCGCATCCGCTGGAGAAACCGCAGTCGAGAATAGAAATGGGCGAGAACGGACTTTCAACCAATCGATGAGATTCTGTTTCCCAGCGACATATCCACCGATGACACCGATGGCTTTGGATAAAGTCCCCATTTGCATGTCCACTCGGTCTTGGAGGCCAAATTGCTTAACCGTGCCTGCTCCGTCGCCTGTCACACCTGATCCGTGTGCATCATCAACATAGCTGATCAAATCAAATTCCTCGGCGATGTCAACGATTTCCGGAAGCTTCGCGATATCCCCGTCCATGGAGAAGACGCCATCGGTTATGACCATAACTTTATTATATTTACCCGATTCCACTGCTTCTTTAGCCTTTGCACGTAAGTCATCCATATCCGAGTGATTGACACGGATGATTTTAGCTTTTGACAGACGGCAACCGTCAATGATGGATGCATGATTCAGCTCGTCCGAGAGTATGGCGTCATTTTTATCCATTACTGCTGGAATCGCTGCCATATTACTATTGAATCCAGATTGAAACGAAATCGCCGCTTCGGTTCCTTTAAACTGTGCCAGCTTTTTCTCAAGCTCCACATGAAGATCCAACGTTCCATTGATGGTACGAACCGCACCCGCACCAACACCGTGTGAGTCAACAGCCTTTTTGGCCACGTCTTTCAGGCGCTCATCCGTTGCAAGTCCTAGATAATTGTTTGACGATAGATTGATGAGGTCACGACCATTCATATGAATAAGCGGACCATTCGCACCGTCGACAGGGTCAATCTCATTATACAATCCCTGATCCTTCAATTCTGCAATATTTTCATCCAAAAATGTATGTAATACACTGCTCGTCAATTGAATGTCCTCCTTTGAATTCTTTTGATACCATTTACATTTTAACATATTTCACATCAATTGTTCTTAAAATGCCATTGCAAGCATTACAAGCAGACGCTCCCATCATTCACCTTCACGGGATTGGACATAGCCTTGTCTTTTCAGTTTCATGAAAATCGCCACCAAAACAAGCACACACCCGATGAAAGCTGTGTAATACCCAAAACTGGCCTTGGAGATCGCGACATCCAAAGCATCGTTTGTCCCTGTATATCTGACATAAAGGACGATTAAGACTCCAACAGGAATAATACCGCAAAACAAACCATATGTTTGATGAATCGGTACATTGCGGATAGCTGTATAAAGCGGGTATATAAATAATAAAAGGAAAAGATATCCTTTAAAGTGAAACCCGAGAATATACCCCAGTGTCACGGTAAACCACGGCATCAACAACGATATTATATAAATAACCACACCACTTACCATCAAGTAGATCGGAACGCCTCTTTTTTGCATGTCACCATTCACTCCCAATGAAGTCCTTTTTCATTAAAAATCTATCATCCTACTAGCAATATACTATATTTTCCCCCACATGAAAACCAGCGGCGCTTTTCATCATCCATTGTTTTCTCCTGAAGTTGTTGACCACCTTACAAAAATGTAAGATGACCAATACAATTGTCACGTGTTTCAATCGTTTTTTCAACACATTTTTTATATACTATTAATAGAAACAACATCATGTGTTGATAAATAACTTTATTGACGTGATTGGGAGATTTGATTATGAAAAAACTACTGGTCGGATTATTATTCATATGGATTTTCATTTTTGGTTTTATCGGATACACACATATCGGGGATCAAACAGATACGGAAGAAGTCGAACATGATTCTGTCGGTGAGATGATCATTGAGCGTTAAGGGGAAATAAGCTTGTTTTCATCATGTATTCCATTGTTCTGAAAATTTTTTGCCAATTTCTTTAAATTACATGATTTAAACATAAATACAGCGGGTATATAGACAATAAGAAAGAGAAGCATGGTCAGTCATGCTTCTCCGAAAAACTATTATTCTACGATTGTTACTTTAACGTTTTGAACGCCAAAGTTGTTAGCTTCTTCTTTTGATGGTACATGAAGGTCGATTTTATTACCTTGAATGGCACCGCCAGTGTCAGCAGCTGTCGCGTAGCCATAACCTTCAACATAAACTTCAGATCCGAGTGGAATAACGCTTGGGTCTACTGCAATGACTTTAGCATCAGGGTTTTCATTCAAGTCAACACCTGTTGTTGTAACACCTGAGCATCCGTCACATTCTGCTGTGTAAGCTGTAGCAGTGACATCAACTGTTTCTCCTTGAGGAGCTTGTCCATCGTCAGATTCTGCTGCAGCTTCATTGTCTTCCGTTTCTGTTTCAGCTTCAGCTTTTGGTTCTTCTGACTCAGTCGCTTGCTCTTCTTTGTTTTCTGTTTGTTCTTCAGTGTTTTCTGTTTGCTCTTCTGCTTTCTCAGTTGCCTGTTCTGTGGATTTTTCTTCTTTTTTATCTGTCTCAGATGCCTCTACTTGATTGATTTTTAGTTCTTGACCAATTTGCAGAACATCTGTATCTAGTTTATTCCACTCTTTAAGATTACTTACCGTTGCGTCAAATTGTTTTGCGATACCACTTAATGTGTCACCTTTTTCAACTGTATAGGAATTATTGACTGTCAATTCCTGATTAGGCTGAATGACGTTTGAGTTTAAATCATTTATGTCTATTAAATTATCAACGGTAGTGTCAAATTGATCTGCAATTTCCCAAAGACTATCTCCTTCTTGTACCTCGTAGCTTTCCGCCGATGCGGTTGATATTCCCGCGTAAAGAAGCGCTAAAGTGAAAGCCAAGGATACACTCAACTTCTTCATGGTAGTCCCTCCTTCAAATTCTGACAATGCCTATCGTACCACAGAGAACAGGGCATTGCAGTTACAAGACTTTTAAGAGTCTGTTACAAGGATTACCAAATGCGGGGGATTTATTACATATATAATAGATTTGATACAAAAGCCTCATATTTTTACATACAATCGTCTTTATGACTTATTTTGTTTTTTACGACATATAAAATATGTCTTTTTTTCAAAAAAGGAGTCTGCATTTTAACATGCAGACCCCTTCAAGAATACTTTTTTATTCTGCTTCTTCAGCAGTGATCGGTTCCTCTTCCGAAAGTTCGATTTCATACCGATATAGATCTTCATCATCATCGATGGAGTAATTCAGTACACGATTGTTGACCGGTATAATTTCGGAACGGTATAAGGTAGGGAATACAGGCACTTCATCTACCATCAGTTCTTGCCAGTCATTGTATACCTCTTCTCTGTGATCCACATCAAAGGAATCTTCGGACACTCCTTCTTCCAACAATTCATCATTTTCATCAGTCGCATAACGCGGGAAGTTAAAAATTGCATCTCTGCCATATAGACCGCGTGGGTCGACATCACTTGCTACACCCCAGGCACCTGCGTAGACATCGACTTCTTCATCGTCGTCACCGGTTTCACCGACACGTTCATAAAACGTATTGAATTCTTGCAGGCGTCCATCAAGCAATTCAACTTTCAAACCAACTTCTTCCCATGCTTGCATATAATATTTGGCCATAGGTTCAGCTACATCGTCACCTTCCATAAAAGCAAAATTGATGACCAGTTCATTTCCATCTGGATCCTCACGGAAACCATCATCGTCGACATCCTCATAGCCTGCTTCGTCTAGAAGTTCTTCAGCCTTTTCGGGATCATATTCCAGACCAGGATTGTCTTCATCATGAAATTGTTCATGGGATGGCGGAATAAGCGTTGTTGCATTCCAGCGGAGGCCGTGATAGAACTTTTTGCCGACTTGATCGTTATCGACGGCGTGCCACATAGCCTGGCGCAATTCTTTGTCTGCCATTTTCTTGTCCGGATCTGGAACAACTTCACCTTTTTCTTTATCCCAATCACCGAGTTTAAATCCGATGTAGGAATAGGACATATCAATATCACCCAGATATTCCACATTACTCATGTCGGCATGGTTAGGGTATTGGTCGGCAGGGAATGAATCAACCATATCCACTTTCCCTTTTTCCAGTGACTGTACGACTGTTTCAGGATTGACAACCGTCAAATCAACGCCATCCAGTTTGGGTTCTCCACGCCAATAATCATCAAATTTTTCAAATGTAACCGATTCGCCCGGCACAATGTCTTTGACTTTAAACGGTCCAAAGCCGATCGGATTCTTGCGGACAGCATCTGATTCGCCCATTTCGCTGACGTCCATATCACCGAAAATATGTTCCGCAAGCGGGTATGGCCAAATGCCCCCATTTAATAAGGAAGGTGTTCCTTTTTTAAAGGTAATTTCAAGTGTCTTATCATCGATGACATCAATACCGGATATATCATCTGCTTCACCTTCATGATATTCGTCCATCCCTTCTACATTTGTAAAGGAAGAATCATACCGTGGACCATCATAATCCGGGTGACCAATGACTTCATAGGAAAAAGCCCAATCTTCTGCAGTGACAGGTTCACCATCATGCCAATTGACGTCATCACCGATTGTGAATGTAAATGTACGATGATCGTCACTCACTTCATATGTTGCTGCACCATCTTGTGTATATTCGTAATCCGCATTCATATCGAGCAGGCTTTCATCAAACCAGTTCAATATTTCAGCATCTGGGTTGCCAGAATAAAATGCCCAGTTCAAGGTTCCTGCAAAAGGCGAATCGGAGACCAATCCAAAATTCAATGTCCCGCCATCAATCGCATCGCCCATGTTTTCCTTTGTTTGATCAAAGTCTGAGATGTCAAACAAATCGTCATCATTGTCAGGGCCGCTTGCATTATTATCATCTGAATTTTTGCTGCATGCTGCTAAAGCAAGCAAAAAGACGAGCATGATGGAAATGAAATATGTGTTGAGATACTTGATTCTCATCTTTTCTTACCCCTTTTCTTGATTTTAGTTATTTTCAAAAAACGAAAATTGTATCCTTCATTTTTTGAAATAGTCCCATCCTATCTTTTAAGACAGGATCTTATAAGAACAATCATAAAGTTGAAATCCCATTTTTTCCGATGACTTGTCATCCACCTCCCCATCAGGACCTGTCCAATCAAAATGAAAATACGTTACTGTCGGCTCTTGCCACTATGCTCTTTGGGTGAATAGCTTCAAAAGCCGCTTCAATTGAATCGGATCAGAAGTCATATGTAAAGTCGGCCAAGCAGCCAATCTGAGTCTAACCCTCCAAAAGGACCAGCGCATCTTGATGATGGTGCCTTAAGGCCTAATAATGAATAAGAAGGCAATGTCTGCCTTAAGCAGATATGCCTCCAGAGTATATACTAGTATAATGCAACATACTGTAATTTTCAATGAATTTAGGGTATTTATTTCCTGGGAATTAGTGACTAATTCCGTATTCAATGGATCCTGATGCTAAAAAACATCACATCCCTTGTCCGAAACCTATTTCCATTCATACCAGTTATCTGACTTTTCACATTCCCATTCGATTATTTCCTAAAAAAAGAAGCCTGCATAAAGCAGACCTCTTTCTTTATTAAATATTTAATATCAATCAACTGCCGGTTCTTCTTCCGTAACGCCTAATTCATACAGCTCAACATCTGTTCCATAAGCGATGTCATAGTTGGATACACGCTTGTTGACTGCAACCAATCCAGAACGGTAAAGAGTCGGGAATACAGGAATATCTTCTACCATCAATTCCTGCCATTCTTTATAGACATCCTGACGATGCTCCAAATCGAATGAATCGACTGACAGCCCTTCTTCAAGCAGTTCATCATTTTCATCACTTTGGTAACGCGGGAAGTTGAATATGGCTTCCGGACCATATAGACCTGAAGGATCGACATCAGATGCTACACCCCACGCACCTTGGTAAATATCGACTTCTTCATCATCGTCACCCGTTTCACCGACACGATCATAGAATACTTCAAACTCTTGCAGACGGCCATCAAGCAATTCAACATTCAAACCGACTTCTTCCCATGCCTGAATGTAATATTTCGCAAGTGGCTCGGCAATGTCACCGCCATCCATCGAGGCAAAGTTGATGACAAGCTCTTCACCATCTTTGTCTGTGCGGTAATCCTCACCATCAGCCCACTCGTAACCTGCTTCGTCAAGAATTTCATTCGCTTTATCAGGATCATACGTAGGTGCCTCTACATCATCTGCATGGAAATTCACGTGGGAAGGTGGAATAAGCGTGTTTCCATTCCAACGGAGTCCATTATAGAATTGTTCACCTACAGCATCATTATCGACTGCGTACCACATTGCTTCACGTAGATCATGATCAGACATTTTCATATCTGGATCTGGGGCGACTTCGCCATTTTCCTTATCCCACGTCCCTAATTTAAAGCCGATATACGTGTAGGACAAGTCGACACGACCAAGGAATTGAACGTTTGACATGTCATCATTGTCAGGATATTTATCCGATGGGAAAGAAGCGATATCTACAGACCCATTTTCCAACTCCTGAACAACGTTTGCATCCGCTACAACTTTCAACGTCACTTCATCAAGTCCAGGCTCACCGCGCCAGTAATGTTCGTTCGGTGACAATACGACCGATTCACCTTCTACAATACTTTCTACTTTATATGGTCCAAGGCCGACAGGATTCTTACGCACTTCATCTGAAGAATCCATATCTTCTACAGGCATATCTTCAAATATATGGGTCGGCATGGCGTATGTCCAGATACCACCTGCCAACAGTGAAGGTGTGAATTCTTCATAGGTCACTTTCAACGTATGGTCGTCAATCACTTCGACACCTGAAACCGTATCATCATGTTCCTCACGGTATTCGGCAATAGTTTCATAGCCATCGTCTTCATTTCCTTCGACATCATCGTGGTACTCTTTCATCCCCACTACATTTTGCAGTGTGGAGTCGTAACGCGGTCCATCATATCCAGGGTGCGCAATGACTTCATATGCCAATTTCCAGTCATCTGCGGTCAACTCTTCCCCATCAGACCACTTGACACCTTCTTCAATTTCAAACGTGATCGTCTTCTCATCTTCATCATATTCAAATGAAGCGATACCATCATCGGTAAAGATGAAATCTTCGTCAATGGAAAGCAAACTTTCGTCAATCCACTCTAGAATCTCGTCATCATACGTTCCGCTATAGAAGTTACGGTTCAAAGTCCCTGCGAACGGACTGTCACTGACAATCGCATAGGTCAAATCGCCGCCATCGATCCCCTCTTCCGTATTGGCAGCTGCCGAAGGGAAATCTTCAACATCATACATACCATCCTCATCAGCTTGCGGATTGGTGAATGCAGCTCCATCCCCACCATTATTATCATCGTTATTTTCAGCGGCATCTGCATTATCATCATTGTTACCGTTATTGTTACCATTGCCGTCCGAATCTTCGCTACACGCCACTAAAGCGAGCAATAACACAAGCATCATTGCAAAAAACAATTTACGCCATGTTGCTTTATTCATTTCTTGTCCTCCCCTTTTTTAATCGTCATTTGCCGTTTGCGCCCTTTAATCCGACGCCACCCATTAAGACTACAGTCACTATTTTCGGACCTTCGCCTCACCCCCTTAAATGAGTTTAAAATGACTTATATATAAATACAAACTAACCCCTTCTTTGACGTGCATCGATTGACCGCTTCAATGCTTCACCGACATTTCGTACACAAAGCATCATCAACAATATAAGCAATGATGCGGGTAACCAGATCCACCATCTATACTGCAACGTTTCCGGATTGGTTGCGTAACTCATCAATGTCCCGAGACTGGGTGTATCTTCCGGAAACCCGAAGCCCAGGAATGATAGGCCTGACTCAAGTCCGATATTGTTTGCCAGCTGCAATGTCATCGTCACGATGATCAATGAACTGACATTGGGCAACACGTGGGAGAACATCGTCTTGAAACTGGATGTCCCTAGCGTCCGTGATGCCTGCACATATTCTTGCTCTCTCTCCGCCAATGCTTTGGACCGTATGATCCGTGCAATGCCCATCCAGTTGAATGCTGCCATGATCAATGAAAATGACCACACACTATACTTCGGTACTATAGCCGCAAAGACAATGATGAACATCAAACTTGGCAAGATGTTGAAAAAGTCCAGTATGCGCATCAACACGTTATCCACATGACCACCGAAGTAACCCGACACCAGACCAAATACTACCCCGATGATGCCAATCATGGCCGTCACCAACAATCCGATGGAAAGAGAGTTTCTCGTACCGATAATCAACTGTCCGAAGATATCCCGTCCACCGTAATCCGTTCCCAACCAAAATTCTGAACTCGGCGGTTCATAAATCGACAATAAATCGACGGTCACGATTTCATCTTGACTCAAAATGATCGATGTCCCATATACAAACCCTGCAATGAGAACCAATATGATAAGTGAAACAAGTGCTAATTTATCTCGTACGATTTCACGCCAGAACAATGTAAATCCCGACGGTGGATTTTCTGTATTTGCTATTTCTTCCGCTTCGGCAGCAGACACATTGTTTTCCATTTGATCACCTCGACATATAACAATCTGCTAAAATATATCTTTACTTTATTCGTATACGCGGATCCACAACACTCAGGATGATATCCGATAACCATGCACCGGCTATGCCAGCTACACCAAACAATAATACAAGTGCCGTCACAACACTATAGTCACGTTGTGTAATAGCTTCAATCAACAATTTCCCCATACCGGGATAGGCATAGATTGTTTCGATAAACACGGTACCACCAATGAGCAGCGTGATTTCGTAACCTAAAGTTGCCGCAATGGGCAGCATCGAATTCCGTAAAATATGTCGATTGTACACCCTTGATTCTGCTGCACCCTTTGCCCTTGCTGAAATGATAAAATCTTTTTGTTTTGTATCGATGATTTCACTACGTAAATACTGTACCGTGCCGACAGTCGCCAGTATGGCACCTGAAAAACCCGGCAACAGCAAATGATAGAATTTGCTCAACACATATTCGAACGTACCCGGTTCAACCCCGGGAGAGACACTTCCACCTGTCGGGAACCACCCCAGTATAAAACCAAATATCCATAACATAATCAAAGCGAAAACAAATAAAGGTGTGGCAAACCCGATATATGTGTAAGCCGTTATGACCGTATCAAGCGGACTATCATTATAACGTCCACTGAATATACCAAGTGGAACACCGATGAGATAGATTAAAATGACCGTTACCAGTGATAGCCAAATCGTATTGACAGCTCGATTGCCAATCAGTTCTGTGACCGGCATTTTATAACGGAAACTTTTGCCCAGATCACCATGAAAAAGATCGCCGACCCAGTCCGCGTATTGCACCGGCCATGGATCGTTCAACCCCATCTTTTCCCTTCTTTCTTCTATTGAATTGGGATCGATGTTCGGGTCGATCTGACCTGACAATGCATCACCTGGCATCATTTTGGCAACCATGAAAATCATGATGCTGAGCACAATCAACTGCGGTATCATTATTAAAAATCGTCGTATCGTAAATTTCCACATACAGCGTCAACCTTTCTCGGGCAAAGCCACTAAATGAGTATCTGATATAGATTGTAATTTATAAGCTAGCCCTTCTTCATCAAAATAATCTCGTGATGCTTTATCATACTCGACCTTGACTTCCTGACGTATTCCAGCCTGTTTTTCGCGGTTTTCAGGATTCAAGTCGGGTATGGCAGCCACCAACCGTTTGGTATAGATATGCTGCGGGTTGTTGAAAATATCTTCTTTCAACCCTTCTTCGACGAATCGGCCGCGGTACATAATACCTATGCGGCTGCACATATGCCTGATGACACCCAGATCATGACTGATAAAAATATACGTTAAATCGAGTTCCTTCTGGATCTCCTGCATAAAGTTCAACACCTGGGCTTGGACGGAAACATCCAGGGCAGAAACAGGTTCATCGGCAATGATGAGTTTCGGTTTCAATGCAATCGCACGAGCGACGCCAATACGTTGTCTTTGTCCACCGGAAAATTGGTGCGGGTATTTAAAAATGCTCTCTGGGCTCAATCCGACCAATTCCAATAATTCCTGAACACGTCGTGTTACGTCCTTTTTACTCAGGTTTTCGAAATTCCGTATCGGTTCAGCCACAATGTCCAACACACGCTTTTTGGGATTCAAAGATGAATATGGATCTTGGAAAATCATCTGGATATCTTTCCGGATTTCCGATTTCGCCTTCCGGACCTTTTCAATTTCCTTCCCCTCAAAAATGATTTTCCCCGCAGTACGATGGTTGAGTCCGATGATCGAGCGCCCGATGGTCGTCTTGCCGGATCCTGATTCTCCGACGAGACCATACGTCTTTCCTTTTTCAACATTCAACGTCACACCGTCTACGGCCTTTATATGATCGACTGTCCGTCCAAATATCCCCCCTTTTATCGGGAAATGGACTTTCAGATCTTCAACTGTAAGTAATGACATGTTCCTTCTATGCCTCCTTGCTCTCGTCCGGGAAATGGAAATGCTTATAACAACTGCAACGTACGAAATGACCCGGTGCAACCTCTTCAAGTGTCGGATACTCCTCATGTTCAGACGCATCAATCCATGGAATACGCGGTGAAAATCTGCACCCTTTCCGCGGCAAGTGTTGCAAGGAAGGTACAATTCCTTGTATGGTATGCAGTTTCTGCTGGTCAGCGACAGAACTCGGCATTGAATTCAACAGTGACCGTGTATAAGGATGCAATGGCTGATCGAACAATGTATTCACATCTGTAATTTCAACGATTTCTCCGGCGTACATGACCGCCACACGGTCAGCCATTTCAGCTACAACGCCCAAGTCATGCGTAATCAGGACAATGCCTGCTTCCATATCCTCTTTCAAGTCTTTGATCAGATCAAGAATTTGCGATTGGATTGTCGCATCCACAGCGGTCGTTGGCTCATCGGCAATCAATACTTCCGGTTCATTTGCGATTGCCATAGCTATAACAACACGCTGCCTCATTCCGCCTGATAATTCGTGGGGAAATTGTGTGTATGTATGTTCAGCACGTGGAATACCAACTTTATTGAATAAATCAATCACTTTTTGCTTTCGCTGAACTTTTGATAAGGACCGGTTATGCAACAAGATAGTTTCTGAAACCTGGTCTCCTGCTGACATCAGGGGGTTAAGGGCAGTAAGCGCATCCTGGAAGATCATGCCCATATCCAGACCGCGTATTTTATTTAATTGCCCCGGGGTCAACTTCGGGATATTGTAATCTTTATATAATATATCGCCTTCAATTTTTGCACGATTATGCAGACCCATAATGGAAAACGCTAGCGCACTTTTCCCACAGCCCGATTCTCCGACAACTGCGAGAACTTCATTTCTATTCAGGGTAATCGATACATCATCGACTGCTGCATAATAGTCATCACCTATCCGGAATGACGTTTTTAGATGGTTCAGCTCCAATAAGGAATCACTCACATTTAATCCTCCTCTTAGTTGCTAATCGCCTTAGGCTGTCTGAGTCGTTTCAACAAGTACGTCATGTACAATCCGAATTTTCGCCCAACCTTCTGCTCAACCTTCTATCAATAGCAACTCTAGCTTTCTGATCTTCGTTTTACATAGCATTTCATTAAAACACTGTATTTAAATATTCTTGAAATTCAGATGAACGAAAAAGCGCTAATCCGAAATACCCACATTTATAAGTCAAATTGTAACAAAAATGTAAGATTGATTTGAGTATATATTATTTCCACCCATTTAACAAGCCTTTTTTTATTTTTTTAAATTGTATACAATTGGATATGATAGGCTTTTGCCGACCTTAAGCCTTTTGACATGTTTACAGGGATATGGAATCGGGTATACTAGATATGTTCTTTATTTTTTTCATTAACATAGCTATCCTCCATAAAAACCCCTTCCCTGATTCCATTCGATTCCCAATCTATCCCAATCGGCACTTTCCGTCAGATGATTTTTATCGAATAGTTCTTTCATTATGATTAAAATACTGTTATTATGGATAATAAGAATCTAGCTAAATATCAGACAATCAATTGCACATCGTCTTATACTGGATACTGAATGATAATATTTATGTGTCACGTATATTGATAGACAATGAGCTTGTCCATCTTATACATGATTCACACCGATTATTCGGAAAAATTTAAATTGCCATGCTGAATGGTGCTTACCATAAGGTGCTACATATATAAAGGTAAATCCATACGTGTTGAATATAAAGAGTGTCATAACGCCTCTTATTCACTAGGAAAATCAACCTTACAGCACATCAATTAAATTCAGGGTCCGTACATTATAAAAGGGGGATATCCAATGGTCGAAACAACAGGAAAAACACCAATGATTGAAATCAATAATCTGAAAAAGCATTTTAAAGTTGGTCGCAAACAAATGTTGAAAGCGGTTGACGGCATTACCTTCACGATAAATAGGGGTGAAACATTTGGCCTCGTCGGGGAATCCGGTTGTGGCAAGTCAACTGTTGGCAGGACAATCATCCGATTATATGATACGACAGACGGCGAGGTTTACTTTAACGGCGAACAAGTACATGGCAAAAAATCCGGCAAGGAATTGAAATCATTCAACCAAAACATGCAAATGGTATTTCAAGATCCATATGCCTCATTGAACCCACGTATGACCGTCAAAGATATTATTGCCGAAGGAATAGACATACATGGATTTCACAAAAGCAAAAAAGAACGCATGGACCGGGTAAATGAGCTTCTTGAAACAGTCGGGTTGAATCATGATCACGCCAATCGTTACCCACACGAATTCAGTGGTGGTCAGAGACAGCGCATTGGTATTGCACGGGCACTTGCGGTCGATCCGGAATTCATCATTGCGGACGAACCTATTTCAGCTCTCGATGTTTCTATGCAGGCGCAAGTGGTCAACCTTATGCAGAAACTCCAAGAAGAACACGGTTTAACGTATCTTTTCATCGCGCATGATTTGTCGATGGTCAAGCATATTTCCGATCGGGTAGGTGTCATGTATTTAGGTAATATGGCTGAACTGGCTCCTGCCGAAAAACTATACGAAAACCCGCTTCATCCATATACAAAGGCACTACTATCGTCTGTGCCTGTCCCCGATCCGAAAATTGAAAGAGAACGGGAACGTATCATCATCGAGGGGGACATCCCGAGCCCTGTATCACCTCCAAGTGGATGCCCTTTCCGGACACGTTGCCCGATGGCAATGGATATTTGTTCCGAAGTGAAACCAAGATGGTTGGAAGTAGAGTCGGATCATTGGGTCGCTTGTCACTTGCATTATGATGAATCAGACTACCAAGATGCGTGATTGAAACATATCGTCTTATACAACCATAGACATTAAAGTATGATTCATACAGACGAAAAAAGAGAGTACGACGGAAGCGACTTGATTCGGCAGATGTCGAACGTGTACTGTGACAAAGTAAAAGCGACGTGAATCGGAAGCGGCTTAACCTGTCACATGACCGTTCGACTTTTTTTGCGAAGACATATTTTATGATCCCTGGGAATGTGGTTTTATCTATTATATAGATAAATTCTGACTGGGACGATCGTACATATTAACTATAACAAAGCCTTACAGGCGCGTTAAGGATGAATATCGACATGAAAAACTATTTCATAGCTACCCTGATCACTATACTTTCAACCATTCTTTTTATGACACTGAAGTATGACGCATGGACCATACTGGCATTCATCAACTCCGCAACAATCACATCTTTGATACTTATCATCATCGGGGCGACATTGTTTGTTTCCGGCCAAGGATTCTTCTCAGGTATTGCCTATAGCTTTCGCCGGTTTTTCAAGAAAACATCCAAGAAGTGGGAGATGCTTGATGAACCGGATGAGGAATATGTCGTCAAGAAGCACTCCTTTTCACTGACCCTCCCTTTCTTACTGCTGGGCGGCAGTCTTTTTTTGCTTGCTCTTATCCTTTCGTTTATCTTCTATTAAGATCACATGGGATTTGAATATTTCTGCACACGAAAAACCCCAACATATACCCAATGATCATGATGGATATATGCTGGGGTTTTTTTATGTTTCCATCCAGAATTCAAACGGTTTACAAGACATACGTTGATGACTGAGATTGCCATCATTATACGACATGGAAATAACCGTTTATGACACCATTCAACATCCTATATTATAACAATCAACACCATTACCTGTATGACACCATTCAGGAGCCTTGCTCAACCAAGTCACTGATCGCCTCGGGCGGATCGACTTTTGGTGCACGGTCATCCGTCAACCAACAAGCGGCGGTATGTGTATCACTTAAAGGATTATGATTTGGCATGTTATTGATGCACACATCCATTGCATGTGGACACCGTGGCGCAAATGGGCATCCCTTCGGAGGGTTATTCAAATCGGGCGGTGTCCCCGGTATGGATAGAAGTTCCGAATGTTTTGAAGTCATGCGTGGCATTGATGACAACAGTCCCCATGTATAGGGGTGTCTCGGTTGATAAAACACTTCATCAACAAGACCCGTCTCAATGACTTTGCCACCATACATGACAGCCACACGCTGTGCCACATTCGCGACAACACCTAAATCATGTGTAATGATGATGATGGATGTATCCAATTCATCCTGCAAATCACGCATCAGATCCAAAATTTGCGCTTGTATCGTTACATCCAGTGCGGTTGTCGGTTCATCCGCAATAAGGACCTTAGGATTACACGCAAGTGCCGTTGCAATGACGGCACGTTGACGCATCCCACCGGAAAATTGATGTGGATACTGTTTGAAGCGTGCGTCAGCATTCGGTATCTTAACCAGTTCCAACAACTCGATCGCCCGCTTTTTCGCTTCCTGCCCGCGCATGTTTTGATGTTTGCGCAATCCCTCCGTAATTTGTTTCCCGATTGTCATCGTCGGATTCAAGGTTGTCATCGGATCCTGGAAAATCATCGAGATTTCTTTGCCTCGGATACCCTGAAGTTGTCTGTTCGAATACTTCGTCAAATCATTTCCTTCAAACAAGATTTCTCCGGACTTCACCCGACACTGTGGGCGGGGATTCAGGCGCGTGATTTCTTTTGAAGTGACGGATTTACCGGAACCGGACTCTCCGACAATTGCCAACGTCTCCCCTTTTTTCAATTCCAGGTTAACGCCTCGGACAGCCTGCACCTCGCCACCATAGGTATCGAACGATATATGCAAATCGTTTAATTCCAATATGTTGTTATTTTCCATCGTTGAATCATCCTCCTAGCGTCTCATCCTTGGATCAAATGCATCACGCAGACCATCGGCAAACAGATTGAAACAGATCAAAAGCAAGCTGAGAACAAGTGCCGGAAAGAATACTTGGTAAGCATGTGTATCTACAACTTTACTTCCACTGTCAATCAGAGTCCCCAACGAAGCTTGTGGCTGCGGAATTCCAAGCCCAATGAAACTCAAGAACGCTTCCGCAAAAATGGCAGTTGGAATACTGAACATCGTTGTAATGATAATTTGCCCCAAAGTATTCGGTAGCAAATGCTTGCCGATCAAACGCCTTGGTTTGGCTCCAAGCGTCCGTGCCGCCAATATGTATTCCGATGATTTGATTTTCAATATCTGTCCCCTGACGATACGCGATTGACCGATCCAACCTGTTAAGGCGATGGCGAGTATGATCGCAAATAACCCTGGTTTAAAGACCATGATCAAAAGGATGATAATGACGAGTTGCGGAATTCCCATCAGCACCTCGACAATACGTTGCATCACATTATCCACGTTTCCGCCAAAATAACCGGATATTCCACCATATATAACACCGATCAGTAAATCGACCAACGTTGCAACAACACCGATAATCAGTGATATTTGCGTCCCTTTCCATGTCCGTGTCCAAATATCTCTTCCTAATTTATCTGCGCCGAACCAGTAGTTATCATCCAATTGCCGCTGTTCATACAAATCAACATCATCTGAATTGACACCTGTAAAAGGAAGCCATCCGATATTTTCCAACGGCCCTATCTTAGGTGGGACATTACTGGCTTTGATCTCTTGCTCTTTATAAGTGAACTCATTCATATGCGGACCCACAAAGGCCATAATCGCAATGAATAAAATAATCAGCGCGCTTATGAATGCCGCTTTATTCTTGAGTAATCTGCGCCATGCATCACGGCCGAAACTGATCGCTTCAGTCGCTATTTCTTCCTTTTCCTCTTCTTGTACCGTTACAGGACGAAATTGTTCTTCGGTGATTTTTTCTTGATTTGATTCGGTTATCATGAACTTCCTCCTTGTAAACGAATCCTTGGATCAACGATTCCGTATAACAGATCGGTAACGAAAATAATGATGACAAACGCGACGGTATATAATATCGTCGTGCCCATTATAACCGGATAATCATTCGTATATATCGACTCGACGAATTGCTGTCCAATACCCGGGATGGCAAATATCTTCTCAATAACAAGCGATCCCGTAATAATACCAGCGGTCATCGGACCGATAATCGTTATAATCGGAATCAATGCATTTCGTACAGAATGTTTGGCAATCACCGAAAAAGAGCCAAGGCCTTTCGATTTGGCAAACACAATAAAGTCCGATCCAAGAACTTCGACCATTTCCGTCCTCATAAAACGGGATATTTGGGCGAGAATACCCGTGGCAAGCGCTATAACCGGCAACACATGGTATATGGGTCCTTTCCAATATGCGACCGGGAACCAGCCAAGCCAGATGGAAAATACAAACTGCAATATAACAGCCAGCAAAAAGGATGGCACAGATATACCCAACACTGCTAGAATAACGGCCCCGTAGTCCGTGAACGTCCCTTGACGCAAAGCAGCAACGACACCCAATAAAATGCCCAATATCGTACCGATAATGATTGATTCTACCCCCAATTGAGCAGAAACCGTCAATCGTTCACCTACAACTTTTGTAACTGCACGTCCACCAAATTGAAATGACTCTCCAAGGTCTCCCTTCACGACATTACCAACATAGCGAACATATTGCACAGGAATCGGTTTGTCAAAACCATACTTTTTATTCAATGCCTCGATTTGCTGATCACTTAATTTCGCCTCATTTTCATATGGGCTTCCGGGGAGAAACTGCATAATGACAAATGTTAATGTTATGACTACGAAAATGGTAACAACCATCAGTCCGAGCCGTTTTAATATATATACACCCAAGTTATTCCCCCTAACTCGTTGTCCATCTTGTTGTTATATTCTACAAAGGCATGAAAGAGGTGTGCCATCGAAATGCAAACCTCTTTCATTGTCCTTACATCACATCGTATTAATGGTCTTTAATTTCAGCATAACGGAAGAAATTCTTGATTCCGTTTACCTGGTCGATATTTCCATCGATATAATCTTTCGTCAATACCGCTATACCAGATTGATAGGTTGGAACGATCAATGCATTGTCGATTAAATATTGTTCCGCTTCCTGCAAGACTTCCCAACGTTCTTCTGGTTTATCACCAAGATCATCCGCTTTTTCTATCATACTGTCATATTCGTCATCTTCAAGACCATATGTGTTTTGCGGGTTATCCGACGTAAACAGCTCAAGGAACGTCATCGGGTCTTCGTAGTCTGGTTGCCATCCGGAACCGGCCGCAAGTTCTGCCTCACCGCTTGACGTTAGATCCAGATAAGACTTGAATGGCTGCTTGTTGATATCAATCGTGATGCCATCCAGATTTTCTTCAATCTCATTGGCAAAGTAATCAGCCAGTTCTTCTGAGGTCGATGTATCGGTCGTCATGTACTCGATCTCAAGTTCATCGATATCAAGTTCTTCTTTTGCCTTTTCCCAATATTCTTGTGCTTCTTCCTTATCGGAGTTCGGGTAATCTTCCGGATTGGCTTTTCCACCTTCATCATGGAAGTCATTACCATCGGGACCTGTTGCAAATTCTTGCGGCACCACGTAATTGGCGCCCATGGATCCATCATTCAAGATGACATCCGCCGCAGAATCTCTATCCAGTGACAAGAAAATGGCTTTTCTCAAGTTTTCATTTTCGAATTCAGGTACATTGTTTCGGTCAAAGTCCCAATAGAAGACACCGACATCAGGAAGTTCCTGGAACTCAGGGTCATCTTGATATTTTTCAACATCTTCGGCCCGTAATTGAACACGATCAATTTCGCCGTTTTCATAGAGTTTCAAAGCCGTTTTGGTATCTTTCACGACTTGAAAATCCACTTCTTCGATATTGACTTCATCGGCATTGAAATAGTCCTCATTCTTTTTCAGTGTCCAGCCTTCACCGTGATTCCATTCATCAAGCACGAAGGCACCATTGTAAAGCAAGTTCTCCGGTTCTTCGGCGAAGTCATCCCCTTGCTCTTCAACAAATTCTTCATTCAATGGGAAGAAAGGTGCAAATTGCATCAAACTATTGAAATATTGCTCCGGTGTCGCTTTATCGAGTGTCACCTTCAATGTATGCTCATCAACAGCTTCCACACCGAGTTCTTCGGTTTCACCGAACATATCACTGTCTTCATCAACGATTTCTGATGCATTGGCAATATTGGCTGCTTCGAAAATATAATCGTATTGTGATTCAAAGTCCTTATCCAATGCCCGGCGCCATGAATAAACGAAGTCATCGGCAGTCACCGGATCACCGTTGGACCATTCCGCATCGTCACGTAATGTAAAAGTATATTCTGTATTATCATCGTTCACTTCCGGCATATCTTCTGCGATTTCCGGAACGAGTTCATCATCTTCATAGATTAACAGACCGGAAAAAACACGGTTCATGACGTTGTGGGAAATAACGTCCGTTGCAAACGAGATGTCCATGGAACGGATTTCATCACTTTCAGTAAAGCGGAGTACCTGATCATCTGCGGCTTCTCCATCACTATCCCCATCATTGTCATTGTTACCGTTATCATCATTGTTGTTATTATTCGTTGTACCATCGTCAGGACTTCCATTTGGTTCTTCATCTGATGAACAAGCACTCATGAACAATGCAAAAGAAAACAACAGCACTGTCAATATAATGAGTTTTTTATTTGTAAGCAACCCTTTCATGTAACCCCTCCGTTTAAATAATAAGTATTGTCTGAAAACTAACAATAAAAACTAGGAGAATCCTATTCCTGAAGACAATCTGGTTGCGCTTCTCCATTCCTCTGCATTGAGCGGCGAACGTATTCTTTCTGTATCATTCTTCATTGCTCACGTCCGAGACCCCCAACACTTAACAACTTTAGATTTTCATATCATGGCACTTGCCAATGATTTCATTCTAACCTCCCACTTGAATTATGTATAACCACCTCCAGTAATGACGTTTTTAGAATCAAAGTCCTAACCCCAACGATCCAAGATCAAGATCAAGGTTGTTTGATTATAAACCATTATAATAAATATTAAGATACTTTGCAAGATGACCTTGAAAATCAATCAAATTCTCATTCATCTCCTTGATAGGGTTCTGCACACGTGCCATATCGCAGCAAAAACGTCCATGGATCAGTCATAGGTCCTTACAAAGCGGGATATGAAAAGATGGGTATACCATCATGACAGAAGGGGTAATATAACGTTTCACATAAAAATATAAAAACACCTCCGAAAGGATGATGATACCATTCCGAAGGTGTCTTTTGATCTTGTTTGCTAGATGAAAGTTGCTTTAACTCGATCTATGTCTTCCTATTCTATATCATCAATCAACCAAACCTTTAAAGAAGTTGCTGATGGCCTGGAAGAAGTCACGGAAAAAACTGGCTACCTTTTCCCAAAAACCTTCATCCAAACCCAGTTCATCCATCTTATCTTTAACGGTGGATGCAATATCTTCCAGTTGATCTTTGACTTTATTGAAATCAATATCAAGGTCACGCATCTTGTCAAAAAGTTTTGTAAGGAGTTCCCGGTCTTTATCACTTAAGGAAATGTCCAACTTATCCAGCTGTTCCTTGACGATTTCCTCTACATCTTCTTTGGTTGCAGGATCTTTTTCGGCGATTTCTTTCTTGATTTCAGTCAGGAGCTCACTCACTTTTTCCTGGCTCAGGCCTTCCTTATCCGCCAAATCAGTCGCTACATCCAATTCTTCATTGGCAAGTTCCATGCGTTCTTTATCAAATGTTGCACCGTCTTCATCATAGGCTTTATAGATACCTGTCAACGCTGAGTGCCCGCTGACTTTAACAGGTGAAGCAACATCGACGGTGACATCCTCGGCACCCGCTGTCAACAAGGCGTTCGCATACATATCGGTCGATACTTCCGTTATATTATCGGGAGTGACAATATTTACCGTAATCCCTTCGCCGGATTCTTCACGCTTGATTTTCGCGGAGGAATACATATTCGAATCTGGATTCCCATCAATATATTTCGCTATATCCTGTCCTGTCACAAGATACTCTTCGGGCTGACTGGACTCATTCACTTCAAGGAGTTTTCGCGTTTCTGCTTTCTGTTCATCGGAAAGTGCATCACCGAGCACAATGATCGGTGAGCCTAATTTTTCATTATAGCCTTTGTCATCATTATCATCATTTCCGTCTGCACTGACCGGCAGAGAAATGCCTATTACCAAAGCAATTATTGTTAAATACAGCATGATGTGTTTTAAATACGTCTTCATTTGTTCTTTCTCCTTCCATAACATAGTGTTCGTTTGCCGGTTTGTTTTAGCGTCCGCTATGTTCGGATTAATATGTTCCATTTCATTATAGCCGATTTTCAGTGTATTGGGTATCTATTTTATTCAGATCAATATCAGTTTACCATTTTAATAAATATCCTTCAGCATTTATATGTGAAATGGCAGACTTATAATACCACTCAAGCAAAAAACTTTCATTCGAATAATGGATGCTATATTATTTAGGGTAGCGAAGTAATTTTCCAGAAAGAAGGGCTATACAATCAAGGATTTAGATTCACGTTTGAACCGAAATTTAGCAATCATGTGGTTTGCTAATTTTTTCGTTGCAGGAAGTATGACGATGATCTTGCCATTCATCTCACTACACATTGAGACCCTTGGCGATTTTTCTGACTCATATGTACAAAATTGGTCTGGTTGGATTTTTGGTATCACATTTGTGACAGCATTATTGTTTGCTCCTGTCTGGGGGAAGTTTGGTGACCGATACGGAAGGAAACTGATTTTAATCATATCTGCTACAGGTCTTGGTATTTGCCTATTGTTAATGGGCTTTGCAACGACCGTCCAGCAGCTTTTTTTATTGCGTATGCTGATGGGTTTTTTCACAGGTTTCATTCCGACTTCACAGGCACTGATATCGACACAGACATCCAAACGGGTGGCTGGAAGGATACTCGGCACATTACAAACCGGAAGTATCACCGGGTCATTGATGGGACCGATGATCGGGGGAGCGATGGCTGATATTTTCACATATGCCGACACGTTCAAATGGACGTCCATTTCCATCTTCCTCTCGGCCATCCTGGTCATTTTCGGCGTAAGGGAAATAAAAATGAATTTCGCGGATGATGACGACAAAGATGACCGGACATATTCGAGTAAAGAAGTTATTTTGCATATTGTCAAAAATCCAGTGTTACTTGTTGTCATGCTGATGTCGGCTCTTATCCAAATTGCACACTTCAGCATTCAGCCGATTTTATCTTTATACGTATCGCATATACACGGCGCCGCCAATATCGCTCTCTACTCTGGCATGGCTTTTTCGGCGGCAGGTCTCGGAAATCTTCTGATGACACGCCAATGGGGTAAATTAGGAGACCGGATCGGCTACACAAAAATATTGATCGGTTTGCTGTTTATGGCAGGGATTGTTTATTTACCCGGTGGATTTGTAACCAATATTTGGCAACTGATTATCATCCGGTTTTTATTGGGTGTATCCATCGGTGGAATGGTTCCGTTACGCATCGCCTACTTACGACAGGAAGCACCATTATCCATGCAAGGCGAAGTGTTGGGATACAATAACAGTCTCCGCTTCTTCGGAAATATCATCGGACCTGCACTAGGCGGTATGATTTCCGGATTGTACGGGTTCACAGCTGTATTTCTTATCACAAGCGCACTGCTATTGGTAGGTGGCGTGATCATGCTTGTAACGTGGTATAAATACGAATATGCCCCCAATCATGTCGCTGCGCCCCACAGGCATTGACGCCGATGATATGGTGATTGATATTGATGAAACGCTATGTGACAGAGTATATATACTCTGATCTCACATAGCGTTTTTTACATAGGAAGGGGTGAAGTGCATCCCTTTTATCGAACTGGATAAATCATTCAAACCGATGTGTTTCATAATGACGGCTGCCTTGTTGGCAGAACCCCCTTCAGCAACACGCACTCACTGTTCACGAAAACAAGCCACACCAAAAAAAGCCAGCATGTGTATGCAGCCCGTATAGCTGAACCCTCTCGCTCCAACAAGCGCACACAAACACCGGCTTTTTTCTTATATGGCGTCGCTTTCCTCATATAAAGCCGCTACGACCCTATACGATGTTCTATTACTTTCCAGTGTATACGACAGCGTCCATCTCGACCAACATGTCTTTTGGCAAGCGGCTCACTTCAACGGTTGCCCGTGCAGGGTATGGTTTCTGTAAATACCCGCCATAGATGTCATTCACCGTGGCAAAGTTATCCATCGACTGTATGTAAATCGTGAACTTGATGACATCGGCGAACGACGTATTGGCCTCGGCAAGGATGGCTTTCAGATTTTCCATGACCTGTTTCGTCTGTGCTTCAATGCCTTCTGCGACATCGCCTGTTTCCGGATTGATACCGATTTGTCCAGAAACATATAAAAAGTCGCCTGCCTGAATGGCTTGAGAATACGGTCCGATTGCGGCCGGTGCGTTATCTGTGTATATTTCTTTCTTCATCATACATCCCTCCTTATCCATTTTATCATATCATTATCCGGTATGACGTGACAGCAAAAATGCATCTATCAATGAATGCCTCAGTTCTATGCAGTCGCTCCGGATTGAAATAGATCTTTATCACGCCATTTCCCATAACGATAATATCCATACGCAAACAGACTGCTGAATATGAAGCTCAAGCCCATGCCGATTGCAATGCCGCTTTCCGCAAACACATGTGAAAAAATATATGTCAACGGGTAACGCAACACCCAGAACGAAATGATATTCAAAACCAGGACTTGGTACATGGCACCAGACGCACGTACGACGCCATTCAGCACAAAATTGATACCCAGGAACGGATAACATAATGCGACGATGCTCAAGTACTCGGCTCCGAATGAAATGGCTGCTTCATCCGAAATAAACAATCGCATGCCAAAACGAGCACATATAATCGCCAATATTCCAATGGTAATCATGACAACCAGATTATATAAAACCGCTGATTTGGAAATGGCACTCACCCGTTTCCAATTCCCGACGCCGATATTCTGACCGGACATACTGTTCACTGCTGTGCCAAGTGATTTTGCCGGAAGCATGATCAAGCTATTCAAACGAAGGGCAGCACCATAACCTGCCACAACACTCTCGCCAAACACTGTCACGACACTCATGATGGCTGCAGAACCTGCCGAGATGACAGACATCTGCAATCCAGCCGGTATTCCCAACTGTAAAATGAGCCCCACTTCCTGTTTGTTCGGAAGATGTGGAATGCGAAAGGGGGCAAGCCGTTTATATAATACATATAACAACCCATACAAAAATGCACCGCCCTGCGAGAAAATAGTTGCATAGGCCGCCCCTTCTATCCCCCAACCGATTCCACTTATGAACAACGGATCCAGGACAATATTCGCCAAGACCGCAATCAATACAAAACGAAGAGGTGTCTTACTATCCCCGAGTGACCTCAGAACCGTGCTGATGAAATTGTAACCGAATAAAAACCAGATACCGACAAAGTTGATCTGTAGATAAGCTTTTGCCTGTTGGAGCATATTGCCCGGTGTACCTAAAAGGTTCAATAATTCCTCCGCAAAAAAGAATCCGAAGAAACTTAACACTAAAGATAACGACGTCAAAACAACAACAAACGCATTCAGATAACGCTTCAAGCCATATTCGTTTTTCTTCCCTCTTTGCTGGGCCAATATCGTCAATGCCGCATTATTCAGCCCGATGACGAACGAAAGGACCGTGAATACGATGGTGCTGGCGACCGTAACAGCTCCAAGTGCATTCGCTCCCAATAAATTCCCGACCCATAAACTGTCGACAAATTGATAAGATGCTTGTAGAAGGTTTGTCAAAATAATCGGACCGGAGAAAAGGATTAAATGCCGCCATATGCTTCCCTCTGTAAAATCCCGTTGTTTCGCCATTGTTTAACTGCCTCCACTCTATCCCTGTTTCCGCCCAAACCACGTGCTATATCCCCATTCTAACCGAAAACCACGTCAAAAGGTGACTGATCGATATGTCAGCCACCTTTTTGATGTTCAGGTATTTACTTTTGAACTTTCCGAACCCGATTATGCTCCTGCCTGCATAGCCTGTTTTCCGCCACCTCTATGACGGTTGATTAAAAATTGATACGCAATCATCGCTACAAAAACGGCAAGTCCGATATAGTCGGTATATCCCTCTGGATAAATCATCAATAAACCGCCTGATACGGAAATGACGCGTTCCAACCAATTGAGCCGCTTGTACCAATACCCGATCAGACCGGCACCGATGGCGACCATACCGCACATGGCTGTAAATAAGACCCAGCCTACCTCCCAAATATTTGTATCGATCATCAACATTTGCGGTTGCAACACGAACATATATGGAATGATAAACGCCGCAATCGCAAGTTTGGACGCATTGGCTCCGGTCCGGATGGGGTCCCCGCCTGAAATCCCCGTTGCTGCAAATGCTGCTAACGCTACAGGAGGTGTTATATCTGCTACGATACCAAAGTAAAAGACAAACATATGCCCCGCAAGCACCGGAATAGCCACTTCCAATTGGTCATTCAACGCTAAAATGGAAGGAAGTGCTATGGTTGATGTAATAATATAATTCGCGGTTGTCGGCGCACCCATACCTAAAATGATACATGCAATCATCGTAAAGACAAGTGTCAACATAAGCTGCATGTTGACCGATGTCGCAATCTCACCAGCTATATCGACCAGACTATTTCCCAGTTGCAAACCAAGGCCTGTTTTGGTGACGACTCCTACAATAATACCCGCACACGCCGTCGCTGCAGCAACACCTAAGGCTGTACGCGCACCGGATGTGAGTGCCACAATCAATTTACTGAATGATATACGCGTATCTTTCCGGAACATGCTGACGACAATGGTTGATAATATACCCAACAATGCCGTCCGTTCAATACTATAGCCGCTGAACAACAACCACACGATGATTAGGATGGGCAATAACAGATGGATCTTTTTCAACACGGTCATTTTTTTGGGGATATCTTTCTCCGGAAGTCCGAATAACCCGGTTTTTTTCGCTTCAAAATGGGTCATGATCCAAATTCCTGAAAAATACAAGATGGCCGGTATTGTTGCTGCCTTGGCAATCTGCCAGTAACCAACACCTGCGAATTCAATCATCAAGAAGGCAGCCGCTCCCATGATTGGTGGCATGATTTGACCACCAGTCGATGAAGCCGCTTCAACCGCTCCGGCAAAGTTTTTGCGATAGCCGAGTTTCTTCATGAGCGGAATCGTATAGGATCCTGTCGTCACCGTATTTGCGACTGAACTACCTGATATGGTCCCTTGCAGGGCACTTGAGAAAATGGCCACTTTAGCTGGGCCACCGATTCGTCTGCCAGCAAGTGAAATGGCCAAATCATTAAAGTAATTCCCGACACCCGTCTGGACAAGGAATGAGCCAAACAAGAGAAACAAGAAGATATATGTCGATGATACCTTCAATGGCGTCCCTAAAATACCTTCTGTCGTGAAAAACATCGACTTGACCAATTGTTCGATGGTAAGACCTTTATGCCCGAGCGGCCCCAGATACGGACCCAATAAGGCATAAAGCATGAAAAGTGTTGCGATGATTGTAATAGGGAGACCAACCGCACGGCGCGTCCCTTCCAGAACAAGCAAAATGGCAAGTGCTCCGATTATCATCTGGAACGATGTAATCGAACCGACTTGGTTCACAACCGAACTATAGAACACAGGCCAATATGCACAGACCAGAAGAGCTGCTATAACCAATCCATAATCATACCATTTCAGCTGATTGGACATCCCTTTCTTGCGGCCCGGATACAGCAAAAATATCGCAACAAGCGCAAACCCCAAGTGAACAGTGCGCTGTATGTATGCCGTGAATTCACCTTGTATACCTGTATATAATTGAAATAAGGAAAAAGCAAGCAGAACGATAAAAATAAGGTACTTGGCAAATCCTTTCAAATGACGCGTGTTTGATTCCGTATCATACTTTTTCATCAATTCCTCGCGTTCTTCGTCGGTTAATTCATCCATATTGATTTCTTCATCGTTTTCCTGCACGTGTCCCTCATTGTTTCCCTGAAGTTTTTCTTCATCTGTCTGCTCGCGTTTCTTGCTCATGGATTTCAACTCCTCTCCAGTATTCCCATAACGATCGTTTCTTTATTTTGATCGTCAACGATTCCCCCGGTTCGAAATAATCATTGAACCATACGAAGTGTTCTCCGTTTTGTCCCCAAATGATACGATTTTCAGATACGGTCTTTCCGTTTCTATAATCAATCGAGTCGAACGTCCGGTCCATATTTTTTATGTGGTATTTTCCATCTTCATAAACAAATTCTTCGTCACCTTGTGCATTTTCAGGCATACCGATGCCATAGTGTTCAAAAACCGTTTCATATTGTTTGATGGTTTGATTATCCAAGACTGTATATTTTTCAACGACATCGGTTAAATGGATGGAATGCTTATAGATCATTTGAAACCGATCACCTGCTTCAACCGGCAAGTACGCTTCGATATGATGTGTATCTTCTTTGTAAAATACTAAAGCTGTTTGATATGGAACAAACAGCAACATTACAATTAAGAGCAAAAGAGGAATACATATGATCAGTGTTCTTTTTTTTGAAATTTGTAATGCCATCATGATTCCACCTGCTGGACATTTTGAAATTGTTGGTTTATAGAAAAGACGACATACGAAGCAAAAAGATGAAACGACCGGCTGCATCCGTTCAAATGCAATACCGGTCATTTCGCATCACTCAACCCGTTTCTATCAATCCATGACGCCTTCTTCATCAAAGTATTTCTCAGCACCGGGGTGTAAGTCTATCCCAATGCCATCAAGTGCTGTGTCAAGTGATATTTCGCTCGCTTTATCATGACCTATACTATCCGTATTTTCATAGATGGCTTTTGTCATTTCATAGACGGTGTCTTCATCCACATCTTCTGCTACCGCGAGCATGGCCAGAACGGCAACAGTGTCTACATCTTCATCCAGGTCATACATGCCTTCTTCGACTGTATCTGCGGCATAATATGGATACTTATCAACCAGTTCCTCCACGACGTCCTCTTCAATCGGGACGATGCTGATATCCTCTGTTGCACCAAGTCCTTCCACACTACCTGTTGGTGTTCCTGCAGTGATGAACGCCGCATCGATATTTCCGTCTTGGATACCCCCTGTCGATTCATCAAAATCCAAGTTCTGTGCATCGATATCATCCATTGTCAAGCCGTGAACTTCCAAAATCTGTTCCGCATTGACATATGTCCCTGATCCTGGTGCACCGACTGAAATGGCTTTGCCTTCCATATCTTCAACGCTTTCAATCCCCGATTGTTCGGTCGTTACAATTTGAATGGTTTCCGGATACAAAGATCCCATAGCCAGAACATTATCTACTTCATTATCCTCAAATTCATTCTCTCCTTCAACGGCATTGGACATCACGTCTGTCTGTGTAAAAGCAACCTCATCTTCTCCGTCTTGCAGCGCTTTCACATTATCCGCAGAAGCATTTGATGATTTGGCATCGATCTCAACATTGTCTGCTTTATCGTTGATGACCTTGGCCATTCCACCCCCAAGCGGGTAATACGTACCACCGGTTCCCCCTGTGAGCATGCTTAAGTATTCTTTTTTATTGCATCCCATCAAGGCAATGGAAGCGATTAAAATAATTGCGATGGAAAGAAACAGACTTTTCTTCTTCAATTATTTTTCCCCCTTATCATAATATATAATGCTATAAGTATTCTATATTTTGTTCACAAAAATGTCAATTCCATTTTCGCTGTACGACTTGACAGAATGCATTGCAAAGGCAGTAACAACGCTTTCATTTTTATTGCAAAAATTTTATAGAATACGAGTCCATCCGGACATGCCTATCACGGTCCAGACAGGTGTCCGCTGGAACTCGCCTTCGACTCATCGATATATCTTGTTTTCATTCATTCAATTTGCTGTTAACGAGTCGAAAATATCTTTGACAGATTCTTCTTTTGTAATATGTGACACACCTTGCCCTGCCCACAATGACTGTAATTCTGAATGGGCGTATTCCTTGGCCGCACCTCGGATATCTTTCGTACATTCATTTTGGATCGGGAAAGGCAATAAGGGAATATCGTTCTCGGTCAGTTCACGAACGAGCCGGTTCGTAATTCCGCGTGCTGGCCGTCCGGAAATAACTTTCGTAATGATGGTATCTTCCGTTTTCGCCTTTATCAACGCTTGTTTGTAGGCTTTATTGGTTCCTGCTTCCTCAGCTACCAAAAATCGCGTGCCAAGCTGTACACCGCAGGCACCCATTTTCAAGATTCCTTCAATTTGGTCATGATGGTAGATACCCCCTGCTGCCACAACGGGTATAAAGACACTTTCAAGCACATCTTGCAGCAATACCATCAAACCGATATTGCAACCATCCGGATACGATTGAAGCTGGAACGTCCCCCTATGACCCCCTGCTTCATATCCTTGTACAACAACCATGTCATAACCCGCTTCTTCCAACTGCTTCGCCTCATGGACATTTGTGGCCATCCCCATCAATGTGATGTCATTTTCTTTCAGACGTTCAATCAACATTGATGAAAGTACCCCGAACGCAGTGCTGACAATCGGTATATTTTCATTAATGATGCAATAGATTTTTTCTTGTAAATAATCGTTGACTTTGATGGATCGCTCACCGGGCTCCAGTTCCAATTCTTGACGATAACGATTCAAAAATTGTTGCATATCCCCTACCTCGGAAGAAAATGCCTCTAGATTATCTGTAAACACATTCACGGCAAATGGTTTATCGGTCAATGCCTTCGTCTGCTGAATCGCTTCTTTTAAGTCGGCATCACTCATATAGCCGGCGCCGATTGTTCCCAATCCACCATTATTGGCAACTTCCGCCACGAGTTCGGGTGTCGTGATCCCACCTGCCATACCCGCTTGAATGATGGGTACTTCGATATGTAGTTCATTCCAGATTTTGTGCATCTAATCCTCCTCTCTTCATCCCATTGTTAGTTATAGCATATCATAGTTTGCCTTTTTTCACTTTATGTTACATCCTATGATCATGCTTCGGCAGCTCTTGTCTTTTCACTTTAAAGGTCTTGACAATTTTTCGAAAATTCCATATGGTATCATTAATGAAGCATATATCGTTATTGTGATAATGCTACATCAAAGGGGGAATATTTGTTGTGCAAATGAAACTAGGGGTTTTTGGGCGGAAAGAATGGATTGAACGCCTGAAAGAATATACGGAAAGAGATTCAAAATTGGATATCGTCCCATTCGAATTGACACACTCGGAAGAAGCCATGCATCTTGTGGATGATTCATATATGTGTGATATCTATTTATTCATCGGATCGCTTCCCTATTTATATGCCAGGGAAACCATTGTGAAGAAACGTTTGCCGACCATAAGCGTGTCGATGGACGAATATATGATTTTAACATCTTTTTATCGCGTGAAACATGACCACGGGGAAAGGTTGGACCGCTTTTCGATTGATGTTCTCAACCCCGAACATGTAAGCGCTATATTAGGGGAATTGGACATTACGGACCGTGATATTTATACATATAGTTATATGTTTGATGGAGCGAGCGATGTCGATAAAATAGCAAATTTCCATAGAACCTTATGGGAAAAGGGGGCAATCGACTATGTTTTGACATCGGTTGAAGAGGTTAAAGAAGATCTGTCGGCGAGTGAAATCCCAACGTATTTAATGGAGATCCCACGTCGGAACATAATAAAGGCCATTGAAGAAGCCAAACAAACATTTCATTTCAATCAAAGCATCAGTGCACAGGTTGTTGCTGGCTATATCGGGATTAAAAATGCACAGGCACTGGGGAACCATTCAAAACAGGAAGCCATATATCAGCTGCATCAGCTACTGCTCGAATTCGCGCACCGGACATATGCCACTGTTCTGCCGCACGGAGAGAATCAATTTGTTTTATTCGGAACCCGAGGGACGCTTGATCACATCACCAATCATTACAGAGATCTTCCGCTTTTGAAAGACGTGGAAGCGTCATTGGATGTATCGGTTGAAATCGGATTTGGTCTCGGCATGACAACCAAAGAAGCAGAAGATCACGCCAAATTGGCACTTGAAGTCTGCCATGAAACCAATGAAAGCAGCTGTTACATCGTCAACGAACGACAAGATATCATCGGTCCTTTAGGTGTGGAAAAACATGTCGATACATCAAAATTATATCAGGCCCTTATCCATAGAGCCCGGTTGAACAATGAGCTATCCTATAATTTCATCGATTTCATCAAACGGCGTAACAATGAGCCTTTTTCATCTGCTGATATCGCCGAGTATTATCGAGTTACAAAGCGGAGTGCAGAAAGGACCATCAATAAATTGAAGGCAGGCAAGGTCATCATAGAAGCCGGTCATGAAAAACCCTATATCCAAGGCCGTCCCCGAAAACTGTTTACCGTCAGTATATAAGTGGGATGACCTTCACCTTTCGTCAACACCATGGACGACAGCAGGGCCACCCCGTCTATACGGCGATGGCCCTGCTTTTCATATCGCTATAAATGATCGTGCTTAAGCATATACCCATTATGTTCTTTTAGCACCTTTACGATTTCTTCCAGATTCGCATCATCAGCCAGTTCAAACTCGAGCATGTGTGTCATGGTTTCCTCATTATCACCCATGCCCCGTTTGCCTTCATCATCTATCTTTTCCTCTATCCAGCCAAATGTTCCAATACCCACGCCACCTGCACCATTTGTCCCTGTTCCACCCGATGTAGAGCCAAGAGCATATATCGGCAGGAATGTCTGGGACTTGCTTTGCTCAGGAAGCGTATCAACCAACGCATCCGATACTGGAAACCGCTGCAAGCTTGATTCTGCGGACATGGCATCATTTTCAGATGTGAAATAGGCTTCTATACGCTTTGTCATAGGAATCATCCTTTTTAATGTATATTCCCCTATTTTCAAAAATATAAACGCGCTGACGTGACCATATCAGATGCTCAACAATTCCCTCACATCCTCTTCACTCAAGCTTGATAGCATTGTTTCACCAGGCTGGACGACCTTATCGATGAGTTCTCGTTTCTTTTGCTGTAGATCATATATCTTTTCCTCTATCGTCCCTTCTGTAATCAAGCGGATCACCTGAACGACATTTTTCTGTCCAAAGCGGTGTGCCCGGTCCGCCGCTTGGTCCTCTACAGCCGGATTCCACCATAGATCATACAAGATGACCGTATCCGCTCCTGTTAGGTTCAACCCGGTTCCGCCCGCTTTCAAGGAAATGAGGAATACATTTTTCTCTCCATCATTGAAACGTTCACTCATATCTACCCGCTCTTCGGATTTGGTTTGGCCGTGTAGATAAAAGTAGTCGATCCCTTCATCTTTCAATTTCTGTATGATAATCTCGTGCATGCTTGTAAACTGTGAAAAGATAAGCATGCGCCTTCCAGAAGCAACCGCCGTCCGGACCGTTTCCATCAATTGTTCCAGCTTACCTGATTGACCGGTGTAGTTTTCGACGAATAAGGATGGGTGACAGCAAATCTGCCGGAGTCGTGTCAATCCCGCCAATATTTTCATGCGATTCTTCTGAAAACCGCTCCCCTCCATCCCTTCTTTCGCTTCATGCTGTACTTGACGGAGATATCCCACGTACAGTTCCTTCTGATTATCTGTCAACTCCGAAACACTGACAGATTCGATTTTTTCCGGCAACTCCTTCAAGACGTCTTCTTTAAGCCTTCTTAAAATAAACGGTTTGGTGATATTGGCAATTTTTTCATGAGACATCTGCTTGAAGGTTTTTTGATTCGGCATCAATCCAGGCAAAATAACCTGGAAAATAGCCCACAATTCTTCAATGGAATTTTCAATCGGTGTTCCGCTCAATGCAAATCGACGGCCAGCTTTGATTTCTCGAATGGCTTTCGATGTCTTCGTCGCATAATTCTTGATGAACTGTGCCTCATCGAGGATCAACGTTTGGAACGTGCGCTCTCTATATAACGTGATATCCTGGCGCAAAGTAGCATAGGACGTGATCCAGACATCCAAATAAGACCATTCCCCGATTTTTTTACGCCGCTCTTTAGGTGTCCCCGTTAATATACCTACCTTCAAATCGGGAGCAAATTTCTGGAATTCATTTTTCCAATTGTATAAGACCGATGACGGGACAACAATCAGATGCGGATCGCCGCTTGGCTTCTCCGATAAAATATAAGCAATGCTCTGCAGTGTTTTCCCGAGCCCCATATCATCAGCTAAAATACCACCCAAATGATAAGCGCTTAACGATTTAAACCATTGAAAACCTGTTTCCTGATAATGACGCAATGAGGCCTGTAAATTTTCCGGCAATGGATAAACCTGCTCTTCGGGTGCTTTCAGTTGGTGAAGTAACTTCCGAAATGCCGGATCATAGTCTTTCGGTGTCTCGATCATGTCATCGATTTGTGCGCCTCTGTAGAAAGGCATTTTAATCTGGCCATTTTCGACATCATCTTTTTGGATATCAAGATCCGAGAAAAATTGATTGATCGATGTAAACTCGTCGCCCTCAAGTGACATCATAGCACCGCTGTCGAGCCTGTAGTAACGTTTCTTTTCGATAACCGCATTAATGATGTTGTTTATTTCGTCATCATCAACACCATCTATATTAAAGCCGATTTCCAATAAATTGGAGGACGATTCCACATGAACCGATGTGTGTGGATTCGGTTCGTTCTCGACAATCATGTTGCGGATGGAACCGGTTAGGAACAACTCGACATGATCCTCCAAAACGGGAAGGACTTTATACAAGAAATCGTATAATTGTTCTTCATTCTCCGCTTCGATATATAGACGCTTTCCGTTATAATGAAAATTTGCATACTCAATCAAATGCATAATCTGTTGTTCCTTGGCTGTATCCCGGATGATCAGCTTATTATCATCACTGTCATCGCCGAATGGATCCACTCGATGGGAACCATAATGATATTCCAGGTGTCCGTCAACAAACCCCTCGGTCATATCCAGATATAATTTCGCACGTAACGGAGCCTGGATGATTTCGGATTTGACAACCGTGTCCACTTCCAATTCGCCGATTTTCTTAAGCGATGGCAACACTTCCGATAAAAACATGTTGGACTGGGATTGTTTAATCGGAAGAACATGGTCTTGCATACCGAGTGCTGATACATGATTTAATACCGTTGATTGATCTTTCTCGGGGAAATAAAACGTTCCCCCTGAAAACAAACAGTCATAGATGGGCAAATAAGTGCTGCCGGACATATTTTGCATGTGCAGAAGGAGTTCATCATTTTCATTTTGCGTCAATAAAAAGGAAAATGGCGGAGCATCATGAACAACATCAATACGCTTATATGTTTCATAACCATCTTTAACCTCAAAGTCCCGTTCGGACAACTTTTCCAGTAACCTTTCAGATAACATCGGGGGGATTGTCACATAACGGGTGTCTTTCCGGGTCCGATCATAAAGAAATGTATACTCCTGATATATTTCCTCATTTTGATAGATGGATTTCAACATTTCCAAGATATCCATATCCTGCTGTAGAAAGTAATGCGCATCAGGGCTATATGAGAATTTCTTCGTAAAAAAATGTTCCCTGCCTTCCATGATGTTTTGGATAAATTCATCTGCTTCTTTGACGACGTAACAACGGTTGACCCCGGCTTTCAAAGAGATTTTCAATGTGTTTTCGTACGACAGACTACAGTAATATTCCATTTTGATCGGCTGCTTTTCTGTAAGGATATCGGGCATCATCGGTTCTTGTGTATTTGAAGAAAGTGCACGGATAAGGTAGTCTGCACTTTTATATCCATAATCGAGAATGCCATTCTTGGTATTCCGTGTATGGCTGGCAATCGCAAACACCACCGCCGCTATATGCTTACATGTTTGATAGGCATGGAAGGCGGGGCATTCGCAATATGTTTCAAGCGAACCTTGTTGAAATGATTGTGTACCAATTTCAACAAAGTAACGTTCGGTTCCCAGAACATGAGCCGTCCACACTTCATAATTTCGATCAAATGACAGATCCAGTACACGACCCCCGTTATAATAATCGACTCCTCTTTTATAGACCCATTCCGGAAACAGGTTTTGAATATTAATATCCTGGAAAGTTTTCAATGCACCACAACCTACTTTCTAAACAAATTCATCCCACTATTATAAATGAATGAACAGGTTTTTAAAACCATTCATACTTATAGATAGGATAGCCTTATCTAGCAATCTATTATACGTATAAGTCAATTAAATGACCGCAGCAACCAACAAGAAATACAGAAGGGACATGCCAACTCGTTGACACCTCCCTTATTACAATATATTGTGGTCTTGCCCCGAACACGTATGACATCGATCAAACCATACCTTCTCTTGGCTCACTTTGTTTTTTACGGACAGTCCGGATCAATAAGTACACATATAATGAAATCGACAGTAAAACTGAACCGGCAGCCGTCAAGTAAATCACGTGATATCCGAACAATGTTGCCAATACGCCGAACCCCATCGCTCCGAGACCAACACCTAAATCAAAAAACGAGAAAAACGTGGCATTTGCCATCCCTTTCCGATTATCCGGGGCTTTATCCACTGCCCACGCTTGCAAAGCCGGCTGGACACTTCCGAATCCAAGTCCGTATATCCCTGCTGCCACCAACATCCCAAACGTGCTCGGCAGCCAAGATAATAAAAGCATTGCGATAAAGATCATGATCGTCCCAGGCAAAAACACGTAAATATGTCCTTTCTGATCATAGATTTTACCGGCAAATGTTCTCGATAGCATCAGGAAAATCGCATAAACAAGAAAGTATGATTCAATTCCAGCAATGCCTTTCTGTGTCGCATACAGAGGTAAAAATGACGTGATCCCGCCAAATGTCACAGTAATGAAGAATAACAGCACAGATGGCTGCACCGCCGTCTTTTCAAAAATATCAAACTTGACCGTAACCGTTTTATGCGGAGATTTCTCCACCCGTTTATAACGGATTTTTGATGATAGCAAAAAAGCGACCAAACCGGAAATACTGCATATCAGAAACAGCTGGCTGAACGATATCAAATCCACCAGCGTCAATCCAAGGGCAGGACCGAATGCGAGCGCCAGATTACCGGACAAGCCAAAATAGCCCATCCCTTCGCCACGGCGCTTCGGTGGAATCAGATCCGTCGCAATCGTACCGGTAGCTGTTGTTGAAAAACCCCAACCGATCCCTTGGGCAATGCGCATGACAAACAGCAGTACAATACTTGTTATAAATGCGTATGAACCGACCGAAACAACAAACACACTCAATCCGAACATATATACAAATTTCCGCCCCTTGGATTCGAGTGAATGACCTGCATACGGCCGGAACAACAAGGCAGAAAACGTAAAAATCCCCACAATGACACCTATGAGCTGGTCACTGCCCCCTAATTCTTTCACAAAAAGCGGCAGCGTCGGTAACGTCATTTGAAAACCTAAAAAAATAAAAAAGTTAGCCAGACAGATCAGGATGAAATCACGGGTCCAAATTTTGTCTGGTACTGGAACTGTCGCAGCTCTATTTGATTGTAAATGCATGGATGGCTCCCTTTCTCATATTTCGAACGTTTTGCATTCCATTATACATGAATCGTTAAAGAAGGGATAAACTTCCGCTCCATTCAGTTTTACAATGAATGATTCCATCGAAACACCATTTGATGATTTTCAAAGACGACCCTCTTATAAGCATTCCACGGGCGTAATGCGACCTATAGCTGTTGCCAGAGTAAATACCCACCCGTGAATAAGAGCAAGACATATATCAACAGACGGAAGGAGTGCTGGTTTATTTTCGGGAACAGCCATTCACCGATAATGAGTCCGACAATGACGATGGGCAAAGCATAGAGACTGTTGATCCAGACGACTTGACTTGTTCCAGCAAAGACAAACTGTACGACGAAACTCAATGCATATATAATCAAATAAAAAGCAAGCGTTGTCGCCCGCAACGCTTCTTTGGCAAGTCCAGTCCCGGAAAAGTATAATAATATCGGTGGCCCCGGCATACCCATACTCGTCGTAAAAACACCCGACAAGCCGCCAATGACATAATCCCGCCTTGATGTCTGACGAATGCGGTACTTTAAAATGAGCAACATCGTGAGCACAAGAATCAAGATAGCGACGACCATTTTCAAGACCGTCATGTTTGCGACGAGGAAGATGCCAATACCTACAGGAAGACCAATAACACTTCCCGCGGCCAACCGCCTAAAATATTCCCAATTGACGTCATGTCTGATTTTAGCAACCAAAGCCAATGAAATGACAAGCGAGAGCAGCAAGTTAATCTGTATAGCTTCACGCACATCAAACATAAGAATCAAAAATGGCGTCGCCAAAATAGAAAAACCAAAACCAGTACTCGTCTGTAAAACGGAAGAAACCAATATGAGTAAAATAAATAAAATCACAGAATCCATAAATGACACCTTTCATGCCAGAAAAAGGTATGCAGACCTTGCCTCGGAAGGCACTTTCGTCTGTAAACATTCCAGCCCACTAATCCATTAACGTGAGGAGGACTGTCATACCTTCATCTCAATCCGTCTCTATGTGAATGAGTGTATCATTCCAAGTCGTCTATTGGCTCTGGTTGTTTACGCATGAGACACATAATACCGGCAATAATATATGGTATGGCACCGATAATGGCCAGTTCTCCCAATATGAAGACGGATAGCACGCCAGATACAATCAACAGAACGCCTGCTGGTTTTGGGCGCTTATTCCCTTTGAGAAACACGACAGACACAATACCGATAATGACAACGGCCAGTGCTGCAGAAAATACAAACCAGCCACTGTTGCCCATTGCAGCAAGCGTTTCGTTAATTTCTTCCGGAGTCAGTGCATTTTCAGGATCCTCTTTAGAAACTTCCTCCATAAGACCCCTTATTTTGTCCTCATTATTTTTAATCCAGACCATCAATGCTCCGATCATTGTAAAAAAGGCATAAATGATGACACCGATGATCCCAAGTACAATTTCACCCGTTCGTTTCATTATAACTCTCCTTTTACGACAATAATGATTCTATGTAAACCCTATAATCCGTCAGTCATTCCCAATGTAAAACCGTATAGACTATCCTTTTTAATATAACATACATGTTCCCACAAAAAAAAGAGGAACCCCCTTTATCGGAGTTCCCCTTTGACCCGTAATGATAATGATTACGCACCGGCAACCACTGTATGACACTTCAAGACATCTTACAGATCATCAAATCCGTTCAAATCACTTGTTTTTGTATATTGACGTGATTTCTGTTCAAAGAAATCGGTTTTTGTTCCATCGACATTATCAACATAGGCATTGATCCATTTCATCGGGTTTTCGATGTGTTCTGGATACATATCATTCAATCCCAACATCCTGAGCATCTTGTTGGCACGGTATTTAATGTACCCTTCCATCTCGACCATATCGATTTCATGTATCGGTGAAAGAACATAAGTGGACCATTCTATTTCCAACTCGACGGATTGTTTGAAACTGGCATACACCCAATCAATCAATTCCTCTGTATGTTCCTCCGGATTTTCGGCGAGTGCCGCTCGGAATAATTCACCGATATACCTGCCATGTTCCAATTCATCCCGATTGATATAACTGATCATCGTTGAAGTGGCAACCATTTTGCGGTTACGTGCCAAATGGTAGAAAAAGGCGAACCCTGAATAAAAGAACATTCCTTCCAACAATGACGTATAAACAAGTGTCTTCAACATATTTTCAAGTGTCGGCGATTCGACAAATGCATTATACTGCTTTGTTATCGCTTCGTTCCGTTTGAGGAGGATCGGATCCTTCCTACCAAGCTGAAACGATTCATTTTGTTCATCCAATGACACAACAGAAGATAGGACATACGAGTAACTCTCATTATGAACGGCTTCCTGCTGGGCAATGACAGCCATGATGGATTGGACGGATGGATCCGTCGCATAAAGGGATATCAATAATGCCGTTCTTGTTTGCGGCCCATCAAGGGTTGACAACAAACCGATTATTTTCAAATAAGCATCTTGTTCATCCGCCGTCAAACTGGAAAATTGTTTCACATCACTTGCCATATTTATTTCATCTGCCTGCCAGTAATTACCGATCAGCCGCTTATATATTTTATACCAATGTGGATAGGCAATGTCGTTCCAATTCAAAATGCCACTCGACTTGCCATGAAATATTCCCGTTGATTTATTCGGGTTCCTCGGTTCCAATGTTTTAGCCTTCTCAAGCATAACTTGTGACACCATCAAGCACTCCTTCCACCCATGTGTTTATTATTGATTCCTGTGTTCCCCTCGGGGACTGTTCGATTTTTAATGGTTCGTATCGACTATGATAGAATGTCGCCAATTTACAAGCTGCCAGACAGAACAATTCATCGCCGCCAAACTGTGTATCGCCTGTCCCGAATACATAGACATTGTCCGGTTTGTACCCTATTTCCAACACAAAGTCCTTTACTTCATCTGGTGTTTGCCCGTATTCCCACGTAAATGTGCCGATGAAAATCAAATCATACGATGATGCATCGATAGGAGGGTCGATGCCGATTTCATGCATGTCCACCGACATCCCCTCTCCCCCTACCTTATGCTGGATAGCTTCCGCGACTTCTTTCGTATTTCCGCTATAAGATAAATACGCAATAAGTGTCCTCAACTTTCACACCACTCACATTCTTCGACGTCATTCGATGTTGACCGGACATAATAAGTCGTCTTCAACCCGGATGACCATGCCTGCAGATGCAGATCCAGAAGGACGGATGCTTTGATTGTATGCGGAACATACATGTTAAAGGAAATACTTTGATCGACATGTTGCTGTCTTTTCGCATTTTGAGCCACCGACCAACGTTGATCCACAATATAGGCCGATCTCCGGTAAATATTATAAGTCGTCGGCGTCAAGTCCGGTGCCGTTGTCGGGATATTGAAATCCTTTTTCTCTTCATTGTAAAATGGTTTGAAAACCGGATCGATACTTGCAGTGGAGCCTGCAATCATGGACGTGCTCGAATTAGGCGCGACAGCCATCAAATAACCGTTCCGGATACCATTTGCGGCCACCTCATGTTTTAAGGCTGTCCACTTATCGTCCGTATAATCCTTTTGATCAAAATACTCTCCCGATTCCCATTTACTACCCTGGTAAGCCGGATAGCTCCCTTTTTCCTTACTGAGTTCCATGCTTTTCTGGATGGTCAAGTAAGCAATTTTTTCATAGAGAGCATCAGCGTATTGAACAGCCTCATCAGACTCCCAAGCTATATTTTCAAGAGCAAGCAAATGATGCCATCCAAACGTGCCAAGTCCGATCGCACGGTATTTCTGATTGGTCAATGTCGCTTGCTTAATCGGTAATGTATTGATATCAATGACATTATCAAGCATGCGTACCTGTATCGCGATCAATCTTTCCAGCACATCATCCCGTACCGCATTCCCTAGATGTATGGAGCTCAGATTACAGACAACATAATCACCCGTCTTGTATTTCTTGACGATCGTTCCATCGTTTTCAACAAACTCTTCGATGAAATCCGTCGGTGATTGATTTTGAGTAATCTCAGTACATAGATTCGAGCAATAGATCATCCCTTCATGACTATTGGCATTCATGCGGTTAACCTCATCACGGTAAAACATGAAAGGCGTACCGGATTCAAGCTGGGCTTTCAGAATCCGTTTCATGATATCGATGGCAGGCACGACCCGTTTCGTCAAGGCATCTGACTGAATACATTCCTGATACTTTTCACGCCATGTGCCTTCGCCCTTTGCTTCATCATAAAAATCTTCCAGTGAATAACCCATCACCTGTCTCACTTCATGTGGATCGAATAAATACCAGTCACCCCGTTTTTCGACTTGTTCCATAAAGTAATCCGGCAATGTGACCCCTGTGAAAATATCATGTGCTCGCATACGGTCGTCACCATTATTCAGTTTTAGATCCAAGAACGCTTCAATATCGGTGTGCCAAACATCCAGGTAGATGGCAATCGCACCTTTTCGTGTTCCCAACTGATCAACACTGACGGCGGTATTATTAAGTTGCTTAATCCAAGGAACAACACCGCTTGACATTCCTTTGAACCCTTTGATGGAACTTCCACGGCCACGTACTTTACCCATGTAGACACCGATGCCACCACCATTTTTAGAAAGTCTGGCGATATCTGTGTTACTATCATAGATCGACTGCAAGCTATCATCAACGGTATCAATGAAGCAGCTTGATAGCTGTCCATGTGTTTTACCTGCATTTGTAAGCGTCGGTGTGGCAACGGTCATATAGAGATTGCTCAGTGCCCAGTATGCCTCAAGAACAAGATCGGAACGTTTCTCCACATCTTCGTCTTGCATCAGATGCATGGCAATCACCATCCACCTTTCCTGCGGGAGTTCATGCACATTTTTATCATGGTCTGTCGCTAAATAACGGGTAGCAAGTGTATGCAGACCGAGATAATTGAACCGTAAATCCCTGTCAGGAGAAATCTCACTTCCGAATCGGTTTATATCAGCTTCAGAGTATTTGTTCAATAAAGCATCTGTGTAGATACCCGATTCAGTCAAATGCTTCAGCAACGCATAAAAGTCCCCATATTTAAAATCCGCATCATAACCACGATTGATACTTGAGGCGTTGTAAAGTTGCTCTAAATAAATTCTGCTCGCAACATATGTCCATTCCGGATTGGCCTCATCCATCATCTCCAACGACCGCTTGATCAATGCATCTCTCACATCATCTATTGTTGCTTCATCCGATATGGTGCGGATAGCCTTTTCTCTCAATAGTTCACCATCGACTGACAACCCTTCTGTCACTCTATCAATAATCGCCAACCTGTCTAATTCATCTCTCATCTGTGCTGCCTGAACCATGGTCAGTCCTCCTTAACATATTTATGTAAAAATTAAAAAGCTGCCCATCCAAAGGATAAACAGCAAAACAAACGACAGGAAAACTATATACAACACCTTTCCCACCGATCATTTTCCTTCACCCCGAGGAATATGAAACGTCAAACGATGGCAGGTCTCCTGACTCGTGCATCACTCTCCGTGTCCCTTCCCGTACCTATCTGGTACAGTGGTCAATACACGTCGTCTGCACGTACAGTTGCGGGGGCAGTTCCAGCTCATTCATCCTGGATTCCCTTTTTAAGACATTTGCATGTCACCACCGTTTGAATACTATATGTAGTTGTCATTGAATATCTAACATCTATATATTGTAAATACACTCTAACATAACACGTATTAAACAGCAACCATCATTTTAATATTTTTAGGGTATTTAAGCAATACATTCGTTAGTTCTGGAATTTTTCCAACCGTCCAAAAAAATCATTCAGAAATTGATAGAACAATGTTTCAGTCGGGAGTAATTCCCTGTCTTTCGAAACGACGACACCAATGGTTCGGTTGACATTCGCTTCTAATACCGGTACGGACACTGTTCCATGAGGAATGTGATCTGTCAATGTCATTTCCGGAATAAGCGAAACACCCAAGCCCGCGGAAACAAGTCCCTTGATTGTATCAAAATCTTCTCCTTCAAATGACACCTCCGGGGAAAAACCAACATTACTGCAGAATGATTCAGCTGTTTCACGAAGGACAAATCCTTTTGGAAATAGGACGAACGGGTCTTTGGAAAGCTGACTGAGTTTCAATTGTGGTTCCTTTGCCAAACGGTGATTCACCGGCAATAATGCCACAATATTTTCAGTGAACAATATTTTTCCGGACAATTTTTTGTCATTCATCGGGACCGGTCCCAACAAAGCCATGTTGATGGCTCCTTTTGTGACTGCCATTTTCAAATCGTGATAGGAATGCTGGCGGATTTCAAATTTAACATCGGGATATCGACTTCGAAAAGCCGCAATCGCTGTCGGTAAAACATATGTACCCAGACTGCTCGGATACCCTATATAGATTGTTCCTTTCTCCGGATCGGTATATTCTTCAATGACCTGAACTGCGTCACCTATCCCATTCATCACTTGCTCCATATGCGACAGAAATATATGGCCGATCGGGGTCAGACGAACAGCACGCCCTTCGCGTATGAACAAAGAAACACCGAGTTCTTCTTCCAGATTGACAATTTGTCTGCTGACCGCAGATTGCGCAACATGCAGATGGTGTGCAGCATCTGTCATATGCTCACGCCTGGCAACTTCGATGAAATATGCTATTTGCCTCAGTTCCATTCCAATCACCTCACACCCATTATCGCATATCGGCATTGATTATATCTAATTTTTATATTGTTTCGATTGATTGCATACGTTAAGATAAGTAGTATCAATCTTTTTACTTTGAAACAGGTTGTTCATCCAGCCTCTTCATAACCATTTCAGATGGGCCAGACAAAATAAACAAGACCCATTATGTCAAACACATTAAATGACTCAAACAACGATTGCGAAATATCCCAAAGGAGTTGATAAGCAATTATGATAACACAAGAAAAGCAGAATAGTGTTACCCAATATATAGATGACTTATATCAAACCGTCGTCTCACGTGATCCACATCAAACTGAATTCCACCAAGCGATCAAGCTGTTCTTCCGATCCATCGTCCCCGTCCTTGAACAACATCCAATCTACATTGAAAAGAATATATTATCTCAATTAGTCGAACCTGACCGCATCATTACATTCCGGGTTCCATGGATGGACGACAATGGAAAGGTGCAAGTGAACCGAGGTTATCGTGTCCAGTTCAACAATGCTCTCGGTCCATATAAAGGCGGATTGCGGTTTCACCCATCTGTCACCACAAGTGTCGTGAAGTTTCTCGGGTTCAACCAAATTTTCAAAAACGCCTTGACCAAACAGCCTCTTGGCGGTGGAAAAGGTGGAGCGGATTTTGATCCAAAGGGTAAATCCGACCAGGAAGTCATGCGTTTTTGCCAAAGCTTCATGGATGAATTATACAAACATATCGGTCCGGACACGGATATACCTGCCGGAGATATCGGTGTCGGTGCACGGGAAATCGGTTATATGTTCGGCCAATATAAAAAACTCACGAGCGCTTTCCATGCCGGTGTATTGACGGGAAAAGGCCACACATACGGAGGCAGTCTCGGTCGCACAGAAGCGACTGGATATGGAACGATCTATTTTGCCGAAGAAATGTTAAAAGAGAACGGCCTCTCCTTCGCTGGGAGCCGCGTTGTTATATCAGGCTCCGGGAACGTCTCCATCCATGCGATGGAAAAAGCGATTGAACTGGGGGCGACCGTCGTCGCTTGCAGTGACTCGGATGGATTTATCTACGATGAGAATGGTGTCGATCTACAGACAATCCGCGAACTGAAAGATACAGGCAATGAACGGATCCATGATTACATCGATTACCATCCATCTGCACAGTATAATGATACGTGTACGGATATTTGGTCCGTACCATGCGATATCGCCATTCCATGTGCAACGGAAAACGAACTGGATGAACAGGGAGCCGCCCTATTAATCAATAATGGTGTCAAGGCCGTTGCCGAAGGGGCAAACATGCCATCGACACAAGAAGCCATCGATACATTTCTCGCAGCGAACATTCCATTTGGTCCCGCTAAAGCAGTCAACGCCGGTGGAGTAGCCGTATCTGCGCTGGAAATGGCCCAAAACAGTTCACGTGTCTCATGGACATTTGAAGAAATCGATGAAAAGCTGCATGAAATCATGAAAGATATTTACCAAAACTGCACAGAATCCGCCTTCAAATATGGTCAGCCCGGGAATCTGATCGTTGGAGCCAACATTGCCGGATTCAAACGTGTTGCCGACACAATGATCGCACATGGGGTCGTTTAAACAGACTTTGTCCGAAAAACAACACGTGTTACAACATATGGATCACAATACATTTGACAACCCATCCTTCAAACGAGGGATGGGTTTTGTTTTGCCATCGCCCTTTTGAAACAACGCCTGAGCCAAAATTGAATGCTCTATCCGTTGGAGAACATGGCTTTCATTTGAAATATAATTTGATTCATGCAGGTATCTATCATCCTTAATATGGTGAAACTGGAATGTATCTATTGAGTATGACAACTGATCACTCTTCACAAACAGCATACGACACGTTTATGTCACATTTTACAAACGTCATTTTGTGACAATTGTCACATCATAAACCACACGTAAACGATATACTGAATCAATACAATCATATACAGTAGCACTACTGAACACAATCGTTTCGGTTCATTTAATATAACATCACAAAAAGGAGTGTTCCAACATGTCAGGTCCAGCATTAAAACATGCCCACAGTCACGCAGCCATCCATGAAGCAGCGTTTATAGAAGCGAAAGAACTCACCGACTTATTTGAGAAGGTTTTAAAAAGCGGAGATACAGATAAAGCAAGCGAACTCGCCTATGTCGTCATCGAACACTGGGAAACGAGAACATTGCGTCACGCCGATTCAGAAGAAGAAGGTCTATATAAAGAAATCAAAGAGGAACAACCTGAATTGAGCGATGACATTGTCGCGCTCACACGTGATCACGATATTTTGAGACTGCTCGTCAAAGAAATCAAAGAAATACTTGCAAAAGGTTCGTTGAATGATGATGTTTTGGAAAAGTTCCATGCGCTCCTTCATGTGAATCTACTGCACAATGAAAAAGAAGAAGAGATTTTACCACATCATTAATCGAGCATGTCCCTTTGGAGGTGATGATTTGTCTCACGAAAAACAACGGATGCTTCGAGCTGTTTCACCCGATCTATTCGATGAAATCACATCGGAGCTTGAAAAGTACAATATCCATCTGAATGATATACAAGCGAATGTCATCAAAAAAGAAGATGGACTGGAAGTCATCGTCCTGTTTGGTGAAAACTTCAATCAATCCCGATCACAATTTTTCACCAACGAATCAGTTGAGGCCCAATATGATGACATCCAGCGTTTCGCCTACGATATAGCCGAAGTTTGCAAGGAAGTCATGATTGCTGATTATTTTAAGATGATGAAAATGTAACATCCTTTAAAGGAGTGATGACTTTGGATGATAATATATTCAATTTTGAAAATGAAGCAGGTTTCGTACAAGACAGGGAAGATTTACTAGCCTTGTTGAAAATGCGATTTGATTCCATACCTCCAGGCGTTGTGGAGGCGATTTATCACATCGATTCATTGGATGATCTCGAACGGCTCATCCTGGTTGCTGCCAATGCACCAACATTTAAGATATTCCTCGAGGAACTTGAAGAAGGCCGAGGAAGTTTCCGTATTATGGGCGAGCGATTCAACCCAATTGAAACAACAACAGAAAGGGGTGGCGTAAATGGTGAAGAATAAGAATAAACTGTTTCAAACCTTGAAACATCTGAAACGCGGCAATCGGATCAATGACGATTTCACAGAAGAAAGTCCCCGTCCAAGGGAATGGGAAGATATTTACCGTCGCCGCTGGCAATATGATAAGGTCGTACGCTCCACTCATGGGGTCAATTGTACAGGTTCTTGCAGTTGGAAGATCTTTGTAAAAGACGGCATCATCACATCCGAAATCCAACAAACCGATTATCCCAGTACGGGAGACGATTTCCCTGAATACGAACCTCGCGGTTGTCCAAGAGGTGCCAGCTTTTCCTGGTATACATACAGTCCAATCAGGGTGAAATACCCATATATCCGCGGTGATCTGTTTAAACTTTGGAAACAAGAACGCGACGCAGGATATGATCCTGTTGAAGCATGGGAAAACATCGCCAGTGACCCTGAAAAAAGACAGCAATATGTCAATGCAAGGGGCCGCGGTGGTTTTGTACGCGCGAACTGGAAAGACTCATGTGAAATCATTGCCAGCGCATCCATCTATACCATCAAAAAATATGGGCCTGACAGAATTGTTGGATTCAGTCCCATCCCAGCCATGTCAATGGTCAGCTATGCGGCAGGAACCCGTTTCCTATCACTCATCGGCGGCACAATCCTCAGTTTCTATGATTGGTATGCTGACTTACCGCCTGCTTCACCACAGGTTTGGGGTGAGCAGACCGATGTTCCAGAAAGTGCTGATTGGTACAACTCGAAATATTATATTATCTGGGGAACCAACCTGCCACAAACACGCACACCAGATGCCCACTTTATGGTTGAAGCACGTTACAACGGAACGAAAGTCATTGGTGTCAGTCCGGACTATGCGGAATATGAAAAATTCGCGGACTTATGGTTGCCGGCCCGGGCTGGCACAGACGGTGCATTGGCCATGGCCATGACACATGTCATTTTAAAAGAATTTTACGTCGACCGTGAAACACCTTATTTCTTTGATTACGCCAAAAAATATACCGACCTGCCATTTCTTGTCACTTTAAAAGAACAAGATGGTGAATACCGTTCCGATCGATTCTTGCGTGCATCTGACTTAAGCGACGAACATGCGCAAGGTGAATGGAAAACCGTTTTATGGGATCAAAACGCCAACCAATTGGAAACCCCAAATGGTAGCCAAGGATTCCGTTGGGATGAAGGCAATCAATGGAACTTGGAATTGGATAAAGATAACGGGACAACAATCGATCCTGCTTTAACACTCATCGATGATCACGATGATACACAACTTGTAACATTCCCTGACTTTTCATCTGAAGGCACAAAAGTCATTACCCGTGGGGTACCCGTAAAGGAAATCGAAACACAGGATGGCAAAGTGCTTGTCACGACCGTACTGGATTTAATGCTGGCTCATACCGGTGTCAATAGGGATCTCCCTGGTGATTATCCAGTTGATTATGACGATGAGAAGCCTTATACACCTGCATGGCAGGAAAGCATTACAGGCGTCAACAAAACACATGTTGCCCAAGTTGCGCGTGAATTTGCCGATAATGCCGAACGCACAAACGGTAAATCCATGATCGCCATGGGTGGCGGAACGAACCACTGGTACCATAGTGACCAGATTTACCGTGCGATATTGAATCTCGTCCTGTTGACCGGCTCACAAGGTGTCAATGGTGGAGGTTGGGCACATTACGTCGGCCAGGAAAAAGTCCGTCCATTGGAAGGATGGCAACAGGTAGCGTTTGCGGGTGACTGGACCAAACCACCGAGACATCAGAACGGAACATCCTATTTCTACTTCGCGACCGACCAATTCCGTTACGAAGCACCTATTAACGAGGATCAATCCGGTTGGGGTGGAAAGTACAATCGCATGCATCCTGCTGATGTCAATGCTCTTTCGGCACGGCTCGGATGGCTCCCATCCTTTCCACAGTTCACCGAGAATTCGATTGATATGGTTGCCAACAGCCGAAACAATGGAGCTACAACGGATCAAGAAGTCATTGATGATATTGTCCAACAGATCAAAGACGAAAAAGTTGAATGGGCCATTGAAAATCCGGACGAGCCCCGCAACTTTCCAAGAGTATTTTTCAACTGGCGTTCGAACCTACTCGGTGATAGCGGTAAAGGACATGAGTACTTTGCACGCCATCTCGTCGGCGGAGAAGATCAGATCATGGTCGATACATCAAACTCCTGGCAGCCGGAAGATGTAAAAGCTGAAGGAGAACCACCAAAAGGAAAAGCCGATTTATTGGTCGCCATGGACTTCCGGATGACAAGCTCCGGACTGTTTTCCGACATTGTCCTGCCTGCTGCAACATGGTACGAGAAATACGATCTATCATCGACAGATATGCATCCATTCGTCCATCCATTTAATGCGGCCATATCACCGCCTTGGCAAGCAAAAAGTGACTGGGCCACCTTCAGGGAGATCAGCAAAGTATTTTCAGAGCAAGCCGAAAAACATTTGCCTAAAAGCGATGAAGTGGTCATGACACCTTTAAATCACGATACAAAAGGCGAAATTTCCCAGTCGCTTGGTAAAATCAAAGATTGGCGAAAAGGTGAAGTCGAAGCGATTCCCGGAAAGACAATGCCGAATTTCCAAATCGTCACCCGTGATTATCCCAATGTCTATCAAATGTGGACAACGGTAGGCCCGGAAATCAAAAAAGGATACGGTGCAAAAGGGGTCAGCATCCCCGGTGAACCGGTCTACGAAGACCTGCTCAAACGTCTTCGTCCATCCAAACGCGAGGGTATCGGTAAAGGAAATCCGGATCTTTACAATGATATACAGGCAGTCAACGCCATACTGACCATGTCTGGTGCAACAAACGGGAAACGGGCTGTCGCCGGCTGGAAATCCCTGGAGAAGAAAACAGGCCAAAAGCTGGGTGACATTGCCAAAACACGTGAAGAAGAAGAAACGACATTGGACGATATAACCGCCCAACCGCGTCACACCATCTCAACGCCTGTATGGAGCGGTCTTGAAAAAGACAACCGTCGCTACTCGCCATTTACAGTGAACACCGAATACAACATTCCATGGCGGACACTTACAGGACGGCAGAGTTTTTATCTTGATCATGAAATGATGCTGGACTTCGGTGAAGGTTTGCCGTTATATCTGCCACCGTTGACACACGGACCCTTTTTGAAGAATGAAGATACCGTCGAGGAAAACGGGAAGTCCATTACCGTCCGTTACTTGACGCCACACCAAAAATGGGGTATCCACACGATGTTCACGGATACGACGAACATGTCGACATTATTCCGTGGCTGGCAGGTCGTCTGGATGAATGAAGAAGATGGGCATTCCATTGGTTTGAAAGACAACGACTGGATTGAGATATACAACCGGAATGGTGCGATAGCGGCAAGAGTCGTTCTCACATACCGCATGCCTAGAGGAACAGCATATATGTACCATGCCCAAGACCGGACATTGGGTGTTCCGGGTACCGTGGTCAACAAGAAACGCGGCGGAACCCATAATAGTGTCACACGTATTTCCCTGAAACCGACACATATGATCGGTGCCTATTCCCAACTCAGCTATGGTTTCAACTACTACGGACCGACTGGACATCAACGCGATACGATAGCTGTCATAAGAGCATTGAAGGAGGTAGATTGGCTTGAGGATTAAAGCACAAGTAGCTATGGTCATGCATCTGGATAAATGTATTGGTTGTCACACATGCTCCGTTACGTGCAAAAACACTTGGACCAATAGACCCGGAACAGAGTATATGTGGTTCAACAATGTGGAAACACGGCCAGGAACAGGGTATCCGAAACAGTGGGAAGACACAGATCGTTTCAAAGGTGGATGGGAACTTAAAAACGGCAAGCTGAAATTGAAAGCCGGCGGTTCCATTTCCAAGTTGGCTAATATCTTTTATAACCCTGACATGGCAACAATGGAAGACTATTATGAACCTTGGACATATGATTATGAACATCTGATCAACAGTCCCAAGAAAGAAAATCTCCCTGTCGCCAGGCCAAAGTCAACGATTACAGGCGAGTATATCGATAAACCAAAATGGGGTTCCAACTGGGATGATGACTTAGCCGGAGGAAGTGAAATCGTTCCACTCGACCCTAACGTCAAAAAGTTACAAGAACACATTTCCATGGAGTATGAGAAAACATTCATGATGTATTTGCCGCGTATTTGCGAGCACTGCTTGAACCCGTCATGTGTCGCCTCCTGTCCTTCAGGGGCATTATACAAACGGGATGAAGACGGCATTGTACTGGTTGACCAGGAAGCATGCCGAGGCTGGCGTTTCTGTATGAGTGGATGTCCCTATCACAAAGTTTATTATAACTGGAACACACACAAGGCTGAAAAGTGCAACTTCTGCTATCCTCGTACAGAAGCAGGACTGCCAACCATTTGTTCCGAAACGTGTGTCGGACGGATTCGTTACATCGGAGTCGTCTTGTATGATGCAGATAAAGTAAAAGAAGCGGCATCCGTCGAAGACCCACAAGATCTATACGAAGCACAGCTTGATGTTTTCCAAGATCCATTTGATCCGGAAGTCATCGAAGCGGTACGTGAAGCCGGAATCAATGATTCATGGATAGAAAGTGCACAGAATTCACCTGTTTATAAAATGGCGATGAAGTGGAAAATAGCGCTCCCACTCCATCCCGAATACCGCACACTTCCAATGGTTTGGTATGTACCACCATTAAGCCCAATCATGAACCATATCACGAACGAAGAGGATTTGCAGACAGACGGCTATATCCCTGCTGTCGATCAGATGCGGATTCCAATGGAATATCTGGCATCCATCATGGCTGCCGATGATACAGAAGTGATTCGAAAAGTGCTGCTCAAATTAATCGCGATGCGTGTACACATGCGTGGCAAAACAGTCGGTGGCATTGATGAGTTCCGTCAAAGCGAGCTTGTCAAAGAAGCGGGTACAAGTCCAGAGGAAGTGGAAGATATGGCGCGTTTGCTCGGGGTTGCAAAATACAATGAACGGTTTGTCATTCCAACGGGCCGAAGAGAAATGAATGACGATAACTATTACAAACAAGGTGCCTGCAGCTTGGAAGATATTGCACCACCAGAAGGTATGGTTACCTATCCGTTCGGTGGAGGAAGATAAAAATGAACGATCAACAACGCGCATGTTTATTGATTGCATCACGTTTATTGAGTTATCCCGCAAATACAGACGAAGAACGGACGGCCATTCATGAGTGCATTGAAGAGGACATTGATTCGAATGCACTCAAGATGAGGTTATATGCCGCTTCTTCCGCCATATTTGATTTAGATGAACTTGAGCGCAAAGAAACGTACGTTTCAACCTTTGATCTTCGCTCGAAACTCGGTCTTTACCTGACCGGACACGAATTTGGCGACAGCAATAAGCGCGGGGCTGCCATCATCCAACTCCAAAAAGTCATATCCAAGTCTGGATTCGAGCGGGTTGATGATGAGCTTGCAGACTATATTCCGATGTTGTTCGAATATCTCGTCGTCGCACCGGAAGACGAAAACAGCGCTTGGATTCTGAGGCGGCTTGCTGTCGCTGTACAGCGGATGAAGGACAGTATATCCGGCGACAACCCATACGCCATTATCCTGTATGTGTTAATGGAATTCATATTCGATGAACCAACAAAAGAGGAAATTGAAAAACTCGAATTTGAACGTGAGGATGCTGATTTGGAAAACCTTCCATACCCGATGTTATACCAATGATACGGTGGGGATGGTATTCATCGCCCAACGATACACATCCCCACACCATTAATAGAATGGTGTTTCAAAGGTCTTCGGGTTTTCTCAACTGCCAAAAAAGGAGAGTGTACCATGAACGAAATATTCTGGTGGGTTATTTTCCCTTATATTACAGGAATCATTATGATTGTAGGACTGCTATACCGCTATACATATAAACAAATTAGCTGGGCAGCTCCCTCAACAGAGTTTTTTGAAAAGAAGTGGCTGCGAATAGGCTCCCCATTATTCCATTATGGCATTGTATTTGCTGTTATCGGACATATCATGGGAATGGTTGTCCCCCATGGTTTTTACACTTTTTTTGGCATATCCGATCATTTATACCATATGGGTGCCATCATTGGTGGGGGAATTGCGGGCCTGATGGTTGTTGTCGGATTGATCATCCTCCTCATCCGCAAGATTGTCATCGACCCCATCCGGATCCATGCGTCATTTGCCGACTTCTTTGCTGTTTCAGCTGTATTGGTTGTCGCAGCAATCGGAACATATATGTCGATCATCTATAATCTGACAGTCGTTGAATATGAATATCGCGAAACGATCGGACCATGGTTCCGTAGTTTATTCACTCTGCAACCTAAATATGAACTTATGAAAAGTGTACCGATGATTTTCAAAATACACGTGATTACAGCATTTGCTTTATTCGCCGCCATTCCATTCACACATTTAGTACACTTTTATACACTGCCGGCCCGGTACCCACAACGTGCCAAACAGCAGTACCGTTCACGTTCCGAATATAAACACTCTGAGATCAAGTAATGTGAACCGAACGTACAAGTTTTCAACATCGTGCGCCACCTTTGGGCACGATTGGACACTTGTACGTTTTTTGATGCCGAAGTTGTGTCATCCAAGGTTCTATCACACGACAGGACCGACTGGAAATAAAACCAATTTCTAGACAAAAAGATAACTCTGATGTAGTCTGAATTTAAGTAGAGTAAATCATCAAGCATGCTTCTTTTTATAAAACGATAACTGATTTATGTTCAAATGTTGAAGGGAGGCATCCATATGGTTCCAGAAGGGATATTAACGGTTGAAAGGAACACATCCTACTTTTCTGACGAGTCACTCAAGCAGATACAAAACGCGATGCGCATCAAGCAGTATTCTGCCAACGACATCATCTTCCAAGAAGAAGGCCTATTGAATAAACTTTTCTTCGTGGATAAAGGGTATGTCAAGCTGACAAAATTGAATGAGGAAGGTAAGACGCTTATTTTCCACTACTTTTTCCCGATGGACCTATTCGGTGAATACAACGGCAAAGATGAACGTGTAAGTCCTTTTACCGCGAGAGCAATGGAAGACAGTCGCATCGGCATCATCGATTATGCCACATTTAAAGAAATGATTATGGAAAATAATGATTTGATGCTGGAATTCATACAATGGCAAACCCACATGAAACGTTATACACAACTGAAGCTGCGGGATCTTCTTTTCCACGGGAAAGATGGCGCGCTCGCTTCTACTATCCTCCGTGCCGCGAATACATATGGCGTACAGCGGGAAAACCATACATTTGTCACCCGGAAATTTACGAACAATGATTTTGCCGAGATGGTGGGATCATCTCGCGAAACGGTCAACCGTCTGCTGCTTTCTTTCAAAAAAGAGGGTATCATTTCATATAAGAATGGGTGGATTGAGGTTCTGGACATGCCAAAACTAAAAAAGCTATGTCACTGTGAAGAGTGCCCCATTTCCATCTGTCGACTGTAGTATGCCCCTGTAATCCAATGGAGTTGTGTTGGGGTGTGTCAGCCGCTGCACGTTGAACATCCATTGTACCCAACCCGATAGATACCATTTAGCCAAGTACAGCTCGGTCGCTTTTGAATGCCGTCCCCTGTCTTTCCTGAAACGCATCCATCAACCCTTCGATTGTCAATCCTTGTTTCTCCTCACCGTCTATATCCAAAATGATTTCCCCTTTATCCATCATAATGAGCCTTGTTCCAAGATCTAAAGCTTGTTGCATATTATGCGTTACCATCAAGGTCGTCAAGCCAGATTCTTCAACGACTTTTTTGGTCAGATCGGTAATGAGCTTAGCACGTGTGGGATCAAGTGCTGCCGTATGTTCATCCAACAGAAGGATATTCGGATTTGTGAATGTTACCATCAATAAGGATAAAGCCTGCCTCTCCCCACCTGATAATAAACCAACCCTTGCATTCAACCGATCCTCAAGACCTAATTGCAATGATTTCAAACTCTCTTTGAATAGTGCCTTCCGCTTTTTTGTGACACCTACTTTTAGGGAACGTTTTTTGTCACGGGCATAGGCCATGGCCAAATTCTCTTCAATGGTCATGGATGGTGCCGTTCCTGACATGGGATCCTGGAAAACCCTGCCGATATATCGCGAGCGTTTGTATTCCGGGAGATGGACGACCTTCTGATGATCGATGAACACATCCCCTACATCGGGAATGAGTGTTCCGGAAATGACATTCATCAAGGTTGACTTCCCAGCCCCGTTACTGCCGATAACCGTCACAAATTCGCCTTTGTGCAGTTCCAGATCGATTGATTGCAATGCTTTCTTTTCATCAGGTGTACCTTCATTGAATGTCATGGCAATATCTTGTAGACGAAGCATCGTTTATACCTCCTCTGCTTTCTTTTTGCTTAGCAATGCCCTCTTTTGAATGCGTCGCTTTTTATCTCTTCGCGCCTGAAGTATTTTGGGTGACACCAATGCGACAATGACGAGCACCGCCGTTATGACCTTCATATCGCCGGTATTCAGGAAATTAACACGCAGCGCGGCAGCAACAACCATCCGGTATATAATGGCACCGGCAATAACCGCCAACGTCGTCCGGGCAATCGTCTTCGTGCCGAATAACGCCTCTCCGATGATAACAGAGGCAAGTCCGATAATAATCATTCCAATCCCCATATTCGCATCCACAAATTCATCATATTGAGCGACCAATGCACCAGATAATGCAACCAACCCATTGGAAATGCCAATACCGATAATAATGAGCGAATCCGTATTTGCCGATAGACTGCGGATCATCTTTTGGTTGTTTCCCGTCGCACGTAAAGCCAGGCCGATTTCCGTCTTCAGGAAGTAATCGGTCAAGAATTTGATACCCAACGTTACGATAAGCATGACAATGATAATGGAAAATGTTGATGGTACACGTTCCAGCCCGAACATATGCAAGACGTTTGCAAACATCGTATCGATTCCTGTTTTCTCCCATAATGTATTAAGTTGTTTAAAAACCGTACTGTCACGTAAAAATGATAAATTCGGCTTGCCCATGATTCGCAAATTGATGGAATAAAGGGCGATCATCATCAAAATACCGGCAAGCAATGCATTGATACGTCCTTTTGTGTGAAGCAATCCCGTCATGCAGCCACCTAAAAATCCAGCCAAAGCCGCGAGCACACTGGCGATGATAGGCGGAATGCCACCAAGGATGGCAACACCGGCAACCGCTGCTCCTGTCACAAAGCTTCCGTCAACTGTCAAGTCCGGAAAGTCCAGCACTCGAAAAGATAGATAGACCCCGAGTGCCATAATGGCGTAAATGACTCCCAATTCGAATGCATTGAACATCGATAAAAACATAATGCATCTCTCCCCCTAAAGACTTCCAAACATCCTAGTCGACAACAGAATGAAAGAAGGCAGACGGCTTAATACACGCCTGCCTATGATTCCATCCTGATATATTTACTCTTCCGTATCGGTTTCCACCACGTTGGCGTCTTCTTCCCACGCCTCATCCCATTCGATGCCTTGGTCTTCCGCGGCATCTTTGTTGATATATAATTCGACGTTAGGTGGATATTCAACCGACAATTCGCCAGCCTCTTTACCAGCCGTCAAAATCTCGACTGCCATTTCCCCCGATCGGTATCCGAGATCATAATAGTCAAAACCATATGCCAAAAATGAACCCTTTTCCACCGAATCCGGTTCCCCGACAAACAGTGGCATGTCATTGTCATTAGCGACACCGATGACACTTTCAAGCGCTGACACGACGGTGTTATCCGTAATGATATAAATGACGTCCGCCTCTCCGACAAGTGATGAAGCCGCCTGTTGGACCTCTGAGGAAGAGGATACCGTACGCTCAACCATATCAAGACCCGTCCCTTCAATCGCTTCCTCAATATAATCGATTTGAACGACAGAGTTCTCTTCACCGGCATTATAAACAAGACCTATCGACGAATCGGGAAAATTGGAATCGATGAAATCAACCGTTTCGTTTATCTGATCCGGATGCAAATCCACTACTCCCGTCACATTCTCGCCCGGATCATCATTGTCATCAACGAGTCCTGCGATTTCGGCATCCGTCACAGACGTAAAGACAATCGGGATATCTGTTGTCGCCTGTTTAGCTCCCATAGCACTTGGTGTGGAATTTGCAAAAATCAGGTCCACATCATCTGAAGCAAAGTTTTTACCAATCGTACCCGCATTGCTGACATCATTTTGTGCACTCTGAAAGTCAAAATCCACTTCGAGACCTTCATCTTCCAAGGCATCTTGGAACCCGTCATATGCGGCATCCAATGACGGATGTTCAACAATTTGTGTAGCACCGATTGTATAGACATCTCCTTCTGCATCCTCCGAATCACAGGCAGCAAGTGCGCCTAAACTGAGGATCGACACAACCATGAATGATAGCCATTTTTTCACACATATTCCCCCTTGTTTTTTGATCCCGGTGATACTGCTTCTGCATATGAAGAAATGATGAGCATAGACTGAAAAAGCCATCCTTATTATTATAATTTTGTGACTCTTTAGTTAAAACCTATCTGTACATTTCCTTCAAATGCAAATAAATAATTAGATTTTCGCTATCATACAACGTCATGGAGAAAATATCAAGTGTTAAAAGGAGACTGTTTCTTCAATACATCGGACAACACGCTCTGTAGTAGGCAAATAATGATTTTCCAATGCAAAAAAGGGAGCTGGCACATCAAAGCCCGTCACTCGCCTGACCGGTGCTTTTAAATAAAGAAATGCGGTGTCATTAATCGTGGTTATGATATCGTTGCCGAACCCTCCCATCGCTTGGGCTTCATGGATGATGATGGCTCTTCCGGTTTTTTCCACAGATGATCCAATTAAAACGGTATCGAGCGGTGTCAGTGTACGCGGATCGATCACTTCACAGGAAATCCCTTTTTTCCGCGCTTGCTCGCTGGCCTGTTCAGCAACCGGAACCATCGCTCCCCAAGCAATGAGAGTTACATCATCTCCCTCACGGATGACATTCCCTTTGCCGATCTCGACGGTATATGACTGAAAAGCGACATCTTCTCTTACAGACCGATAGCTACGCATGGGTTCCATAAATAATACCGGATCAGGATCCATCACCGACTGGATCAATAATCCCTTTGCATCTTCCGGACCAGACGGACAAACAACTTTCAAGCCGGGGATATGTGTAAATAACGCTTCAGCGCTGTCGGAATGGATTTCGGGCGCTCTTATTCCTGCCCCGTACGGCGCCCTGATGACCAGCGGAGCCTCATAACGCCCCATCGTTTTCATCCTGAGTCTTGATACATGTGTCATGATTTGATCAAACGCCGGATAGATGAAGCCCATAAACTGCATTTCGGCTATCGGTTTGAATCCATTCACACTTAACCCGAGTGCGGTTCCAACGATCCCCGATTCGGATAACGGTGTATCGACGACACGATTTTCGCCGAATTGTTCATACAGTCCATCTGTCGCCCGGAACACGCCTCCATTCTTCCCGATATCCTCGCCAAGCAAAAGCGTCGTTTCATCTTCTTCCAAAACAATTTTGAGTGCATCATTGATTGCCTGGATCATTGTCATGGTGGCTGACTTTTCAGTTGTCGCATGTTGAGTTAATGATTTCACTCTATTTCCCTCCCAAAGATGCAAGATAGCTTGCCTTTTGTTTCCGGAGTCCTTCAGGCAGTTCCTTATAGACATAATCGAACATATCATTGACATCCGCTTTCGGGTAGCTTTCCATCGCTTGAATGGCATCTTCCACTTCCGTTTCGATTTCCTTCTGCATATGGCCTATGTTGTTTTCATCAAATAAATCATGATTTTTCATATATCGCTCTAGACGGACAAGTGGATCGACAATATCATCTCCCGCCCCTTCCGTTCGGTATTTGGATGGATCATCAGCGGTGGTGTGGGCACCTTTTCTCCATGTGACCGCTTCGATCAATGTCGGTCCACCCCCTGATCGTGCCACATCAAGCGCTTTTTTGGTCTCGAAATAAACACTGAAGCAGTCGTTCCCATCGACACGGACACTTGGCATCCCGTATGCCAAGGCCTTTTGGGCAATCGTTTCGGAATGCATCTGTTTCTCAATCGGAACAGAAATGGCGTATCCATTATTCTGATTGAAAAAAATCGTCGGGGTCTGGAACACGCTGGCAAAATTCATGCCTTCATGAAAATCACCTTCCGAAGTAGCGCCGTCTCCAAAATAGACGATGGCACTATTTTTTGTTCCTTTTCTTTTCTCGGCCCATGCAGCACCGACGGCATGTGGAAGCTGTGTCGCTATTGGCACGGAAGCAGGGAAGATATGTTTATTCTCAGGCGGAACACACCCTTCCACCCGACCATTCCAATACAAAAACAAGCGTGTCATATCCTGGCCGAATGTCAAGGTCGCACCGTGGTCACGATAAGTCGGAAACATCCAATCGTCCCCATCAAGCGCCAGCGCACTCCCCACTTGTGCCGCTTCCTGACCACCAAAAGGGGGGTATGTCCCGATGCGCCCTTGTCTTTGTAGATTGATCGCTTTTCCATCAAATGTTTGAATCCGGTACATATGATAATAAAATGTTTCAACCAACTGTTTGTCAATCATGGGCTCGTAATCTGGGTTCACGATATGACCTTGATCATCGATTATTTTCTGCAATGGAAAATCCGCTTTCATACGCGTCACCTCTTCACATTATATTTGCATCCAGATATGAATCGATTCTATTCACCTTATACACATCTATGCCATCCCTTTTTCGGCAATCACTTCTTTCGGCAAAATGATCTGTGTCACCTCTCCTTTGCCTATGAGCCCTGCATCATTATATGCTTTGACATCTGTCATGACCTTCGTCCCTTCATATCCGATAAGTGTTGCGGTCAACGTGACAGTCGAGCCCAATGGAGAAGGACTGACATGCTTTAACGTAACGGCTCCCCCCATCCCTTCTTCGTGCTCTTCGAGAAAGGGGAGGATGATTTTCCGTGACACCCATTCCATGTGATACACCATGGCTACAGTCGAGTACACCGGATGGACCACTTCCCCTTCAAAGCGTGCGAACATCGCTTCTGTGACTCGGACCTCAATGGTTTCCTGTCTGCCTATATCCATGCCTTGTTTCATAGATTGACACCTCCCAGACTATCTCACCTGCTCATTACCACCTGCCAACAACAGGCCTACCGACTCCATCTGTTTCCGGGCCTCGGTCAACATACGTTTAAATAAAACATTTACGGATGGGATATCCGTAATCAAACCGGCAACTTGGCCACCATTCACAAACCCACTTTCCAAATCACCATCAAGCGCTCCTTTTCGATGGATTGATTCTGAAGTCAATGTCCGATACGCATCTTCAGGGTCGCCAACTTGTTCCAGTCGACGAAGGTTTTCAACAGATGGTGTGCTCAATACACGTCGGAGCGGTCCAAGAATCCGACCGATTAAAACGGCATCCGTTCCTTCCGCTTTTAAAATATGCTGTTTATAGGTGTCATGAAATGGTGCTTCTTCTGTCGTGATGAGCCGCGTACCCAGCTGGACACCAGATGCTCCGAGTGCCATGGCAGCCGCCAGACCTTTTCCATCACCTACTCCACCCGCGGCCAGTACAGGAATATCGACAGCACCGACCATTTGTGGGATTAATGTAAAAGTCGTCAGCTCAGATGCTGCGTTGATGCCTGCTGCCTCAACACCTTCCGCAACAAGGATATCTGTACCGCGTTCGCAAGCTTTTTTGGCATGCTTCACGGATGCAACAACGGTGAGAACACATTTATTCATATTTTTAAGCCTTGAAATATATGGAGACGGGTTCCCCGCAGACAAAGAGACAGCAGGGATATCATATTCTTCGGAAAGCTCGATCATCGCTTCAACATCCGTTGCAACATTGATGGCGATATTGATGCCAAAAGGTCGGCCAGTAAGTCTCTTTGTTTCTTTGATGATCGCTTCCACTTCATCAGGTTCCATCGTTCCACACCCGATCATTCCAAGCCCACCGGCTTCCGAAACAGCCGCGGCCAAGGGGGCATTGCTGATATTACCCATGCCTCCTTGTATAATAGGATATGTTATCTGTAACTGCCCGCAAACAGGATTCATCGCCTTCCCTCCTATTCATTCCAACGCCATGAAATACATCTATCCGGTTGATCCGGAAAAGGATCCTATCATATATTCTCCACCATGGTTGCAATTCCTTGTCCGACGCCGACACACATCGTCGCCAAGCCATATGGTTCGTTCCGGCGTTTCATTTCATGAATAAGTGTTGTCAATATACGTGCGCCACTCGCACCAAGTGGGTGACCGTATGCGATTGCACCACCATTGACATTCACTTTTCCATGATCCAAACCCAATTCCCGGATACAAGCAATCGATTGCGATGCAAATGCTTCATTCAGTTCGATCAGGCCGATTGAATCTATATTCACGTCGGTTCGCTTCAACAATTTCTTTGTCGCATCAATCGGGCCAATCCCCATAATGTCCGGTTTAACACCGGCAGTCGCCCCACCCACATATTTAGCGAGCGGTTTGATACCCAACTGGTCCGCCTTATCCCTGCTCATAACAATAAGTGCTGCAGCGCCGTCATTGATACCTGAAGCATTCCCAGCTGTAACAGTCCCATCAGGAAATAATGGACGGAGTGATGCCAATTTCGCAGCATCTGTCTGTGGCCGTGGGTGTTCATCCGCTGTCACACTGACCGTCTGCTTTTTCTTATCTGTGTAGATGACCGGTATGATTTCCTCGCTGATACACCCACTACTCATGGCTTCTTTTGCCCGCATTTGACTTTCCAATGCAAACGCATCCTGTTCTTGCCTTGAAATACCATATTGACGAGCGACGTTTTCCGCTGTTTCCGGCATTGAATCCGCTCCATACCGCTTCTCGAGTTGAGGATTGGTAAATCGCCATCCGATCGTTGTATCGATTAAAGCCATATTTTGTCTTGGAAAGTCCTTTTCCGGTTTTCCCATCACAAAGGGTGCACGGGTCATGCTTTCTGTTCCCCCGACGATAAAAATATCCCCCTCGTCCGCCATGATCGCCCTGGAAGCATACATGAACGCATCAAGACTTGACCCACACAGACGATTGATCGTTGTCCCGCCTACTTCCACAGGCAATCCGGCAAGCAAACCTGCCATACGTGCCACATTCCGATTATCCTCACCCGCTTGATTGGCATTTCCAAGTACAACATCCTCTATTTCCTCTGGCGGCAAATCAGGATGACGTTCAAGCAATGCGCGAATAAGGGTGGCCGCCAAATCATCCGGACGCACATGTTTCAACGCCCCTTTATATCTGCCGACCGGCGTACGAATGGCATCAACAATCACGACTTCTTTCATACGTCACCTACCTATCTATACGATTCATATGTTCTATCATTCTTATTCAGTATACTGATAGACCCCCCGACCGGTTTTCCTTCCAAGCCTGCCAGAAGCAACATATTGCTCCAAGAGCGGCGCTGGACGATATTTATCCCCAAGCCTCTCTTGCAGATAACGTAAATTATTCAAACGAGCATCCAAACCGACAAGATCGGCAAGTTCAAAGGGACCCATCGGATAATTCAGGCCAAGCTTCACCGCTTTATCAATATCACTGGCCGATGCGACACCTTCCTGAAGCATGTGAAACGCCTCATTGCCGACAAGCGCACTGATCCGGCTTGTGACAAAGCCTGGAAACTCCTGCACCTCTACCGTCTCTTTCCCCATTCTTTCCGCTGTCTGACGTATTGTTTGGATGGTTGCATCACTTGTTTCCAGACCCTTCACCATTTCAACCAACCGCATGCGATGTACCGGGTTGAAAAAATGCATCACGGCAAAACGATCCCCTCGTTTTGTATAAGAGGCAAGCTCCGTCGGACTGATCGTGGAGGTATTCGATGCAAAAACGGTATGTGATGGTGCGGATATATCTGCATCTCCCAGCACCTGTTTCTTCAAACGCTTCGTTTCAGGTACGGCCTCGATGAATACGTCACACGCCTTGACCGACGCTTCCAAATCGGTAGATGAGTCCAAATGTGCCAAAATATCCGCTTTTTGTTCAGGCGTCACTTTTCCGATTTCCATCCCTTTATCCGCCGTCAGCCTCACAAAGCTCAGAGCTTGTTCAAGTTGCCGTGTAGATATATCGACAAGGGTCGTTTCAAACCCCGCCAGCGCACTTACATAAGCAATACCACGCCCCATTACACCTGCGCCGGCAACTGTAATCTTTTGCAGCGACATGTCGACTTTACTCCCTTCCCCAAAATGTCTATCATTGATGTATAAAAGCGCTGTTCTCAGCTTCTTATGATGTCATTTCCCTTTAAAAAATGGTTTCCGTTTTTCCACAAACGCTCGCACACCTTCCTTGTGATCAGCACTTTCACCAGCCACCCGCTGTGCCTCCGCTTCTTTTTCAAGCAGTCCATCCAACGGTTCGTTCATCGCGTCCATCATATAGCGTTTTATTAATGAAATGGCTGTTGTCGGGAGTGATGCAAGTTTCTCACAAAACACCTCAATCCCCGACTCCCATTCATCCATTTCCACCCATTCGGTTATCAGGCCAAGCTCCATGGCTTTTTTTCCATCGATGGGTTGACCAAGCACTGTAATCTCCAGCGCCTTGGCATAGCCAACAAGTCTCGGCAGCGTATACATCATCCCGAAATCGGGAACCAACCCTATATTCATGAAAGCACTGACGAACGATGACTTCTTATGGGCGAGACGAAAATCACACGCCAATGCAAGACTCATCCCGGCTCCCGCAGCCACACCATTGACAGCAGCCACAACAGGTTGGGGCACCTTTTTCAATGCTTCCATCATCGGGTGATAACGCGCGCGAAGGAGTGCAGCATAATCGGTATCATCTGTCACACCTTGCAAGTCCTCCCCTGCACAGAACGCTTTTCCCGCCCCAGTCACGACAACACAACGTATGTCACTCGCTCCTGCCACATTTCTAAAAGCCTGTGTCAATTCAGCGGTCATTGTTTCAGTAAGTGCATTGTAAGCATCTGGCCTGTTTAGTGTAATCATCAGTATCCCGTCTCTTTTATGGAGTTGGATGGTTTGCAATGTTTCTGGCATTTTTTCATTCCCCCTTGAATCGTGGTGTCCGTTTTTCTATGAAAGCTTGCATCCCTTCTGACTGATCATCTGTCGCAAATGTCAGATAGAAGTTTTTCCGCTCCAGCTTCATCCCTTCCATAAGTGGGAGATCCTCGGCATGATTGACCACCTCTTTAATCAACCGGACTGGAATTGGCGCCTGCTCGGCAAGTTTCCCAGCCACATTCATTGTTTCCTCATCGAGAATCGCTTCATCGAAAATCTGGTTGACGATACCAGCCGACGCCGCATCGGTTGCACTTAACCGTTTCCCGAACCAAATCATTTCCATCGCCTTCCGTCTGCCGATCGCTTTTGTAAGCAACTGTGTTCCACCTGCCCCTGGCATAACACCAAGTGTCACTTCAGGAAAACCGAACACAGCGTTTTCCGCAGCGATTAACATATCGCAATGAAGGGCAAGCTCAAATCCACCCCCTAACGCAAACCCGTGGACCGAAGCAATCACAGGTTTATGGATGCGCGTTATCCGGTCCCAATCCGCAAACGGATCATCCAGTTCCAAAGACTTCGGCGTTGCATCACGCAACTCCCGAACATCAGCCCCTGCCGCAAAAGCCGGACCAGACCCATTTATGACAATGACACGGACCCGATGGTCGCTGTTGAATGCTTCCATTTGTTCAACCACTTCTCTTACCGTTTCACGATCGAGTGCATTATGGACACGTGGCCTGTTTAATGTGATGATTCCCACCCGATCCGTCACATTCACCTGGATATTGGTATCACCCATCGACTTCCTCGCCAATCATCAACGTAACAATATCACCCGCAAATTGCATGACATCCTTGCCGGATGCTTTTCCTTCATCGGTTTGCATCGCTTTCTGCAATGACTCCAAATCATCATAAACCATTTCACACAAAAGATAATACGGGCTTTTCCCCGCAGGCGACCCAATGATTTTGGTTACTTTCATATCCCTGAGCCCGGGAATCTTTTTCGTGATGGGGGTATGTGTGTTGAAATAATGCGCGTCAAATTTCTCCTTATCTTCCGGTTGCTCATATAATGCAATCACCTTTGCCATGTTTATCAACTCCCTGTTTAAATTTCAGTACTCTCTTTATAAACGCTACGGGATAACGCCATACACAAACGCCTGGCATCTTCTCAGAGTGTGATATACAACTCCGGATACAGCGTCATGCATTGGCAGGATCTTTGATGACCGGCTTCATCGCTTCAAATGGATTTTTGCAGCTGGAACAATAAAGGATGCTTCGACATGCCGTCGGGCCGAATACATTATCCATGGAGGTATATTCCGAACTGCAATAGGGGCATGGAACGGCCCACATTTCTCCCGGGATGTAATTTTCCGGAGGCGGTGCGACGCCATGCTTCTTTAACTGCTCCTTCCCTTTTTCCGTAATGGCATCTGTCGACCATTGATGGCGGAAAGTGAATTCGACCTGGCAGCCATCAACCCATGGGATCCTTTCAACGGCTGCTTTAACATCACGTTCGATAAAATCAAGCGCCGGACAGCCAACAAAAGTAGGGACCATCGTGACAGAGACGAGACGTTGGATGACCATGATTTCGTGCACCATTCCAAGGTCATAGACACTGACTGATGGCAACTCCGGATCATCAACCGTTTGTAACACCGCACGTATTTCTTCTTCCTTCCACATGTTGTCTCCCCTTTATTGTGACATTTCTCCATTACCTCCATAAGCTAGCTGTCTACCAGACCGCTTCCCTGTCACTGTTATACACTTCAGCCATTGTTTCAAGGGCATGATGGAGATCAGTCGTATGTTCACGATGTCTGCCATGTCCTTCAACACTTCCCAATGGTGCAGTCGGGATGCGAATCAATGTGTCTGCCACTTCTTGCATCCAGTCAATATTGATAGATTCTTCTCCCGTCACAAGATTGAACCCCTCCATAAGTTCGACCTGTTCACCAAGTGAAAGAACGTCTTTGAACATCGTCCATGCCTCTTCCACACGTTCCTGTATCCGCCTTTTTCCTTCATCGGTTGAATGTTGCAGCTGCTTTATCCACATTTTCCAATGAGCCAAGTGATAGGTTTGCTCCATCTGCACTTTTTTTGCCACATCTACCAACGGTCTATAGGAACTATTCGCAACCGACTTCAATTTGGCTTTTTTAAATGCTTCATAAAAATAATTTCGGACAACGGCAAGCGCCCAATCATAATAAGGCTCCTCCCAGTATTCCCCGTCCCCGTTCCGTTTTTCCATATAGATGGCATTACATCTCTCATTGGCCGGGCGGGCATGGGCAAGCAAGTCACCATCTCCCTCCCCCAAATCATCAAGCAGCTGATAATACATCGCCGCATGCCCCATCGTGTTTTGGGTGATGGAAGAAAACGCAAGATCGGCTTCGATATGAGGTGCCAACCCAAGCCACTCCGAACCACGGAACGACATGAGCAAATCATCATCGGCTAATTGATAGAGAAGTTCTACAAGTGCTTGATAATAGGATGGATCTTGTTTTGCTTCTTGAGGTGATTCCACATGCTTCACTGTTTCTTCACCTCTTTCCATGACATGATCTCTTTCTCATCAAGCATCCCCTGTTCTTTTTCCTGCCATTTTTTCCTTAGATAGCCGTACCCTTTTGTTGTCCTGTATTGTTTATTGTCAAGGCGGTTGGTCCATGCATGTCGTTCTTCCGGTGTCAACTTGTTGACCGCTTTACGGGGCACAACCCATATGTCAATCACATCTTGCCGCCGCATAAAGTTTTCCTGCGCAAGCATGAGGGCCATTTCATCATTTGGCGCAAGCAAGCTGAATTGATGCTGCATGGGCGATTTATGATTTCGTTTGCTGAACACTTCATACTCCTGATAAAAGTGTGCTTCATTTTCGGCGGACACATCATCCTCCCCCTTCTTATCGAGAATCAGGCATTTTGCGGGATCAATGCTTGGCGGACCCAGCGATTATTCTCATAGGCAATGCTTCTGAGCCTGAGACGCGCTTGTGATTTCGGTCCTTTGTTTTTGATGATCTGCTTGAATTCCCCCCAGTCAGGCTGCTGATAAATCCAGCGCTCCTGATTTTCATCATAGTGTACCGTATCATCCGGCACTGTCAGACCAAGCGAGAAAACACGGGGCAGGTATTTATCCAGAAAGGCTTGACGTAACGCTTCGTTGGAACTTTTCCGAATACGGTATTTGATCATGATGTCTTGTTTTGAGGATCCTGTCGTCTCAGCCGATGCAGGTCCGAAAAACATCAGCAGCGATGGCCACCAGCGATCAAGGGATTCTTGTAACATGTCACGCTGTGCATCAGTCCCTTCCGCAAGCGCCATGATAATCGACTCCCCGTGCTGGGCATGGAACACTTCTTCCTGGCAGATGCGTTTCAATGCACGTTGATACGGCCCGTAAGATGCATCGAGCATATTTGTTTGGGAAATAATCGCCGCCCCGTCAACAAGCCAGCCGACCATCCCGGCATCCGCCCATGTTTTCGTCGGCATATGGAAGACATTATGAAATTTCAAGCGTCCCGCCAATAAGTCTTCCATCAAATCCTCACGCGTTTTCCCGTATGGACGCATCAAATCTTCCGTTACACGGAGCAGGAGCTGGCCATGGCCCATTTCATCCTGCACCTTTGCCATGATGCCCAGTTTTCGTTTGAGCGACGGCGCTTTCGGTGTCCATTCCTTCTCTGGAAGCGCTCCCATAATTTCGCTCATGCCATGCATCGAAATCAGTTTTATGAGTGCTTGCCTGTAATCATCGGGCATCCAGTCATCCGCCTCGATTTTATCGCCTCTTTCAATCCGCTCCATGAAATGGGCATATCTTTCTGGATCATTGCCTGCCACATCACCATCAGCAACGGAATCCGTACCTTCCACGTAATTGTACACACCCTCCACCTCCATTACGTTTATTTAACGCCATTATAACAATACGTCATATGAATGGCAATGAGAATTTTGGAATAATTAACATTTTTAACTGACCGTGATTTTAAACCATTAATCACAAACTCGTTAAAAAAGATCCCCCCACGTAGAATGAATATTACCCCATTTTATTGTACACTGATTATTATAGAACCTATTATCATATACTAGGGAAGCGATCATAATGAAAAAGCCATTTCAAACACGTGCGATGATTTTTACATTATATGGTGACTACATCCGGCATTATGGAAATGTCATCTGGATTGGGAGTTTAATCCGTCTTTTGGAAGCGTTCGGACATAATGAACAATCTGTTCGAGCGGCTATTTCGCGCATGGCAAAACAAGGGTGGATAACGTCCACAAAGAGAGGTAATAAAAGCTTTTACTCATTGACTGAACCCGGACGAGCCCGAATGGAAGAAGCATCGAAACGCATTTATAAATCGAGTGCACCGGACTGGGATGGGAAGTGGCGTATTCTTGTTTATACCATTCCAGAGAAAAAAAGGCGGGTACGTGATGAACTCAGGAAAGAACTCACATGGAGTGGATTCGGTCCTTTAACCAATAGTTGTTGGGTAACGCCGAATCCATTGGAAAAAGAGGTAAGCCGATTAATCGCTAAATATGGCATTCACTCGTATGTTTCCTTTTTCCAAGCGGACTATGCTGGAATGAATGACCAAAAGCAAATGGTGGATAAATGTTGGGATTTAACAGAAATCACAAATCAATATCAAAAATTTGTGGATGTTTATCGCAAAAAGTATATGCTTGCCAAGAACAAGCTCGATACTGGAAAAATGAGTGACAGTGAAGCGTTTGTTCAATCGGCGACGCTTGTTCACCAGTATCGAAAATTTTTGTTTATCGATCCGAATCTACCAAAGGAATTATTGCCGGATGTATGGCTTGGCGATACTGCCGCAAGTGTATTTGCCGATTACTACCAACTGCTCACTGGGCCTGCAACACGTTTTTTTGAATCGGTATTTGAATCTGGAGATTGAGCCGGTATGAAAAAGGGCTGTTATATTTCTCCGTCCCGATGAAACGGGCCATAACAACCCTATCACCTGATTATATTTTTATGGGTACCCGCTTCGTGAGGATACGGATAAGCATAATCGATACCAGAACGATAATCAAAACAGAAGGTAAAGCCATATTTTCCGGAACATTCTCCAATACTTTCAGATTCTGTAATAACGGAATATCAAGCACCAAACGAATCATAGAGTCCTTGAGCAGAATGAGCGCCAGACCAGTTGCACTAAAGATAAGTCCCCCGATGACTCCCAACCGATAAAATGCCGCTCCGATCATCCAACCAATAATATAAAATACAAAAATATGCAAACTGAATAATGCAAGCGACAGGACAAGGTTTGATCCTGGATCAATAAATGGTGTCAGAATAATCGACTGGATAACTTCCCCGATAACATTACCATCAATTTCAGTTGTCACTTCTTCCACTGCTGTCTCCAGCGTTTTGTCACGCAATACTATAGAAGTAACATTGTTTACGATTAATTTTTCAAAAAAACTGATAATATAAACCAGAATTGGAATGGCAATGGATAAACCAATGCTTGCAAGAACATTTCCGACGAAATAATTTTTGCGGGTAATCCCATTCCCCACATAATATGGCAAAAAATTTATCGCAATGATCCCGATGACCAACATAAAAATATTGGCTGAGATATAGCCACCACTATAATACGAATCTACATGATTGAAGAATAGGAGCCTTGCGATATTGATAAACAAGAAAATTCCGAGAGCCCAAAATGTCCATGTTAATTGAAGATAGAATAAATCCGAACCTACTTTTGTATACGATACTGGCTTCTGCATACTATCCTTCCTCCTTTGTCAAATGAATAAAAAGATCATGAAGGGAGACAGATCTGGTCTGAAGCCCGAGTTCTCTGGCATACGCTTGCTCGGATTCACTTACCTTTCCGTAAAGTGTGACAGCCCTTGTATCTCCTAATTGTTCTTCATGAAGAGCATTTTTCCCTTCAACAAATTCCTCCACGGCTTGCTTACTTCCCGTTACCGTTACACCACGGGATACAATCTCATCATATGGCTCCTTAAGGAGGATTTTCCCTTCTTTAATGATGATTACCTCATCAAATAGATAATCCATTTCAGTGACAAGATGTGTCGATAAAATGATAATCCTTGGCCGTAATTGTTGATCCTTTAAAAGTTCCTTATAAAACATATCACGTGCCGGCGCATCCATTCCAAGATACACTTCATCAAATATTGTAATGGATGACCGGCTTGCCAATCCAACAACAACATTAAATGCAGATTGCTTCCCTTTCGAAAGTTTCGCTACCGATTTTTCCCCTTCTAATTTAAACTTCTTCAGGAGCTGCATCCCATATTCCAAATCAAAATGAGGACGGTAGCGGTAAATATCTTTTAAGATCCGGGACGGTGGATCTGTTTCGTCCCCAAAGTCCTTATCGTACATAAAAGTGATTTCTTGCATTATCCGAGTGTTTTCAAAAGGCACTTCACCGTTCACTAATATTTGTCCCGAAGTCGGTTCACAAAAAGATCCTATCAACGATAGCAATGAAGTCTTTCCGGCACCATTTCTCCCAAGAAGACCATAGATTTTAGGTTCACTTATTTCAAAATTCATATCATGTAATATTTCTTCACGTCCATAACGAAGAGTGAGATGTTTTGCCTTTATATTCATTGTTTTCCCCTTCCTTTCGCTTCATTGATATAGGTTAGGATTTCATCGGTGGAAATCTCCAATTTATCAGCCTCCTGTACAAGCGTGACGATATGCTCTTCAATAAATGATTGACGTCTATGCTTAAGTATCTTTTTTCTCGCTCCTGCAGCCACAAACATTCCGATACCCCTTTTTTTATAAAGGATTTTTTCATCAACGAGCTGATTTATCCCCTTAGAAACGGTTGCATGATTTATCTTATAGTAATGGACAAGCTGGTTTATAGAAGGTGACTGATCTCCTTCATTCAATTGTTTATGGATAATCTGGTCTTCGATTAGTTCACGAACTTGCATATAGATCGGTTTATCCGCATTGAAATTAAAAACACTTTTCATGAAACGGTCCTCCTTTTTGAGGTTATCCACTATTACGGTCATATACCTATGTATATAACCATAACAGTATATATCTTGACTGTCAATAAGTTATTCATTTAAAAGATTCTTTTCAATATGAGATAAACGAAAAAGTATTCCCCCTCACAATTCTTGTCATAATCCTTTACGCAACGTTAAGGACAATCGTTTTTTTAAAAAAATTTGCTTCCTGGATTAAAAAAAGACCGTAAGTGCATATATACACCTACAGTCCCCATTTGTATTCGTACTTATTTTAGTTAACCAATCTTTTTCTTCTTCATCTGCTTACTGCGAAGTTGTCCGCAAGCCGCATCAATGTCTGCACCATTCTCCCAGCGCACTCCACAATTGATACCATGTTCTTTTAACGTTTCAAAAAATGCCTGAATGGATGTTGATTCACTGCGTGCATATTGATCATGCTCACTGACCGTATTATACGGAATCAGGTTCACATAGGCCAAATGACGATGGTCTTTCAGCAACCCCGCCAGTTGAACAGCTTCCTCCTTATGATCATTGACATCCCGCAGCATAATGTATTCATATGTGATACGTCGATTCGTTTTTTCCAAATAATAATCGACTGCTTTCATCAGTTTCTCAATCGGAAATGCCTTATTGATTTTCATGATACGCGTACGCAATTCATTATTCGGTGCATGAATGGAAATCGCCAAGTTCACTTGAATGCCTGTATCAGCAAATTCGTATATTTTATGTGCCAGGCCACTCGTTGAAACAGTAATATGACGCGCACCGATATTCAAACCTTTATCATCGTTGACAACATATAAAAAGTCCATCAGATTATTGAAGTTATCGAATGGTTCACCAATCCCCATGACGACGATATGGCTCACGCGTTCATCATTACCCATCGCATCCAGGTGTGCCTGCACTTGCATGATTTGACCAACGATTTCTCCTCCGGTCAAGTCACGGCTCTTCCTCAGCAATCCACTTGCACAAAATGTACACCCGATATTACAGCCGACTTGGGTCGTTACACATACACTCAGACCATAATTGAATCGCATCAATACCGTTTCTACCAGGTTCCCATCGGCAAGCTTGAAAAGAA
>DATGUN010000007.1:0-286893 GCA_035301285.1 Virgibacillus sp.
ATTTATTCCACAGTAGCTCAGTGGTAGAGCAATCGGCTGTTAACCGATCGGTCGTAGGTTCGAATCCTACCTGTGGAGCCTGATGGCGGCGTAGCTCAGCTGGCGAGAGCGTTCGGTTCATACCCGAGAGGTCGTGGGTTCGATCCCCTCCGCCGCTACTTAGTATTTAATATAATGACTTATGGCGATCGTGGCGAAGCGGTCAACGCACCGGATTGTGGCTCCGGCATACGTGGGTTCGATCCCCACCGGTCGCCCTTGTTACCAAAAGCGACGGACCCTTAGCTCAGTTGGTTAGAGCTATCGGCTCATAACCGATCGGTCGCAGGTTCGAATCCTGCAGGGTCCACCATTGTTATATACGGAGGTATACCCAAGTCTGGTTGAAGGGGCCGGTCTTGAAAACCGATAGGGGTGTAAAAGCCCGCGGGGGTTCGAATCCCTCTACCTCCTCCATATTATTTACATACATAAGATATGGCTCAGTAGCTCAGTCGGTAGAGCAAAGGACTGAAAATCCTTGTGTCGGCGGTTCGATTCCGTCCTGAGCCATCATATAAAACACAGGCAAATGCTTGTGTTTTTTTAAATGTCTTTAAAGATTGATAAAACAAACAAAAAAACTCAGAATTAAAAGCGTAACAGTTGCAACTCATTGTGAGCTTTGTTAGTCTTGAAAATGAACAGTTCATACTATTTAGATACTTTAAGGAGGAAACACACAATGGCAAAATTTGAATTACCATCACTACCATATGAATACGATGCTTTAGAGCCTACAATTGATAAGGAAACGATGAATATCCATCATACGAAGCATCATAACACATATGTAACAAAATTAAACGCAGCATTAGAAGGACACAGTGATCTAGAAAGTAAATCATTAGATGAACTAATTAAAAACTTGAACGCCGTACCTGAAGATATTCGTACAGCTGTACGTAATAATGGTGGCGGACATTTAAACCATAGCTTCTTCTGGGAAATTTTATCACCTAATGGTGGTGGAGAAGCAAAAGGCTCAGTAGCTGATAAAATTAAAGATACATTTGGTAGCTTTGAAGAATTCCAAAGCAAATTTGAAGCTGCAGCAGCTGGACGTTTTGGTTCTGGTTGGGCTTGGTTAGTTGTAAATAACGGTGAACTTGAAATTACAAGTACTCCAAACCAAGATAATCCAGTTTCAGAAGGTAAAACTCCAATTCTAGGCGTAGATGTTTGGGAACATGCTTACTACCTTAAATATCAAAACAAACGCCCAGAATATTTAAAACAATTCTGGAATGTTGTAAACTGGGATAAAGTTGAAGAACATTATAAAAATGCAACAAAATAAATGAGATATTTTAAACACTAGAAGTGAGTATCAATCACTTCTAGTGTTTTTGTTATGTATCAAAAAATGAAATTTAAAAGCATATCTCTCCTATTTTGGTGAAAACTAATTTCACCAAAGGAGTTAGATAAGATGAACTTTTTATGGAAGCGTGCTCAAACCATTTGGCTCACACATAAAGATTTAATTTTACTTTTACATATCGGTGGATTATATGCTTTAGGCATGTTTATTTCAAATACATTTATCAATATTTACTTGTGGAAACAAGTGGAAAGCTTTTGGATTATTGGGTTATATAATTTATGCATATATATATTCCAAATGATTTCTTTTGTGATTGCTGGGATTATTGCGAAACGAATAGATAGAATATACGTGATTCGTATAGGGATGATTTTATTAGCTTTATTTTTCCTGACGGTATTGTTATTTAATGAACGAGCTTCAGAACATATTTTTATTTTAGGAGCATTAATCGGTATTGGATATGGTTGCTATTGGATGTCATTTAAACTTTTGACTTTTGAAATTACAGAGCCTGAAACAAGAGATGTTTTTAATGGTTGCTTAGGAGGCTTGGAATCCATTACGGGGATTGTTGGGCCTTCCTTAGCTGGTTATTTGATTAGTCGTTTTACAGGACTTACAGGATATTCTGTCATCTTTGCGATTTCATTTTTCCTATTTCTTATTGCGATTGTGCTTAGTTTTTTTATAAGTCAACGAAATATAAGAGGACAATTTAATTTGAAATATGTTATCGATGAGAAAAAGGAAAATCCCGATTGGTCATTACTGTTACAGACACATTTTTTTGAGGGTTTGCGTGATGGAGTGTTTCTCTTTGTGATTTCAATTTGGATTTTTATGATTATTGATAGTGAATTACGATATGGTGTGATCAATACAGTTGTATCGTTACTTGCGTTGATTAGTTATCTTGTTGTACTTAGAATTATTCGTGCTTCGAGAAGACCAACCTTTATATTAATTGGTTCGACACTTATTTATGTGGCTGTTATTTTTATTTTGTTACCGGAACTTTTTGCCGGTCAATTGATGGTTTATGCAGTGATTCTTGGAATTGCTGAGCCAATATTTTATGTTGCTTATGCATCATTTACTTATGATGTAATTGGAAAATCGAGTGAGGCAGGGCCATATCGTGTAGAGTATATTGTATTAAGAGAATTGTATGTCAGTGTTGGACGTATCGTCTCTGTCTTAATTTTTTTAGCTGGTATATTTGTATTTCCGAATGAATATGTAATCACAATTTTAATTCTTATATTTGGATGTAGCTATATTTGGATGTATTTTGTAATCAAGAAGACTCAAGTTACAAATAAACTATAATTTCATCGGAAAAACCCTGCAATCATAGCAGTATAATGTTATAATAACTCAAGATATAATTGAATGATTTTCAAAAATGGTGGGGTTACGATGAAAAAGAAAAAAAGAAAAGGACAGTTGCCTTTTCGTTTGAATTTAGTATTTCTTGTTGTCTTTGTTTTATTTTCCATTTTAATTGTTCAACTAGGTGTTGTTCAAATACTTGATGGGGAAAGCTACCAAGAAAAAATAGACCATACAATCAAAGACACAACATACTTACCAGTACCACGTGGTAAGATTTATGATCGATACCATAATACGGTCGTAGATAATAAGCCGCTTTATTCAATTACATACACACCGCCAAAGAATGTCCAAGCAAAAGAAAAACTCGAAGTAGCAGATAAGTTAGCTACATACATTTCGATGGATGATAAAAAATCATTGGATAAAATCACAGATCGTGATAAACGTGAGTATGTATTTTTACAAGATGAAGAAAAAGCAAATGATCGTTTATCTGAAGAAGAAGCAGCTGAGTTAAGTAATGCAGATCAATATGATAAGGTGTTAGAGCGTATTCCGGATAAAGATGTAAAATCATTTACAGATAAGCAATTAGAAGTCATTGCTATCAAAAAAGAACTGGATAAAGGCTTGGAACTTACACCGCAAATTATTAAAAATAAAAATGTAACTGCAAAAGAATATGCTCAAGTTGCCGAGCATTTAGATGAATTACCTGGTGTCAATGCCACTACAGATTGGAACCGAGTATATCCATATAAAGATACTTTCAATAGTTTACTGGGGTCAATTACGACTCAAGAACAAGGAATACCGAGTGAAAAAGAAGATTATTTCTTAACACGAGGTTATAACCGAAATGACCGTGTAGGCAAAAATGGATTAGAGGAAGAATATGAGGAATTGTTAAGAGGTCGTAAGGAACAAGTTCAATATACAAATGACAAAAATAATGTCGTTATTGATTCTGATGTAATTGTTCCTGGTGAAAGAGGTAAGGACCTTGTATTAACCATTGATATGGAATTACAGGAAAAAGTTGATAAAGTAATTCAGAATGAAATGAAAAAAGCTGTCAGTGCGAATCCTCATATGAATGATGCAATGGCAGTTGTCATGAATCCAAAAACAGGAGAGTTATTATCTGTTTCAGGACAGCATTATGATCGAAAAAAAGGTAAGTTTGAAAATGCTGCATACCAAGCTTTATATGACGCACATAGACCTGGTTCTTCGGTAAAAGGTGCAACAGTTCTGTCAGGGTATCAATCTGGTGTTATTAAACCGGATACGTATTTTACTGATGCTCCAATCAAAATTTTGGGTACACCGAAAAAAGGGTCATGGCAAAATATGGGGTCTATTAATGAAATAACTGCCTTACAGCGTTCATCAAACGTGTATATGTTTTATATTGCGCTGCGAATGGGTGGCGAATATGGAAACCCGAATGGACGGAAAGCAAAATTTGATACAGATGCTTTTCAAGAAATGCGTAATTATTATAGACAATTTGGACTTGGTACGGAGACAGGTGTAGATTATCCATTTGAAAGTACTGGTTATGAAGGCCCTGTAGAACATAATCCTGGTTTACTTATGGACTTTGCGATTGGTCAGTATGATACGTTTACGACATTACAACTGGGGCAATATGTTTCAACGATTGCAAATGATGGTTACCGAGTGAGACCACATTTTCTTAAGGAAGCTAGAGAACCAAGCTCATCAAAAGATGGTGAGTTAGGCTCAGTATTTAAATCTGTGGATACAGATGTATTAAATCGTATTCAAATGGATGATAAATATGTGAAGCGTGTTCAAGAAGGCTTCAGACGTGTGTATCAAACGTCTGAAGGAACGGCTTCGAGCTATTTCCAAAATGTAGACTATAAACCAGCTGGTAAAACGGGTACAGCAGAAAATGAAGTGTTTAAAGATGGGAAGAAGATTAATACAGAAAATCTTACACTTGTAGGTTATGCGCCTCATAATGACCCGGAAGTAGCCTTTGCTGTTGTAGTTCCGAATACAACCAAACAAGGTGAACATATTAACTCACGTATCGGTAAAGGTATTTTGGATTCGTACTTTGATTTGAAAGAAAAACGAGATAAAAAGAAATCTAAATAATCGCGAAGAAAAATGACGACGTTGGAATTCCAACGTCGTCATTTTGTGTGAGATCATTTATTTTTTGATTAACTCTTCAGCTATTTCTTGTTCACTCATATCATCAGTGACTTTATGTTTACCAAGTTGAATATATTTTTCATAATCATGTTTTTTCAAATATTGATCATATTTTCTAGCGTCTTTAATCAGACCATCATTTTCTAATTGATTTGTTACTTCTGAAATTGCCATACCAGAAGCAATTTCGATTGTGTAAGATTTTGGTTTTTCTTTATCTTTTTTATCCTTTTTGTCTTTTTCTTCGTTTTTATCGCTTGCTTTCTTGTCATCTGAATCTTTTTTATCTTCCTTATCGGCGTCTTTTTCTTTATTGCTTGTTGATTTCTCTTTGTTCTTATCTTGCTGTACAGATAATGATATGTATTCAGACTCTGTTACAACACGATACCCTGAATCTTTTAAGTGCTCGACCATTTCATCGTCTGACAAATTCGCTCGATTATTAAGGGAAGAATTTGAGAATAAGAACGTAATCAATAGTAAGAGGCTGGCAATGAATAAACCGATAGAAAACGTTCGTACATATTGTTTCATAAGAATCTCCTTCTTTAATTATTTACTATTTCTTAAGATGGTTTTGATATCATCTAGTTTTAGATCTGTTTTATGATGAATATCTTCAATTGAATAACCTTGTTGATATAGCTCATATACTTTTTGAAGCATAAGTGGTTGTGTTGTTTCTTTAGGTTTAGAATCAATTGATTTGTTGAAGTCAGGTGTAAGCAATTCCTCTTCAAGAACTTTAATTTTTTTATTTAGTTGATACGTTTCTTGGAAAGAAGACATTGACAATTGCTCAAATTGATTTTCTAATTCAGCAACTTTATCATTCATAAAGAATGAACTAATAAATAGTACGATTGAAATGACAAGTAAAGTTATAATCACGTACAGCATGTTTAAACCTCCATAAACTATTCTACTTTATAGTTATATCATAAAAGAATGACTTGTGGAAATAGAAATTTATATTTTAAGCTTCTTGCCTGATGTTCTAAAATCTGATATTATTAACGGGTATGGAAACGAAAGTAAGATGGAATTAAGCTTAATCGGATTTGGAGGGAAGAATCATGCGTGTAAACATTACCTTGGCATGTACAGAAACAGGAGACCGTAATTATATTACTACAAAAAATAAAAGAACGAATCCTGAGCGTCTTGAACTTAAGAAATATTGCCCACGTTTGAAAAAACATACTTTGCATCGTGAAACAAAGTAAAATATCTACATTTTTATAAACCCTTATTCTTTAATAATAAAGATAAGGGTTTATTTCATAAAGAAAGCATTTATCTTGATCAATGGCGGTGAATGTTAAATGGATAAAGAAAATCTGCGCTTAGAAGCAATTAAAACATTAAAAGAAATTTCTACAAATGAAAAAGCCTCGATTGAAAAAAATATAATGAAACAATTAATAAATAGCACATATTGGAAAGAAGCGAAAAGTATTGGCATTACAATTTCGCAAGGATTTGAATGGGATACACGGCCGATTATAGAACTAGCATGGAAGGAAGGTAAACGCGTATCAGCTCCTAAATGTTTACCAAAAGCACGTAAACTGAATTTTTATGAATTTACTTCTTTCAATCAATTAGAAGTTGTGTATTATAATTTGTTAGAGCCTAACGAGCATGAAACAACATATACTGATAAAGAAAACATTGATTTAATCATTGTACCGGGTATTTTATTTGATCATTCAGGATATAGAATTGGTTTTGGTGGTGGTTATTATGATCGCTTTTTACAAGACTACAAACAACATACGCTCTCGCTTGTAAGTGAGAAACAGCTCGTTGAAGAACTACCTGCTGAATCATTTGATATACCTGTTCAACAAATTGTTACAGAAACGCAAGTGTTACATACATCATCATGAATATTTTTGTATTAATTGTCTAAACTCACCATTTATTTCAAAAAGTACAATTAAATGGCTACTGTCTTTGGAGAATAAAATAAAAGGTAAGGAATTATTGGCTTGTTGTTGCTGCTTAACAATTGGAATCGCATAATTTTTATACAAACCTTCCCATAGTTGACCAATGATTTTATCTGTTTCAGATTGACTTAGATTTGGTATAGGTTGTTTTGTATAAGTAGATAATCCTGTTACTGGTATAGCGGTATATTCGTCTAAATTTACATTGAAATGATTGGTCATTTTTTCTAATTGTTGATTGAGTTCTTTAGATGAAGCTTGATCAAACTTCTTTTTTAGATGCTTCTCTCGCGTAGAAGAGACATCTTTGAAGGTCGTAATATTACTCTTGTTTTTATGAACATACATCCAATTATTTGTCATATTTTGAATACTCTTAATGCTATCATTTGTCTGATGGAATTCACCAAAGTGAAACGTGATGGCTTCGTAAAGACCATTATCCGTTATTGGAAATTCTTCCTTAAGTTGAATTTCATCTGTTTTTTCTTCCCATCTATGTAGTAGGCTCATTAGCTTACCATTATGAAAGGTAAAAGAAACATCTTGTCTTAAAAAAAGAGGCATGTTGCTTTTAGAGATACTTTGAATGATAAATTTGTTTTGATGTACATGCAAAGATGTTTTGGTTTCAGTGAAAGAAGCATCTTCAGGATTTGCTGGTGGATAATACGTGATGACAGGCTGATTTTTGGTTTTAGCAATGGTGATTAGCACCATTACCAAAATAAATATACAAAAGATAAATCCTTTTTTCTTCATGAAAGTACTCCTTTTTAAATGATGGGTGATACGCTTCACTTGTATGTTTTGGAGTCACATAATATGATAGAATCAAAGAATTCAATGAAAATGAGTGATTCATTTTGCAATCTATTTATGATATTCAACAATTATTAAAGAGCTATGGTATTTATGTATATACAGGCGAGAGATCAGGTGATATTGTTCTTTTAGAAATGGAATTAGATGAGCTGTGGCGATCGAGTATGATTCAAAAAGAAGATTATCATTTAGCGAAGTTAATTATTCGAAGAGAACTTAATTACGAAAAAAATAAGACCCTTTAAAAAGGGTCTTATCTTAATCATGGTAGTTATGTAACGTTAGCTTGATATTTCAGATATGATGGTAGCAATTGAGAAGAAACCAAAACCTAAAGCTGCAACTGCAGAGAATAGGAGTGCGAAAAGATTTCGATACTTAAGTTGACGAATAACAGATACTACACATAAAAGAGCAACTAATAATAGGATAATTCCTAATACCATATTATATCCTCCTTTTTTTCAAGTGAATAAATTACATAATAAAAATTGTTTAATTCATATAATGAATAAGCATTTCTTTATTCATTTTAAATGATTCCCAAGGATTTGTCGAGTTATAAATCAAACACAGTATACAATCCAAAAACAATGGAGGTAATGAAGTTGCATATAAAAGGAATGTCCTTAGGACCGCTTGGTGCAAATTGTTATATTCTTCAAAAGGAAAATGATGTTTTGGTTGTTGATCCAGGTGGAGACGCAGAAACCATTATTGAAACTATTGAACAAGATGGTGTCACACCTTTAGCGATTTTATTAACACACGCTCATTTTGACCACATTGGCGCATTAGATACGATAAGAAAGCACTATAATATTGATGTCTATTTACATGAGCAGGAAAAAGATTGGTTAGAAGAATCAAAATTAAATCGCTCGAAATTATTTACTGGAGAAGATATTGTTACAAGTCCACCAGAACACGTTTTGTCTGAGGGTACATTTAATATTGGACCTTTTTTATTTGAGGTGTATCATACACCTGGACATTCTCCAGGAAGTGTAAGTTATGTATTTCATGAAGAGGAAAAAGTAGTGAGTGGGGATGTACTGTTTTATCAAGGTGTTGGTAGAACTGATTTACCAGGTGGAGATGTTGGAGATTTATCTGACAGTATTAAACAAAAATTATATACATTAGATGATACATTTACTGTATTTCCAGGTCACGGTCCGAAAACAACAATTGGATCAGAAAAACGTAATAATCCATTTATATATGTAAGATAATAAATAATAAAAATAAAGAAGCTTATGGTTTCAATTGAAATCATAAGCTTCTTTATGCTGTCTTTCATAATCTCTTGTTATTCACCAAATCCTGGTATCATAATAAATTCAGTATACCAAGTGAATCCGACCATGAAAACTGTACAATATGCAGCGAAAAAGTACATGTACATGCGTTCCGATAATTTTAAATATCCAATTGTTAAGAAGAAAGCAGTTTGGACTAAGAATAGAAGGGCAGCTTTATTCATATCACCTATATAGAACATTACAGTAAACAAACCTGTCCAAAAAGCTAACATTCGGAACATACGATCCATGCGAATCCCTCCTTAGCGTATGCATCTCATAAATATTATAAACGAGTCCTATCATAATGTAAATGAAACTTATCAATTAGACTGGATGATATTAAAATTAATATACAACGATTATAAAAAAGAACTATCGTAGCATTAATATATTGGCTTATGATTCATGATAGGGAATGGCATGCTGGTAAATATATTGAACCCCTTTTGATGTATCTACTTGAAAATTTGTATACATTGTATCATCTTGTATTTTTCTAATTGATATCGTTACAATACCATATGGATACTTAAAATTAAAAACATCATCGTGATGAATGTTTTGATTTTCACTTATAGATTCGATGAATTCTGTCCGTGACATTTGAAAGAGCGTTTCTATTTTTGCTTGTTCAATCATATTATCCGTAATCATAGCATCGTTGTTGTAAGTAGCTATACTTGCAGTAATAATGATGAAGAGCAAAGAGATGATAAATAAGATATAGGGGAATATAAATCCTTTCTCATGATTGATAAAAGATAATTTTTTTCGTATATATTTCTCCTCCAATCATTGTTACGGTAATCTCAATACCATTTTCTATTGGAGCTAAATGTAATCCTTTTACATTAGTCAAATATACTTCATGACCACCTCTTAATGTCCTGACAATTTGATTGTTACGATGTGTTAATTTTGCTTCATCCCATTTATAGGCTTTATATTCGATAGTGTGATATAAGGTGTTATCTTTAATCATGAAATCTTGAGATTTAATTAAGTCATTTCTGACAAACATAAAGAAGTGTTCCACTGATAATTTTTCGTCTAGAGATTCGTATTGGACTGACTTAAGTGTATGGGTTAAAATCGGCAATGAAATTACTAAAAATCCAAAAGCTATAAGTAAAGATATCATAGTAAATCCGCTTTCAGTTTTCAATGATCCCATACAAGCATTCGTTCTCCTGTTTAAATTTAGCATTGGTCCATTTGATACAACCTTTCAAGAGTTTATTCTCCATCTGAAATGTCATATTTATATTATTTTTTGAGATTTCATTTGGTAAGTTGATTGATTTGCCATGTGTATACTGTTGCAAATTGTCTTTTAAAATGTTGATGTGCTCAAGTCTTTCATTTAGTACAGCTCTTTCTTTTTGAAGTTGATTCGCAACGGGGATGATGGTAAGAATAATCGTAAGTGAGAGAATTGAGGCCATCATAATTTCGATAAAGGAAAAGCCATTATAGTTCTTCAAGTCGATACCTACTTTTACCGAATGGAAATACCAAGCGGTAATTATTTTTTGTTGTGTGAATGGAAATTGTACCTGGATCTTTAAAGGTTCCAGTGCTACTATAATGAATCGTTTTGGATACCCTGTAATTTATTCTCCAATTTTCTGGTAATTCCCTTTTTATAAGAGGTTTTTCTTTTAACGTTAAAATGTGATAACCATTGTTCTCAAATTGTAATGCCCAAGTTTTAGTTGAACCAAGTGATTTGTTCTGTAATAGTTGCAAATCATAATCCAGTTGTTCAAAAAACTTCTTTTCTTCGAGATTTAGGATTGTACTGTGTTGAATGGGGACATAAAGTAATAACAAGATGGCTATTACAGATAATGCAATGAGCATCTCTATTAAGGTGAAACCGCTTAATTTCTTAACTTCCGGAACTGACAATGACTTTTCCATTTTTTAACGTTAGTGTTTCATTATTTGGACAAGTTTTTTGATCATTTTCAATATATCCTGCATTAACGAGAGTTTCGATAGATGTAGCTGTTTTGCCATTATCTAAATGATACGAATCTGCTTGTGCCTGAACTAATGATTGAAGCGCTTTGCATCCTTTATTATGAACTTCCTTAGACTTACCTGATAAGTTCGGGATAATTAGAATAATCAATACAGAGATAATTAATAACACTATGAGCATTTCAATTAACGTAAATCCTTCTTCTTTTTTAAACATATTTTTGTCTCCTTACATAGTTTGAATAAGTTGGAACATTGGCCACATTAAAGTGACATAAATAAAAATAATGAAACATGCTAAAATACCAAAAAAGATTGGTTGTGTATAGGAAATAATTTTAATGATTTTTCTTTCTAGATCTTCCATTAATATATCTGCATAAAGCGAAAGATCTTTTTCTAAAGTCATCATATCTTCATGCTGATTATTTTGGAATATGTCACGTAAATTCGTATCAAAAAAGTAAAATTGTGACATTGTCGTTAAGTAATATCTTCCTTTCTCTAGTTCATTCATCATTAATTCAGTATAGTGAGAGATAATAGGGAATTTATTTTGACTAATTAGATGGTTAAAGATTTGTTTCATTGATAAGTTTGTTTTGAGTAATGTACTCAAATGAGAAGCAAATAAGAAAGAAGTTTGGATTTTCAAAAAGTGCTTCAGGATTGGGATATGTCGGTAAAAATTGATTTGTCGTTCAATAGGGAATTTACTTTGGTGGATTCGCCAAATTATAAAAAATAAGACTGCGATTAAACAAAGTGCAATAAAGCCATATGTTAACAAATCGATGATGAAAATAGAGATGTTTAATGTCATAGCTGATTCTTTACTATTCTCAAAAAGCTCCATAAACGAAGGCATAACGGATTGTTTGATAAAAAACAATAAAAGACTAAAGATACTAAGCAAAATAATTGGATAACGAATCACTTGTTGGAATTTTTGGATATGTTTTAGATGGTGTTCGAACATATGAATGCTTTTTTGTAAAGTTTCGATTAATTCACCATTTATACGAATGAAATATAAATGATTTGTAATAATATCTGCAAAACCTTCATTCTCAAGGGTTTCATTAAACGGCTTTCCATTTTTTAAATCAGTACTTATACGTTCTGCTAAAGATACTAAAGCTTTGTCCCATTTTAATTTCTCTAAAGCAGTGATAAGCGGATAACCGTTTCGTAGCAGTCGTTCTAATCGCTTTAAAAATCGTAATTGTAATTCCTTTTTTGGAGATTTCTTAACTGTAGCTTTTGTACGTAATTTCATCAATAAATCCATAAGCGTATGCCTTCTTTCGTAGGTGTTGAAAAGAAGAAATGTGCTGACTTTTTTCTTTTAACGAGATATTTGTTTTTGAGTTGAGCTCTAATAAATCTAAAATAGCAGCTCTGCGATATGTTGAACCATTCATCGTGAGAGGTAATAATTGGACACTTGCTACGCCAATGAGTGTTTGTAATATATCTGTTTCAGAAATCCCCATGTCCATTAAACGGTGAATTGTACCGGGCGCATCCTTAGCATGTAGGGTACTCAAAACAAGATGCCCTGTTAATGAAGCTTCAAAGGCGAATTCTGCCGTGTGTTGATCTCTAATTTCTCCTACCATAATAATATCTGGATCATGACGAAGAGCTGCTTTTAAACCAGTTTGATACGTAACTCCAGCTTTTTCATTGACTTGAACTTGCAATAAACTAGGGATTTCCTTTTCGATTGGGTCTTCTAACGTAATCATTTGGTAGGATTGATTTTTCAGTACAGAGTTTAATAATGCATATAAAGTTGTGGTTTTTCCACATCCAGTTGGCCCGGTTAACAAAATCAACCCAGCTTCGTTTGTTAACCATTGTTTTATTTTTGATAATTGATGAGGAAAAAGAAATAATTCATTCAGATTTAGTTGGTCATCCTGTGGTAAGATACGGATAGCTAAACTTTCTTCTTGTTGCGTTGGTAATGTGGAGATTCTTAAAGCAAAACGTTTATTTTGTTGATGAATATTTAATACACCATTTTGTGGTTTTCGTGTTTCACCGATATCCATTCCAGAACTGAACTTGTAATAGGTCTTTAGAAGTTGATATTGATTATGAGGTACGGATTTATACAATTTTCTTTTTCCATAAATTCGAAAATAAATTTTAATATCTGTTTCTGCAGGATAAAAGTGAACATCTGTTGCTCCTTGACGGATTGCAGAATGGAGTATTTTATTGGATAATTTTGTTGCCAGATTCATAAGGTGTTCACCTCCTTTCAAATTCAATTTGAATAGATGTGTTAAGAGAAGATTTTATTAATTTTGCAAAATAGGGGATGAGCAATAATGTGTACATATTATTTAATTGGTTTTATGGGTAGTGGTAAAAGTACAATAGGAAAGGAATTAAGTCATCGGTTAGATGTATCATATATTGATACAGATACATATATTGAGAAGACTGCAAGAAGGATGATTAAAGATATCTTTCGAGAAGATGGTGAGGCTTATTTTAGAGAGCTTGAAACCAATGCTTTAAAAGAATGTGTAGCGGATATTATCTCAACAGGTGGTGGGATTGTTGAAAAAGACGAAAATATAGAAGAGATGCGTAAGAAGGGTAAGGTTATATATTTAGATGTAACTTTCTCTGAAATTTGTAAACGTTTAGAAGCAGATGAAACGCGACCATTATGGACTAAAAATGACCTTGAGGACAAAGAGAAGATGTTTAAACGAAGAGAGAGCTTGTATAAACAAGCATCAGACTATATCATCACATGTGATGGTAAGGATGTCAATACTATTTACTCAGAAATTATTTCAAAAATGCAAAAATAATATTACATAACTATCACGCCAAAGTGCAAACTATGCTTAAGGAGATGGTGAAGATGAAACGTGAGGAATATGTAGAATATTTAACAAATCATGTTGTGCAATCTACCTTAAAGCAAACGGTCTCAAAAGAAACAAAAATAGATCGATACTTAGTTCACTCGGGTGTTGGTAATAAATGGTTAGGTATATTGCCATTTGTGCTACATTTTTTCATTCAAAAGAAACACAAGAACTCCTTTTAATGGGAGTTGCTTGTGTTTTTAATTGTATTTCTTAAATAGATTAGACCACCATTAATATACTCAATTTCTGTATAAGGTGTGTAGCGTTTTTGGATGTCTATTTTATCCTTTTCAAAGTGGTTTTCATATTCATTTGTCTCACCCTGATGGAAGTGTTTTAATAACGCAATCTCCTCTTCGATTGCATCCCAAGCTGATTTTACCCAATGATTATCTTGTCTTTCTACATATTGCATAATGATATTTTTAACTTTATTAAATCCATTCGTTACTTTTAAGATTGGTGTTATAGGATAACAAAAATCTGGGATTTGAAGATCAAGTTTTAAGGAGTCCAGATGTTCCATCATATTTGTAACCATTTGACCATTCATTAAATTAACTCCTAATGAAAAAATCTCTTCCATTACTTGTCTTCCATTGTAAGAAATTTTAACATTAAGAACTAACCAAGGATACAAAGGAGTTTGTTCATCAACTGTGACTTGTTCAAATAAATATGTGTATTTACTATGATGATGAATATAATTAATGATCTGTTGTAATCTTGGAGAGCCATAATGAATGAATTCTACGTTATTCTCAATACTTTTTTGTTCAGTTGTAAAGGTTAAAGTGAGAGGTTGGCCTTTACGACCAATGCTATTCATATAATGCCAATAAAAAGGACGGTTCATTAAAGCTTGATCCATTTGCTTGGTTAGTTGTACTTCATGTAAATGATTATTTGTCTCTTTAACTGTACATTCTTGAATTTGAAAAAACTCTTTTAAATAAGTTTGTAGGCAATTAATTTTCAATATATATTTAATCTCCTTTACTATTAAGTATTTGAATTCGCAATAATAGTGGCGAGATTTTCAATTTTTATATTTGCTTCTTCCTCAGTCTTCGATTCTTGATACATTTTTTGAAGTTCATTTTCCAAGTTATTAATTTCGAGACTTGCTAGAATATCATCGAGTTCACCAATATTCTTTTCAAACAAACCAATTTTTTCATAAAGTAATTTCATAATATGTTCCTCAATTGTATTTTTAATTGCGAAATTATAAATATACACATCTTTTTCTTGACCGTAACGATGAATTCTTCCAATTCTTTGCTCCACACGCATTGGATTCCAAGGTAAGTCGTAATTAATAAGATGATTACAAAATTGTAAATTGATACCTTCACCAGCTGCTTCTGTTGCAATGAGTACTTGTGCTTTCTCTTTAAATAAAGAACGCATCCAGTCCTTTTTCCCTGCTTTAAAACCACCTGTAAAAGGTACAGATGTAATGTTGTGTTGTTGTAACATCCACTGTAAATAGATTTGCGTAGCACGGAATTCTGTAAAGATAATCACTTTCTCTTTGCCAATTTGTTTTAGTAACTCTACAAGTTTTAAAGCTTTGGAATGTTGGGGTAATTGTTCTACTTGCTGGATAATTGAATATAAATGATTAGATTTGTCTTTGCTTTGTAGATACTTTTGTAGAGTTAAGAACAGTGCTTCACGAGATGAACATAATTCACGTAAATAAATTAATCGTGTAAATGTAGGCAGATTGATTTCCTTTAATGTTTTTTCTAGGTATTCATATGTTTTTGACTCTTCCGATGTAAAGTCGACCCACATCGTTTTTATTTGTCGCTTGGTAGTCGTTAGATTAGTTTCTTTTCTTGTGTGACGGATCATAATATTCTCGATTAACATTTTAAAATCCGAACCAGCGGTAAATTCGTTTGATTGTGCTGCGAATTGATTTTTAAAGGATTGATAATTACCTAAAAATCCTGGTTTTAAAATTGAAACAAGATTAAAAATTTCAGTAAGTGTATTTTGTATTGGTGTGGCTGTTAGTAAAAGACAATATGTTTTTTTGATGGCTCGTGCAAACTTATAATTTTTAGTCTTATGGTTTTTTAATTTATGTGCTTCATCTATTAATAAGAAATCGTAATCGATGTTCAAGATATCATCTTGATGCTTCATTTGCTTAGCAGTATCTAATGAAGATACGATGATATTTGCTGAATCCCAGCGATATTGTTTGCGATAGGCGATGGCTGGAATGCGAAATTTTTCATTTAATTCCTGTACCCATTGGTTGACAAGTGAAGCAGGTACTAAGATTAGCGCATTCTTGACAAGTCCACGAAGCATGTATTCTTTTAGGATAAGTCCTGCTTCTATTGTTTTACCTAAACCGACTTCGTCTGCTAGAATAGCTCGACCATTCATTTTTTCAAGAACCATTTTAGCGGCATTTATTTGATGAGACATAAACTTAACGTTTGGTAAGAATTTGATAGCCTGTAATTCATCGAATGAAGTAACCCGTGTTGTACAAGCAGCTTGATAAGCCATTTTGAACATGGTCCAAGAAGAAAAATGCTCTTTTTGTTCAAATGCTTTTTCCATATCTTTTTGATAGTTTTCATCGTATTTGAATTCCATTTCTAGTACTCCTTATTTGAATATTAAGCTTTAGAGATAATATGACGGAAAATAAGTTTCAATAAATAGAAAAAAGAAAATGCTGAATTGTAAGAAAAAATCAAAGAGACTACTTCTCATTTTTCTTTTATGTGTTATAATGAATTCGTATAAAATAGAAATTCACATGAACTTGATACATAGTATTGCCACAAACTCAAAATTTTATAAAGCGAATGATTACAAGGGGAGAGTTTACTTTATCATGCACGAGATAAAAGTAACGCCGAAGGAGCAAGCAAATAGCGAATCTCTCAGGCAAAGAAGACTCTTGTGGGACGCAACTCTGGAGAGCGTTTACTTGTATGTAAACCACCCAAGAAGCAAGTAACGATCTTTCGGTTGTTACGCAACTTTCTGGTTGATGGACAGAAATTTCCTGTGGTACAGTGAAAATTTCTATTTTTTTGCTTTTTAAAATTCGTAAAGGAGTGGATTGGAAAATGAGTGAACTAAAAAGAACTCCGTTGTACCCTGAATATGAAGCATTGGGTGCAAAGACAGTAGACTTTGGTGGCTGGGATATGCCAGTACAATTCTCTGGTATTAAACAAGAGCATGAAGCTACTAGAACAAAAGCCGGACTATTTGATGTTTCTCATATGGGAGAAATTTCGGTTAAAGGTCCTAAAGCTGAAGAATATCTTCAAAAAGTTACAACGAATGACGTATCAAAGCTTACTGCAAATCGTGCACACTATACGTTTAGCTGCTATGAAAACGGTGGCGTTGTAGATGATTTCCTAATTTACAAAATAGCTGATGAAGATTTCTTGCTAGTTGTAAACGCTGGAAATACTGATAAAGACTATGAATGGTTTGTTAAAAACAATGATTATAAAGATGATGAAGTAGAAATTAAAAACGTTTCACCTGAATACGTACAAGTAGCAATTCAAGGTCCTAAAGCTGAAGAGATTTTACAAAAGATCACTGAAACGGATCTAAGTGAGATTAAATTCTTCCGTTTCGAAACTGATGTTAAATTTGATTCAGTTAAAGACGGTGGTCTTGTTTCACGTACTGGTTATACAGGTGAAGATGGTTTTGAAATTTATATTAATAAAGATAGTGGCCGAGACATTTGGAATAAAATCATTGAAGTTGGTAAACCAGAAGGCCTTGAACCAGTAGGTCTAGGTGCGAGAGATACTTTACGTTTTGAAGCTGGATTACCACTTTATGGTCAAGAGCTTTCTCAAGATATAACACCTATCGAAGCTGGTCTTAAATTTGCTGTTAAAGTGAAAAAAGATAGTGATTTTATCGGTAAAAGTGTTATCGAAGAGCAAGTTGAAAATGGAGCTCCACGTAAAGTTGTTGGAATTGAAATGATTGATAAAGGTATTCCAAGAACTGGCTATGAAGTATTCATTGGTGATGATCAAGTAGGCGAAGTGACTTCAGGTACAAAATCTCCTACTCTAAATAAAAATATTGGAAACATCATTATTGATGCGAACCATGCTGAAGTAGGAACTGAAGTAGAAATTCAAGTACGTAAACGTAAATTAAAAGCAGTAATTGTTGAAACACCATTTTATAAGCGATAGAAATAGGGGGTAATATAAATGGATTATCGTTACTTACCAATGACTGAATCTGATAAACAAGAGATGTTAGATACAGTCGGTGTGAAGTCAACCGAAGAACTTTTTGCAGATATTCCAGAAGAAGTTCGTTTTAAAGGTGAATTAAATCTTAAAAAACCAACAAGTGAATATGAACTTAAGAATGAACTTGTTGCAATGTCTGAAAAAAATAAAAACATTATTAATAATACATCTTTCTTAGGTGCTGGAGTATACGATCACTTTGTACCATCTGTTGTTGATCATGTAATTTCTAGATCAGAATTTTACACAGCATATACACCTTACCAGCCGGAGCTTACTCAAGGTGAATTACAAGCAATTTTTGAATTCCAAACAATGATTTGTGAATTGACAGGTATGCCAATCGCTAACTCATCAATGTATGATGGGGGTACTGCATTAGCAGAAGCGGTGAATTTAAGTTCTGGAAATACTCGTAGACAAAAAATTGTTGTTTCAAAAACAGTTCATCCTGAATCAAGAGCAGTCATTCATTCATATGGAATTGGATTAGGTCTTGAGATTGTGGAAGTTGACCAAAAAGATGGCTATACAGATTTAGAGGCTTTAGAAAAAGAAGTAGATGAAAATACAGCTAGTGTTGTTGTTCAATACCCTAACTTCTTTGGTCAAATAGAGCCAATGGATAAGATTCAAGAAATTGCTAAATCTCAAAAGAAAACAATGTTACTTGTTTCAAGTAACCCATTAGCACTTGGATACTTAACACCTCCAAGCGAATTTGGTGCTGATATTGTAGTAGGAGATACTCAAGTGTTTGGTATTGCTGGACAATTTGGTGGGCCACACTGTGGTTATTTCGCTACAACATCTAAATTGATGCGTAAAGTACCTGGTCGTCTTGTTGGGGAAACAGTAGACGAAGATGGTGTACGTGGCTATGTATTAACATTGCAAGCAAGAGAGCAACATATTCGTCGTGATAAAGCGACTTCTAATATTTGTTCTAACCAAGCACTTAATGCACTTGCAAGCTCAGTGGCGATGAGTTCTTTAGGTAAAAATGGTGTCATTGAAATGTCAAAACTAAATATGCAAAAAGCACGTTATGCTAGAGAACAATTTGCTGCTGCAAATATTCCTGTAGTATTTGAAGGTTCGATTTTCAACGAATTTGTAATTAAACTTTCAGTACCTGTTTCGGAAGTTAACAATAAATTGATTGAAAAAGGTATTGTAGGCGGATTTGATTTAGGATTCTACTATCCAGAATTAGAAAATCATATGTTAGTCGCCGTTACTGAAATTCGTACAAAAGAACAGATTGATACTTTTGTAAAAGAATTGGGGGATATCAATGGCTAATCAAGAATTTCCACTAATATTTGAACGTAGTAAAGAAGGTAGAACGAGTTTTAATTTGCCTGCACTTGACGTTCCAGAAGCAGATTTAGAAAAAGAATTAGGAGATGCGTTCGTTCGTAAAACTCCTGCTGAATTGCCACAAGTTAGTGAACTTGAAGTTATGCGTCACTATACTGGTTTATCAAACCGTAACTATGGTGTTGATACAGGCTTCTATCCATTAGGTTCATGTACAATGAAGTATAATCCTAAAATCAACGAAGATGTTGCTAGACTACCTGGATTTTCTCACGTACATCCTTATCAAGAAGCAAACCAAGTTCAAGGTGCAATGGAAATGCTTTATGATCTTCGTACTGCTTTATGTGAATTAACAGGTATGCATGAAGTAACATTACAATCTGCAGCTGGTGCACAAGGAGAATGGACAGCACTTATCATGATCCGTGCGTTCCACCATGCAAATGGAGATACACAGCGAAATAAAGTAATTGTTCCAGACTCTGCACATGGTACGAACCCTGCTTCAGCAAAACTTGCAGGTTTCGATGTTATCAGTGTTAAAACTCATGAAAATGGACTAGTTGATATTGAAGACTTGAAGAGTGTTGTTGGTGATGATACAGCAGTATTTATGCTGACTAACCCAAATACACTTGGTCTATTTGAAAAAGATATTAAAGAAATTGCATCAATTGTTCATGGTGCTGGTGGAAAATTATACTATGATGGTGCAAACCTAAACGCTATTATGGGATATACACGACCAGGAGACATGGGCTTCGATGCAGTACACTTAAACTTGCATAAGACATTTACTGGGCCTCACGGTGGTGGTGGACCAGGATCAGGTCCTGTAGGTGTAACAGAAGAACTTGCTGCATATCTTCCAAAACCATTGCTTGTGGAAAAAGACGGTCAATACGAATTTGACTACAATCGCCCACAATCTATTGGACGTATTAAGCCTTATTACGGTAACTTTGGTATTAATCTACGTGCATATACGTATATTCGTACAATGGGACCTGAAGGACTTAAGAAAGCTAGTGAGTTTGCAGTATTGAACGCGAACTATATGCAAGAAAAATTAAAAGAATATTATGAGCTTCCTTACGATACACATTGTAAGCACGAGTTTGTTCTTTCGGGTAGTAGACAGAAGAAACTTGGTGTAAGAACAATGGATATTGCTAAGCGACTGCTTGACTTTGGTGTTCATCCACCAACCGTTTACTTCCCATTGAACGTTGAAGAGGGTATGATGATTGAACCAACTGAAACAGAATCTAAAGAAACGATTGATGAGTTCATTGACATCATGATTACGATCGCGAAAGAAGCGGAAGAGAACCCTGAAATTGTACAAGAAGCACCACATAACACTGTTCTTAAACGTATGGACGAAACAACTGCTGCTAGAAAGCCAGTTCTTCGCTATCAAAAAGAACAATAAATAAAAAACTCCCTATCACTTAAGTGATAGGGAGTTTTTATGATGTTATTTGGTTTTAATTTTACCATTCCATTTTTTAAATCCACCTTTTAATTGATAAAGGTGATTATAGCCCTTTTTGTGCAGAAGTTCTGCGGCTCGATTTGACCTTGTACTACCTTGACAGTATAAATAAACATCTTTATCAGGACGAATCTCAACTAATCTTTGTTTCATTTGGGTAACCGGAATATTACGTGCCCCTAAAATATGACCATTCTCAAATTCTTGTGGTTCACGCACATCAATTAATTGAGCTTTTCTATATCCTTGTTTAAATTCATCTTCTGTTAAAATATTAATATACTTTCTTTGTTTTATCGTACGATAAATAGTGTAAATAATGAGAAGCACTAAAACAATTAATAAGAATTTCATATATATCCTCCGTCTGATTTGTAAATTCTATTACTATTATAATGTTAGTAGCCCTTTTTTTCAAAAAGAACTTCTTATTTAACAATTATACTATCGTTGTGAAAATAAGATAGAAGTCAACATTATTGAAATTACTTCTGTTATAAGTGTCTCTTGTACTATGAATAGGAAGGATCAAATACAGTTATTGCTTGAAAGCGAAGTTATAATAGGTTAATATCAATGTTGAAACAATGTTGTAATAGATAAAAACTATTTTCGCGAAAAGAGGAGATCATATGCCAACACCTAGTATGGAAGATTATATTGAACAAATTTATAATTTGATACAAACAAAAGGGTATTCTCGAGTTGCTGATTTAGCTGAAGCATTAAATGTACATCCATCATCTGTAACGAAAATGGTACAAAAATTAGATAAAGATGATTATTTAGATTATGAAAAATATCGTGGTTTTATCCTAACTGAAAAAGGAAATAAAATCGGTGAAAAATTAGTCTTTCGTCATGATTTATTGGAGCAATTCTTAGAAGTTATTGGTGTTGATGAAGATAAAATTTATGATGATGTAGAAGGTATCGAACATCATTTAAGTTGGAACTCAATTGATCGTATAGTGGAACTTGTACAATATTTTAAAGAAGATGAAAGTAGAATTGAAGAATTGAAAAAAGTCCAATCTAAAAGTCGGATAGAAAAATAAAAAACAGTTCTAAATTACGTTTGTTTCTTCTATTTATAAAAGAGCATGATTTATAAATGGAGGAAAAGCTTATGAATATCAATTCTGTGTTTTCTGGCGGTGGTGTAAAAGCATTTGCGTTTATTGGAGCACTTGAAGCACTTGAGGAACGTAATTTTACAATTAGAAAATCAGCTGGTACATCAGCTGGTGCTATCATCGCAGGTTTGGTAGCTGCTGGATATTCTGCTCAAGATATTAAGAGTTTGATGGAGGAACTAGTTTTAACAGATTTATTAGACCAGCCGTGGTTATCAAGAAGAGTTCCTTTATTAAAAAGTATTTATTTATACAAGAAAATGGGGATTTATAAAGGAGATGCTCTAGAAAATTGGCTTAGAGAAAAGTTGGCCTTAAAAGGAGTTCATACTTTTAGAGATTTAAATCCCGATACATTAAAGATTGTTACTGCTGATATTAGTTTAGGACGTTTGGTAGTTATGCCAGATGATTTATATAGATTATATCAGATACATCCTCATGACTTTTCAGTCGCTAAATCTCTCCGAATGAGTGCAAGCTACCCATATTTTTTTATGCCATCGAGATTAGAATCATTTTATGGTAGAGAAAGCTTAATGCTTGATGGTGGTATATTGAGTAATTTCCCGTATTGGATTATAGGAGAACAGAAGAACAAGTTAAAACGTCCAACTTTAGGAATGACATTGAATCATAAAAAAAACGACATACCTACTCCGATTAAGAATGGATGGAAAATGACTGAGAGATTAATTAAAACAATGAAAGAAGCTCATGATACAAGATATGTTAATTTGCTTGAGAAGAACAATGTTATATATATACCAGTAGAAAATATAGAAGCGACAGATTTGCATATTGATCAAGAAGCAAAACAGTCGCTTTTTATGTTGGGGAAAAAGCATACATTAGATTTTTTAAAGAATTGGCCGAATTAGTTAGCCAATCAAAATCCACAAGGGCGGACTTAATTGGTCGCTCTTTTTTTCTTATCTGTTTTATTGCCTTCAATAACACGTAAATGGTTGACTCTCTTTCGTTGAGATTTTCTCTTTAAAGGAACTGTTTTAGATTGCTTTTTGTTAGAAGACTTCATCATTTTATTTGTTTTAGGTTGTTGATATTTTTGTTTAGATTGTTTAACAGCAGCTTTATACTTTTTCATTTCATCAGAATTTGAGACAGAACCTCTGTTTCTGAAAAACACTACATACACAACAGCAAAAATCAGCGCAGCAAATCCGAGAATTCCTAAAATAGTTACCAGAAACCCTTTAGGATCGGTTAATAATCGATAGCCAACTCCGAGAAGAGAAAGACCAACAATAATGAACAAGAATATAGGGAACTTATTTCGGTTCACAGTATCTCCTCCTTCCAAAACAGGTTGAATTAGCAGTCATATATTCATATACCACTAATTAGGACTTTTATATCCTAAATTTTAAAAATTTGCAAATTATTTATTAAACCGTTCCCGAATTTCAGTATTTACAATCTTACTATTTCACGAAATCTTTTGCGGTTCATAAATCTACTTTAAGAATAGCCAAAAAAATGATGAACTATACTTTAATTTGTAAAATAATAAAAATTTATTGCATTTTGTTCGTATAACTTATATGGATTACTTGAATGGATATACTACATGACTAGTTAAGAAATTCACAGAATATTGAGGTGGTGTTGGTTATGGAGCAAAATCAAAATGAAGTTTTAATGAGATCTCTATTAACAGGTTGGTTAGGTGGGATGTTTTGGTCATTGGTTGCAATGGGAATGAGTTATTTGAATTTTATTGAACTTCATCCTAGACATTTATTTTTACGTCCATACTTTAACGTATATCGCTGGACAGATTCATGGCAAGGTGATTTATTGGCAGTCTTTATTTTAAGCATTATATCAATATTTATAGCACTCTTATATTATTTTATGTTTAAAAGTATAAGGTCTAGCTGGGTAGGTTTTTCATATGGCATTATTCTTTGGTTGATTCTTATTTTTATCTATATTCCAATGATAACATCTTTGCCTAATTCAGGAGATCTTCATAAAGAAACATATATCGGTACATTTTGTTTGTTTATATTATATGGTTTGTTTATAGGATTTTCAATATCTTATGATTATAAAGATACAATCATTAAAAGCAATCCGAAACATTTTAAATGAATGATTATCGTTATCTAAATTGTTGATGTTATGTTAAACTAAAGTACGAAAGAGTTCTTGTGAAGGGCTGGCGCGATGTATGGAAAAGATTCTATTATTAAATGGACCAAACATTAATATGTTAGGTCAACGTGAAAAAGATGTGTATGGTAGTTTTACTTTAGAGGATGTTGAAAAAGATGTAAGGCGACTACTTACTCAATATGATATTGAATTGATATCTTATCAATCGAACCATGAAGGTGATTTAGTCGACCAAATTCAATCCTCTGATGGAGTTTTTGCTGGTGTTATCTTTAATCCTGCTGCATATACGCATACTAGTATTGCATTACATGATGCGATTAAGGCTATTCAGACTCCTGTGATTGAAGTACATATTTCAAATATTCATCAGCGCGAAGCATTTCGCCATGTGTCCATGACGGCACCAGCCTGTAGTGGACAAATTGTCGGGTTTGGTATGCAAGGATATCGATTAGCAGCATATGCATTACTTGAAAATTTAAATCGTTTCTAAATGAAGAAAGGATGTTTCAACATGACAAAATTATCACAACTTGAAAAACAACTTCAAGCAGCAGACTTAGACTGTTTATTAATCACAAGTGAAGTGAATCGTCGCTATATTACTGGGTTTACGGGCACAGCTGGAATGGTTCTTGTCGGAGAGAATATTAAGAAATTTATTACAGACTTTCGTTATATGGATCAAGCAAGAGATCAAGTAAAAGATTTTGATATAATTGAACATAAAAAATCTATTTTATCAACGATCCAACAAGAATTAACAGTAGCAGGTGTTAAACGCTTAGGGTTTGAAAAACAGAATGTAACGTATGCGCAATTTGAACAATTACAAAAAGAATTGGATGTTGAACTCATTCCAGTTGATGGTTTGATTGAAGAACTTAGATTAATTAAAACAGATGAAGAATTAACAATTATGAAAAAAGCAGCTGAAATTGCAGACGAAGCTTATAAACATATTCAAACGTTTATTAAGCCAGGTGTTAAAGAGATTGACGTATCAAATGAACTTGAATTTTTCATGAGAAAACTCGGTGCTACTTCTTCAAGTTTTGATATTATTGTTGCATCTGGTGTGCGCTCAAGTCTTCCACATGGTGTTGCATCGCAGAAAGAGATTCAATCAGGAGAACTTGTAACACTTGATTATGGTGCAATATTCGATGGGTATTGTTCAGATATTACGCGAACTCTAGCAGTTGGCGAAATATCATCAGAATTAAAAACAATTTATGATACTGTATTAGAAGCTCAATTAAAAGGTGTTTCTGGAGTAAAAGCAGGAATGACTGGAAAAGAAGCGGATGCTTTAACACGTAATCATATTGAAGAAAAAGGTTATGGAAAATATTTTGGACATTCAACTGGACATGGACTTGGTATGGATGTTCATGAAAACCCATCATTGTCTCCACGTTCGGAAACTATTTTAAAACCCAATATGGTTGTTACTGTTGAACCGGGTATTTATATACCTGATTTCGGGGGTTGCCGTATTGAAGATGACTTGATTGTTACTGAAAATGGTAATGAACGTTTAACAAACTCTACAAAAGAATTAATTTATTTATAATGACATAATCAAATACATTTTAAATGACATTAACATACTAGGGGGAATAAAAATGATTTCAGTCAATGATTTTAAAACAGGCTTAACAATTGAACTTGATAATGACGTATGGCAAGTTGTTGAGTTTCAACACGTAAAACCAGGAAAAGGTGCTGCTTTCGTACGCTCAAAATTACGTAATTTAAAAAACGGAAATATTCAAGAAAAAACATTTCGTGCTGGTGAGAAAGTAGAAAAAGCACATGTTGAACATAAAAAAATGCAGTATTTATATGCAAGCGGTAATTCACATACATTTATGGATACAGAGACATTTGAACAACTTGAACTTGATTCTAGTCAAATTGAATACGAACTTAAATTTTTGAAAGAAAATATGGAAGTTTCGATTATTGAATATAACGGCGATATTTTAGGAATTGATTTGCCTAAAACTGTTGACTTAGAAGTTACTGAAACTGAACCAGGTATTAAAGGTGATACTGCAAGTGGTGGTTCAAAACCAGCAACAATGGAAACAGGATTAATTGTTCAAGTTCCTTTCTTTGTAAATAAAGGTGATTTTTTAACGATTAATACAACAGATGGTAAATACTCATCTCGTGCATAATGATATTGCTAAACAACTCTATGCTAAGCATAGAGTTGTTTTTTTATGTTTTTTTAAATTCATAATTACATATTTGAAACATAGATATGATAATAAGAATCGATAAAGAGAGGCAATGAGATGGAGGAAATATTACAATTATTCCCAAGTAGAGAAAAAGGAATTATCCGACAAGCAATTGGTTCAAGATGGAATGTTTTACAAGAGATTCGCATACGAATGAATCAACCGATAGAATTGAATTTTGATTGGGGTTACGAAGAAATAGACGCGATATATCCTGATCAATTATGTTGCAATTATATTGTAGAACAACTAAGTGAGCATTCGTTATATCGGTTGGAAAAGGAATTGAAAAAAGGTTATATTACGATGTCCTCAGGTCATCGGGTCGGTTTAGCAGGAAGTGTTACGACGCATAAAGGCTCAGTTCATATTATTCAGCATATTGGTTTTTTGAATATCCGAATTGCAAAGGACAAGCATGGAATTGCCGATGAAATCATGCCTTATTTATATGGTTCGAAATTACAACATACATTACTTGTGGGGCCTCCGCAAAGTGGTAAAACAACTATGTTAAGAGATATTATTCGTCATATAGGCACAGAAAAAGGACAACATCCTGCTCAAAAAGTTGGTGTAATTGATGAGCGATCAGAAATTGCAGCGTCTATTCATGGAAAACCTCAACATGCTTTAGGAAAAAGAACTGATGTAATGGATGCTTGTCCAAAAGTTGAAGGTATGATGATGATGATTCGTTCTATGTCACCAGATGTGTTAGTAGTTGACGAGATTGGTGATGAAGAAGATGTACAAGCGATTATTGAGGCAATGCATGCTGGAATCGTTATCATTTGCACAGTTCATGCTAAGAATTTAGATGATTTGAAAAAAAGGAATGGCTTTAAAAAAATATTTGATATGAAAATGTTTGAACGGTTTATTCTGTTGAACCGCTCTAAATATCCAGGTGAAATTCTTAATATTTATAATGAAAGTTTCGTCCCAATGTATCATAAAAAGAGGTGTGAGGATGTTCAAGATAATCGGAGCGTTATGCATCATTGGGAGTAGTAGCTGGATTGGTTGGAGTTGGAGTAGAGATTTAGAAAGAAGAACAGTTCAAATTAGGCAGTGTATTAATGCTGTACAAATGTTGGAGTCAGAAATGAGATATAGCCAACTTACTTTACAAGATGCCTTTCAAAGATTAGCAAGACGATTACCTCATCCAATCTATATACTATTTGAGAATTTAGTGAAGGATTTAGATGACTCAAAAGGCACTTTATATACCATTTGGGAAAAAGAAGTAACGAATTTCTTACCAATAACAGCAATGCGACAAGATGAAAAGGAAATTTTACTTCAATTCGGACAAACATTAGGCCAACACGACATGGTGCAACAAGAAAAACATATTCGGTTAGCATTAAGTCATTTAGAACGTGTACTTCAATCAGCTATCAATGATGAGTATAAATATAGTAAAATGGGCAAATCTTTAGGCATTTTAACTGGTATCTTTTTTGTGTTAATCCTGATTTAGTTACAAAGGAGCAGGTGTATGTTAAACGAAACAGCTATATTGTTTCAAATTGCAGGGATTGGAATCATTGTTGCCTTAATTCAGTCTATATTAAAGCAAATGAATAAAGAAGAAGTTGGTCAATTTGTAACATTAGCTGGTTTTATCATTGTTTTATTAATGGTGATTAATCGTTTGGGAGAGTTATTCCAGCAAATAAAATCAGTATTTCTTTTTCAGGGATAGCAAATGGATATCACACAAATTGTATTAATTGGTTTGGTAGTAAGTATTCTATTCATCATTGTAAAAGATGTGAATCCAGCATTTGCTTATTTTTTAGTAATGTGCACAGGTGTATTGCTCTTTTTTATGATCATGCAACAAATTGTAGCCGTATTCCGTTTAGTCGAAAAACTTGGTGAGAAAGCTCATATTGAAAGTGTTTATATTACAACGATTTTAAAAGTAATTGGTATTGCGTATATCGCAGAACTAGGTGTTCATTTTACGAAAGATGCGGGATTGGAATCAATTGCAGCAAAAATAGAATTGGCTGGAAAAATTGCTATTTTAATGCTTGCTATACCAATCATTCAAGCGGTTATGGAAACAATTCTTGGATTTCTACCAGGCTCATAAATTATAACAATGTATGTGGTAAAAGGAGTCAAAAGGCATGAAAAAAGTTCTTCAAGTATTTATGCTTATCCTTTTTTTCTTTATTGTGTTTTTACAAGCTAATCCCGTCATTGCAGAAGAAAATCAAGAACAAGAAAAGTTAGAAGATGAATTAATCGAAGAGCTTTCATTTAAAGAAATTGAAAAGTATTGGAATAAGGTAACTTCGGATTATCAAGGATATGTCCCAGAATTAGAAAAAACCTCTGTCATGGATTATATTAAACAAAAAGAAAAGCTCTCTTTTAAAAATATTTTAAAAGGTGTTAGTGAATATTTCCTCTATGAATTACTACTTAATGGCAAATTACTCGGGACCCTCATAGTCCTAGTGCTCTTTTCCACATTTTTGCAAACCATTCATTCTGCTTTTGAGAAAAATGCAGTTAGTAAAATTGCATATTTTGTTGTTTACTTTGTATTAATTTTTGTTTTATTGAATAGTTTTTATTCCGTTTTTGAATATACAAAAGATACTATACAACAACTAAGTGATTTCATGCTTGCGTTATTGCCAATGTTATTAGGCTTAATGTCTTCGTTTGGAAATTTATTAGCAGTTTCTTTTTTTCAACCAATTATTATTTTCATCATTTATTTAAGCAGCTTAATCGTATCGAAGTTTAGCTTACCATTACTGTTTTTATCAGCTTTATTGTTTATTGTTAGCTTTTTAAATGAGCAATTTAAGTTAATTCATTTAGCTAAATTGTTAAGAACAGTGTCTGTTGGCATATTGGGGATTTTGATGACAATCTTTATTAGTGTCATGTCTATCCAAGGAACTGCATCTGCAGTCCAAGATGGTATTGCCATGAAAACAACAAAGTTTATTACAGGCAATTTTATCCCAGTGATTGGTAGAACTTTTACAGATGCGACAGACACTGTGTTTACAGCTTCTCTCTTATTAAAAAATACAGTCGGAATTGTTGGGTTAATCCTCATATCATTTATTACTTTATTCCCTGTTTTAAAAATTGGGGCCATTGGATTGATATATAAAGTATCAGCAGCTATTTTGGAGCCACTTGGAGACGGACCGATGGTAGATATGATTGCTGAGATGAGTAAATATATATTTTACGTTTTAGCTTGTTTATTAGTTGTAACATTAATGTTCTTCTTAGCAATTGTAATTATTATTGTAGCTAGCAATGTAACACTATTTCTCAGATAGGATGAAATAGATGGATGCGATTATGGATTGGATTAAGCAAATTGTGATGTTTATTTTATTAGCTTCAATTATTGATTTAATGATTCCACATTCAAAGTTTTCTAAATATGTAAGATTGGTTATTGGATTCATTTTTATTTTAATTTTTATGAATCCGTTATTTAAATTATTTGGAACGGATCTTACAAGTCAAATCAATCAAATAACAGACAAAATTTATGAATCAGCATCGGACGATAAGATGAAAAAATCAGTTCAACTAAAAAAAAGTGAAATACAATCTCAACAAGAAGCATATGTTTTAGAAAAGATGGATGTCCAACTAAAAGAAAAAGTACAAGCGGATTTGCAAAAAAAATTAAATGTACAAATCAACAAGCTGGATTTTTCTTTTAAGAAAGAGATGGAATGGACTCCAGAAAATTTAAAACAGATTGATGTCTATTTAGAAAAAGCAGATAGACGTTCTTCAAATGAAGAGAAAGGAGTTGTAAATGAAATAGATAAAGTTGAAATTATGAATAAGGAAAATGAGGAGAAACAGGAAAAGCCCAATATAGAAAAAGTTAAACAATTATTAACGAAAAAATGGGGGATTGAGAAGGATGAACTAACGATATATTGGGAGGGTAGCGAAGAGTGAAAGAAAAATGGGAATCTTTAAAAAAACTTGTTTCTAAAATACCATCGAAAAATCTTAAATATAGTTTGATCATCGCGATAATAGGGGTCTGTTTATTATTAATTAGTAATTTACTTACAGGACCTGATAAAGAAACAACAGATGTAATCAAAGAATCTAATCAAGATCAAGAAGCTGTACAAACAAACGCTGGAACAGATAAAGATGAAACTGTTATGAAATTAGAAAAGACTTATGAAGATGACTTAGAAAAAATGTTAGAGCAAATTAAAGGGATTTCAAAAGTAGAAGTTATGGTTAATTTGGATTCAACAAAAGAAGACGTTTACGAAAAGAATTTAATTTCTGGGAAGCAAACAACGGATGAATCAGATACAAATGGTGGCAAAAGAATTGTAGAAGATGATACTGAGGAAACTCAAACTGTACTCGTTCGTCAGGGAGATAAAGAAGTTCCCTTAAAAGTTCAAACAAAAAAGCCAAAAGTAAGAGGGGTGTTTGTCATTGCTAATGGCGTTGAAAAAGCTAAAGCGAAAAAATGGGTTATTGAATCGACATCAAGAGTATTAGAAGTTCCATCGCATCGAGTTTCTGTGATTCCTAAAGAATGAGGAGGAGTAATATGTTAAAAAAACAAACTGTATGGCTACTAACGATGCTGAGTTTAATTATTGTACTAAGTGCATATTATATGCTATCTCCTAATAATGGTGATTTAGCATATATTGATCAAGGTGAAGATGAGACGGAAACGACGTCTGGCAAAGCAGAAACTAAAAAAGATGACAAAACAAAGAAAGATGAGAAAGGCGAAGTTACAGATGTAGAAAATGTTGGACAAGATGAGCTATTCACGACAATTAGAATGGAACTACAAGATGAACGTAGCAAAAAAGAAGATCGCTTAAATGAGGTAATTGCTTCAAGTAGTACTTCAACTGAAGAGAAAAATAAAGCACTTGAAGATATCAATGATTTAGAAAATGCTTCGACAAAAGAAACAATTTTACAAGACTCTATCATGTCTTTGAAAGAGAATTATAAGGATGTTTTAGTACGTTCAGAAAAGGATAAAGTTCATGTTCATGTCAAAGTAGATAAGTTGTCAAAAGGTGAAGTGATTGACATTATGCAACTAGTTCGCGATGAATTCGGTGATAAAAAAGTAGATGTTAATTACCAATCGAATGATAGCTAACTAAGAAAACTCGAATAATTATCAAAAGACCTGGTTATTTGTTATCTAAAAAAGAAGCAAATACAGGTCTTTAATTTTATAAACAATTTGTCGCACTATACTTATACTACTGATATAATATAAATAGTTTAGTTCATTTTTAGGGTTAGTATATGTTGATGTAGGAGAAGTGTTTATCGTAAAATGAACTAGATCATGTTAAGTTATAATAATTTACTTATTCGAGGGAGTGCCAATAAACAATGCTTAATATAGAAGAAATTAGAGAAATTGTTAAAATGATTGATCAATCATCTGTAAATGAGTTTAATTATGAAACGAATGGAACATCAATTAGTTTAAAGAAATCTAATGGTGTTGTGCAACAAGTAAGTACGGAACCTGCTGCAGTTCAGCCGGTTGAAACCATTACAAATGTTGAACAATCAACTGTTCAAACGAAACCTGCTGAACAAGAAATGGAAGCGACAAAAGAAACAGTTGATTATGACTATGAAATTGTTTCACCTATGGTTGGGACACTTTACCGTGCTTCATCACCTGAACACGACCCATTTGTTGAGGTTGGCACAGTAGTACAAGAGAATTCTGTTGTTTGTATTGTAGAAGCAATGAAACTATTTAATGAAATTGCCTCAGAAGTGAACGGTGAAATTGTTGAGGTACTCGTACAAGATGGGGAATTGGTTGAATTTGGTCAACCATTATTTAGAGTAAAAACTAAATGAGGGGACGAAAGCTAGTGTTACATAAAATTTTAATTGCGAACAGAGGGGAGATTGCTGTTCGCATTATACGTGCATGTAAAGAAATGGATATAGAAACGGTTGCTGTATATTCTGAAGCGGATAAAGATGCCTTACATGTAAAATTAGCAGATGAAGCATACTGTATCGGACCAACTGCTTCGAAAGACAGTTATTTAAACATTACGAACATTATGAGCGTGGCAACATCAACGGGTGTAGATGCAATTCATCCAGGTTATGGCTTCTTAGCTGAAAATGCTGATTTTGCTGAGATTTGCAGGGCTTGTAATGTGAAATTTATTGGTCCGACACCAGAAGCCATTCAAAAAATGGGTATTAAAGATGTTGCGAGAGAAACAATGAAAGAAGCGAATGTACCAATTGTCCCTGGTTCAAATGGTATTATTGAAACAGAAGAAGAAGCGATTAAACTAGGTGAAGAAATCGGATATCCAGTCATCATTAAAGCTACGGCAGGTGGTGGTGGAAAAGGTATACGTGTTGCAAAAGACGAAGAAGATTTAATTAAAGGGATTCGTGTAACTCAAAAAGAAGCAGAAACAGCTTTTGGTAATCCAGGTGTATACATAGAAAAGTTTATAGAAGATTTCCGTCATGTCGAGATTCAAATTATTGCGGATGAACATGGGAATGTTGTTCATTTAGGTGAAAGAGATTGCTCGATTCAAAGACGTCTTCAGAAATTAATTGAAGAAACGCCTTCACCAGCAATTACACCAGAAATTAGAGAAAAAATGGGTGAAGCATCAGTAAAAGCAGCTAAAGCTGTAGGATATGTTGGAGCAGGAACAATTGAGTATATATTCGATCGCCAGTCTCAGCAATTTTATTTTATGGAGATGAATACGCGGATTCAAGTTGAGCATCCCGTTACTGAAATGGTGACAGGAATAGACCTCATTAAAGAACAAATAAGAATTGCCAATCATGAACCTTTATCATTCACCCAAGAATCAGTTGAATTTAATGGTTGGGCGATAGAATGCCGTATTAATGCAGAAAATCCATTAAAAAACTTTATGCCTTCTCCTGGTGTAATCGATATGTACTTGGCACCAGGCGGTAATGGTGTACGTGTAGATTCAGCGGCATATCAAGATTATATGATTTCACCACATTATGATTCAATGATTGCGAAATTAATTACCTTTGGTAACACAAGAAAAGAAGCGGTACAAAAAATGCGACGTGCTTTAGATGAATTTATTATTGAAGGTATTCATACGTCCATTCCATTTCATAAAGCAATGATGAGAAATGATGTCTTTATAGCGGGAGATTTTAACACGAACTTCTTAGAAGAAAATGATATTATTTCTGAAATTGAGCAAGATGAGTAATGTACGTATAGTGAATTTTAATTCTTTTACATTAAAATATACGGTTTTGTATTTAAAATTTTAAAACAGGGAATAGGTTGAAGTAGGTCAAGTTATTGACTTTACTCCTATATAATAGTTAGTGAACTGTATTAGAAGGAGTTTATAAAATGAATCGGCATGAATCAAGAAAAAGAGCCTTTCAAGTATTATATCAGCTTGACTGGAATACAGTTGAATCAAGGGATGTGATTGAGCATTCTTTTGGAGAGATGGATCAAAACGATTTCTTTGACACATTGATTTCTGGTGTTCGAGATAAAAAAGATGAATTAGATCAGCTCATTATCGAACATTTAGAAAACTGGTCAATTGATCGGATTGCAACAACAGAAAAAACCATTTTACGTATTGCTGTCTTTGAAATGAAATACTTAGGTGATATACCAGTAAATGTATCTATTAATGAGGCAGTTGAATTGGCAAATGTGTTTGGAGATGAGAAATCGGGTAGATTCGTCAATGGTGTATTATCTAAAATAACATTTTGAAAAGGAGATGTTCTCTTTGTCAACAACTACAGCTGAGGTTATTAACGGTAAAGACTTATCACACGATATGAAAATGGATATGAAAACTGAGGTTTCAGAACTAAAACAGACAGGCATTACACCACACCTAACTGTACTTTTAGTTGGCGATGACCCGGCATCAAAATCCTATGTTTCGGGCAAGAAAAAAGCTTGTGATCAAACAGGTATTTCATCAGATGTAACAGAACTCGAGCCTACTATTTCGGAAGGAGAACTTCTGCAACGAATAGAAGACTTGAATAATGATCCTAAAGTACATGGTATCCTTGTACAATTGCCATTACCAAATCATATTGATGAACAAAAGGTAATTGAAACAATTGATCCATCAAAAGATGTTGATGGTTTTCACCCTGTTAATATTGGAAGAATGATGATTGGTGAAGATACATTTTTACCATGTACACCTTATGGAATTATCACAATGTTAAAATCAAAAAATATTAATATTGAAGGTAAGCATGCTGTGATTGTTGGACGAAGCAATATTGTTGGAAAACCGGTTGGTCAACTATTATTGAACGAGAATGCTACCGTAACATATTGCCACTCACGTACAAAAAATCTACGTGATTTCACACGTTCTGCTGATATTTTAGTAGCTGCTGTTGGTAAGCCTCATGTGATTACTGGAGACGATGTCAAAGAAGGGGCGATTGTAGTTGATGTGGGTGTTAATAGAGTAGAGGATGGATCTCTAACAGGTGATGTTGACTTTGAGAGTGCTAAACAAAAAGCTTCATATATTACACCTGTACCTCGTGGCGTAGGACCTATGACAATTACAATGTTACTCAAAAATACAATTAAGGCAGCAAAGGAACTTGCTAAATCGTGAAAGATAAATATTTAACGGTAACAGCCTTAACAAAATATTTAAAAAAGAAATTAGAGTTGGATCCGCATTTAGAGAATGTTTGGCTTAGAGGAGAAATATCTAATTTCAAACTGCATAGCCGTGGACATATGTATTTGACCTTAAAAGATGATCAAGCAAGAATCCAAGCAATTATGTTTGCTGGTGATAATCGTAACTTACCGTTCATGCCTGAAAATGGCATGAACGTTCTTGTACAAGGTCAAGTTAGCCTCTTCGAAAGATACGGTCAGTATCAACTCTATATTAAAGAAATGCAACCAGATGGTATTGGAGCCCTTTACTTAGCTTTTGAACAATTAAAAGACAAGCTAGATAAAAAGGGCTATTTCAATTCAATACATAAAAAAGAGATTCCATCTCATCCAAAACATATTGCAATTATTACATCACCAACCGGTGCAGCTGTACGTGATATATTGACAACACTAAAACGACGTTACCCAATTGTTGAAACAACGATTATACCTGTTCTCGTTCAAGGAAAAAATGCAACACCTTCGATTGTTAGAGGAATAGAGCTAGCCAATGAAATGGACATATTTGATACGATTATACTTGGACGGGGCGGTGGCTCGATAGAAGATTTATGGGGATTTAATGAGGAACAAGTAGCTGAAGCGATTTATCATTCAACTATTCCAATTATCTCAGCTGTCGGTCATGAAACAGATACAACAATTAGTGATTTTGTGGCGGATTTACGAGCACCTACACCAACTGGTGCGGCTGAAGTAGCTGTTCCTTCAGAATTAGAATTAAAACAAAGAATTTCGCAACAAAGACAGATCTTAACACGGTATATTCAAAATAAACTAGCAGAAGAAAATCGACACTTAAACAGGTTACAGGTATCTTATGCTTTCAAATACCCAGCACATCTTATTAGACAAAAAGAACAACAATTAGACACATCGATAGAACGTTTAGAAAGGATTATAAAAACATTATCCAATCAAAAGAAGGAACGTTTACAAACGTTAAATAAACGGATATTGTTACAAAAACCTGGACAGAAATTAATAGATGCTAAGAAGCAGTTACAAACATCGAATGAAGCATTACAAACAGAAATGAAACGAATATTAGAAAAAAACCACAAAGATTTATTTAGTACATTGGACAAATTAAGTCTTTTAAATCCTTTAGAAGTTATGAAACGTGGTTTCTCAATAACATATAATCAAGACAATAAGATTATCAAGTCAATCGGACAAACTGAAGTAGATGAAGATATACAAGTATATCTAGAAGACGGTGTGTTAGATTGTCGTGTGAAAAATAAGAAGGAGGGACGAAAGTGAGCGAAGATAAAGAACAATCTTTTGAAGAGGCTATGGAATCGCTAGAAGAGATTGTAAATGAATTAGAAAAAGGTGACGTTCCTTTAGAAAAAGCAATTGAGTATTATCAAGATGGTATGAAATTATCAAAACTTTGTAATGATAAACTTAAAAACGTTGAAGAGAAAATGACTAAGATCATGAATGAACAAGGAGAATTTGAGGTCTTCGATATTCAGGAGGAAGAATAGTAGTGAAAACAAATTTTGAACACTATTTAGAACAAAAAAAGGACGTTTTTTTAAATGAATTAGGACGATATATACATGATTTAAATATACCGTCAAGATTGAAGGATTCGATGATATATTCATTAGAAGCAGGTGGTAAACGTATTCGTCCAATTCTTCTTATGGCGAGTAATGAAGCATATGAAAGTCGCCCCGAAAAAATCTATTCATCTGCGGTAGCTTTAGAAATGATTCATACATATTCATTAATTCATGATGATTTACCTGCAATGGATAATGATGATTACCGTAGAGGAAAGTTAACCAATCATAAACAATTTGATGAAGCAACGGCCATTTTAGCTGGTGATGGTCTACTGACATATAGTTTTAGTATTATAGCGAATGATCCGAATTTAGCAGATCATGAGAAAGTACATATTATCCAAATGTTATCAAAGGCGAGTGGTCCAGAAGGTATGGTTGCTGGACAAGTATTAGATATGGAAGCAGAACAAAGTCCAGTTAATTTAACCGGTTTAGAAGAAATTCATGCATTAAAAACTGGAGAATTGCTTAGCTTTGCTGTTGAAATTGGTGCTTACCTTGGTGACGCCACTGAAGAAGAATTACAGTATTTGAAAGAATTTTCTTATTATCTAGGATTAATATTTCAAGTACAAGATGATTTATTAGATGAATTTGGTGATCCAGAGAAATTGGGGAAACCAGTTGGTAGTGATGTTGGAAACGATAAAAGTACATATCCCAAATTATTAACGCCAGAAGGTGCGATATCGAAGAAAACAGAATATCTCGAGAGAGCTGAAAGTGCATTGCTTAAAGCTCACGCAGCTGATTCTGCTTTAGCAAAACTGATGAACTATATTAGCAAAAGAGATCGATGAATATAGTCGAAATATGGATGGTTTTTGAGAATTATGATATAATATAAGCAACCGATATGGGATGGTGCAGTATTCTAGTCAATCCTCCGTTTCTGAAGGCGGGCCTAAAAATTCGCCAAAGGGCATATCGATGAAGTTCCTTGTGTTGGCTTGAGGCGCCCAGCCTTGGGTCAATGCTGGGAGTTAAGGTTTTCGGGCGATCCACAAAGGCATGTGGGCGTAGACCCGGTTACCGTGGAGGCCCATATTTGTAATAATCGCTAGCCAGTGATTATTATGAAATGGGGTATGAACCTATACAACTGGGTAAGGGACATCCAGTTGATAGCGTAGCCTGCCTTGAGTGGTGTTTGAGGGGATTAGGGTTTTGGATACTATATCCGGATGGCCACTGGATCTGTATTCAGTACCTATGAAATCAACACTGCAAAAGAGGCTAGGGAACGGCTAAAGATTGTTGAGGAAATCTCCTAGACTGTTTCTTAAAACGTCTAAATGGGATTATAGTGTGGACTAAGTGGTAATCCAGTCTGGCTTTTGGTGACAAGGCCAAAACAGTATGAAAGGGGAACCGCCTTCCATGGCAACATGAGGTTACTGTTTGGGAAAACCTACTGGACCTAAGCCACAGTTTTAACCATTTAGACGACCATCCCTAACTTACATAATCAGTTGGAGTCAATTATGGAAAAACGTATGAAAACATCGATTAAATTCAGTGTAATGATTGCCGTTATCACATTCGTGTTAGCGGCTATTTTTTCAATCATCTCATCATCCATTTTAAGTGAAGTCACATGGATGTTAGGGCTCTTCTTAGTGTTGATCATCGTATTGATCGGTGTTGTTTTTGATATGTTGGGAATTGCTTCCACAGCCGCAAACGAATCACCGTTCCATGCGATGGCCTCCGAGAAAGTGACGGGGGCGAAAGAAGCCGTCATCATTATTCGTCATGCGGATAAATTTGCCAGTTTCTGCAATGACGTCATCGGAGATATATCCGGTATCGTCAGTGGAACAGCAACGGCTATTGTTGTGATAAAAATTGCCGAAATAACCGGAGGAACAGATGCAAATAATGTACAAGTCATTTTGAATGTCGTCTTGACCAGTTTTGTTGCAGCCATTACAGTCGGTGGAAAAGCAATTGGGAAGACATTTGCCATTCACAAATCGGACCGCATCATATTTTTTACGGGTAAAATTGTTTTTTTGATTCAAAATAAATTAAAAATCCGTGTACTTCCAAAAGAAAAGAAATAAAATCTTGTTATAACTGTCATGGGGTATCAATATGTCAAAAAAAAGAGTAGATGTATTATTAGTCGAACGAAATCTAGCCGAAACCCGAGAAAAAGCCAAACGGATTATCATGGCCGGACTTGTATATACCGAACAATCCCGGATTGATAAGCCCGGTATAAAGGTGAATGAGGACATTCCCTTAACGGTAAAAGGCAAACCGATTCCGTATGTCGGTCGCGGTGGTTTAAAATTGGAAAAGGCGCTTAAGGATTTTTCAATTACGGTAAATAACAAAATCATGGTTGATATTGGTTCGTCAACAGGGGGCTTTACCGACTGTGCCTTACAAAATGGCATCAAAAAGTGTTATGCTATTGACGTCGGTTATAATCAATTAGCCTGGAAATTGCGTAATGACGAGCGGGTTATTGTTATGGAACGAACGAACTTCCGTTATGTGACAGCTGATATGCTTCAGGACACCCCCGATTTTGCTACGATAGATGTATCATTTATTTCCCTCCAATTAATTTTGCCGGTGTTAAAAGATATCCTGGCACCGAACAGTCAGATTATTGCACTCATCAAGCCACAATTTGAAGCTGGGAGGGAGCAGGTCGGTAAAAAAGGGATTGTTCGTGATCGTAATGTCCATGTCGACGTCCTTGAAAAAACCTTAACATATGCACGGGACCTTGGTTATAGTATTCACGGTCTGACGTTTTCGCCGGTTACCGGTGGAGATGGAAATATCGAATTTTTAGCACATCTCGGATGGAAATCAACGTCTTCCGTATTCAATGACACACGTGCAGGATTAAAACAGTTTGTTGAAAACACACATACGCATTTTCAGATAGAAAAGTGAGTTTACTGAATGATCTGAGGTGAATTCAATGTTAACAGAATTATCGATTCGTAATTTTGCCATTATCGATGAAGTTTCAATAACATTTCAAGAAGGCTTAACAGTTCTGACCGGTGAAACAGGTGCTGGTAAATCGATCATAATCGATGCGCTTCAATTATTAGGCGGTGGTCGGGGTTCAGTCGATTATGTCAGACATAAAGCCGCCAAGGCGGAAATAGAAGGGTTATTCAACATAGATGATAACAACCACCCCATCCACAGAACCTGTGTTCAATACGGAATGGAAATGGAAGATGGTATGATTGTTCTCGAAAGAGTCATTGCACAAAATGGAAAAAGCATATGTCGCGTAAACGGAAAACTTGTGACATTGGCTATTTTGAAAGAATTCGGGAAGCATTTGATTGATATCCACAGCCAACATGAAACACAGTCCTTGATGGATTCCGATAACCATATTCATTTATTGGATTTATATGGTCAAAAAACGATACAACCGGCCAAAAAAGCCTATGAAGAAATCTATTCACGCTTGATGTCCTTAAAGAAACGTTATGACGAATTAAATGAAAACGAGCAGGAAATGGCGCATAGACTTGACTTACTGGAATTTCAGCGCCAAGAATTAGAGGAAGCGGCACTGCAGCCGAATGAAGATGAACATTTGGAACAAGAAAGGCAGCAACTTGCTAATTACGAGGGGATCTTCAACAGTTTGAATGAAGCATATAATTCCCTTTCAGGAGAATTAACAGCCATTGACTGGCTTAATAAAGCACAAATGGCTCTACAAGAAACCAAAGATCTCGATCCATTCATTAAAGAAAAAGCCGAAAGATTAACGGACAACTATTATTCAGTCGAAGATATTGCCATGGAAATCAGTCAACACACCGAAGCATTGGAGTTTGACGCTGAGAGGTTAAATGAAGTCGAATCCAGATTGAATGAGCTCAACCGACTGAAAAAAAAGTATGGTACAACAGTTCATGAAATGTTGGACTATCTTGCGAAAATAGATGAAGAAATCGAAACATTGACTGATAAAGACACTCATTTGGTTACACTGGAAAAAGAAATAAACGAACTGGAAAAAGACGCTTATCTGGAAGCCAAACAATTACATGACGTAAGACGTGATTCAGCCAATGCATTAAAAACAGCTTTACAGCAAGAACTGAAAGGTCTCTATTTGGATAAAGCATCATTTGAAGTGACTTTTCAATCCCCCATCAAAAAACATGGTGATACCATCTTACATAAAAATGGATTTGACATCCTTCACTTTTCCATTTCAACCAATATTGGCGAACCATTGAAAGAAATGGGTAAAGTAGCATCAGGAGGAGAGTTGTCACGGATTATGCTTGCCTTGAAAACATTATTTGCCAAACATCAAGGTGTAACAAGCGTTATATTTGATGAAGTCGATACGGGCGTTAGCGGCAGGGTCGCTCAGTCGATTGCCGAAAAAATCCACATGATATCACGTGATTCACAAGTATTGTGCATTACCCATTTACCTCAAGTGGCAGCTATGGCAGATAGACATTTATTAATTGAAAAAGAAGCAGGAACATCTCGTACAAAGACAAAAGTAACCGATTTGACAACTGAAGAACAAACCGATGAAATCAGCCGCATGATCACCGGCAGAGAAATTACTGAAACAGCAGTGGAACATGCCAAGGAATTGATTGAATTAGCATATGAATATAAACAAGCTTGAAGACAGTCTATATAATAGGCTGTCTTTTTTTTCAGGAAATTATTCTTCGTGTATGTCATCAACATCAAACCTTATACATCATAACACCCTTTTTAAAAAAGGAAATGATACACATCTTTTCTTGTGATGCACCAGTTTAAAACATGTCAAGTTCGGTCAAATTAGAAGTACAGAAAGAAAAAGGGATTGGGTAGGATTGAGGAGAGTGAAAAGGTTGGGAATGAAAAACAAAATACGGATTGTAACAGGATTGATACTACTGATAGCTCTTTTATCAGCTCCTTTTATGACATCAATGGAAAAATACCTTTCCATACCGAACAACATTGTAACATTTGATAACCACTTACCAATTAATGTTCCCGAATTAGGGGAAAAAATTACAGTTGATGCTTCAAACGAAACAGTAAAAGCTTCGGGTACAGCAGAATTCACAAGCAATGATTCCGGTGATACATCACTTTTGTATGAAGTGGCTGGTTTACCCATTAAAAAGGTGGATGTATCTGTCCTGGATGACTTGAAAGTCGTTCCTAGCGGCAAATCAATTGGAGTCCAATTGCATACGAAAGGCGTCCTTATCGTAGGATTCCATCGTGTTAAAACAAAAGAGGAAAACATAAGTCCCGCTGAAAAATCAGAACTTAAAGCAGGCGATGTCATCACAAAAATAAACGGCGAAAACATTAAAGATGTTGAAGAAATCAAACCTTATGTCAATAAAGCCGGAAAAAAAGATGAATCATTGCATCTCACCATCAAACGTGGTGAAGAAGAGCTTGAAACAGAAATACACCCCGCAAAAGAGAAAAAAAGTGATGAATACCAAATTGGCCTTTATATTAGAGATTCAGCAGCTGGAATAGGTACAATGACCTTTTATGAGCCAAAATCAAAAAAATATGGCGCATTGGGTCACGTTATAAGTGATATGGATACCAAAAAACCAGTCGATATCAACGATGGTTCCATTCTTGAATCCAACGTCACATCCATTGAAAAAGGTAATAAAGGAAATCCAGGAGAAAAAAAGGCCACCTTTTCATCCGATAAAAATAAAATCGGCACCATTACAAAAAATAGTCCCTTCGGCATTTTCGGGAAGCTCACAAAAACAAACGAAGACGAAGACGCTTTGCCAATTGCCCTATCAGATGAAGTCGAGAAGGGCCCTGCAAAAATCAAAACTGTCGTCGATGGTAATCAAATCGAGGAATTCGATGTAGAAGTCATAAGTAATATTTCACAGAAACATCCGTCAACGAAAGGACTAATCATTAAAGTAACCGATGAAGAATTATTGGAGAAAACGGGAGGCATCGTTCAAGGCATGAGCGGAAGTCCGATTATCCAAAACAATAAAGTCATTGGTGCTGTCACACATGTGTTTGTAAACGATTCGACATCTGGCTATGGGGTTCATATTGAGTGGATGCTGCAAGAAGCCGGAATTGATATATTTGGGAATGAAGATGAGGATTTAGCAAGTTAACGGGGTTGGAAAATTATTTTCCAACTCTTTTTTTGATTGAATTTGTCTTTGTCGAAAAAAATCATATCGTGTAGTAATAAGAAGAAAAATCAAGATAAAATAAGAAAACCTTAAAAAAGTAATTTTTTTTTGAAATTTAAAAAGGAATACGCTTACTTATGTCGAATAGGATAAAATAGGGAAATTGTTATATGACATAAAAGGAGGAAAATTGAATTGGAAAAAGAAATGATTTCTGTATGTTTGGTAGACGATAATCGAGAATTGATCAGTATGATGGAGGAATACTTTGAAGACCAGCCAGACATAGAGGTGACTGGAATTGCCTATAACGGACGCGAGTGTCTGGATCTTCTTGATGATATCAATCCCGATGTACTTATTTTAGATATTATCATGCCCCATATAGATGGCTTGGCGGTTTTAAGTACATTACGTGATATGGAACCGGAAATGTTTCCCAACGTGATAATGCTAACGGCTTTTGGACAGGAAGAAGTTATGAAAAAAGCCGTTGATCTCGGTGCTTCTTATTTTGTCCTGAAACCATTTGATATGGAACATTTAACGGATCAGATTCGTCAAGTAGGTGGGCGGAACAATCAAATATCACCATCATCTCATAAAGCACCTTCAAAATCGAAAAAAGAAAAGCAGAAAAAAGACCTGGAGGCCAATATCACTAATATCATCCATGAAATAGGTGTACCGGCACATATCAAAGGTTATATGTACTTAAGAGAAGCCATCACGATGGTTTACAATGATATTGAATTATTAGGCTCCATTACAAAAGTATTGTATCCAGATATTGCAAAAAAATATAACACGACTGCCTCGCGCGTGGAAAGGGCCATCAGACACGCGATAGAAGTTGCATGGAGTCGTGGGAATATTGAATCTATATCTGCTTTATTTGGATATACGGTCAATGTGTCCAAAGCCAAACCGACCAATTCCGAATTCATCGCCATGGTAGCGGACAGACTCAGGCTTGAATATATGGCAAGTTGATTATCATTCGAATACCTACGTAAAAAACACTGTATACGTTATCGATCTGATGTCGTATACAGTGTTTTTATACGTTTTGCTTGTGATTTAATTGATGCTTCTGTTTTTTCTTATCCCGATATATGATAAACCCACCTATAAACGTCAAACCTCCCAAAAATAAAATCAGTCCAATGATAAATTGAATCGACGTGTAGATAAAAATAGTATAAAGTTCATTAAACAAAGCGTCACGCATTAATTTTATGCCAAAGGCCGAAATAACCCCAGGAATAAATAATAACAATGCAGCAATAATTCTTGCCATGGCATTCCCTCTTTTTCACAATTTGACTTCACCATCATTATAGCAAATAACCTGGAAAAGCAAAATCAAAGTATTCCTTGCCAATTATTGCATGATAAAGTATGATAATAATGTGCAAAAAATTGCAAGGTGGGGTTGTATGAAACAGGTGCTGATTATTGGTGCAGGTAAAAGTGGAGGTGTTTTGCTAAAACAATTAATGACTGCAAAAGTGAATGTGGTTGCCATCGTCGCCATCACGGACACGGATGCGTTCCCAATCGCACATGAATACGATATCCCAACAAGTACAAATTGGAAGAAATGGTTTCAAGAGGACCTTGACTTCATTGTCGAAACGACAGATGACGATACAGTATTCAACCAATTGCTCGAGATGAAAAATCATGAAACGCTCATTATCCCTGCCATACATACATCCTTTTTCTCGACGTTGATTTCTGAGAAAGAATCAATCATTGAACATCTAAAAATAAAGTATGAAAATAAATCCCTTCTTTTAAATCATATTCGTGATGGTATGGTTGTCGTCAACACAAAAGGAATCGTCCAATTCGCCAACTCAAATGCCGAACATATCTTAAATATTTCCAAACAACAATTGGAAAATAAACCGATCGAAACAGTCATTGAAAACAGTAGGCTGCCTCATGTCTTGCGTTCACATCAAAAAGAAATCAATCAGCGTTTGGTACTGCAAAGCGGTCGGACGATTATAACAACCAGATTACCCATCTTCAATGTTGAGGATGAACTTGTCGGTGCCTTCAGTATCTTCAAGGACATTACGGAGGTCAAAAAACTCGCCGAAGAAAATACCGATTTAAAAGAAATCAAAACAATGCTGGAAGCCATCATCCAATCATCTGATGAAGCGATAAGTGTTGTGGATCAGAATGGTTATGGAATCATGATCAACCCAGCCTATACACGATTGACCGGGTTATCAGAGGAAAACATCATTGGATATCCAGCTACAACAGATATATTCGAAGGTGAAAGCATGCATATGAAAGTCCTCGAAACCGGTATTCCTGTTCGTGGCGTTCATATGAAAGTGGGCACCTTAAGACGTGATGTCCTAGTCAATGTAGCGCCTGTCATTGTAGAAGGAAAGATTAAAGGCAGTGTTGGCGTCTTGCACGATGTTTCCGAAATCAATTCATTGAACCAAGAATTGAAAAAAGCCCGAAAGATCATCCGTAACCTAGAAGCAAAATATACATTCGATGATATTGTTGGCCGATCACCTGAAATGGAATTAACACTCGAACAAGCGAAAGTAGGGGCCAAAACTCCTGCAACTGTATTGTTACGGGGCGAATCGGGAACAGGCAAAGAACTTTTTGCCCATGCTATTCATAATGAAAGTAAACGAAAGGACCGTAAATTTATTCGCTTCAATTGTTCCTCAGGATCGGAAACATATCTGAACATCGAATTATTCGGCCGCGAAGAACAATCAAGTTCACGTCCAGAAAAAAAAGGACTTTTTGAAGAAGCAAATCATGGCAGTATTTTCTTGGATGAAATCGGTGAACTTTCATTAAACATGCAAGCAAAATTACTCCGCGTTTTACAAGAAGGGGAAATTGTGAGGGTTGGTGGAACCAAACCAATTACTGTTGATGTCAGAGTCATAACCGCAACAGATATCAATTTGGAAAAAGCTATCATGGAGCGTACTTTTCGAGAGGATCTGTACTATCTTTTGAATCGATTACCGATTTTTATGCCGCCCCTTAGAGAAAGGCTAATGGATATCCCTGTACTAACGGAACACATCATTGATAAAATGAATCATGAATACAGCAGACATGTGGACTCTATATCAAAGGACGCTATCAGTGAATTATCGAACTACAGTTGGCCTGGTAACATAAGAGAGCTTGAAAATGTCATTGGTCGAGCAATGATCTATATGGGAAGTGCGATGAATGAAATCCAATTGGAACACTTACCGAATTTACATGTCCATACAGTCTTACGGGATACACATTTACAAAACCAGATAGACATACCTCTTCAGGAAGCTGTTGATGGATTCGAGAAGGAGTATATCAATCGTATTTTAAGGCAGTGCAATTATAATAAGACGAAGACAGCCAAAACATTGCAAATATCCATCCGCAGTCTATACTACAAGATGGACAAATACGAGCTGGAATACAATGAATAAACATGCTGTTTTTTTGAATCGGCGGCTGAAGCGCTTACAATTGTAAAAACCACATTACTTTCTTTATAATGTGTGTAAAGGGACTTATTTTGAAATCAGAATTTTAAAGGAGGAAACAAACATGGAGATATTTTCTTATATGGAAAAATACGATTATGAGCAATTGGTGTTCTGCCAGGATAAAAATTCAGGATTAAAAGCAGTTATCGCCATTCACGACACAACCCTTGGACCTGCATTAGGCGGAACAAGGATGTGGACCTATGATTCCGAGGCAGATGCGATAGAGGATGCATTGCGGCTTGCAAAAGGCATGACATACAAAAACGCCGCTGCCGGACTTAATCTGGGAGGCGGAAAAGCGGTTATCATCGGCGATCCAAAAAAGGATAAAAGTCCTGAGCTTTTCAGAGCGTTTGGTCGATATATCCAAAGTCTGAATGGGCGTTATATTTCTGCGGAGGATGTTGGGACAACCGTCGAAGACATGGATTATATCCATATGGAAACCGATTTTGTGACAGGAATTTCCCCTGAATTCGGTTCCTCTGGCAATCCATCACCAATGACGGCATATGGCCTTTATACTGGAATGAAAGCAGCAGCGAAAGAAGCGTTCGGAAGTGATGACCTGAAAGGGAAAACAATTGCTGTACAAGGTGTCGGCAACGTAGCTTTCCGTTTATGTGAACACCTGCATGAAGATGGCGCAAACCTGGTTGTAACAGATATCAGTGAAGAAGCCGTGCAACGCGCGGTAGATGCCTTTGGTGCAAAAGCGGTGGCTCCGGATGAGATTTACGATGTCGATTGCGATATCTATTCTCCTTGTGCACTTGGAGCAACGATAAACGATGATACCATTCCTCGTTTAAAGGCGAAAGTCATAGCAGGATCAGCGAATAACCAACTGAAATCTGATGAGCATGGGGATGTTTTACATAAAAAAGGAATCCTCTTCACGCCCGATTTTGTTTTGAATTCCGGTGGGGTTATCAATGTAGCTGATGAGCTTAATGGATATAACAAAGACCGTGCATTGAAAAACATAGATACCATCTATCATAACTTAAGGAAGATCTTTGCGATATCCAAACGGGACAATATCCCAACCCACGTGGCAGCTGACCGTATGGCCGAGGAAAGAATTGAATCAACTCGCAAGTCACGTAATCAATTTTTGTTGAATGGTCTACACACATTAAGCCGGAGATAGAAGTTGTAAAAACCGACTCATTTGAAGAAGCGCATGCTTATAATGGGTTCCGGTCTACAAAGGAGTGTTAACAGATGGCAAACGAATACGATCTTGTCGTTCTTGGAGGAGGAACAGGTGGATATGTTGCAGCTATCCACGCATCCAAACTTGGGATGAAAGTCGCAATCGTTGAAAAAGAAAAACTTGGTGGAACTTGCCTCCACAAAGGATGTATTCCATCGAAAGCATTACTTAGAAGTGCTGAGGTATATAGACAGACAAAAGAAGCTTCAGAATTTGGCATTGAAACACACGAGCCTACCATAAACTTTTCTAATGTACAGAAACGTAAAAACAGTATCATACAAACATTGTATCAAGGTGTCAACGGTCTAATGAAAAAAGGGAAAATCGATGTCTTTGAAGGTGTTGGACGCATGCTGGGACCAAGTATTTTTTCACCGATATCCGGTGGTACCATTTCCGTTGAATACAACAATGGCGATGAAAATACGATGCTTGTTCCAAAAAATGTTTTGATTGCCACAGGTTCAACACCTAAGTCCCTGCCAAACCTTGAGATCGATGGGGAGTTTGTCATGTCTTCAGATGAAGCACTGGATATGAACGAGTTGCCTCACTCCATCATCATAATAGGTGGTGGCGTCATTGGTATTGAATGGGCCTCCATGCTAGCTGATTTTGGGGTAGATGTAACAGTGCTCGAGTTCTTAGACCACATTTTGCCTACAGAGGATAGAGATATAGTAAAGGAATTGGAAAAACATTTGAAGAAAAAAGGCATCACGATTGTTAAAGGCGCTAAAGTACTGCCTGAAACGGTTAAAAAAGATAAAGGCATCACAATCGATGCTGAATTAAATGGTGAGAAACAAACTTTCAAAGCAGATAAAATGCTTGTATCTGTAGGCAGAAAACCAAATACGACCAACATAGGCATTGAAAACACGGATATCATCGTTGAAAAGGAAAACATACAAACCAATCATGTCTATCAGACAAAAGAATCCCATATTTACGCCATAGGTGATGTCATCGGTGGCATGCAGCTAGCACATGTCGCTTCACAAGAAGGTGTGACTGCTGTCAATCACATGGCCGACAATCATCCATTGCCGATCGATGAAAATACCATTCCCGCCTGTATTTATTCTTATCCGGAAGTCGCCAGTATAGGCTTAACGGAAGAACAGGCAAAGGAAACGACCGCAGAAATTAAAGTAGGAAAGTTTCCATTTAAAGCAGTCGGAAAGTCATTGGTCCAAGGTGATCCTGAAGGATTCATCAAAGTTATTGCCAATAAAAATACGGATGATGTTCTTGGTGTGCATATGATTGGTCCACATGTAACAGATATGATATCAGAAGCCGGACTGGCTAAAGTTCTCGATGCTACACCATGGGAAATCGGTGAGACCATCCATCCTCATCCAAGTTTATCGGAGGCCATGAAAGAAGCGGCGCTTGCCGTCGATGGTAATCAAATACACGGCTAATTAACATCAATCACTAAAAGGAGGTAAATATTCATGTCAAAAAAACGTCATGAAGAACTGGGGCTGACAAATGACGATGTCTTGGAAATGTATAAAACAATGCTATTAGCACGTAAACTTGATGAAAGAATGTGGCTATTGAACCGTGCAGGGAAAATTCCTTTCGTCATATCCTGTCAGGGCCAAGAAGCGGCACAAGTGGGTGCATCTTTTGCATTGAACAGAGATAAGGATTATACCGCACCTTACTACCGGGATATGGGTGTTGTGCTTTCATTCGGTATGACGGCCAAAGATCTAATGTTGTCTGCATTTGCCAAAGCAGAAGACCCCAACTCAGGTGGCAGACAAATGCCAAGTCATTTCGGTCAAAAGAAAAATCGGATATTGACTGGCTCATCACCCGTTACGACACAGTTGCCGCATGCAGTAGGTGTTGCACTTGCGGGTACAATGGAAAAGAAAGATTTTGTTTCATTCGTTACATTAGGTGAAGGTTCTTCAAACCAGGGTGACTTCCATGAAGGTTTGAATTTTGCCGGCGTCCATAAATTACCTGTTATTACAATGGTTGAAAATAATAAATATGCCATTTCTGTTCCTTTGGAAAAGCAATTGGCAGCCGAAAAGGTTTCTGACCGTGCCATTGGATATGGCATGCCTGGCTATACAATCGACGGAAATGATCCATTGGAAGTATATGAGGTCGTAAAAGATGCCAGGGAACGTGCCATAAATGGTGACGGGCCAACCTTGATTGAAGCCATCACATATCGATTTACCGCACACTCCAGTGACGATGATGATCGATACCGTGAAGCGGACGAAGTGAAAGAAGCCAAGAAAAAGGATGGTATTATTTCATTCGGGAGCTACTTGGAATCCTCAGGCATCCTGACTGACGCTATTAAAAAAGAAATTACAGAAGACATCGACAAAACCGTAAATGAAGCAACGGATTACGCGGAAAATGCCGCCTATCCGGAACCGGAATCAACGCTTGACTTTGTTTATGAACAGTAAGGAGGGGTATGAGTATGCCAGTAATGTCATATATTCAAGCAATAACGAGTACATTGAAGGAAGAATTAGAACGGGACGATAAAGTGTTCATCTTGGGTGAAGATGTCGGTAAAAAAGGCGGTGTTTTCAGGGCAACGGATGGTTTATATGATCAATTCGGAGAAGAACGTGTCATCGATACACCACTAGCGGAAAGTGCCATTGCCGGTGTTGGCATTGGTGCTGCTATGTATGGAATGCGCCCCGTTGCAGAAATGCAATTTGCGGATTTCATCATGCCGGCTGTCAACCAGATCATTTCAGAAGCAGCAAAGACCCGCTATCGTTCAAATAATGATTGGAATTGTCCCATTACAATCCGTGCACCGTATGGCGGGGGTGTAAATGGTGCGCTCTATCATTCACAGTCTGTCGAGTCCGTCTTTGCCAATCAACCTGGATTGAAAATTGTCATGCCATCCACACCCTATGATGTGAAAGGATTACTGAAAGCGTCCATTCGTGATAATGATCCAGTCCTGTTTTTTGAACATAAACGTGCCTATCGATTATTGAAAGGGGATGTCCCTGAAGAAGATTATGTTCTTCCAATCGGAAAGGCTGATGTAAAAAGGGAAGGTTCAGATGTTACGATCATCACATACGGATTGTGTGTACATTTCGCCTTGCAAGCAGCAGAAAAACTTCAAGAAGAGGGGATAGATGCACATATACTTGATCTTAGAACAGTCTATCCGCTTGACAAAGACGGTATTATCGAAGCAGCCAAAAAAACAGGCAAAGTCCTTCTTATTACAGAAGATAATAAAGAAGGCAGCATCATCGGGGAAGTCTCTGCCATTATCGCGGAAAACTGCCTGTTCGATTTGGATGCGCCTGTTCAGCGACTTGCTGGACCGGACGTTCCATCGATGCCGTATGCACCGACAATGGAAAAGTATTTCATGATGAATCCAGATAAAGTTGAAACAGCAATACGAGAACTAGCCGAATTTTAAACGTATAAGGAGGTATCGATTTTATGGCTACCGAAAATATAAACATGCCACAGCTTGGCGAGAGTGTCACAGAAGGAACCATCAGCACTTGGCTCGTCAAAGCAGGTGAACATGTGAATAAATATGACCCGATCGCCGAGGTCATGACAGATAAGGTAAATGCTGAAGTCCCTTCATCGTTTACAGGCACAATAAAGGAACTTGCAGCTAATGAGGGAGATACCATACAGGTAGGCGAACTCATGTGTTACATTGAAACGGAGGAAGAAACAGACACTTCAAATTCAACGTCCAAGCCAGATAACGAAAATAAAGAGGATAAAAAAACTGCAACCGAAGATGTTTCCAATCGTGAAGATCAATCCATGAAAAAAAGATATTCTCCAGCTGTTTTACGTTTGGCACAGGAAAATGATATTGATTTGGAACAGTTGACCGGAACAGGACGTGGAGGCAGAATCACAAGAAAAGATATTGAAAAACATATCACATCAGGTGCATCTTCCAAAACAGGACCAACGTCGGATATGGTTCAGTCCGAAGAACCGCCATCTTATAAGACTGAACAACCATCAACATCTTCCGCACCTGACGTGAAAGCATCATCTGGTGATGTCGAAATCCCCGTCAAAGGCGTGCGTAAGGTTATTGCAGACAATATGGTCAAATCAACCACTGAGATACCTCATGCTTGGATGACTGTGGAAGTTGATGTGACGGAATTGGTCGCTTATCGAAATGCAATCAAAGATGAGTTCAAACAAAAAGAAGGGTTCAGCCTAACATTTTTTGCCTTCTTTGTTAAATCCGTTGCACGAAGCTTAAAAGAGTATCCTCAGCTGAATAGTATGTGGGCGGGTGACAAAATCATCCAGAAAAAAGATATCAATTTATCCATCGCGGTTGCCAAAGAGGATCAATTATATGTTCCAGTCATCAACCACGCTGATGAAAAAAGCATCAAAGGGATTGCAAAAGATATTACAGAATTGGCTACAAAAGCTCGCTCTGGAAAATTAACAACCAGTGATATGCAAGGCGGAACATTCACCGTCAACAATACCGGTTCGTTTGGATCAATCCATTCAATGGGTGTCATCAATCATCCCCAGGCTGCTATTTTACAAGTCGAATCCATTGTGAAAAGACCGATGATTGTTGATGGAATGTTTGCAGCCCGTGACATGGTCAACTTATCATTATCACTTGATCACCGTATATTGGATGGATTGGTCTGCGGCAAATTTTTACAAAGTGTCAAATCAAACCTGGAACAGATCAACAAGGATACAACCAATATTTATTAAGTGTCGGTCTAAAAGCAGTTAGAATTGAATTCTAACCATAAAGTTGATAAGCTAATAATAGATTCAATTTACATTATAAATAAGGGGTTGTATATTCAGATGGATTTTAATCTATTCATGAATGATGTTGTGGATGTAGCCAGAAAGGATATAAGCGAAGCAGGTTACGAGGAATTGAAAAACCCGGAAGACGTCGATAAAGCTCTTACCCGTGAAGGCACAACACTTGTAATGATAAACTCAGTTTGCGGATGTGCAGGTGGTGTAGCAAGACCTGCTGCAGCCAATGCCATTCATTATGATAAACGACCAGACCATCTTGTAACAGTTTTTGCTGGTCAAGATAAAGAAGCGACTGAAAAAGCACGTTCTTATTTTGAAGGGTATCCACCGTCATCACCGTCATTTGCACTGCTAAAAGACGGCAAAGTGGTAACAATGCTGGAAAGACATGATATAGAAGGGTTCAGCCCAGTTGATGTCATCGGAAAACTACAGCATGTTTTTGATGAACATTGCTCTGAAATGTAACAACTGATTGAACGATAATCATGCATACATTAAAAGAGTCAATAAGCTTTCTTCGAGAAAATTCAATGTATTACTTTTTGAGCTGGGGCTGTCTCTAATATACGTGGGTCAGCCCCATTTTTGAATCATGCATTTTTCCTTTCAAAGGGGAGCTTAATGTGAAGATAGGCTATCGAACGATTAAAACGGCTGTTGGTGCACCTATTTCCATCTCCATCGCCCAGTTACTGGGTTTGACCAATTTCGTATCAGCAGGTATTTTAACCATATTATGTATTCAGCCCTCACGTAAGAAGTCTGTTTTAAGTGCATCACACCGTTTTTCAGCGTGTATTATTGCCAGTATATTTTCATTTATCTTTTTTGAAACACTTGGATATAATCCGATTGCGGTCGGGATTATGCTAGCTCTTTTCATCCCAACTACAGTATTTTTGAAAATAACGCCTGGCATCGCAACAAGTTCTGTTATCATCTTGAATTTATACAGCGCGGAATATATGTCATATTCCTTCCTGATCGACCAATTTCTTGTGATTACAGTGGGTGTTGGCGTCGGACTGCTCTTGAATCTATATATGCCCAGCATGGAAAAGCAGCTGAAACAAAAACAAACGAAACTGGAAGGCTATTTTCAAGTTATACTACATGAATTTGCATTATACATAAAAAATAGAAATCAGAAGTGGAATGGTAAGGAATTAAAACTTTCAGAAGATATCCTTGAAGAGGCGATGGATCTGGTTGACTTAGATCGGGAGAACCATTTACTGAGAAGTGAACACCCATATCTTGATTACTTCGTCATGCGGAAAAGACAATTAGAGCTTCTGCAAAGGATGCTGCCGCTCGTAAGCAGTCTGCCCAGCATGGATGAGTCATCGGAAAAAATCGCCACCTTTTTCGATAACCTATCAGAAGCTGTCCATCCAGGAAATACAGCTATCTTGTTTTTGGAAGATTTAAATGATTTACGAAGGGATTTTCACAAAAAAGAACTCCCTAAAACACAGGAAGCCTTTGAAACAAGAGCAAATTTATTTCGATTGCTTCATGAAATCGAGGATTATCTGATCATCAAGCAATCGTTCAAGAAAAGCGATATTAAACGCCCTATTAAGAAAAAGACTGGCACCACATAAGTTGTGTCCAGCCTATTATAATTAAATAAATGCAGATAGTCCATACGTAAAGGCGGTTAATAACATCCCAAAAATCATGATATATATAATCACTTTCGTCATACGTTCACGCCTTGACTTTCGACGTGGACGCGCCGATTTTTTTTGATTGGAGTTCTTGGCGACCAATTTCTAAACCTCCTCTAATCATATACTCTGATAGTATTCATATAGAAAAATTATATCATAGCATAGTCGATTATGAAAGCGAATCATAAAGGGAGGATTCATATGGGTACACGTCATTCCCAAAAACAACAAAAATGGAAAGAACAGATGGCATCAACCTTGAAGAGATTTCCCGAACGTAAGGATCCATTTACAACATCATCCGATATGGAAATTGATCGATTGTATTATCCCGATAATCCCGGCAAACATTATGAAGAAGAGCTTGGCTATCCTGGACAGTATCCATACACACGCGGGATTCAGCCGACCATGTATCGAAGCAAACTATGGACCATGCGCCAATACGCCGGGTTTGGTTCTGCCGATGAAACGAATAGACGCTTCCGGTACTTACTCGAGCAAGGGCAAACGGGGCTGTCGGTAGCATTTGACTTGCCGACCCAAATCGGTTTTGATTCAGATGATCCCATGGCTGAAGGAGAAGTTGGCAAGGTTGGTGTTGCGATTGATACTTTAGGGGATATGGAACGATTATTAGACCGGATTCCACTTGATAAAGTAAGCACTTCCATGACAATCAACGCCTCTGCAGCTGTTCTCCTTTGTATGTATATTGCAGTAGGTGAGAGACAAGGGGTACCGAAAGAACACCTAACCGGAACCATACAGAATGACATTTTAAAGGAATATATCGCCAGGGGTACCTATATTTATCCACCTCAGGAATCCATGCGCCTGATTACTGATATATTCGCCTATTGCAAGGACCATACACCTAAATTCAATACGATAAGCATATCCGGCTATCATATCCGTGAAGCAGGTTCCACCGCCGTACAGGAAGCCGCATTTACAATCGCCAACGGTATCGCTTATGTGAAGGCTGCTATTTCTTCAGGAATGCACGTAGATGACTTTGCGCCTAGGTTGGCTTTTTTCTTCAATGCACATAATAACTTTTTCGAGGAAATTGCTAAATTTCGAGCTGCTAGACGCATTTGGGCCAAAATAATGAAAGAGGATTTTCAGGCGCAAAACCCTAAAAGCTGGAAAATGCGTTTCCATACGCAAACAGGTGGATCGACCTTAACGGCTCAACAACCTGACAATAATATCGTGCGTGTGACATTACAGGCTCTTTCTGCTGTCCTGGGGGGAACACAGAGCTTGCATACAAACTCACGTGATGAAGCTTTGTCGCTTCCTACCGAGGAATCGGCCAGAATCGCTCTCAGAACACAGCAGATCCTCGCAAATGAAAGCGGTGTCGCAGATACGGTCGATCCACTTGGAGGCTCCTATTATGTCGAATCCCTGACAGACCAAGTGGAACAAGATATCCAATCCTATCTGGATCAAATTGATGAGATAGGTGGTGCGGTTAAAGCTGTAGAAGAAGGTTACATGCAGCGTGAAATCCAAAAAAACGCCTATGAAACACAGAAAAAAATCGAGAAACAAGAAGAAATCATCGTCGGCCTCAACCAATTTAAATTGGAGGAAGAAGTCAATCCGGACCTATTAATGGTTGACGAAAAGCTCGAGCAAGAGCAAATCGACAATCTGATAAACGTTCGGGATGAACGCAATCAACCAGATGTCGATCGTACATTAAGCACGTTACGTGAGAAGGCATCTACAGATGAAAATTTGATACCTCATATTCTGGAAGCGGTTAAAGCTTATGCGTCAATCGGTGAAATTTGTAATATATTAAGAGACGAATTCGGTGAATTTCTAGGATGACCAGGAGGGAATGCAGATGGATAGAAAAATACGTGTATTGATAGCCAAACCTGGCTTAGATGGGCATGATCGCGGTGCATTGGTTATCGCACAGGCATTAAGGGACAATGGTATGGAAGTCATCTATACCGGACTGCGACAAACCCCCATGCAAATTGCCCGTGCAGCTTTACAGGAAGATGTCGATATCATCGGCCTCTCCTCTTTATCGGGGGCACATAATACATTATTTCCAAAAGTGATTGCCGCCCTGAAAGAATTAAATGCAGATGATATTCCCGTTATAGGTGGAGGTGTCATTCCTAGTGAAGATATTCCAGGTTTGAGGGAAGCTGGTATCCAAAAAGTATTTACCAGTGGCTCATCAACTCAAAGTCTTGCCAACTATATTCAAGAATTAATCAATACGCACGAAAAACTTGAACCACCCAAAAAAATATCGCATATCGGAATCGCAGTCCATCGCTTGGATGATGCCCTACCATTCTATACCGATACTTTAGGACTATCATTGGAAGGAGTAGAAGAGGTTTCCAGTGAAAATGTAAAGGTCGCTTTCTTACGTATAGGAGAGACACGTTTTGAACTCCTCGAGCCGTTATCCGATTCATCCAGCATACAAGATTTTCTTGATAAGCGAGGAGAGGGCGTCCATCATATCGCATTGGAAGTAGAAGAAATTGATTTACGAATCAAACAGCTTCAAGCAGAAGGGATAAGGCTTATCAACCAAGAGGCGAAACCTGGCGCACATGACACCAACATTGCGTTTATCCATCCATCATCTGCCAATCGGGTCTTATATGAGTTATGTGAACCGCGTGGAAAGGAACGTGATGCATAGTGGATATTTTCGACAAGATCAACGAACTTTATGATAAACGTAGACAAACCGAGTTGGGTGGCGGTGATGAACGCATCAAAAAACAGCACGCAAAGGGAAAGTTAACGGCCAGGGAACGTATTGATTATCTGCTTGATAAGGATACATTCATTGAATTGAATCCATTCATGGAACATCGTGGAACTGATTTTGGCATGAATAATAATGATGCCAAAGGAGAAGGTGTCGTGACAGGATTCGGGAAAATAAATGGCCGTCCGATTTACTTATTTTCACAGGATTTCACTGTTTATGGTGGCGCTCTCGGTGAAATGCATGGTAAAAAGATTGCTAATGTCATGGATTTAGCGGCAAAAAACGGCGTTCCTTTTATTGGTTTGAATGATTCAGGTGGCGCACGGATCCAGGAAGGTGTATCATCGTTAGATGGATATGGACATGTGTTTTATCGAAATTCAATTTATTCAGGTGTCATCCCGCAAATTTCTGTCATTATGGGACCAAATGCCGGAGGTGCGGTTTATTCACCAGCTATTACCGATTTTGTCATCATGGTGGAAGAAACATCACAAATGTTCATTACCGGGCCAAAAGTCATTGAAACGGTTACCGGGGAAAAGATCTCTACCGAGGATTTGGGTGGGGCGCATATACATAATGCCAAAAGTGGCAATGCCCACATGAAAGCAGAAAGTGAAGAAAAGGCTTTGGATGCAGTCCGGGAATTGTTGACATATTTGCCTCTGAATCATAAAGTAAAACCACCCACGGTCGATTGTGAACAGACAGAAGATATTCGACCGGATTTAACGGACATCGTTCCTTTTAATCCAACAAAGCCTTATGATGTGAAATTAATCATAGAACAGGTTGTGGATGTCGACAGTTTTTTTGAAATCCATAAAGACTTTGCCAAAAATATCGTTGTAGGATTTGCACGTATCAACGGACAAACGGTGGGTTTAATTTGCAATCAACCAAAATATCTAGCCGGAGGATTGGATATCGACTCGAGTGATAAAGCAGCCAGGTTCATACGCTTTTGCGACGCTTTCGGAATTCCACTCATTACGTTTGAAGATGTGACAGGATTTTTCCCCGGTATCAAACAAGAACACGGGGGAATCATACGACATGGAGCCAAGATATTATACGCTTATTCAGAAGCTACTGTGCCGAAAATAACAATGATTACACGGAAAGCTTATGGCGGAGCTTACGTGGCGCTAAATAGCAAATCAATCGGTGCCGATATTGTCTATGCCTGGCCGAATGCCGAAATCGCAGTGATGGGGCCAGAAGGAGCCGCTAACATCATTTTTGCTAAAGAAATCAAAGAAAGTTCAAATCCAGAACAAATGCGTCAAGAAAAAATCGATATGTACCGGGAAAAATTCGCAAACCCTTATATTGCAGCTGGGCTTGGAATGGTCGATGATGTTATCGATCCAAGGGAAACACGTATCAAACTGAAACACGCACTCGACATGTTAGCCAATAAAGAAGAAGTGCGTCCAGCCAAAAAACATGGTAATATACCATTATAATCATGCACAATAAAGGAGTATCATCACATGAACGAACAACGTTTGATAGATGAATTCATAGAACTTGTAAAAATCGATTCCGAAACGAAACATGAAGCGGATATCTCTCATATCCTGAAGCAAAAGTTCACAGACTTGGGCTTAGATGTCTTAGATGATGAAAGCAATGAAACTACTGGTCACGGGGCGGGTAATCTGATCTGTACACTGAAAGGAAACAAACAGGGCGTCGACCCTATTTATTTCACCTCCCACATGGATACAGTTGTACCTGGATGTGGTATTCAACCAACGATAAAGGATGGATATATAACATCAGATGGAACGACAATACTCGGTGCAGATGATAAAGCCGGATTAGCAGCCATTTTCGAAACAATCCGTACCATACAGGAAAACGATATACAACACGGTGATATACAATTTGTGATCACTGCAGGGGAAGAATCCGGCTTGGTTGGAGCAAAAGCGCTCAAACCCGAACATATCCATGCATCATACGGTTATGCCATTGATAGTAATGGGGATGTCGGTGATATTGTTGTCGCTGCTCCAACACAAGCTAAACTATATACAATCATTAAAGGAAAAACCGCACATGCAGGCCTTGCACCCGAAGAGGGTATCTCAGCGATTACATTGGCATCAAAAGCGATCTCCAAAATGCCCCTTGGCCGCATTGATGCTGAAACAACCGCTAACATCGGTTCATTTTTCGGTGGAAAACAAACAAATATCGTCTGTGACCATGTCGAAATAGTAGCTGAGGCACGTTCTCTTGTTCCGGAAAAAATGACGGCACAAGTGGATAAAATGAAAGAAGCTTTTGAATCGGCGGCACAGGAATATGGCGGAGAAGCAGAGGTGGACGTACAAATCATGTATCCCGGTTTCAATCAACAGGCCGGTGATAAGGTTGTCGAAACAGCACGTCACGCTGCCTCAGCCATCGGACGTGAAAGTAAACTCCTTAAAAGTGGGGGAGGTAGCGATGCCAATATCATCGCCGGATTTGGAATCCCGACCGTCAATCTTGCTGTCGGATACGAAGACATTCATACGACAAATGAACGCATTGCCGTATCCGATCTTGTTCTTATCACTAAACTTGTGACCGAGATCATTAAAGAAGTTGCTAAATAACCATGAAGCCTTTACATATGATTCAGTTCAGTGTAAAGGCTGTTTTTAAGTATGATATAATATAGATAGGTCACTTTGTAGAGGATGCGGGTATGATGACTAAAGAATTGAATAAACGACGCATTATCTTTCATATCGATATGAATTGCTTTTATGCCTCTGTCGAAATGGCTTATGATCCAAAACTGAAAGGGAAACCGTTGGCAATTGCCGGCAATCCATACGAACGCAAAGGGATAATCGTAACTAGCAGTTATGAAGCACGTTCTAAGGGAGTCAAGACGACAATGCCTCTGTGGCAAGCCAAGAAGTTATGTCCAGAGTTACTCGTTTTGCCACCCAATTTCGACCGTTACCGAAGTGCTTCAAAAGAAATATTCACAATCCTTTCAGACATTACCCCTCTTGTTCAACCTGTATCCATTGATGAAGGATACATGGATGTCACGGACTTCAAAAAAGATGTCCATCCCATCCAATTGGCTAAAGATCTTCAACAAACCATTATTGATCAACTTGACTTGCCATGTAGCATCGGGATTGCACCGAACAAATTTCTGGCTAAAATGGCTTCCGATATGAAAAAGCCACTAGGTATAACCGTTTTGCGCAAGCGTGACTTATCCGTTAAATTATGGCCCATGGATATCGAAAAAATGTATGGAGTAGGCGAAAAAACAGCTGAAAAACTTCGTAAAATGGGGATCCATACAATCGGAGAACTTGCCCAATTCGATGAATACACATTAAGGCAATTCCTTGGAATAAATGGCGAGCGTTTGAAGGATAGAGCACTCGGTAATGATCAAAGAGTTGTGGATCCTGATGCAGTGTATGAATTCAAGAGTATCGGAAGTTCACAAACACTTCCGCAAGATACAACAAACGAATCCGAAATCCAGCAATTGATGCTGAAATTAACGGATAATGTTGAGCGACGTTTAAAACGAAAAAATGCGGCAGGACTTACCGTGCAATTAATGATTCGCTATCATGACCATAAAACAATTACCCGAAGTAAAAAAACATCGACATATTTATATACAAAAGAAGACATTTTACGAGTGGCCAAGGATCTTTGGAATGAGCATTGGAATTCGGAACCGGTTAGGCTGCTTGGCATTACCGTACAAGATGTCAAAGAAAAACAGGATATAGCCGAACAACTGGACTTATTCACATATCAAGACAGGTTGGAAAAAGAACATCTCTATGACGCGATCCAAACCTTATCGGATAAATATGGCAAAGACACCTTTAAAAAACTTGTCAACGACGATTCAGATGATATACGGACGAGCTTCCAAAAAGACTTTCTTGACGATTACCGGAAATGACTTCAATAAAATAAGCGTATATCAGAAACCCACTTTGGAGAGCATTCACTCTTAAAAAATGGACGATATACGCTTATTCAGTTATTAAACAAACGTTTGTTTAATAATAGCGACTGTATTTCCATCGATAACCGGTGCACGTGACTATTACAAGTGATTTGATTACGTCCACACCCTTTCTTATTGATGGGGAATGGTCCATTTAAACAAATCATGTGCAAGCTCTGTATTCGGAAAAACACGACGGGCTTCCTTCAATAATCCAGGGTAATCCTCTTCTCTATAACGTGATGAAATGTGCGTCAACAGCAATGTTCCAACATTAGCTTCTTTTGCAATGGTCGCTGCTTGACCGGTTGTTGAATGGAAATACTCCCTGGCACGTTTTGCTGACTGATCATTAAATGTAGCTTCATGTACAAGCACATCTGAATCTTTAACGAACGCGATATGTTCTTGTTTATAGCGCGTATCTCCTAATACGGAAATAACCCTCCCTTTTTTATTCGGGCCAAGGAAATGCTCACGGTGTAACGTCTCCCCATCAGGTGTCACAACGGTAGGATTTTCTTTAATCTGCTGATAGATAGGACCTGGTTTGATCCCTCTTTCCCGTAATTTTTCTACAATCAATTCACCAAGGCGATCCTTTTCGGTAATTCGATAGCCGAACGAAGGGACACCATGTTCCAACCGGTAACAATCCACTATAAACTGCTCATCATCGATCAGGCGACCTGTTTCAACTTCCTTGATGACGAGTGGATATGTTAAATGGGTCTGACTTGATATAAGAGACGAATTGACATAATCTTCAATACCAGGTGGGCCATATATTGTCAACGTCTCTGTCCCTCCAAGAAAAGAACGACTGCTCAAAAATCCTGGGAGACCGAAGATATGATCTCCATGCATATGCGTAATGAAAATTTTAGTTATTTTACGTGGCTTTATATTTGTATATAAAAGTTGATGTTGAGTGGCTTCTCCACAATCAAAAAGCCAAATGCTGTTTATTTCCTGAAGCAATGTCAATGCAAGAGCCGATACATTCCGTTCCTTTGATGGTGTGCCTGCACCGGTGCCAAGAAAAGTGATTTCCATCAGATGTCCTCCTCAAATTTTATCTAACCGAGCGTCCGCTCATGAATATCTTATATTGTTCAATCCCTTTATCGGGATAATCCGTAATAATACTATCACATCCATATTTAAAACATTTATGCATGGGAGCTAGTCTATTGACGGTATAGACACGTAGGTTGATATACGCCTTTCTGCACTGTCTGATGATATTTTGGCGGAGCATGCGATATTCGATATGGAGCGCACTTGCTCCCATCTCTTTTGCTGCTTTAACCAGGTTTTTTTTACGTTTTGAGGCTAAATAAGCGATTTCGACATGTTCCCTAAAGTATTTCATCCGTCTGATGCTGGTTGAATTAAAGCTTGATATTGTGGTACGATTTAACAATCGATAATACTTTAGATGTTCATATACAATCGCCTCAAGATGTTTATAGTCTATTTTATTATTTTTCAATTCCAAGTTTAAATATAGTGGCTTATATTGTGCCCAGCGAAGAAAAGTTTCCAAGGAAACGATCCGCTCACCGGTAAAATCTTTGGAAAACCATGCTCCGGCATCAATCGATTGAAGTTGGTCATACGTATAATCTTTCACATACCCTTTTGCATTGGTCGTCCGTTTCAGTGTTTGATCATGGAACAGAACAGGTACATTATCTTTGGTCAACTGTACATCTGTTTCAATGCCGCATACACCCTGTTGATAGCATTTTTCAAAGGCTGCCATCGTATTTTCCGGTGCTATTTTACTTGCTCCACGATGTGCAATGATTGTTGTAGTCGACAATAGTTTCACCTCTTATTTGATTGTGTTGGAAAGCGAATGAAAAGTCAATTTATTGGGGGAATTTAAATGAACACGTGGCAAACAAGGGAAGAGTTGCTCGATCTTTTATGTTCACTCGTCAATCATCAAAGTATCACAGGTAGCAATGCTGAAATCGCTCTACCTGAATATATCCATCACTTATTGGCCCAAAAAGATTATTTTCAAACACACCCACAACATTTGAATTTACATCCATTGGAAGATGGCAGGCATCTTCTTACAGCCCTTGTACGTGGAGGGAAAGCAACGACTGAAGAAACCGTTATTCTACTCAGTCATTTTGATGTGGTCGGGATAGAAGATTATGGTTCGCTTCGAAATTTAGCGTTTCATCCCATTGAGTTAACGAGAGAACTTAATCAACGGGAAGATGAATTGCCGCAAGAGGTTGCACGTGATTTGGAAAAAGGAAACTGGCTATTCGGAAGAGGAACAATGGACATGAAAGCGGGCCTTGCTTTACATCTATCCAAACTGGAACAAGCCATGGAAGGAACATTTCATGGAAATATTTTACTGGTGACCGTCCCCGACGAAGAAGTCAATTCAAAAGGTATGATCGCTGCATTACCTGTTTTGGAAAAAATCAAAGAAGAAGAAAACTTATATTATAATGCATGTTTAAATGGCGAACCGATTTTTCAAAAATATCCAGAAGACCCCAATTATTATATTTATACAGGGTCTATCGGTAAGGTGTTGCCTGGATTTTATTGTCACGGAAAAGAAACACATGCCGGTGAACCTTTTTCCGGTTTGAACCCAAATTTAATGACGAGTTTTTTGACCAATCACATCGAACTGAATCAATCATTCATAGAAGTGAGCGGACAAGAAGTGACACCACCACCTGTCAGTTTGATGCAACGCGACTTAAAAGAGGAATATTCCGTACAGACCCCCCAAGCAGCCATATCCATGTACAACATCCTATACTTCAATCAATCATTTGATGAGCTTAATGATAAATTGAAACAAGGAGCAAAAATGGCGGCCAATGATGTAGAAGCGTATATTTATGAAAAGGCAAAGCAATTTTCAGAAACAGCTGGTCAATTCCCACTACCAAATCCAAAAGTTAACGTGATGATGTATGAGGAATTGTATCAAGAGGCGGTTAATCAATACGGAAAAGAAGAGATAACCCGCCGACAAAACTTGCTCGTTGAACAACGGAATGCAGGAGACCGGGATTTCTCCACATTACTGGTTCAGGATTTGGCATCCATCTGTAAAGACTTAGCACCCATGATTGTCCTGTTTTACAGCCCACCTTTCTATCCGGCGGTGTCCTCGTTTGATGATCCGTTTATAAAGGATGTCGTCAACAACATGAAATCTTTCACAAAGGAATCATATGGGATCGATGTGACAATCACAGCTTTTTTTACCGGATTATCGGATTTAAGTTTTGTCGGTCCTGTTTCTTCAAGAAGCAAATTATCCAGATTGACCATGAACATGCCACTTCAAAAAAATGGGTTTACGTTCCCGGAAGAAACGATGGAGAAACTAAACATACCCGTGGTCAATATCGGTCCACTGGGAAAGGATGCACATCAATGGACAGAACGATTAGAGCTTACTTATAGTTTTGAACAGTTACCGATCATTTTAAATGAAGCCATCCATCGGTTATTGCAACCAAATCTCAACAAGTGACTTCATACCCCAAAAGAGGTAAAATGGTTACAGAACTGAATAACCATTCATTTTTTGGAGGATATGACATGACTGTATACACACATTCCATTCAACAGCTGACAGTCCCAACGCCTTTTTCGGTAGGTGATGTACATGCCTATCTATTAAAGGGAGAGACTCTTTCACTTATAGATGCCGGCATCAAAACATCCGAAGCTTGGAGAGCTTTAAAAACGCAATTAAAAGCATGCGGCTATTTACCACGTGACATTGAACAGATTATATTGACCCATCATCACCCGGACCACACGGGGCTCATCGATCAATTTCCACGCGTTAAAACCATCGCCGCACATCCCGAAGTCAATATATGGCTCAAGAAAGACAAAGCATTTCTTCAGCGGTATGAACACTTTTTCAAAACGGCCTTCACACATTGGGGTGTGCCGGAACACTATGTCTCATCATTGGATAAACAACGTCTGTCGCTTCAATATGCTGGGAACGGAGAGGTTACCGACATCATACAGGAAGGCGATTGTTTACCCGGACACCCTGATTTCCATGTTTTCGAAACAAAAGGACACGCGCAAACACATTTATCTTTTTTACGTAAAGATGATGGTGCTTTTTTTGCCGGCGATCATTTATTGCCACACATCGCTTCCAATCCATTAATGGAAGCGCCATACAATCCAAAAGACAACCGTCCAAAGCCACTGTTGCAGTATCGCAGGAACTTAAGAAAATGCCTGAATTTACCGATTCAAACGGTTTATCCAGGACACGGTGCCATATTTTCCGATTTTCATACGTTAATTGCGAAACGACTGAAAAAACAGGAGAATCAAGCAAATAAACTTCTCACTTTCATGGTTCATATGCCTCAAACTCCTTTTCAGCTGTGCATGCAATTATATCCACACCGCTATACAGAACTGCTTGATTTAACAATGTCACAAACGGTCAGCCTGCTTGATTTCTTGCATGAAAACCATTTTGTCGACCGTACAATAAAAAATGATATTGTCTATTTCCAAGCACTTTAAAATTTAACGGATGAGTGTATGTATTATAAGAAGGGATAACGCGAAATGGAACCAAACGCTGGAGGCATCATCATAAATGAAATGATGCGGGTGGACTGACAAGAGGAGTATCTTGGCTGTTCTCCCCCGATTCTCCTGAATTTACCTGTGGAAACAGAACATACATTCGTATATAATGGAGGAAACGATAGCAAAGGATGGACTGCTATATGAATCCGGACATCGATCCAAGACTGTATTCCAATCGAAATGTATTATGTATTGATATGAAAAGCTTTTACGCAAGTTGCCAAGCTCTGTCCATGGGGCTTGATCCACTTACAGCCCATTTGGCTGTCGTAGCGGATACGAATCGGAAGGGGAGTGTTGTGCTTGCTGCATCTCCTGCCTTGAAACGCGATTTTGGCATTCGAACAGGAAATCGGTTATTTGAAATACCACACGATCACCATATAACAGTCGTTTCTGCCCAAATGAATATGTATTTACGCATATCCAAAGAAATCACCCGCCTGTTCAATAAATATGTTCCCAAAGAGGCCCTTCATACATACAGTGTTGATGAAAGTTTCCTTCAAGTGGACGGGATGTCCCAACTATGGGGAAGCGCGGAGAGTATCGCTGAAATGATTTTAACTGAATTAAACGATACTTTTGGACTCACCGCAGCCGTTGGCATTGGACCAAACATGCTGATGGCCAAACTATGTCTTGATCTGGAAGCTAAAAAATATGGCATTGCTCGCTGGGCATATGCAGATATTCCGACAAAATTATGGCCAGTCAGTCCTTTATCACAGATGTGGGGCATTGGAAAACGACTTGAAAAACGGCTTAACAGAATGGGAATCTCCAACGTGGGGCAATTGGCTCATTACCCTTTACCGCGGTTGGAAAAAGCTTTTGGAGTCATGGGGAACCAATTATACTATCATGCAAATGGAATCGACTTATCGGAACTGGGCGCTCCTATTTTACAAGGACAAATCAGCTATGGGAAAAGTCAGATTTTGTTGCGTGACTATCACCACGTCAGTGATATAAAATACGTCATATTGGAAATGTGCGAAGAGGTGGGCCGCCGAGCAAGGGACCATCACCAAGCCGGTAAAACCATCCATTTAGGAATCGGGTACAGTAAAGATGAAGGAGGAGGGGGGTTCCACCGTTCCATGACTGTCGAAAAAGCGACAAACATAACGATGGATATTTACCGGATTTGCATGCATCTTTTCCATCGATTCTATACGAACCGAACCGTTCGGCAAATTTCCATTTCATTGGCCAATATACAAGAAGATGCATCCATGCAACTTGATTTATTTTCCCGGAACCGCGTGGAAGAGCGGAGATTAGGCTATGTCATGGACGGCATTCGAAAAAAATATGGAGAGACGTCCATTCTCCGTGCTGTATCACACACAAATGCAGGAACGTCTCTCCATCGAAGCGAACTCGTTGGTGGCCACTATGCAGAATGATGATTGAAGAATGCTCTCGTACAATCATTGTTGCAACGAAGACAAAAGATCATATTACCGATGTGCCGTATATTTAATAGGCATTGTAATTTGCTTCAATGTCTCATAAGTTTCATCCATCAATTTTTCCGAAAGATCGATCCGTGTGTTTGCCTTGACCTGATCGATGGAACTTGCACCAAATACAGCACTTGCCACAGCAGGATGTTTAAGGACATATTTCAAGGCCATTTCCTGTATAGAGCTGTCATTTTCATGAGCAATATCATTCAATTTGTCATAGATGGTCAATAGATTTTCGTAGGTATAGTCCATGTATCCATCTTGTGCCTTATGTTTGATGTGTTCTTGCGCTCGATTGCTCAACATCCCTTTTGCGAGCGGTCCCCTGGAAAGGACACTGATTTGATGTTGATTCAATTCATCAAGCAATGCTTCTTCGGGGCGACGGTCCAGCATGCTGTATTGCATCATGACAGCATCAATATTTGAATGTTCGATATACCACCGGATGACATTCGGACGGATGGAAGATACGCCGTAAGCCCTGATAAGCCCTTCTTGCTTTAAATCTTCCATGGCTGAGACGGATTCATCCAACGGATCCTCAATCGTTCCACCATGCAACATGTAAAAATCGATATAATCTGTTTGCAAACGTCTCAGACTATCTTTAATCCCATTTTTGATATGCTCCGGAGAAGGATCCCAAAACCAATCCTCTTTCTGTGCATCAAAATGATTGCCGACTTTAGACGTCAATATAACGTGTTCACGCTTATGTTTGATGGTTTCGCCCACAATTTTTTCGTTTTGCCCAAAGTCATATAAATCGGCGGTATCCAGATGATTGATTCCGATATCAAGAGCTGTATCGATGATTTTTCTGGCATGACCGACATCTTTTCCAAGCGACATACATCCCAAGGTCAACGCGGATATATAAATATCGGATGTTCCAAGTTGGTTTCTGAGCATATTCGTTCCCTCCTGAACATTATCTATCATATACCAATTGTAGAAATACATGTCACTTATTACAACTATTTTGTGTACCTTATAAGAAAAGCACGGACCGTTTTAATCAGCCCCGATGAGGAAATGAGGCCCAATCAAGGAGCACAGGCTGATTTCGCCACGTCCCTGTCCCGGTACATCAATAGTTCCTGTCTATACGAAATGAGACCAATAAGCACCCATACTTATACTTTCTTATCTTATCAAAAAAATATATGCTAAAATAAAAACAGACTCTCAAGGAAGGATGAAAAAAGTGAAGGACTTAACGGAAAAAACATTGAAAACAACGCCCATTTATAATGGAAAGATTGTAAACTTACAAGTTGATGAAGTATTGTTGCCCGATGGCCAGAAATCAACACGCGAACTCATCAAACATCCCGGGGCAGTCGCCATCATTCCCGTCACCCCCGATGATACCATCATTTTCGTCCGGCAATACCGGAAACCACTTGAGAAAACGATTATTGAAATACCTGCGGGGAAACTTGAACAAGGGGAACGGCCGGAAATAACAGCCATTCGGGAATTGGAGGAAGAAACCGGCTATACAACGAATAACCTATCATTCATCACCTCTTTTTATACATCACCGGGATTCGCGGATGAGCTGATGCACATCTATATATCCACAGATTTACAACAACTTGATGAGAAAGTGGATGGAGATGATGATGAATTCATTGAACTGCTTGAGTTGACGCTGGATGAAGCAAAAGAGTATGTAGCCAGAAATGAAATCCAGGATGCAAAAACGAACTACGCTATCCTTTATCTAGAAAACAAATGGAGATGACAACTTAAATGATACAATCTTTTTACGCCGATATGCATGTTCATATCGGTCGCGATATCTATGATAAACCTGTTAAAATAACAGCATCTAAAACCTTGACTTTAACTAACATATTAAAAGAGGCGAGCAGGGATAAAGGGATCCACATGGTTGGAATCATTGACTGTCACGCACCGGCAGTACAAGAGGAAATGAAACAGCTCATTCACAAAGGGGAGGCACATGAACTGGCTGAAGGCGGTATCCGCTTTGAAAAAGTCACATTGCTGCTCGGTTCCGAAATCGAGGTGTATGACGAAAATTGTAAAGGGCCAATCCATGTCCTCTGCTATTTTCCATATTTGGAGACGATGGGACGCTTTTCGGAGTGGCTGACAGGACATATGAAGAATATTACGCTAAGCTCGCAACGCTTTTATGGTAGTGCAAAAGAACTGCAATACAAAGTAAAGGAACTCGATGGTATTTTTATCCCAGCACATGTTTTCACACCATTTAAAAGCCTATATGGTAAAGGCGTGCAAACATCAATCACAGAAGTATTCGATCCTGATTTGATCGACGGGATAGAACTCGGTCTAAGTTCTGATACAGCCATGGCAGACAGCATAAAGGAACTTCATGATTTTACGTTTGTATCTAATTCCGACGCACACTCACTTGCAAAAATAGCACGTGAATATCAGGAAATTGCAATGGATGAACCTTCCTTCAGAGAATTCTATTACGCTCTTTCAAATGTGAAGGGAAGACATATCGTCAGAAACTTCGGGATGAATCCACAGCTTGGCAAATATTATACAACGGTATGTGGGAAATGTTTCACACCAGCAGCCATAAATGATTCATCATGTTCCAACTGTGGTTCAAAGAAAATAATAAAAGGGGTATTTGACCGGATCAATGAACTTGCAGGAGAAACAGGAAATCCAAATGAACGTCCGGCATATCTACATCAAGTTCCATTGGAATATTTACCTAAACTTGGTCCGAAAACATTCCGGAACTTGCTGACTTCCTTCCAAACCGAAATGAACGTTATCCATAATGTGCCGTTTGAGGAGCTTAAAGACGTGGTACCGGAAACCTTGGCGGAATCTATCATCAATATGCGTCATGGTAAACTATCCGTCAGTGCCGGCGGCGGAGGCAAATACGGAACAGTGGATTAACAAAATATCATAAAAGAAATAGGCATGTTTCCATGAAATTCCTCATAGTTTTTAACTATAAGCGTTTCTATCGAATGGGGGATTTCATATGAAGCACGTCAATCTATTCAACCATATCAAGGAGCATGCTGCTATTTATCTTTTTATGATCATTTTGTTTTTGACTGGAATTATATTTGGGGCCATCATCGTCAACAGCATGAATGTTACCCAAAAACTTGATCTGTTTTTTTATCTTGAACAATTTTTCGGGAAAATTTCCGGAGAGGAATCAATGGATACAATTGATATACTTAAAAATAGTTCCATGTATCATATAAAATATTTGCTTTTGCTTTTTATATTGGGATTATCTGTCATCGGGTTGCCTGTACTATGGATTTTATTATTTTTGAAAGGAATTGTAGTGGGGTTCTCAGTCGGATTTATCGTCAATCAACTTGGACTGAAAGGACTGTTGATCGCATCATTATCAATTGCACCGCAGAACCTTGTCATTATCCCGATTTATATTGTCGCCGGAAGCGTGGCCATGATATTTTCATTATTGTTATTGAACAAACTGTTTACACGCCAGTTATCGAAACCCATTTTAAAACCTTTACGCACATATTCAATTATATTTATGGCACTCATTGCATTATCATTTAGCGGTGCATTATTGGAAGCATTTGTAGCAAACAATGCAATGGAATCAATCATCAGGGCATTTTATTGAATGCTGGAAGAACGGGGCCTGTAATAAACATTGATTTTTTTTAAATATATATAACTCTCCCTTAGACAAATTATAATAATTATTATATAATATGAATAATCGGATGCAGTTTATAATAATTATATTTTGACACACGGACTACGAATGCATATAATAAATATGAACCCGAGGGGGAGGGACTTGTCATGGAACATCGAATCGAAAACATAAAAAAACAACTCCACGCCGAGAGCTATAAGCTGACGCCTCAGAGAGAAGCGACCTTAAGGGTGTTGCTTGAACGTGAAGAAGATCATTTAAGCGCAGAAGAGATTTTCTTGTTGGTAAAAGATAAAGCCCCAGAAACCGGACTCGCAACAGTATACCGTGCACTGGAACTGTTATCGGAATTAAAAATAGTTGATAAAATCAATTTCGGTGATGGCGTTTCCCGATATGATCTCCGAAAAGAGGGAGCGAAACACTTTCACCACCACCTTGTCTGTATCGAATGTGGTTCAGTGGAGGAAATCGTCAACGATCTCCTGGAAGATGTGGAAAAAATCGTTGAAGAGGATTGGGGTTTTCAAGTCAAGGATCACCGCCTCACCTTTCATGGCGTTTGTAAACAATGTCAAAAAGTCGCCGTTAAAAATGGATAAGTCAATTGTGCCTTTTTCGAAATCGGAAAAAGGCTTTTTAAATCTCAAAATATGTGTCATGATAATATACGAAAGTGGTTTAACCGTGGTGAAATGTTTTACATTCAAATGTAAAAAGAGTATTTTTATATTATATGATATGGTAACATTGACATTCTATGATTCCCGCTTGATATATGTATAAAGTCATCCTTTTTTGGCATATCTTTTAATAGATACGTTTTTTCCAAAGGAGGATGCAGGATGAGAGGGATGATATGGGATGTTTTTAAAATAGCTATCATTTTCATTACGTGTACATGTCTTTTTTATTTTGGCATGCGGATGATGCATGCAGAGTATGAGCAATATCATAGATATGACCCGCCCGAAGGTGATGCTGTAAAAGTATTTCATTCCGAAAAAAACTTATTGGAGCGCTTAAGCGTATTTTTTCGATTAGGAGAATAAGAGACATGGAAAAACTGGTTTCGGAACTAGAGGATTTTTTTCATTTTTTGCAAATTGAAAAAGGCCTATCGGAAAACACATTGACATCTTATAGACGGGACTTACGACAATATATACAGTACATCAAAACAAATACACACCATTCGAACTGGAACGATGTTAAACGAAATGATATCATCACTTTTTTATATCATGAAAAAGATATAGGCAAATCTGCGGCGACGATTGCGCGCTCCATATCATCAATAAGATCGTTTCATCAATTTTTGATCCGTGAACAAATAACGGACCATAACCCTAGCGAACATATTGAAACACCAAAAAAAGATCGTAAATTACCCGATGTCCTATCGCCACAGGAAATCGAAACCCTGCTTGCTTTTTCAGATTCAACACCACTGAAAATGCGAAACAAAGCCATGCTCGAATTATTATATGGGACAGGGTTGCGTGTAAGCGAGCTCGCTTCGTTAAAAGTAAGTGATTTACATTTAACGATGGGGTTCGTCCGCTGTTACGGAAAAGGGGCGAAAGAGCGAATTGTCCCCCTCGGTGATTTGGCAAGCAATGCCACGGAAAAGTATTTAGAACAGGGGCGCCCTCTGCTGCTTAAAAAACAAGCATCAGTACAAACGTTATTTTTGAATCACCACGGCCGCCCATTGACAAGGCAAGGGATATGGAAAGTATTACATAAAGCATGCCAGGATGCGGGCATCACAAAACGCATTACACCTCACACGCTAAGACATTCATTTGCGTCCCACCTTTTGGAAAATGGCGCCGATTTACGTTCCGTCCAAGAAATGCTGGGACATGCTGATATTGCGACAACCCAAATATATACCCATGTAACCAAAACAAGGTTGAAAGACATCTATCAGTCTTATCATCCTCGCGCTTAAAACAGAGAAAAATGACCAACAAATGGAGGTTTTAACATGACACACTTCAATCGTGTTTTTTTAATTGTAATGGATTCTGTAGGAATCGGGGAAGCACCGGATGCCGAAAAGTTCAATGATAAGGGAGCAGATACATTAGGTCACATCGCTGAACATATGAATGGGCTCGATATGCCACATATGGGTGAGTTGGGACTGAGTAACATCCGCCAAATCAAAGGAATCGACAGGGCTCCCCATCCAAAAGCATATTTCACAAAAATGCAAGAGGCTTCAAACGGAAAGGATACAATGACTGGTCACTGGGAAATCATGGGATTAAATATTCAAAATCCGTTCCAAACATTTCCGGATGGTTTTCCTGATGAACTGATCAAGGACCTTGAAAACAAATCGGGGCGTAAAGTACTCGGAAACAAACCAGCATCCGGAACCGTCATATTAGACGAATTGGGTGAAGAGCATATGGAAACCGGTCATATCATTGTCTATACATCAGCCGATTCCGTCCTGCAAATTGCGGCACATGAAGAAATCGTACCATTGGACGAGCTCTATCACATTTGTGAAATAGCAAGGGAATTGACCCTTCAAGACCAATACAAGGTAGGTCGTGTCATTGCCAGACCATTTGTCGGTAAGCCAGGGCATTTCGAACGTACGAAAAACAGACATGATTATGCACTTAAACCATTTGGCAGAACCGTCATGAATGAATTGAAAGATGATGGCAAAGATGTCATTGCTCTTGGAAAAATAAATGACATCTATGATGGTGAAGGGGTTACAAAAGCGGTCCGAACGGCTGATAATGATGATGGCATGACGAAAATGCTTGAATCGATGCAAACCGATTTCCACGGTATAAGCTTTTTGAACCTGGTTGATTTCGATGCAAAATATGGACATCGCCGGGACCCCATAGGATACGGGGAAGCGCTTGAGGCATTTGATGCAAGACTTCCCGAAATATTGAATCAACTAAGAGAAGATGATCTCATCATCATTACCGCCGATCACGGGAATGACCCTATCCATCATGGTACGGATCACACAAGAGAATATGTCCCATTGCTTGTCTATCATACAGGCATCAATCGTGGAACGGAACTGCCTGTCAGGGATACGTTTGCTGATATAGGTGCAACAATTGCCGACAACTTTCAAGTGACAGCACCATCATATGGAAAAAGTTTTTTGAACGATATTCAATAGAAAGAGGTTGAACATTTATGAGTCATTACAATGAAGCAAGAGATGCCATACGCACTTATACATCTATAGAACCCGAAATCGGTCTCATATTAGGTTCCGGTCTTGGTGTCATGGCGGATGATATTGAAGATCAAGTCATCATTCCGTATCAAGATATCCCACATTTCCCTAAATCCACCGTAGCTGGGCATAAGGGCCAGCTTGTCATCGGTACGTTACATGGCAAAAATGTGATTGCGATGCAAGGCCGATTTCATTATTATGAAGGCTACACAATGGAGCAAGTGACATTCCCTGTTCGTGTCATGAAAAAGCTTGGTATTCATTCACTTCTGATAACAAATGCCGCTGGAGGAATCAATGTAGATTTTTCACCAGGCGATTTAATGATCATCAAGGACCATATAAACTTTTTCGGGGATAATCCATTAATCGGAAAAAACCAAGATGAGTTTGGACCCCGATTCCCTGATATGTCAGCCATTTATGATAAAGAATATATGGGAATTGCTTCAAACTGTGCACAAGAACTTGATATCCGACTGCAGACAGGCGTTTATGCAGGAAATAGCGGACCAACGTATGAAACACCCCATGAAATAAAAATGCTTCGTACATTAGGTGGGGATGCAGTCGGCATGTCAACCGTCCCTGAGGCAATAGTGGCAGCACATGCAGGTTTAAGGATTCTTGGCATTTCATGTATATCGAATATGGCCAGTGGCATACTTGATGAACCATTATCCCATGGAGAAGTGATTGAAACGACAAAACGTGTAGAAAAATCTTTTATCAACCTTGTTCATCACATTATAGACAAGATGCCAAATTTATAATAGGGGGATATATATGCAAATGTATCAAATCATTGCCAAAAAACGCGATGGACAGGAATTGACACAAGAAGAAATCGATTATGTCGTGAAAGCCTATACAGAAGAAACGATTCCAGATTATCAGGTAAGCGCATTATTGATGGCCATCTATTTCCAAGATATGACACCTGGAGAACGTACAACTTTGACTGCTGCAATGGTAGACTCGGGTGATAAAATCGATCTGTCTGCTATCGATGGGATTAAAGTCGATAAACATTCCACGGGCGGCGTTGGTGATACCACAACATTGATTCTCGCACCACTGGTCGCATCGCTCGGTGTACCGGTCGCAAAAATGAGCGGAAGAGGGCTGGGACATACAGGGGGTACAATTGATAAACTGGAATCAATCCCGGGCTTTCATATCGAACTGACAAACGAAGAATTCATCGACAACGTGAACAAACATAAAGTTGCTGTTGTCGGCCAATCAGGTAATTTAACACCTGCAGATAAAAAGTTTTATAGTTTACGTGATGTTACAGCTACCGTGAATTCCATTCCGCTTATTGCCAGTTCGATTATGAGCAAGAAAATCGCCTCCGGTGCAGACGCAATAGTACTGGATGTAAAATGTGGTGCAGGCGCCTTTATGAAGCAAAAAAAAGATGCAACAGAACTGGCAAATGCGATGGTCGATATTGGCAATAATGTCGGCAAAAAAACAATGGCTGTCATTTCCGATATGAGTCAACCCCTTGGGAATGCAATCGGGAATTCACTTGAAGTAAAAGAGGCGATTGCCACCTTAAATGGGCAAGGTCCAGATGATTTAACCGAGCTTTGTCTCACATTGGCCAGCCAAATGGTTGTTCTTGGTCAAAAAGCAAAAACACTTGATGAAGCAAGATCATTACTGGAAGACAACTTACATAATGGTAAAGCGCTCAATCAATTTAAAACATTCATCCAAGCCCAGGGTGGTGATGCAGCAGTCATTGATCGACCTGATGAATTACCGACGGCACGTCATCAAATAGAATGGACAGCTGAATCAGCCGGAAATATTGAAAGCATCGATGCAAATGACATCGGTCAAGCCGCTATGTTACTTGGAGCCGGTCGACAAACAAAAGATTCCGATATCGACTTGGCTGTTGGCATTGTGCTCAACAAAAAAGTAGGGGATGCTGTTAAGAAAGGTGACGTACTGCTGACGATCCACGCCAACCAAAAAAATATCGATTCAGTGCTTTCCTACTTACAAAAAGCGATTGTAATAACAGACAAACCAGTTAAAAAACCCCAACTGATCCATGACACAATAACAGATATCAATAAATAATGTTATCTAGAACCGGGACAAAAGTGTTTTATCGAAGATGGGCGAAAAATGAGCATCGACTCCACTTTTTCTCTAAAATGACGTCTTATCTTCAGGAATGAAACACAATGATATGTCCCGGTTTTTCGCTGCAAATAGATACTCCTTGACTTCATCATCTAATAAAATACATCACAAATCATCCCATTTCTTTTTTTAGATAGTGGTTATAAATCCCTCCAACAATGGAAATAATGAATCTATATCAATGTTGGAGGTAAACTTATGAAAAAATATGTTACATCAAGTATTCTACTTATTTTATTACTAGCCTTTACACTACCCATAACCAGTTTAGCCACAGAATCAGAAACGACAACAAAAGAAGATGATGATTTAAATCTAGCAACAGATGCAACGTCTGCTGTATTAATGGAAAGAGATACTGGCACCATTTTATTTAACAAAAATTCTCATGAACGTCTTCCTCCAGCAAGCATGACAAAACTGATGACATTATTGCTGGTGATGGAAGCCATTGATAAAGATCAATTGGCACTGGATGAAATGATCCGTATAAGCGAAAACGCGTCATCCATGGGGGGATCACAGCTTTTTTTAGAAGCTGGTGAGGAAATGACTGTCGAAGAACTGCTGAAAGGAGTGGCTATCGCTTCAGGGAATGATGCGAGCGTAGCCTTAGCGGAACGCGTTTCGGGAACCGAGGACACTTTTGTGAAACATATGAATGATAAGGCGGATAAACTCGGTTTAAAAGACACGCATTTCGAAAACACAACAGGTCTTCCTGCCAAAAATCACTATAGTTCTGCCCATGATTTGGCAATGATTTCAAAAGCCCTGCTAACGTACGAATCCATCACTGATTATACATCGATATATGAGGATTATTTGCGGGAAGGCCAAGATAACGAATTCTGGCTTGTCAATACGAATAAACTCGTCAAATCCTATGATGGTGTAGATGGATTAAAAACGGGATTTACAAATGAAGCCAAATACGGATTGACTGCCACAGCTCAAAAAAACGAAATGCGAGTCATATCCGTAGTCATGGGGGCGGACAGTCCTAAAAAACGGAACAGCTATACAGCCGATATGCTTGACTATGCCTTTAACCAATTTAAAACGAAAAATATTTTTGCAAAAGGTGATCACATCACTTCTTTAAAATTGTTGAAAGCTGAACACCCCACCATCAAAGTTGTAACATCAAATCCGGTGAGTCTCTTACATCAAACAGGGGAAACAACCGAGGATATATCCACTGACGTGAGCATGGAAGAAGATATTCAAGCTCCTCTTGATAAAGGTGAACAGGTTGGAACATTAATCGTGAAAAAAGGGGGAGATATCGTTTCCAAGACCCCCCTCATCGTGGAAGAGGCTGTTCATAAAGCATCATTTTTTACTTTATGGAAACGAAATATCAAACAAATCGTGAAAAATGATTGAAAACCGTGACGAATTACTTCTTCTTTTGTCGGTAGGCAGGAATAACGCTGTGGGATGACGAAATAGAATGGCAGGATATTTGAAGGAGGAGAATAAATGGGTTTCACATCTATTTTTGAGGCGAAGGAAAATGTCTTGATTGTTCGTTTATTCGGCGAACTGGACCACCATGAATCAGAATCGTTACGACATGAATGGAAAGAGACCATGTATAAAAATGATGTCCAACATGTCCTCTTGAATCTGAAGTCGGTTACGTTTATGGACAGTTCGGGACTCGGGGTTATATTAGGCAGGTATAAGGAGGTATTGCAATTAGGAGGCGAAATGGTTGTCTGTTCCGTATCCCCACAGATAAAACGTATATTTGATCTATCTGGTTTATTTAAAATCGTACGCCTGGAGGAAAATGAGGAAAATGCTTTATTTACATTGGGGGTAGCATCATGAAAAATGAAATGGTTGTAGAGTTTTCCAGTGTCAGCGAAAATGAGTCTTTTGCAAGAGTTGTTATTGGGTCGTTTATATCACAGCTGGATCCGACCATGGATGAATTGACTGAAATCAAAACCGTTGTATCAGAAGCGGTTACGAATGCCATCATCCATGGGTACAATAATGAGGATCATCATTATATCAAGATGATTTGCGTTCTTTTCGACGATGAAATGACTTTGACCATACAAGATAATGGAATCGGAATGGACAACATAGAAGAAAAAAGACAACCATTGTATACATCCAAACCTGAACTGGAAAGATCAGGGATGGGTTTTACCATTATCGAGAATTTCATGGATAAAGTAGAAATTTCTTCACATCCAAATGAAGGAACAAGCGTTCATATGACAAAACAGTTAGCGACAACGCGAACGGTGAGCAAGTAGAGATGTCGATGGATGTTCATACAACACCTAACAATCGTCGAAAAGAAACACTTACAAATGAACAAGTCAGGGATCTGATTTTAAAAAGTCAACAAGGTTCCAAGGAAGCACGTGACACGCTTGTGGAAAAAAATGTCCGTCTCGTTTGGTCTGTTGTTCAACGATTCATCAATAGAGGTTATGATCCAGATGACTTATTTCAAATCGGCAGTATTGGCTTGATCAAGTCGATAGATAAGTTTGACCTTTCATACGATGTACGATTCTCAACATATGCCGTTCCGATGATAATCGGTGAAATTCAGCGTTTCATCAGGGACGATGGTACATTGAAAGTGAGCCGTTCCCTAAAAGAAACCGGAAACAGGATCCGTAAAAAAAGAGATGATCTAACAAAACAATTCGGGAGGTCTCCGACGATTTCTGAACTTGCCGCTGCGCTTGGAATTACAAGAGAAGAAATCGTACATGCAGAAGAGGCCGGAAAATCCCTTCATTCCATACACGAGACCGTATTCGAAAATGATGGAGATCCCATTACACTGCTCGATCAGATCGCTGAGGAAGATTCAAGATGGTTTGAAAAAATGACATTGGAAGAGGCAATTCTCGATTTGAGTAAACGTGAACGTTTGATTGTTTATTTACGATATTATAAAGATTGCACCCAGTCAGAAGTAGCAAGCAGATTGAATATCTCACAGGTTCAAGTATCCCGGCTGGAAAAGAAAATCCTGGAGGAAATGAAAGTACGTATGAACAAAACTTAGATATTGTTAACCATGCTTTTTTATGGACCACCACATGAACCTCGTTTCATGTGGTTTTATTTTTTTAAAGCATTCCAACCAGGTCTCCAATGTATAATGATTGAGTTTCTGGAAATGTTACAAAGAGAAACCTCATTTTTTTCATACATACTCAAAGGGGAATTGCCATGGATCGTATTGTTTATCTGCGCATGAGAAAGTACGTCACAATTGCAAACCTTCAGCCGATACAATTAAGTGATATCGCTTTTTTATCAACAACATCCAATGAAAAGTCATCATTGGAAAATGAAGTGCTATATCACATGAAAAAAGAGGACCAGGATCTGCTCATTATTGATGGGTTTTTAGTGATCGACAGGCTGAATACGGTCTATCCGGAATTGGAATTTCAACTGATAGGGCCGTCACATACAACCATACGTGTACAAAAGCGAAAAAAGCATACACCTGTTTTATTCATTTGTTTTGTATGGATATTGCTATTTGTAGGAGCAGCAATGGCTATTATGAATTTCCATTATGATGTCAGTATGGAGGAAGTTCAAATCAGGTTACATTATTTGTTTACCGGTGAACAGACACAACATCCACTATGGATTCAAATCCCTTACTCGCTTGGTCTCGGTCTAGGGATGCTCCTGTTTTTCAATCATTGGTTCCAAAAGCGCTTCAATGAAGAACCGAGTCCACTGGAAATAGAGGTATTCAATTACCAGCAAGAAATCGATAACTATGTCTACCATAAGGAAAACCACTATTCAGATGCACCTTTTGAATAAGGCAATTGATATCTTCATCGGTTTCAGCAGTGGACTTGCAGTCGGTGCAGGTTTCGTGGCATTTCTGACATTATTGGGAATCATACCACGTCTCATACAGCTTACACATACAGAGAAATATATAAAAGTATATACAGCCTGTGTTATTATGGGGGCTTTATTTGGAACCTATTTGTCATTCACATCGACGATCATGAATCAACCATTGATCCTGTTAAGTTTTTGGGGTATTTTTCACGGAATATTTGTCGGGATGCTTGCAGCTGCATTAACAGAAGTTTTAAATGTATTTCCCATTTTATCGAAACGGATCGGTGTTAACCATAGCTTAAAATGGTTGTTAATGGCGTTCGTGTTTGGAAAAATAACAGGTTCATTATTTCAATGGTTGGTATTTGAATAAACAAAAATGGAGCGGTTGCATGAAAAAAAAGCAAGGTATGAAAAATATTTTCAGTTCCATCCGTAAAACAGAGAAATATATGACCGAACATTTAGGGATCGGCGTCTCCTTTGATGTCGACTTCAGGGAAATCAGTATATTAAAAACGGATATCCAAATTTATTATGTGAATGGGTTGATAAATGACCTCGTTATCACACAACTCATGAGTAAATTGGTTTCTATAAATGATGATGAAACAGACCGTAAAAAAGTGGCTGAAATCATCAAAAATCGACTGGTTCATGAGCAAGTGGATGTTACAAAAACGTTGGATGAGGCCGTTGACCAAATGCTTTCAGGCTTAATCGTCCTATTTATCGACGGTCATCCGTTCGCCTACATTATCGATGTCCGGGAATACCCAGGCAGGGAACCAGAAGAACCCGATACGGAACGTGTCATAAGAGGGGCACGTGACGGCTATACCGAAAACATTGTACAAAATGTAGGGTTGACAAGGAGACGAATCCGTGATGAACGACTTCGAAATGAAATGCTTCGGGTAGGAGAACGATCTAAAACGGATGTTTGTCTTTCTTATCTAAAAGACGTTGCAGATGATGACATCGTCGAAATGACCAAAGAGCGTTTAAAAAAAATAGAAATCGACGGCATCCCTATGAGTGACAAGACCATCGAGGAATTTATCGTCGAACAAAAGTGGAGTGCCTTTCCATTGGTACGATATACAGAACGTCCGGATGTTGCATCGGAACAGCTTCTTGACGGACATATCCTACTGACTGTCGATACGTCACCGAGTGTCATATCATTGCCGGCGACTTTTTTTGATCATCTCAGACACGCAGAAGAATCCAGACAATCTCCAGCAGTTGGGACATTTATTCGAATCATTCGATTGATTGCTTTTTTCCTATCTGTATTTTTGCTCCCATTATGGTTACTATTCGCAATGGATCCAGAATTATTGCCGAAGGAACTTTCCTTCATTGGACCAAACGAAGAAGGTAATATCCCGATCATCTTGCAAATCATCATGGCAGATATCGGTGTGGAACTCATTCGAATGGCTGCCATTCACACACCCACACCCCTGGCAACTGCACTTGGATTGGTTGCTGCCATCTTAATAGGCGAAATCGCAGTCGATGTAGGTATGTTCAGTCCGGAAGTCGTATTATATGTTGCGATATCAGCTATTGGAGGATATGTAACACCCAGTTATGAATTAAGTGTGGCAAATAAAATCATGAAATTATATTTATTGCTGATGACCGCATTTTTTGGGGTGAATGGTTTTATGATCGCCTTTACGACAAGCGTGCTGTATCTGGCACAGATTAAGGCACTGAAAACCCCCTATTTATGGCCGTTCATTCCATTCAACGCCAGAGCGTTTTTACGGTTCATTTTAAGGGTTCCCATACCCTTCGTCAACAGTCGTCCAGATATTGTCCATCCTAAAAATGAATACCGTCAGCCGATATCCAAACAGTAACGATACATTTATGTCGATACCGCTTTTGCTTTTGCTGTTATATGTCAGAGTCATACCATTTATTAGCAAGAAGTAAAAAGCGGTTTTCGGGGTATCTGAATGGTTTAAAACATGATCATAACTCCTATTTGAATCTTGATAATCTATTACCTGAATGAATCGGAACATCTATAAACACGAAGTCAATCATCATTATTTCTTTTATTATAAAACATTAAATGGTAAGATGAACAATGAGATTCTCATTGTAAAGGAGAACAATCATACATTAAAGGAGATATGAATGTGACTAAAAAAGGTTATGTATTAATGGAAAATGATCAAAAAATAGAGTTTGAATTATATCCTGATGCAGCACCGAATACGGTTCAAAATTTTGAAAAGCTTGCAAATGATCGATTCTATGATGGATTGACTTTTCATCGTGTCATCGATGGTTTTGTAAGTCAAGGCGGTTGTCCAAATGGTAATGGAACGGGTAATGCCGGATATACGATAAAATGTGAAACGGAAGGAAATCCGCATAAACATGTAGAAGGTTCATTATCAATGGCTCATGCAGGGAAAGATACCGGTAGTTGCCAATTTTTCATTGTTCATGAACGCCAACCACATCTAGATGGGGTCCATACTGTGTTTGGTCAGGTTACAAAAGGCGTTGAACATGCAAAAGCCATGAAGAACGGTGATGGAATAAAAGAAATAAGAGTTCTAGACTGATAATCATATGAACGTTTTTCCTTGGCACGTTGATTCGGGGAAGTGACAAATGACTCTCTATTTGTTAATATTTCTTATTGTTATTGTAGGTCCAGTCGGTACGATTGCGCATGAGTTAGGGCATGGAATCACAGCTTTGTTGCTGCGAGCAGATGATGTATCCCTCCATATCGGAATCGGTAAACGTATCAAAACATTCGTGTTCAAACGTTTTACAGTTCATTTGCATACCATATTTTTTATAGGTGGATTGACAAAAAGCGAGCGGACACCTTCCTACAGAACGATTGAAAAAATATGGATTGCTTTGGGAGGACCTGCAAGTAATCTCATCCTTGCCAGTTTATTTATCATTTTGTTTTATCCAACGCAAAATCCCTATATACAACTGTTTATATGGTTCCAAGCGTGGCTGATGTTCATCAATATCATCCCTTTCAACTGGAAAGGTAAAAAGTCCGACGGATATACCATTGTACAAATGATCGCGCAAAAAAATCCAAAAGATAGGTAATCCACTGTATGATTCGTATGATGAATGGCAAAGCTTGTAACAATATACAATCACTTTTCATGATAACTATTATAATGTTGTATTTCTTTCATTTAATCTGTATAGTAGGACTACATATTCATAAGCTTTTTAAAGAGTATATATAACACATTTGGGATGATTTCAAAATGGAAGCTACATTTAATGAGGGATATAAATGCTAATTCGTTACAAAAAAAACTTTGAAAAAATTGCCATGGGACTTCTTTCGTTTATGCCAGAGGAAAAAGACGTGAAGAAGCTACAACATACAATTAAAGAGTACAATACGAATCCTGATTGGCATCTTTATCTCTGGAAGGAAGAAGACGATATCTTAGGAGCGATTGGTCTCCGCATCGAGAACGATCTCAATGCAGTTGTCCAGCATATAACGGTCAATCCTTCCTACCGTAATATTGGCATTGGCAAAAAAATGGTTCAAAGCATCAAAAAACAGTATCAACATAAGTACGCGGTATGTGCAGATGACCTGACACAGGATTTTTTCAGTAAAACCGATAGCAAAGATGCAGATGACACAAATCACTAAAAAGGGTATAAGCTGGATGAAATATATCCTTTTGCTTATACCCTGTCCTATGTATTAAATGGGTAAACATCTCCATAACTCCCTCAATTCCCACCACATATTCGTAAAATGGTACATGTTTATACATCGAAAAACATGTCGGATGCAGGAAAGGATAACGATGAATCAATCATATCATGTAAAAATAGATGCTTTTGAAGGTCCGCTTGATTTACTGCTGCATTTAATAAAACAATATGAAATTGATATATACGATATCCCAGTAGCCCAGATTACGGAACAATATATGGAATACATCCATACAATGCAAAAACTGGAGTTAAATATCGCTAGTGAGTTTCTGGTCATGGCGGCTACGTTACTTGCAATCAAAAGTCAGATGCTTCTCCCCAAACCGGAAATAGAAGAGGAAGACGAAGAATATATGGAAGACCCCCGCCAGGAATTGATGGATAGATTAATTGAATACCGAAAATATAAAGAAGCATCAAAGGAATTGAAAGATAGAGAAGAGGATGCGGTTGAAACATTCACACGTCCGGCAGTCATTTTTGAAGATATTCTAGCTGATCAACCGGTAGAACGTGGGGATGTTTCCGTCTATGATATGATAGGTGCTATCGGAAAAATAATGAATCGTAGAAAATGGAATCAACCACTGGATACAAAAATAGAACGCGCAGAAATACCCATTGAAGATCGGATGGACGATATTTTGAAACAAGTCAAGCAAACAAAAGGTGGCGTATTGTTTGAAGAATTATTTGAATATCCCTCACGTCCGTATATAGTGGCATCTTTCATAGCCATATTGGAATTGATGAAATCAAATGCCGTTATCTGCAGTCAAAAAGCGCACTTCCAATCTATACGTATATACAGTGTGGAGGGTTAAATAATGGAAATCAATGAATTGAAGGCTGTTGTGGAAGGGATTTTATTTGCCGTAGGAGATGAAGGGGTTACAAAAAAACATCTAGCCCATGTCCTTGATGTAACAGATAGAACCATCACCCATTTATTGGATGAGCTGACATATGATTACGAAAACACCAGTCGTGGTTTTATGTTGATGAACGCACATGATTATTATTATTTAACAACAAAGCCGGAACACAATCGCTATTTCGAAAAATTAATGAACACCTCCCATTCCAAAAAACTCACACAAGCTGCTCTGGAAACACTTGCCATTATCGCCTATAAGCAACCTGTCACCCGAACGGAAATTGAAGATGTAAGAGGGGTTAAAAGTGACCATTCGGTTCAAACACTATTAGCCCGTTCACTGATTGAAGAAATGGGAAGAAAAAATAGCATCGGTCGGCCAGTATTGTTCGGAACCAGCAAGGATTTTTTAACTTATTTCGGATTGACCTCTCTGGAAGAACTGCCTGCACTGCAGGAAAATCTTGATGCAGATGAAATGGAACGGGAAGAAGAAATGCTCTTTCAACAAATGGACCCTGATAACTCGAATACCACACTAGATTGATTTCTATTTAATTTGTAATCTCGGCAACCTTCTATTGCAAGTGCAGTAGAGGGTTTTTTTGTACATTCATGATAAGAGGGAACCTTTTTATTCATACCTCATTGATGACAGACATATATTCATAATAACTGAAGGTCACTTAAGGAGGCCCCCTTCATGAAGCGAATTTTTTTATTGATTGGCATGTGCCATCTTGGTTTATTTTTTTTATTTCCAACGATAGGACAGGCCAAACCAGAAGTATCAGGAAACAATGCTATATTGATAGACCAAAACAGTGGCCGTGTGCTATTTGAGAAAAGGGCACACGAACGAAAGCCGATCGCCAGTATTACAAAAGTAATGACCGCAATCATCGCTATTGAATCTGGACAGATGGACGAAAGTGCTCGGACAAGCAAAAAGGCCATTTATACAGAAGGATCCTCCATCTATTTAAAAAAAGGTGAGAAGATGACCATCAATGATCTTGTTTATGGGTTGATGCTTCGTTCGGGAAATGATGCTGCGGTTTCCATCAGTGAACATGTAGGAGGAAGTGTTGAAGGATTTGTATACTTAATGAATGAAAAGGCTAGATGGCTTGGGATGACTGACACCCATTTCACCAATCCACATGGACTGGGTGATGAAGATCATTATTCAAGTGCATACGATATGGCCATATTAATGCGTTATGCGATGGAAAATGATGAATTCAAAAAAATAACCGGTGCAAAGTCATATAAAGCTGAAAATCGGGTTTATGCATGGCAAAACAAAAACAAACTGCTTACAACTTATTATGACCACTGTATCGGCGGTAAAACAGGGTTTACAAGGGAAAGCGGGCGAACATTGGTGACAGCGGCGAAAAAAGAAGATATGGAATTGGTCGCAGTTACCCTTAATGCAGGGGATGACTGGCGCGATCATAGTTCATTGTATGATTGGGGATTTAATCATTATTCAAACAAAAAACTTGCTGAAAAAGGCAAACATAAATATCAAACTGACGATATGACTGAACCAATCACAGGGTTTTTGAAGGATGACTTTTATTTACCACTCTCAAAAAGTGAGAAAGTGACAAAGCAAACCGTTATCGATGCGCAGGCTATCAAAGAAAAACAATCTATAATCGGAATGACGACTTATTATATCAATGATGTGCGGGAAAAAAACATCCCGATCTATTCGATTGAAAAAGAAGACAATAACGAGAGTTTTCTTCAACTGCTTAATAAAAGTGTCAAATATATAATGGGGATCTGATATAGATGGTCAATATCATTTGGGCAGGTATGGCAATCATCGGAATTATTTATGCCATGTTCAATGGCACAATGAACGAAGTCAGTGAGGCCATATTCACAGAGGCGAAAGAAGCTGTCACGCTCTCTATCGGTCTTATCAGCATCCTTGTGTTTTGGCTAGGAATCATGCGTATTGCCGAGAAAGCCTCAATCTTAAATGTGATGGCACGTATCATGCGACCGGTTGTCGTTAAACTATTTCCTGATATTCCAAAAGACCACCCCGCCATGGGTTATATTTTATCCAACATAGCCGCCAATCTATTTGGTTTGGGAAACGCAGCAACCCCCATGGGGATCAAGGCGATGGAACAAATGAAGACCCTAAGCCAATCAAATACCGCATCAAGGTCGATGATAACCTTCTTGGCATTGAACACATCCGGTCTCACGATCGTTCCGACAACCGTCATTGCAATTCGAATGCAGTATGGATCAACCTCGCCGACAGAAATTGTCGTCACAACCATTTTAGCAACCATCGTTTCTACAATGAGCGCCATCATGCTTGATCGTCTTTTTTATTACCAATCTATCTGGAGGAAATAATATGGAAATCCTTACAGTCATCAGCACGTGGCTTATTCCCGTATTTATTTTGCTTGTCCTGTTAACGAGTACTTTAAAAAAACTACCAACCTATGAATTGTTTGTTGAAGGAGGGAAGGAAGGTGTGCAAATGGCATTTTCCTTACTTCCTTTTTTAGTTGGCATGCTCGTGTCCATCGCTATATTACGCGCATCAGGTGCTATGGAAGCATTTTTCAGCCTCATTTCTCCATGGTTGGAACACGTTGGCGTTCCACCGGATATTCTCCCTCTTGCACTCGTCCGGCCGATTTCGGGCACACTTGCGCTTGGTATGACAAGTGAACTCATCCAGACATTTGGGCCGGATTCTTTTATAGGTCGTTTAGCATCCACCATGCAAGGTAGTACAGATACGACATTATATATACTTACTGTGTATTTTGGAGCAGTTGGGATAAAACGAATGCGCTATGCCCTTAAGGTTGGACTATTAGCTGATCTAGTTGGTATAATAGCTTCAATCGTCATCGTTAAAATTGTATTTGGATAAATCGTTTAACTAGCGTTAACAATATGTTGGCGCTATTATTGTGTTAAGAAACTAATCTGTAAAATGGTGATAAAATGACAAATACGTTCGAAAGACTCCAAAAAGTTATTGCAAAAAGTGGGATTACATCAAGGAGAAAAGCGGAAAAACTAATAGAAGACGGTAGAGTAAAAGTAAACGGGAAAACAGTGACACAATTGGGTACAAAAGTATCTCAAACGGATGAGGTCGAGGTCGATGACATCCCTCTCGAAAAAGAGGCACCTGTCTATTATATGCTTTACAAACCTCAAGGGGTCATTTCAAGTGTCAAAGATGACAAAAACAGACGTGTCGTCCTTGACTATTTTCCTGATATAAAAGAACGCATCTATCCGATCGGAAGACTGGATTATCACACATCCGGTCTATTATTGTTGACGAATGACGGTGAATTCGCCAATCTTCTCCTTCATCCAAGCCATGGTGTGAATAAAGTATATATTGCTAAAATAAAGGGCATACCGACAAAAAAAGAATTGAACAAATTCAAAAAAGGGATAGCCTCCCAAAATGATATTTTAAAAGCGAACGATGCAACGCTTTTATCAGCCGATCGTAAAAACAATACAAGCATTATACAGGTTACACTGCAAGAAGGGAAAAACAGGCAAGTACGTCGTATGTTTGAAGAACTGAACTATACTGTTCTAAAACTGAAACGTGAAAAATTCGGCACATTGACATTGAACGGTCTTCAAGCGGGAGATTATCGTCCTTTGAAACCACATGAAATCAAACAAATACGTAACCTCGCGGCAAAAATTGTTAAGAATTAGTCAAAATTGGAAATGACTATCGATGGTATACTATTTGTAGGAGTGATCTCAAATGAGTCTAGAGGATAGAAAGAAAAAAAAACAACAAAAAAAGCGCAATCGCTTAATATTCAGATCGGTGATATTGGGTATACTTGCAGTAGCAGTCGTATTTGCACTCATACAAAACCTACGTGATGACAATACGGTATATCAGGTCGGTGATGATGCTCCCGATTTTGAACTTGAGCAAATCAGTCAAAACAATGATGCTGAAACCATTAAATTAAGCGACTTTAAAGGTAAGGGAGTCATGCTTAATTTTTGGGGAACATTTTGTGAGCCGTGCAAGACAGAAATGCCATACATGGAAAGCCTATACCCCGAGTACAAAGACAAAGGCGTTGAAATAATTGCCGTCAGTCTTGATGGGACAAAACTCGTGGTTGACGATTTCATCGATGAATATGACATAACTTTCCCTATACCACATGACAAAAATAGCAAGGTCAGGGACTTATACAATATCGGGCCGATACCAACAACCTATTTTATTGATCCCGATGGAAAAATTGTAGAAGAAGTAAAAGGTGCATTAACGCTTGAAAAACTGGAAGGATCTTTAAAAGATATCGAACCAAATTAAGGCATACCGTTGTATTGTGAGGGATATTAATGAATGAAATCAAATGTGAGTGCGGACATGTCAACCCCGAGGGGACTGTCCTTTGTGAATCATGCGGAAAACCAATTGAAGGTAATCAGCATATCGATGGCAATGATAAAAAGAAACTACTAAACATGCGTTATGATGGAACTGCTAGACGATCACTCACTTATAATAAATCAATCATCGACAAAACATGGAGTTTTTTCTCATCTGTCAAAGTGGCTATATGGTTAATTGTCATTACACTGATTGCATCCGCCATAGGAACTATTTTTCCGCAGGAGATTTATATACCTGCAGAAGTCGATCCGGCTATCCGGCAACCATCCATCTTTTATGAACATGAATATGGCATCCTTGGTAAGATATATTATCAACTCGGCTTCCATAACCTCTATAGTTCATGGTGGTACATGATATTGCTTGCCCTGATCGGAATTTCATTGGTCATATGCAGCCTTGACCGATTCGTGCCGTTATATAAAGCACTGAAAAAACAGAAACCAAAAAGGCACAAAACGTTCCTTTCCAGGCAACGTTTGTTCAGTGAGACTGAAAATGTATCTGATGAAGACAAAGACAAGGTCATAAATGGGCTGAAAAAACGCAAATATAAAATCACAGAAGAAAACGGACATGTATTGGCTGAAAAAGGAAGATTTTCGCGCTGGGGTCCTTATGTCAATCATATTGGCTTGATTATCATTCTTTTTGCAGCTTTACTTCGCTCGTATTCGTTTTTTTATTTAGATGAGTACATGTGGACAAGGGAAGGCGAAACAAAGGTAATTCCAGGCACAGACAGCGAATATTACGTCGAGAACAAAAATTTTACAATAGATTATTATGATGAAGATGATGAAAAATTCAAAGAAACACTCGAAAAATCGGGACCACTCGAAAAAAACTTCGAATCTGATTTAGTTGTTTATCAAGATAAAAACGTTGATAAAAACACGGTTGAAACCGACCTGGAAGAAGTGGCCGAAGACAGTATTCGACTGAACCATCCACTCAAATTCGGTGGATACACTTTATATCAATCCGGTTTTCAGCAAAATGAATATAAAAGTATGAGTTTCAACCTCCAAAAATCAAGTGATGGGGACGATGCCGATCCAATCGATACGTTCACTGTCAATCTAGACGATCCTGATAGAACATATGAATTGGAAAATGGATTTACAGTCAGGCTGGAAAAGTTTCTCCCTGACTATTACATGGACGATGGCGAACCCAAATCTGAAACAAACTATAATCGAAATCCCGCTTTTGTGTTTTCTGTCTATCCACCGGATGATGATGAGGGGGAATTCAGTTTTCTTGGAATCGGATCAAATATCGATCCAGAGGGGGATAACGAATATAAACTTGTTTTAGATGGCGTTGAGACGATCAATGTAAGTGGAATAGCTGTTAAGCGCGATTACACATTGCCTTTGTTCGGGATAGGCGCTCTCATATTCATGATCGGTGTTATCCAAGGAATGTACTGGCACCACCGGAGGGTTTGGATTAACCCGAAAGAGGGCAAACTTATGATTGGTGCACATACAAACAAAAATTGGTACGGCGTGAAAAAAGATATTGAGTTTGCAATCAAAGATACAAACATCAACATGGTCAACGATCAACAGGAATTGGATAAATAGCTAGATGAAATCGAAGGAGGTCAACATTTATGGATACATTGTTGAATTTTAGCAGGACAATGTTGTATACAGCATTTATCCTGTACCTGATAGCCACCGTTTTCTTTGGGGCAACTATCAAAGATAAAAAAAATAACGCCAATAAAAAAGGTATTGCTGGAACCCTTGGTATCTCAATCACCATCCTAGGGTTCTTGGCTCAACTTTTATTTACGATCGCCCGTTGGATAGCCAGTGGACATGCTCCTGTCAGTAACTTATTTGAATTTATGACTTTTTTTGGCATGTCAATCGTACTTGCATTTATCATCCTTTATTTCATATATAGAGTAGGGGTGCTCGGATTATTCGCACTTCCTTTGGCAATGATTTTAATCGCCTTTGCAAGTATGTTTCCAACCGAAATCGCACCACTGCAACCATCTTTGCAAAGCCACTGGCTGTACATTCATATTACAACAGTGTCGTTTGGTAATGCTATATTATCAATCAGCTTTGTATCGGGATTGATATATTTGATTAGACAAATCGATCAATCCATACGAAGTAAGCGAACGACTTGGCTGGAAATTGTACTGTTTTCACTTTTCATATTTATTGGATTCAGTGTCATATCTGTTATCTTTAATTCATTTGATTACAGTGCAACATTTGAAACGGCGGACGAGAGTGGAACCGTAACAGAATATCATCTCCCTGCCATTACTGGACCACATAATGCAGAACTGACATCAGAAGGATCGATGGATGCATGGGTTCAAATGCCGGATTGGATTGACGCCCGAAAACTGAATACCGTCATTTGGTCCATCTTGACAGGGCTGATCATATATGTGCTATTCAGACTTATATTCCGTAAACGGATTGGTGCTGCAATACAGCCCTTATTAAAACGGATAAACCCCGATTTATTGGATGAAATAACTTACCGGGCCGTCGCGATTGGTTTCCCTGTTTTTACGTTGGGCGGTTTGATTTTCGCCTCCATTTGGGCACAAGAAGCTTGGAACCGTTTCTGGGGCTGGGACCCGAAAGAAGTGTGGGCACTTGTCACATTCTTCTTCTATGCCGCTTTCCTACATTTGCGTCTATCACGTGGGTGGCATGGAGAAAGGTCCGCTTGGCTAGCTGTCGGGGGCTTTGCAATCATTATGTTTAACCTTATAGCCGTGAACTTGATCTTAGCCGGAATGCACTCATACGCATAAAATCATATACATTTTTCTTGTGAAGAGTGCCCTTGAAAACAGTCTATGATATATAGATTCCATGAATATGAAGATGATTTCTTATCTTTTTTCCGGTAATTCCGATATACTTAAGTCAAATTCATAATTGCTTGTTTCCAAACCGAACTATTATTAATGGATTACATGCTTATAAGGGGGATATCGATATGGAAGAAGCGTATAAGGTCCTTATTGCGGAAGATGAAGATCGGATAAGACGATTGATGCGAATGTATCTGGAACGTGAAGATTATATTATCGATGAAGCTGAAAATGGTGAAGAAGCACTTGAGAAAGCATTAGACAATGACTTCCATGTCATCTTACTGGATATCATGATGCCGGAAATGGACGGTATCGAAGTATGTACTCGATTACGTGAAGAAAAAGAAACTCCTGTGATCATGCTAACAGCAAAAGGGGAGGAATCAAATCGTGTACAAGGCTTTGAAGTCGGAGCCGACGACTATATCGTAAAACCTTTCAGTCCAAGGGAAGTGGTCCTACGTGTAAAAGCATTGTTGAGACGCGTTTCTTCAACTCATTTTTCAACTGATGAAAAATCGCCAAATAACATACAAGCTTTCCCACACCTTACAATTGACCATGATGCTTATCGGGTCACAGCTGATGGGGAGAAAGTTAATTTAACACCAAAAGAATATGAGCTCCTTTGCTATTTGGCGAATGCACCAGATAAAGTGTTTACACGTGAGCAGCTTCTGAAGGAAGTTTGGCATTACGATTTTTTCGGTGATTTACGTACTGTCGACACACATGTCAAACGGTTACGTGAAAAACTAAGCAATGTATCCGAGAACGCAGCCAATATGATTGTGACAGTATGGGGCGTCGGGTACAAATTCGAGGTAGATGATACATGAGATTTTGGCGTAGTGTTGTAGGGAAACTAGCAGTAACTATTTTACTGCTGGTTTCTTTTGTATTGTTTATATTAACGATATTATTACTTGAATTTTTCAAGGACTTTCATATTGAAGAAGCCGAAGAAGAAATGATGCAGACTGCCACAAATGCTTCAAAAATGGTAGATGAATATGATGATACAAGCATTTTATTAGATTCCATCGAACTCATCAAAGATCCATTAAGTGGGGTAGCGATTATTTTTGAAGATGGAAACGTCTGGTATTCCAAAAATAAAGATGGTAATCTGTTTGCAGAACATGAGCAATGGATGCAAAATAATCCAGATTTTCAAAATGTAATTGAAAATCATGAAGAAATGAAAAAGGAAGTTACTTTTCCAAACGGAAATATAGAAGGAATGGTTGTTGGAACACCTGTCGATAATGGAAAAGGGGCCGTCTTTGTTTATCAAACACTGGATGTTATCCATCAGACAAAAGCCCAGACAACTAAAATCATATTCCATGCGGCCGGTATTGCCATTATTCTGACTATCATTTTTGCTGTTTTCCTATCAACACGAATTACATCTCCGCTCATCAAAATGCGGGAAGCCGCATTCGAATTGGCAAGAGGCGAATTCAATACGAAGGTGCCGATTTTGACACATGACGAAATCGGTGAACTTGGCGTTGCCTTCAATCGAATGGGAAGACAGTTGAAATTCCATATAAATGCATTAAGACAGGAAAAAGAACAATTATCCGGCATTGTCAGTTCCATGGCGGATGGCGTGATCACACTGAACCGGAATGGGAATATGATCGTGACAAATCCTCCCGCCAAGCGTTTTATCGACGATTGGTACTATGAGAGCAATGTCCCTAGACCGACTGAAGAAAACGATAAATTACCGGAAGATCTTATTCAAATCTTCCAAACCGTCATCAATGGAGAAAAAGAAGTGTTACGCGAAGTGACGTTACAGGGGAGAAGCTGGGTCATGATCATGACGCCGCTATATGATGGTTCATACGTTCGTGGTGCTGTGGCTGTCATTCGTGACATGACCGAAGAGAGGCAGATGGACAAATTGCGCAAGGACTTTATTGCCAATGTATCCCATGAACTCAGGACACCGATATCACTGCTTCAGGGATATAGTGAAGCAATCGTTGATGATATAGCAGCAAGTCCACAAGAAAAAAATGAACTGGCGCAAATCATATATGAAGAATCAATGCGATTAAGCCGACTTGTAAATGAACTTCTTGATCTTGCTCGTATGGAAGCAGGACATATCCAACTCAATTTGGAATTGGTCAATGTTGAGAATTACATTTCAAAAGTGATACGTAAATTCAAAGGTGCAGCTGATGAAAACCAGATTCAATTAACGGTTTCAACAGACATTCAACAACAGGACTTTATGTTCGATCAGGACCGAATCGAGCAGGTTTTGACCAATTTAATCGATAACGCCATCCGGCATACATCAGATGGTGGGGAAGTTAATGTACATGTCACAAGTCAGGAGAATCAGCTATCCGTAGACATTAAAGATAGTGGAGCCGGAATTCCGGAAGAAGATATACCATTTGTATTTGATCGTTTTTATAAAGCAGATAAATCACGCACAAGAAATAAAAAGAAAAAGGGAACCGGTCTTGGATTGGCCATTGCCAAAAACATTATCGATGCACATAATGGGACCATTACGGTGAAAAGTAAATTGAACCAAGGTACGACATTCAGTTTTACAATCCCTTTTAACTGAATTTAAAAGGAAAGGCTTATAACAAAACTATCGATAAGAAGTGACACCCTGCTAAAACGGTGGGCTTGGTTGATAGTCTTGCTCCGATAAATAAGGTATGCTATCATTGAATGGAAAATGAGAATAACGAAAAGTGAACGAGGTGTTAGGGAATCCAGTGAAAATCTGGAACTGTCCTCGCAACTGTATGTGATCAGCTAAAAAGTATTATCCACTGTATGAAGATTCATATGGGAAGGAACTTTGAGGAGAAAAATCACAAGTCAGTAGACCTGCCTGTTTCACATGTTACAACGCTTCGAGGATATGAGCGCTCTGAGACAAACAAATATGTGGAGATTCTATGCATTATATTTGAATGTCTTAAAAGGCTAACTCTTCTTTCGAGTTAGCTTTTTTATTGGGAGTACATCATCTCACGTACTTATTTTCAATCTACATCATCTACAAGGAGGTTTAAGTAATGAACAAATGGCTTTTAAGAATAACACCATTTCTTTTAGTGGTAGGTTTATTGATAGGCTGTGGATCTGATGGAGAAAATAACGACTCCAACAATACGAACCAAGCCACGAATCAAGCCGAAACAAACACATCCGAATCCAATTCACCCGGTGAAGATATTGGAGATAAAGATAAGGTTACGATTACACTATCAATAGACGACGAATCGGAATACATCGATGAATTAGAAGCCCCTATTGAAGAGGGTGATATTTTAATGGACGTTTTAAAAGAAACATTTGCTGTTGAAGAAGAAGATGGTTTTATTACATCGATTCAAGGTGTAGAACCTGATGAAGATGAAGAAAAGGCATGGATGATATATATAAACGGTGACATGGCTGAAAAAGGGGCAAATGACACTGAACTTAGCCCAGGTGATGAAATCTCCATCGATCTGCAAGAGTATTAATTCATGAATACGTATAAATTGACGCTCATCGCATTACTTGCGGCGTTAGCTGTAGCTGGCCGTTATATTTTAGCTTCTGTTCCAAATTTCCAACCCGTTACCGCAGTCATTATCATAGGTGGGTTGTTTTTAGGTCCCATATCTGCAATCATTCTTGCCCTTCTAGTGACATTTCTTTCAAATATCCTATTGGGGATGGGAATTTGGACCATTTGGCAAATCATTTCTTGGTCCATCATTGGGATACTGAGTGGTTTTATGGGTAAATTTCGAGGTCATACTCCGTTGTATGTCGTTGTCATTTTCTCGATATTTTGTGGTTATTTATATGGATTTATCATATCTTTGACAACCTATCAGGTTTCAGGACATTTTCTTCCTTATTACTTATTGGGATTATCATTTGATACGAATCACGCTTTTGGAAACGCTGTGTTTATTATCTTGCTATATCCGATTGTCTCACGCTTTTTCCAAAAATATGCCAAAAATAGGTTTCATATCCAAAATACCAACTGACTTTCAGTTGGTATTTTATGATATATGTGATTTTTTCTTCCTGCCATATGCAAGGATTGGGTGAAGGTCTTTATAGATATCACCATGATGCAGATGATCTAAACGATTTACTGCTTTGATAAACATTAAGGATGAGGTATAATAAAATTAACTCTTAAAAAGTATATAAATGATATCCGAATGTGCAAATTTCCTGAAGAACCACTTCCAGTTCTCATCGCTGTAATAAATCACATGATGTTAGGAGAGAAATTGTTTGTTATTGGATGGAATCATCTTAAAATGCAGTGCTTCGCTTAAAACCCATCGAACCCATTCCGCCATTTACAATATCCTCAAGGGAGCAAAAGCCATACAAACGATATTGGATGTGCACCTCTATCAATTAAAAAATGTTTATGGCATATATCCATCATTACACAAAAAGGATTTTGACGATCATATTAAACAATTAATTGGATCGGGACACCTCCTATTATTAGATGAAAATAAAATAGAACGGACACCACGAGGGGAAGAGCTACAAAAAAAGTGTGAAAAAACATCCGCTTACCATTATTTTAATGGATTTCAATATACAGGTATCAGCGAACCGTTTATAGAACGGTTATTGCTTACAATCCAAACGTTTACAAATAAACAAGTCAACAACAATCAATTCATCCCCGTCGTTGATGATATTGACATCCAGCATTGGGTCCGACAATATTATCATAGACACAAACAGTCTACCTCCGCTTTGCTAAAAAACTTACATGATGAGCTTTATAAACTTTTGGAGCAGATGCCAGAAAACGAAGCGCGTCTCTTTGTCGATCGACTGACTGGATACAATCACTATGGAAGCAGTTTATATCAATTGCATCACAAATATCATTTATCGATACACGACGTTCCATTGATCCTGGAAGGGATTACCCATCGGTTTTTATCTATTGTGTCACAAGAAAAAAAAGCTTATCCCATGTTAAATACATTTATCGATGGCATATATCGTTTCCACTTCCTGACAAACTCTGCGAAGAAGACATACCGACTATATCAAAAAGGGTACCAAGCGGATGAGATTGCTACGATGCGAAAGCTAAAAGTCAATACGATCCATGATCATCTTGTAGAAATAGCTCTGTATGATTCGGATTTTACCTATCAACCTTATGTCACCCAAACAGAAGCACAAATCATTTTGGAAGCCATCCAAAAAACAGATTCTTATAAATTAAAAGATATCAAAGCGTTGATCAATGCAGACATAACATATTTTCAAATTCGTCTTGTCCTTGCATTGATGGGAAATATAAACGGAAGGATGTGAACAATGCAGCCGACATCATTACAAAACGAATTATATACATACTTTGGCAAACATTCATTCCTGCCTGGCCAACAGGCGATTATCGAAGATGTACTAGCCGGGCGTGATGTGCTTGGCATACTCCCGACAGGAAGCGGCAAATCATTATGTTATCAACTACCTGCCAAACTTCTGTCAGGAGTTACCATCATTGTCTCTCCACTGATATCACTGATGAGCGATCAGGTAAAACAGTTGAAAGCCAATCAATTTAGTGATGTCATTGCGCTAAACAGCTTTTTGGACCTTTACGAAAGAAAAAAAGAATATCCAAATTTAAATAAATATAAATTAATTTATGTCTCTCCGGAGTTATTGCAACAGGAAGAGGTATTATATTGGCTCGGAAAACTCGCCATAAGTCTTTTTGTTGTTGATGAAGCACATTGCATATCACAATGGGGGCATGAATTCCGACCTGATTATTTGCGATTGGATAACGTCATTCGCAACCTGGGCAATCCTGTTGTATTAGCTTTAAGTGCAACAGCGACAGAAGAGGTGAGGGAAGATATCATCCACAGCCTGGACAGACCAAGTATGAAAGAACATGTACATCCAATTGATCGTAGTAATATCATCTATGATGTTCATCATGTTAAAGATAACAACGAAAAAGTATGTTATATCGCAAAACTGATGCGGACATATCAAATCCCTATCATCATTTATTTTTCGAGCAGACAAACATGCGAAGAAATAGCGGAAATTTTATCCAGGGACGTTCCGGAACGGCAAACAGCCTATTATCATGGAGGCATGGAACAGATCGACCGGACACTTGTACAACAACAATTCATGAATGATCAAATCGATGTCATCTGTGCTACAAGTGCTTTTGGGATGGGGATCAATAAACAGAACACTCGTATGGTTGTTCACTATCATTTGCCGGCACAAATTGAATCGTTCATCCAAGAAACAGGTAGAGCAGGGAGGGATGGGAGACCGAGTGTCAGTTTATTGCTATACAGCGAAAGTGATAAATACATTCCAAAAAGTTTCATAAAAAATGAACTCCCCACAATGGACGATGTTATATTTGTGTGGAATCGATTATATGAACTTTATATAAAAGGGCGTCCCATTCCGTCGGATGAAGAAAAGATCAAGAGCTATTTCCATTTATCGCAAACACAATGGCGTTTTTTATTCTATCAAATGTCAAATCATGATATGATATATGGAAGAAATATTATTTATAATAAACAACACTGGCGCGAAACGTTGGACGAAATAGAACAAGTCATACGTGAACGGGTCAATCAAAAGGAAAATAAGGTTGCAGAAATGGTCAATTGGATCTCCGAAAAAAATTGTTTACGAAAAACCTTATTCCAAGGATTTCAATCTTCGTATACGCCACCTGAAAAAGATTGTTGTACAAATTGCGGTTTTAAATTATTTGATTGGGATCCAGCAATGACGGAAAAGAGATCACCCGGAAAACCTTGGGAACAGACGTTAAAAAATATATTCATTGAAATTGGTTGAAAATCATGCAAAAACAACGTGATATCATTAAAAATTTATCAGACAGGGAATTGAAATACCAACTGCTTCTATCGCAATCCATACTGTTTGTCCTAAGCCTGATATTAAGTTTTTTATTGTTTGATTCCATCATGGATTGGGGCAACCATTTCCAGATGGAGATAAAGGGCATCCTTTATTACGGGGTCGGCGGAGGAATGATCATTGTTCTCTTTGACCTTTTAATAATGGCTCTGTTCCCAGCAGATTGGTATGATGATGGTGGTATCAACAAACGAATTTTCTATAAAAGATCGATAAACGATATTATACTGATTGTAATCATCGTGTCGATAGCCGAGGAACTTTTGTTCCGCGGTGTCTTACAAACAACTTTCGGTTATGTTCCAGCAAGTATTTTATTTGCCCTTGTACATATACGATACTTAACGAAACCATTATTGTTCATTTCAGTAGTTGCGACAAGCTTTTATATTGGCTTCTTGTTTGAACTTACGAACAATTTATTCGTTACAATCACCACGCATTTTATAGTTGATTTTTTATTGGCAATTATAATCCGTTATCAAAGATGAGGTGAATGATTATGAGTGACAACCCAAATCCAGACAAAGAAAGTGATCAGGAAAAAGAACTCAGAGAATTATTTTCCGAAGTGGAAAAATCGGCCGTACACAATCACGATACATCAGAAGAAAAAACATCGGATATAACGGACGAGACGCAAAAAATTGATGTCCTTAACTTGCCCCCGAGGCGGGAAGTGCACAGTAATCATTCGGGACGTGTCAAAATAAAAATAAGACCCTATATACGCCTTATAATTGTTATCATATTGATGATCATCCTTTTTGCAGGAGGATTTTATTTGTGGGGCGAAGAATTGTTTAATATGATTGGACACTGATACGATTCAAAGACAGATGTTTATCCAATGACTGTCGTTTTAATGATTTTAACGATTTATGTTCAATGTTAACCATCATTGCATATAGTAATATAAAGTGTTTGTTGATGAAATAAATCGATCTGTATACAGAATGCTGTAAAGGAAAATATATGTACCCATGATCAATAGATTGAAATGTTTAAGGAGGATGCTATATGCGCATAGAACGAGTGTCCAACAGTCAATTCACGATATTCTTAACTTTTGACGATTTAATGGAAAGAGGTTTTACAAAAGAAGATTTATGGTATGACGCAACGAGTGTCCGCGATCTATTCAGCGATATGATGTATGAGGCCAGTACAGAACTTAACTTCGAGCTAGAAGGCATGTTGATTGTTCACGTTCATTTAATGCAGGCCCAAGGGATGCATGTCATTGTGACACAAAAAACAGAAGAAATAAATTGGGATGAGGATTATATTGAAATGAAAGTCACATTGGATGAAAGTAATGAACTGATCTTTGCTTTTTCTGATTTTGAAGATGTCATTCAGGTATCCTTTTCATTGTTTACAATTGGCATAAACGGGGGAACCATCTATTACTGGAACGGAAAATATTACATGCAATTTAATGAGAACATGTTCCAAGGCAGAAATAAAGAGGATATGATTGCCATTTTATCGGAGTTTTCAACCCCAAGTATTGTAACCTCTCATCGGTTGGAAGCATATGGTAAAAAAATAATGGAACATGATGCCGTCTATCAAATCAATCGTACTTTTTGCCGTCAAGAATAATTTATTAATCGTAATATTATAGGAAAAATACCTATACATTGCAAACGTTTACAGTTAGTGGAGCTTTTTCCGCGAAAAATCCCTGTATTTATTGCATATTTATAATGAAAGTGTATACTAATCTCTGAGTACAGTTATTATAATATTTTACGCATATTTAGGAGGTAAATTCATGGTAGCCGATAAAGCAGAAGATTCTACCAAACAACAAAAGCATATGGAAATTTTAGACTCAACAAGGTCCGTTGTTAAAACCGCATTAGAAAAATTAGGTTACCCTAATGAGGTTTATGAACTGTTAAAAGATCCCATCCGTTTGATGACCGTTCGTATTCCAGTACGTATGGATGACGGCTCCATCAAAGTGTTCACCGGTTATAGAGGGCAACATAATGATGCTGTCGGCCCAACCAAGGGTGGGGTACGTTTTCATCCAGATGTAACCGAAACTGAGGTCAAGGCACTCTCGATATGGATGAGTTTAAAAGCAGGTATTGTTGATCTGCCATATGGTGGAGGAAAAGGTGGAATTGTATGCGATCCACGAGAAATGTCATTTCGTGAGCTGGAAGGCCTAAGTCGAGGCTACGTACGTGCTATCAGTCAAGTCGTCGGTCCGACAAAAGACATTCCTGCACCGGATGTATTTACAAATTCACAAATAATGGCTTGGATGATGGATGAATATAGCCGCATCGATGAATTTAACAGTCCGGGATTCATTACTGGCAAACCGATTGTTCTCGGTGGTTCACATGGCCGTGAATCTGCAACCGCAAAAGGGGTTACGATCTGTATAAATGAAGCCGCCAAAAAACGCGGGTTCAATTTAAAAGGAGCACGTGTGGTCGTGCAAGGTTTCGGAAACGCCGGTAGCTTTTTGTCTAAATTCCTATACGACCAAGGAGCAAAGGTAGTTGGTATTTCAGATGCATACGGAGCTTTACACGATCCAGATGGATTGGATATAGATTATTTATTGGACCGACGTGATAGCTTTGGAACGGTTACAAAGTTATTTGAAAATACATTGACAAATCAAGAACTGTTGGAACTTGACTGTGACATATTGGTTCCTGCAGCAGTCGAAAATCAAATAACGAAAGATAATGCCCATAACATTAAAGCAGATATTGTCGTAGAAGCCGCCAATGGCCCAACATCAATGGAAGGGACAAAAATATTGACAGAACGCGGTATTCTTCTCGTCCCCGATGTCATGGCATCTGCAGGCGGTGTGACCGTCTCCTACTTTGAGTGGGTCCAAAACAATCAAGGTTATTATTGGTCTGAAGAAGAAATCGACGAAAAACTTCATGAAATCATGATCAACTCATTTAACGCCATTTATAATCTCGCAGAAACAAGACATGTGGACATGCGACTGGCCGCATATATGATTGGTGTACGTAAAATGGCTGAAGCTTCGCGATTCAGAGGCTGGGTATAATTCATTTAAATGTCTGTCGATCCTAAAAAATGCCGAAAAAACTCTTATCATGTATAATAGATAAGGGTTTTTTTATGGATTGTGATTTTAAATACTCAAAATCAAATCATGAACGTTGAGAAAGCCGACCGCACATTATAAAATAGAGTTTTGAAGTAGGTATCATAATAAAAGGAAGTGTACGCATCATGCAAAAAGAACATACAATCATAGTAGGGGCAGGGCCATGTGGACTATCGTGTGCTATTGCTCTTAAGAAAAAGGGGATTACCCCGTTGATAATAGAAAAAGGTAATGTCGTCCATACACTATACCATTACCCAACACATCAAACATTTTTCAGTACCAGCAACAAACTGGAAATCGGCGGGATACCATTTATAACCGAAAAACCGAAGCCTGTCCGCCTGCAAGCTTTATCCTATTATCGGGAAGTAGCTAAGCGTGAGGAGTTAAGAATAAACACATTCGAACGAGTCAACAACATATCCAAGGAAAAAGGCAGATTTCTTATCAAAACAACCCGTGAGGGAAATAAAGACACATATTACGAGGCAAAAAACGTCATTCTGGCTACAGGTTATTACGATCAACCCAATTACATGAACATACCTGGAGAAAACCTGGATAAAGTCACACACTATTTTCAGGAGGGGCATCCGTATTTCAACAAGAATGTCGTTGTGGTAGGGGGGAAAAACTCTGCCGTCGATGCCACACTTGAACTTCATAAAGCAGGAGCGAATATTACGGTTTTATATAGAGGGGATACTTATTCAAAAAGCATTAAACCGTGGATATTACCTGAATTTGCTTCCTTGGTGGAAAAGGATATTGTCCACATGGAGTTTAATGCAAATATCACAGAAATCACACACAATGACGTCACTTATCAAGTCGATGGCCATACAAAAACCATTCCGAATGATTTTGTTTTTGCAATGACAGGATATCAACCAGATCAAACTTTTTTCCGCAAATGTGGTATCAACATGATGGAAGATACCGGTGCACCTATATACCATGAAGAAACCATGGAAACAAATATACCGCATTTATATGTCGCAGGAGTAGTAGCGGCCGGCTATAATAACAATAAAATTTTCATTGAAAACGGACGATTCCACGGAAAGCAAATTGCTGAGTCAATCATGAAGCACGAAAATGAATAACCACCGTATGCCAACACCATCAAGAAACGCTTAGAGAACCGTATGTCGATAGGAAGTCATCAAACCCTTCACAATCAATGTTGTGAGGGGTTTTTTATGTTGTGTCATACCATTTTTTATCTCTTTTTTTAATCTTAATGTATAAAAGATGCGTTAACTCTTAAAATAAGGATTACTAAACATGGAAAGTGGAGGAAATAGTATGACCATACGAAGAGTGTTTCTCATATGTATCATATCCACCTTGGCCGTTGTGTATCAGGGACCGAAACTGCAAACAAGCGTATATGCATTCAGTCCCCAAGTCATACAACATGGTGCAGTAGGTGAAGATGTCATTGAACTACAATCCCGGCTTCAATATATCGGTTTCTATCATGGTGATATCGATGGTGTTTTCGGATGGACAACTTATTGGGCATTACGAAACTTTCAATATGAATTTGGGATGGAAATCGATGGATTGGCAGGAGAAGCAACAAAGAAAAAATTAGAAAAAGCGACGAAATATGATCCTAACAGTGTAAAACAAAATACGAATACAAACAATAAAAACACAGCAAATAAGGGAAACCAGGGGAAGCAAGAGAACAAAGGGAATAATACCGCCGCAAATAACAATAAAGCACCAGAGCCAACCGGACAAAATGTACCAAAGGGATATTCTGAGAATGATATTCGTTTGTTGGCAAACGCTGTTTACGGCGAATCACGCGGTGAACCGTATGAAGGTCAAGTTGCTGTCGCTGCAGTCATTTTAAATCGCGTTGAAAGTGATACGTTTCCGAATACTGCATCAGGTGTCATCTTTGAACCGCGCGCATTCACTGCTGTTTCAGACGGACAGATATGGCTGGAACCGAATGAACAGGCAGAAAGCGCTGTATTAGATGCAATCAATGGTTGGGACCCGTCAGGCAATGCTTTGTATTATTTTAATCCCGAAACGGCTACATCAAGTTGGATATGGTCAAGACCACAAATCAAAAAAATCGGAAAACATATATTTTGTAAATAGAAAGGTGTGAAAGATATGGCTCGCTGGATTACAATTGCTGTATTGGCGATAGGGATATTAGGTGTTGGCTTTTGGGGATATCAAGAACATCAGGAAAAAAATGCAGTCCTTATACAAGCTGAAAACACGTATCAACGTTCTTTTCATGAATTAAGCTACCATATGGATATGTTACATGACAAAATCGGTACGTCATTGGCTATGGATTCAAGGGATTCACTTTCTCCACAACTGGTTGAAATATGGCGTTTATCATCACAGGCGTTATCAAACGTAGGACAATTGCCGCTTAGCTTGGTCCCATTTGATAAAACTGAAGAATTCCTCTCCAATATAGGTGACTTCACATATAAAACAGCGGTAAGGGATTTAGGTGAAGAACCGCTCGAAGATAAAGAAGTCGATCGGTTAAGGACATTATATAAACAATCAGAGGAAATCAAAGATGAATTGCGCCAGGTACAGCACGAAGTCTTGGATGATAATTTACGTTGGATGGATGTTCAGCTTGCTCTTGCATCACAGGATGAACCAAATGACAATACAATCATCGATGGATTCAATACTGTGGAAAACAAAGTAGATGGCTTTTCAGATACACAAGATACCGCATATCCTGAGGCGGGAAACCAGGAAGAACATTCATTCAAATATCTGACTGGAGAAAAAATCAATGAAAAGAAAGCGAAAGAAATCGGAGAAGACATGTTCCATATCAAAAAAGATGACGGAATTGATGTTGAGACAACCAAAAGCGGTGATGGCGCGAATATACCGACTTATAGCCTCTCCTATGAAGATAAGAAAAAAACCGGATATATGGATATCTCTGAAAAAGGTGGCCATCCATTGTCTTTAATCATCAACAGGGACATCAATGATAAGGAGTTAAGCTTGAATGATGGATTGGAAAAAGCAAAAGCATATCTAAAAGATCAGGACTTCGATAAGATGACCATTTTCGAAAGTAATGAGTACAATGACATCGGTGTTTATTCCTTTTTAGCGATAGAAGACGATGTCAGAGTCTTCCCTGATGCCATACAAGTGAAAGTGGCTTTAGATAATGGTGATATCATCGGATTGAATGCAAGGAATTACTATATGAACCACACGGACCGAAGCATGCCGAAACCCAAGCTGAGCAAAAAAGAAGCGAAAGAAAAAGTGAACCCCAAAGTAGATATACAAGAAGACTTTATGGCAGTGATAGACGATGATACAGGTAAAGAAGTCCTGACCTATGAATTTTTAGGCATCATAGGAAATAATACCTATCGCATCTTCATCAATGCTCTCACAGGACGCGAGGAAAAAGTCGAAAAAATGGGTGAAACCGAATTGAATTTTGCTTCAGCAACAAAAAGGGAAAGACATCTGTCTCTCCCTTTTGTTGTTTCGTTCACATAGGTATATAGTTCCACAAAAGAAACAGCTAGGGTAATCGGTTGTTGGAACCATTCGCCTAACCTGAAAAAGAAAGATCGGATCATCACATTTTTAACGAAAACAGCTTATAACGATAACGGAAAAAGAGTGCCGTGTACATAATATTTTATAGACTCTTTTTCATTGGGTGTGTTATGATAGATATGAAATATGAACGGCACATCGCTTTTATTTCAATTTCAAAAACTGGGCTTGACACTTGTAGGAGAGGAAGAAGTATGTTCATGAAAAACAGTATAGCGATTGCTATCGATGGACCTGCTGCAGCCGGTAAAAGCACCGTAGCTAAATTGGTGGCACAGCACTTATCTTATATTTATATCGATACGGGAGCCATGTATCGCGCATTAACATTAAAGGCTTTACAAAATAACCTGCCTGTCAATGATGAAAAGATATTACATGAAACATTGATACATACCGAAATAGAATTGCAACAGGAAACAGATGGTCAACATGTCCTGTTGGATGGTGTCGATGTGACGGAGGACATTCGCTCACAAGAGGTATCCAACAATGTATCATATGTAAGTGAACATGCCACCGTCCGTAAAAATATGGTGGAAAGGCAACAAGCCCTTGCCAAAAGACGGGGAGTCGTCATGGATGGACGTGATATAGGCACACACGTCATTCCAGATGCAGAAGTCAAAATATTTCTCATAGCTTCCGTTTCCGAGCGTGCCAAACGAAGACATGCAGAAAATAAACAAAAGGGCTACACGTCGGATCTTGACCAGCTAAAAAGGGAAATCGAGAAACGCGATGAACTTGATTCAAAACGGGAAGCTTCACCTTTATTAAAAGCTGTTGATGCTCAAGAAGTGGATACAACTTCACTGTCAATTGATGAAGTGGTTGCACGTATTTTGGAAAAAGCTGAAAATGCATTATCACATAATCATTCAAAGAGCGAATAAAATGACGACTGGCAATTGATTCCATTTAATCCACTTTACTTGACATATATATCGAATTATTAGAAGTTATAGAAAGAATTATTTTTGAAGTCGGGTTGATTGTTTAAGGAGGAGGAAGTAGTGATGAGTGAAGAGAACAACGTGGAAGTACCAAACGTACAAATGGGGGAAGTCATCAACGGAAAAGTTGTTAAAACGGAAGAAAAACAAGTCCTTGTTGATATAGGTTATAAAACGGAAGGAATCATCCCCATCAGTGAATTATCGAACTTGCATGTTGAATTAACAACAGATGTCGTTCAAGTGGGTGATGAACTTACAGTTAAAGTGAAAAAAATAGAAGATGATGAAGTTATCCTTTCGAAAAAAGATGTACAGGCTGACGAGGCATGGAAGGACCTGGAAGAAAAATTCGAAAATGGAGACGTATTTGAAACAGAAATCAAGGAAGTCGTCAAAGGTGGTCTTGTCGCTGATGTAGGACTTCGTGGATTTATTCCCGCTTCTTTGGTGGAAACATATTTTGTCGATGATTTTTCCGATTACAAAGGACAATCGCTCCGTGTAAAGGTCGTCGACATCAACAGAGAACAGAATAGGGTCATATTATCGCATCGAATCGTGATTGAAGAAGAAGCCGATTCCAAAAAACAAGAATTATTGAGCACAATCGAAGAAGGGCAAGTCCTGGAAGGAACTGTGCAGCGCACAACCAATTTTGGAGCTTTCGTTGATATCGGTGGTGTAGACGGACTTGTGCACATCTCACAACTTGCACATGAACACGTTGATAAAACATCCGATGTGGTCAATATCGGGGATGTCATCAATGTAGAAGTGATATCCATCGATAGGGATAATGAACGCATTTCATTATCACGCAAAAAAACCTTGCCTGGCCCTTGGGAAAATGTGGAACAAAAAATTAACAAAGGGGATGTCGTTGAAGGAACAGTGAAACGCCTTGTTAATTTTGGTGCTTTTGTAGAAGTATTGCCTGGTGTAGAAGGGCTTGTGCATATTTCCCAAATTGCCAACAGACACATTGGCACACCACAGGAAGTACTTGAGGTCGGACAAGTCATAGATGTAAAAGTGCTCGATGTCAATGAATCCGAAGAGAGAATTTCCCTCAGTATCAGGGAATTGGAAGAAGAACAAGAAGAGGCCGAATACAAGCAATATGAAAAAGACGATGACCAGCAAGGCTTTCAATTTGGAGATATCATCGGAGATAAATTAAATAAATACAAATAAAACGACCTAAAAAACTTCCGTTGACGTAGAATGACCCAAAGTTGGATTTTGGTCTGACTTTAAGGGACCAAATCGTTAACGGAAGTTTTTTATGCAATAAAAATGGACTTGGAAGTTTAATAATCTATGTCATTTCCCATAATAAAATAATAGGTGATATTATGGGAAATGGATTATTATTTTTTTATTTGGCTTGGATACTTTGGATCATCATAACTTTCATAATGCCTAAAACTAAAACCAGAACGGTTTTGGCCGTTTTCATTTTACTATGCCTTTGTTTTGCCAATCACTACATTGAAATCGGCATACCGGTTTCTGCCACATTTTTAATTCTTCTGTCAGGTTTAGTGTATTATCTCTTTAAGCGCCCCAAAACGACATACTATTTTATATGTACACTCACCATCGCGACAGGGTATGCAGCCATGTTGCTGTGGGAAGCAAATACAACGATATGGCTTTTCATGTCCAGGGATATTCTCATTCCCGGAACAATCGTCTGTCTATCTATCTTTTTGACGAATGGACGTTATAATCGGCTGATCTGTAGCATGCTTGGACTTTGCCTTGGTGATATCTTTTTCAAGTTAACGATTTACCACTTTTCTTTCAAGGATATGATTGGGGATATGGCATTTTTGGATATCATTTCGGTGACGGTCATTTTACATATCATGATTATCCTTATATCATTGATCAAGGAAAAATTAAATGCCAACGTATCACGCATGACTTTGAAATAAGCTATCTTTAACGGTTCAGGGACATATAACGTATAATAAAAAATTGTTTAAATCTCCTTTTTTTGCTAAAATGAGACATCGGAATATAATTGATGTAAATGAACGTTGGAAAGGATGTTCCTTTCATGAGGAAAGCAACAATAGCCATTGTAGGGAAACCAAATGTTGGTAAATCAACGATATTTAATCGCCTTGTCGGAGAGCGTATATCGATTGTTGAAGATACACCGGGTGTGACACGTGACCGTCTTTATGCACAAGGAGAATGGTTGAACCAAGTTTTTAATGTCATCGATACGGGTGGGATTGATCTAGGGGATGAGCCATTGCTCGTGCAAGTACGTGAGCAAGCCGAAATTGCAATTGACGAAGCTGATGTCATCGTCTTCATCGTCAATGGGAAAGATGGAATAACAGCTGCGGATGATGAAGTTGCCAAATTGTTATTCAAATCAAATAAGCCTGTTGTACTTGCTGTCAATAAAATGGACAATCCGGAAATGCACGCACAGATTTATGAATATTACTCACTTGGCTTCGGCGAGCCATACCCTATTTCCGGTTCACATGGATTGGGACTCGGGGATTTACTTGATGCCGTTGTAAAAAAGTTCCCCTCGTTACCAGAGGATGAAAAAGATGACGACATCATATCTTTTTGTGTCATCGGTCGCCCCAATGTCGGGAAGTCGTCATTGGTTAATACCGTTTTAAATGAAGAACGGGTTATTGTCAGTGATATTGAGGGCACAACCCGCGATGCAATCGATACACCATTCACAAGAGACGGTGAGAGATTTAGCATTATTGATACAGCAGGCATGAGAAAGCGCGGAAAGGTATATGAGCGCACCGAAAAATATAGTGTTCTCAGGGCATTAACAGCCATCGAGCGTTCTGATGTATCCCTGATTTTAATCGATGCCGAAACAGGTATAAGAGAACAAGACAAAAAAATCGCCGGATATGCACATGACGCGGGTCGCGCTGTTATAATCGTCGTCAATAAATGGGATACAGTCACAAAAAAGCAGGATGCGATGAAAGAATTTGAAACCAAAATAAGAGATCAATTTCTTTTCTTGGATTACGCACCGATAATCTTTCTATCAGCTAAAACGAAAAAACGGCTTCATACATTGATTCCAGCAATCAAGCTGGCAAGCGAAAACCATTCCAAGCGTATACAAACAACTGTCCTTAACGATGTCATCATGGATGCATTGGCAGTCAATCCAACCCCTACCGTAAAAGGGAAACGTTTAAAAGTGCTTTATGCAACACAGGTTTCCGTTAAACCACCAAGCTTTGTCATATTTGTCAATGATCCGGAATTAATGCATTTTACGTATAAACGGTTTTTGGAAAACAAAATCAGGGAAGCCTTTGGTTTTATAGGAACACCTATAAAAATATTGGCCAGAAAAAGACAATGAGGAGGAACGGATATGGCTAAAATCGCAGTATTAGGTGCTGGCAGCTGGGGAAGTGCACTCAGCATTGTTCTATCGGATAACGGTCATGATGTGCGTTTATGGACACATCGAGAATCCCAGGCGGAAGTTATCAACAAGGAACATAAAAATCCGCAATACCTTGATGTATCATTACCGGAGGATCTAAAAGCTTATCATAGCCTTGAAGAAGCCACAGAGGGGATTTCAGCGGTGTTAGTGGTTGTTCCCACTAAAGCCATCCGGGAAGTATGTAAACAACTGGATCCGCTCATCAATGACGATGTAACAATCATTCACGCTACGAAAGGGATTGAGCCTAAAACATTATTGCGTGTATCCGAAATGATCGCTGAAGAATTGAAAACATACAAAAAAGAAGATATCGTCGTTCTTTCAGGGCCTAGCCATGCTGAGGAAGTCGCTAAACGTCAACCCACGACAGTTACTGTTTCATCATTCAATAACGAACAAGCATGCATCGCTCAAGATCTATTCATCAATGAATCTTTCCGTGTATACACAAGTCCGGACATGATAGGTATTGAACTGGGAGGGGCCTTAAAAAACATCATTGCCCTTGGAGCGGGGATTTCTGATGGATTGGGTTATGGAGATAATGCAAAAGCAGCCCTCATTACAAGAGGACTCGCCGAGATCGCGCGCCTTGGCAATTCATTGGGAGCAAATCCTTTAACATTCCTTGGATTACCTGGTGTAGGAGACTTGATTGTCACATGTACAAGTGTGCATAGTCGTAATTGGAGAGCAGGAAATCTTTTAGGGAAAGGGAAGAAACTTGATGAAGTCCTGGACCAGATGGGGATGGTTGTTGAAGGCGTCCGAACTGTAAAAGCGGCACATTCTTTTTCAGATGAACAGCAAGTAGAAATGCCAATCACCGAGGGGATATATCAAGTATTGTTTGAAGATAAAAACCCTAGACAAGTTGTCGAACAGTTGATGAGCCGCTCTAAAAGGGAAGAAATGGATGATTTGTCCAATTTGTTATCCAGCCGTTATTTAACATGACACGATACAAGTAAATCAACCATACAAACAGCACCCAATAGGCAGACGAGGATACATTTTTCATTTTCATTGCATAAAATAAAATCGCACGAGCATTCGTGGATAGAACTGTCTGGGTATTATTTAGTCACACCGGAATGCAGCATGGTCTACATTCCGGTTTTACTGTTTTATATCTTTGAACTGCGTATGATCAACAGTTTATGTTATAATCATCATGGCATTCATATACAGTAATGCCTTATATTACTTACTTTCCAGAGGTGAATTTAAATGATGTCACCGTCGATGCTCAAAATGTGGATTTCTTTTGTTGGAATCATTTTCCTTATTTTGGCTATTGGTCTCATCGTATTAAGTAGAAATAAGTTACGTGGCATACTGGCAGGAATTGTAGCATTTCTTGCATACATATTATTCTTTCTGGGCAGTATTATCATATTCTATATTGTATTTAGCGGCCCGACTGGTTAAGGAGAGGGGATTCTCAATGAAACACATTTACATAGGCCTTATCGGTTTAATGTCGTTCTTTATCATAAGCGGCTGTATGTATCCAAAAGAAGAATTATCCAAAAATCAAACACCTAATATGGATCAGCTTGAAATGGTCCAAAAGGCCGTCGATGCTTATGCAGAAAAGACAGATGGACTTGTCCCCATAAAAACCAAAGATCAGGATACACCTATTTTCCAAAAGTATTTACTCGACTTTAAAACGTTAAAAAATGAAAACTTACTTACCGAAACACCGGGAAATGCATTTGAAAATGGCGGAGCCTATCAATATACGCTCATTACCCCTGAAGATGATCCAAGAGTAAAGTTATTTGATTTGAGAATGACCGATATCATCCGCAGTGTCAATGTCAAACTGCAAAATTATCAGTCGAAGCATTCTTATCCACCATTTGATGAAAGAGTGGTCAAAGGCGTCTATACACTTGATTATAAAGAATTAGGTTATTCCGATGACCCAACTGTCGAAAGTCCGTATTCAGGCGAAAAACTGCCTATTCTCATCGATACGGATGGGGAATTGCATGTTGATTATCGTTTCGACCTGCAAAAAGCACTCGATGAATTTGACAACGATTATAAACCAGGGGATGACATCCGATATATCATACCGGAAAACACCCCTTTTGTCCCAGCTTATTCGTTACCATATACATTAGATGATGATAACGAGGTTGTTTTCGATCTTGAAGGATAGAGACGATATACTTTTAAAAATGAACATATATCACCCCTTGCAAACGTATATTGAATGCAAGGGGTTTTTTAACTGTTTTTAAGGATTCGTTTGATGATGTAATGCATCACATCATCGATTGCCAGAAAAAACTGCATATCGGAAATAGACACAGCATAATGTCACGTTAAGCAAAGGAAACCATGTCTTCATTTAAAATATATAAAAAGATATCTTTCCAGTCATAATTTAATAGGACAACATCATAGACTTGTAATGTCAAATATTCGTAGCTTGTTTGTCATTTAAATGGTATCCGAAAATGGGAGGAGATTATTTGGAAAGAATTGATATTTTTAAAGATATTTCAAAACGGACGAACGGAGACATTTATTTAGGGATTGTTGGTGCAGTCAGAACAGGTAAATCAACATTCATCAAAAAGTTCATGGAATTGGTTGTCTTACCTAACATCGAAGAGGAGGGCGACAAGGAACGTGCCCAAGACGAACTTCCTCAGAGTGCAGCGGGCAAAACCATCATGACAACGGAACCGAAATTCATCCCGAATCAAGCCGTTTCAATACATGTAGATGAAGGGCTTGATGTCAATGTGAGACTGGTTGATTGTGTCGGTTACGCTGTGCAAGGGGCTAAAGGATTTGAGGATGAAAATGGGCCACGCATGATACACACACCTTGGTACGAAGAATCCATTCCCTTCCATGATGCCGCAGAAATAGGCACACGAAAGGTTATCCAGGAACACTCTACACTTGGTGTCATTGTAACGACAGACGGAACCATAGGTGAAATTCCCAGGGAAGATTACGTTGAATCGGAAGAACGGGTGATTGAAGAATTAAAAGAAGTCGGAAAACCATTTATCATGGTCATTAATTCCACTCGACCAACATCAAGAGATACCGAACTTTTAAGGCAGGAATTGGCTGAAGAACATGATATCCCCGTATTGGCAATGAGCGTCGAATCGATGACAGAGCATGATGTATATAATGTGTTACGTGAAGCATTATACGAGTTTCCAGTATTAGAAGTAAATGTCAATCTTCCTAGCTGGGTCATGGTCTTGAATGAGGATCATTGGTTACGGACCAATTATCAAGAAGCCATCCAACAAACGGTAAAGAATATCAAACGATTGAGGGACGTTGACCTTATCGTTGGCGAATTTTCCGATTACGACTATATAGAACATGCCAATATAGCTGGAATGGAAATGGGCGAAGGGATTGCAGAGATTGATCTGCATGCACCTGATGATCTATACGATGTCATCTTGAAGGAAATAGTAGGCGAGGAAATCAGGGGACGCGATCATCTCCTCGAATTAATGCAAGACTTCGCATATGCAAAAAAAGAGTACGGCCGTGTTGCCGATGCGCTGCAAATGGTGAAACAGACCGGTTATGGAATTGCCTCACCGTCCATAGAAGATATGGAATTGGACGAACCGGAAATTATACGGCAAGGGTCAAGATATGGTGTCAGGCTAAAGGCAGTCGCACCATCAATCCATATGGTGCAAGTGGAGGTTGAATCGGAATTCGCCCCCATTATAGGAACCGAGAAACAAAGCGAAGAACTGGTACGATATTTAATGCAAGACTTTGAAGAAGATCCACTATCTATATGGGAATCGGACATTTTCGGACGATCGCTCCACTCTATAGTAAGAGAAGGAATCCAAGGGAAAATATCACTTATGCCAGAAAACGCTCGCTACAAATTAAAAGATACTCTGGAACGAATTATCAACGAAGGATCAGGCGGATTGATTGCCATTATTTTATAGCAGCTGCTAACCAGCTGCTATTTTTTTGGCATTTTTAAGTTTTTTTGTTTAAAGAGCAGGAGAATGGGAAAGAGTGTCGAACATATATGAGTAAGACCAAAGAAATTAAGGCGCTCAATATTTCATGACTTCTCTTACAAAAGTAGTTTATTTTCATGTTTTATAGGTAAAAATGGCTAAAAAATGCATAAAATGCATAAAAAAAGCGATTTATTGTTGAATTTTGTTCGAAACTCAGTTATCATAAGCCTTGTCATCAATTGATTATGATGACGTCCTTGTATGAAAAAGGCAACTTTGTGAACAAATGATATATTTGTTCCAATGTCAATTGAAATTCTCTTGGGAGGAGGTGAATGTCATGAACAAAACAGACTTAGTCAATTCAGTAGCTGAAAAAAGCGATCTTTCCAAAAAAGATGCTACAAAAGCTGTTGATGCTGTATTCGAATCTGTCATGGATTCACTTAAAAAAGGTGAAAAAGTACAGTTGATCGGATTCGGTAACTTTGAAGTACGTGAGCGCTCTGCTCGTAAAGGCCGTAATCCACAAACTGGGGAAGAAATTCAGATTCCAGCAAGCAAAGTACCTGCATTTAAAGCAGGTAAAGCCCTAAAAGATAGCGTAAAATAATTTACATAGGGCAGAAAGAGGGTGCGCTTTGTCGCACCCTTTTTATTTTTTGTCTATAAAACAAGCATTTTTCTTTAAATGTTACCCCACATCAATAAAAGAACATCCTTTTTTCAACTGACAATATTCATACAGATTAACGATATAGAGGGAGGTATGTAAAATGGACCAGGGGACTTCCAAAAACGACTTCATCGTCATTAAAGCCTTAGAGGATGGCGTGACCGTTATAGGTCTGACACGTGGAACGGATACACGCTTTCATCATTCGGAAAAATTGGATGAAAATGAAATCATGCTCGCCCAGTTTACCGAGCATACATCAGCTGTTAAAATAAGAGGTAAAGCCTTTATCCAAACAAGTCATGGTGAAATGACCAATGAGTAGCATGAATGCACTTGCTTTTAATTCGTAAATCAGATCATCATACAAGGCATCACGCTCGAATTATGCTATAATAGCACTGATGTGGAATTTGAATGAAAGGGTATAGGTGGTGGCTTTGCATACCTCTAATATAGATATCGCTTATTTCAAAAAGCGTATAGAACAAAAAACGAACCATACATATCTTCATAAATATATTGAGAAGCCAACGATAGACGAGGAAAAGCTGCTTATTCTCATTTCTATCATGGACGGTGCTATTTTATCAACGGAACAAAAGGAACGGTACATTATTACAACAATGTTGGTTCAATTGGCATTGGACACACATGACAAGGTCTCTGTTGACGACATCCTGGATACACGGACCAAATCCCAAATCCCCAACCAATTGACAGTATTGGCAGGCGATTATTATAGCGGTCTCTATTATTTTCTGTTATCGGAAATCGATGACTTTGAATTGATTCATGTACTAGCAACGGCTATTAAAGAAATCAATGAGCAAAAAATGAATTTATATTACCGGGAAAGGTTATCCCCGGAAGAATTTATCTATATCATCAAACAAATAGAAACACTGCTCTTCACCCATGTTTCCGATCATATAGGAACGGAACCACTGGATAGGACGATTACAGAATGGTTTGCGATCAACAAGCTGACAATCGAGAAGAATAAGACAACAAGTCCGTTGATAGATGTATGGCGGACAAACTGTGATCATCAACAAAGATGTTCCGAGCAAGCCTGGAATGATTTGATGGATGCTAGAATGACACACTTGAAAACGTCGATTACATCACAAAACCGCCATCATATACCATCCATGATCAAAGAACGATTATATGAATACAAAATGTCAGATGTGGAAGAAGGGTGAACGATGACTGAACAATCCAAAGAAGAACGCGTTCATCACGTTTTTGAGAAAATATATACAAAGTACGACTCGATGAACTCCATTATTTCCTTTCATCGTCACAAAGCTTGGCGTAAAGACGTTATGAAACGCATGGCCATTGAAAAAGACACAACAGCGCTTGACTTATGCTGTGGTACCGGTGATTGGTCCATTTCACTTGCTGAAGCTGTCGGTACTGGTGGACAGGTGACTGGGCTCGATTTCAGTGAAAATATGCTATCGGTTGCCAAAGAAAAAAATGATGAACTGCAATTGAAACAGTTATCGTTTATACACGGAAATGCAATGGAGCTACCATTCTCTGATGATACATTTGATTATGTAACCATTGGGTTCGGCCTCAGGAATGTACCGGATTATATGCATGTATTAAAAGAAATGTTTCGGGTAACCAAACCAGGTGGGAAGGTCGTTTGTTTGGAAACATCACAACCGACATTAATCGGTTATCGGCAATTATATTATTTTTATTTTCGTTTTATTATGCCTGTTATCGGTCGCCTATTTGCAAAAAGCTATAAAGAATATGCTTGGTTGCATGAATCCGCCAAAGATTTCCCCAACAAGAAGCAATTGACATCCATGTTTAAAAAAGCCGGCTTTTCACATATACAAGTAAAGAGTTACACTGGCGGTGTTGCCGCAATGCACATGGCTTATAAAAATCAAGTTGAATCATAACTATTGAATTAAAAGGTGACACGTATGAGATTAACGAAAACCTATGGGTATTTAAAAAAAGACTTAGATATGATTGAAAATGCCATCAATCAATCCGTACAGGCAGACCATCCCGTTCTAAGAGATGCATCGACGAAACTGTTGGAAGCCGGGGGAAAGCGTATCCGTCCTACCTTTGTATTGTTGGCCGGACAATTCGGAAATTATAATATAGAGCGAATGAAAACTGTCGCAGTTGCTCTCGAACTTATACATATGGCATCACTTGTCCATGATGATGTAATCGACGATGCGGATTTAAGACGTGGAAAACCCACTGTTAAGAAAATGTACGATAACAGAGTTGCCATGTATATGGGGGACTATGTGTTGGCAAGCGCATTGGAACATATTGCCACATTAAAATATCCCAAGGCACATCAAGTGCTGTCAAAAACGATGGTTCAACTCGTCCTAGGGGAAATAGAGCAGATCAAAGTAAAATATAATGTCAATCAGAACATCCGGCAATATTTAAGGCGCATTCGAAGAAAAACCGCCTTATTAATTGCGACGAGCTGTAAACTCGGTGCATTGGCTGCTGACATACCTGTAAGTCAGGCCGCTAAATTATATAAATACGGCTATTACATCGGTATGTCCTATCAAATAATCGATGACATTTTAGATTTTACTGCTTCAGAAGCTGAACTAGGCAAACCTGCCGGAAATGATTTGATGCAGGGGAACATAACGCTCCCTGTTTTATTCGCCATGACGGATAAAACATTCCGTTCAATGCTCACAAACGCTTTTTCTGACCCCAAAAAGTTGGACGGTCAATGCATGAAGGAACTTATTTTTTTACTAAAACAAACTGATGCGATTAAAGAATCATATCGCGTAAGTGAATGCTATTTACAAAAAGCTCTTCTGGCATTGAATGATTTACCCAATGTACGAGCAAAATCATCCCTGGAAGACATCGCTAAATATATCGGCAAAAGACGTTCATAGTAAAATTGTCATTTACGACAAAATTTGATACTATTTTAGCTGGTATCACAAAAACAAACAATTAAGAAGAGGTGCAAACATGGAAAAAACATTTTTGATGGTTAAACCAGATGGTGTTCAGCGTCATTTGACAGGTGAAATCGTTCAGCGATTAGAAAACAAAGGTTTTAAACTGGTCGGAGCAAAATTAATGAACATTTCGAATGAACGAGCTGAAACACATTACGCAGAACATAAAGAACGACCTTTTTTTGGAGAACTTGTGTCATTCATCACTTCCGGACCCGTTTTCGCAATGGTATGGGAGGGACAGAACGTCATTAAAACAGCCAGACAGATGATGGGAGCGACAAATCCCGAAGAAGCTGCGCCCGGCACAATCAGAGGTGACTTCGGTGTTACAGTGGGGAAAAATATCATCCATGGCTCTGACTCCGAGGAAAGCGCAAAACGAGAAATTGAATTGTTCTTCAATAATGATGAAATCCTTGATTATACAAAACAAATCGATGACTGGATTTATTGATCATATGCCTCCGTTATGAATACGGGGGTTTTTTTCAAAAGATAAAACTTTAATAGGACACGACATCCAAAACAAATGTTATTAATGTGATTTATTTTATCCTTGTATAAGGGGGACATATCTCATGCGCTATTTAACAGCAGGAGAATCACATGGCAAACAGTTAACAGCTATCATCGAAGGCGTACCCGCTCGCATGCCCATCACGAAAGATGATATCAATCACTCTTTACGACGCCGGCAAAAAGGCTATGGCAGAGGAAAAAGAATGGAAATCGAAAAAGACCTTGTGGATGTGACAAGTGGAGTAAGACATGGATATACATTAGGTTCGCCTATTTCACTCATCATCAAAAATGATGATTTTAAACATTGGATGGACATTATGGGAGAAGACCCCATTGATGAAACGAAAAAATTAAGAAGAGTTGTAACGAAACCACGACCGGGACACGCTGATTTGAGTGGTGGCTTGAAATACGGACATCGGGATTTACGGAATGTTTTGGAAAGATCTTCGGCTCGGGAAACGGCAGCACGGGTGGCAGCAGGGGCTATCGCCAAAAAATATCTTCATTTACTTGGTATTAACCTTGTTGGTTATGTAAAGGAAATCGCGGGTATTGCAGCAGCAGACAATGACCACCTTACATTCCAGGAAAAGGACGACATTTCCAACCAATCAGAGGTACGGACGACCGATTCATCTGTCGAAGCCGATATGAAAAATGCGATTGATCAAGCAAAAAGAGATGGCGATTCAATTGGAGGAATCGTGGAAGTTTATGTTGAAGGTATGCCTGCTGGGGTAGGCTCTTATGTTCATTATGACCGTAAATTGGATGGCAGGATAGCTGGAAGTGTGTGCAGCATCAACGCTTTTAAAGGGGTTGAATTCGGAATGGGGTTTGAAGCCGCCAAACGTTATGGCAGTCAAGTACACGATGAAATTGATTGGGATGAAAAGAGTGGCTATTACCGTAAAACGAACCGGCTTGGAGGGTTTGAAGGTGGTATGACAACAGGTATGCCCATCATCGTAAAAGGCGTCATGAAACCGATTCCAACACTTTACAAACCGCTTCAATCCATTGATATCAATACAAAAGAATCATTTCATGCCAGCATTGAACGGTCGGATTCGTGTGCTGTACCGTCGGCGGCGGTCGTCATGGAACATGTTGTCGCATTTGAACTTGCGAAAGCGCTTAATGAACAATTTCCCAATGACCAATTTCCGAAACTGAAAGAAGTCATTGCAGACTACCGTCATGAAACAAGGTGGTTTTAATGAAAACAATAACGATTAATGGACCAAAGAAAACTTATCCCATCTATATCGGAAACGATATCCGCTTTTCGATCGAGTCCTATTTCGACCGGACCTATAGTTCCATCTTGGTGATTACGGATGAACATGTTCGTCATATCTACCTAGAAGAAATAAGACAACGTTTGAATCATAGCCACACCCATTTTCTCGTTCTCTCAGCGGGAGAAGAAACGAAAACAATCAAACATTTTTACCATATACATACAAAAGCACTCGAATATGGACTTGACCGAAAATCGTTGATCATAGCACTCGGCGGAGGCGTTATAGGTGATATTGCAGGCTTTGCAGCAGCAACCTATATGCGTGGCATTGACTATATACAGATGCCCACAACATTACTTGCCCATGATAGTAGTGTGGGGGGGAAAGTGGCCATCAATCATGGACATGCTAAAAACATAATTGGAGCATTCTATCCTCCAAAGGCAGTTGTGTATGATATCCAAACTTTAAATACATTACCCCCCAAAGAAATACGTTCGGGCTATGCCGAATTGATCAAGGAAGCATTGATTGCCGATGAAAGTTATTTCTATCAATTATTGGATACGTCTCTGAACCATGTAACAAATGAACAAATGAAGGAGCACGTTATCAAGGGAATAACCATCAAAACGCAAATTGTTGAAGAAGATGAACAGGATCATGGTCAACGACATTTTCTTAATTTCGGCCATACATTCGGCCATGCATTGGAATCAGTTCTGGGCATGGGAAACATCACACACGGAGAAGCGGTAGCCATCGGCTTGTTATTTGCCATCTATGTCAGCGAACGCACATTTCACATCCATCTTCCGTATAAAGAACTCCAGGAATGGATGAAATGGAATGGCTACCCGTTTACATTAAAAGCCATCCAGCCCGAACGTTTATACCGACAAATGGCATACGATAAAAAAAAGATCCGTTCACAGATAAACATGGTGTTGTTACAACACATCGGAAAACCGATTTTATATCCATTCGACAACCAAACGATCAAAAGACATATCCACTCCTTTCTTAACCATTACCAATAAAGGGGATGAACACATGGAGATATTTTATCCGAGCACCCACCCTTTGTACGGATCGATTCGTCCACCGGGCGACAAATCCATTTCACACCGCGCTATCATGCTTGGGGCAATAGCAAAAGGAACAACATATATCGATAACTTCCTGAATGCCGATGACTGTCGCAAAACGATCAATGTCTTTTCTGAATTAGGTGTGAAAGTCGAACATGATAACACGCACGTACGTATTCATGGACGTGAAATAAACACTTTTCAGACACCTTCACAGTCACTTTACGTCGGAAATAGCGGTACAACCGCTCGCTTAACACTCGGGATACTTTCAGGATTCCCGAAACCCGCAACTGTCACAGGAGATCCGTCTTTATCCAAGCGTCCCATGGACCGTATTTTAACACCGTTGAAACAGATGGGGGTTAAAGCAAACGGGCGGGGCCGAGCGGAGACATTGCCCGTCACCATACAGGGAGGCACGTTAACGGGGATCCATTACAAGCTTCCGGTTAAAAGTGCACAAGTGAAATCAGCTATCTTGCTCGCTGGACTTTTTGCATCGACGCCAACAAAAGTGATCGAACCCATTCAAACACGTGACCACACCGAAAACATGTTACGTGCTTTTGGGGCAGATATACAGCGTAAGGATAAATGCATACATATATCCAATAAATACGCATTAAAGGCTCAATCGATCCAAGTCCCGGGAGATCTATCCTCAGCAGCTTTTCTTCTCGGAGCAGCTGCAATCATCCCGAATAGCTCCATTACAATCAAAAATATGGGCCTTAACCCGACACGATCGGGCTTTATCGACTGCTTAAAAGAAATGGGGGCAAAACTGGATATCCATCATGTACAGAAAACGAATGGAGAACTGACCGGGCATGTCACTTTGACATACCGACCTTTACGGGGCATCACCATCGAAGGGGAAATCATCCCCCGCTTGATCGATGAAATACCCATCATTGCTTTAATTGCCACACAGGCAAAGGGTAAAACAATCATTCGTCACGCTGAAGAATTGCGTATCAAGGAAACAGATCGAATTGAAGCCATTGCCCACACATTGACCACACTGGGTGCATCCATTTTACAAACAAATGATGGATTTCATATAGATGGTGAAACAACTCTTTCTGGCGGAAAAGTTTCTGCGTTCGCTGATCACAGAATGGCCATGATGGTAGTCATTGCTTCTAAAATCGCCAAAAACCCAGTGATAATCGATGATATTTCCTCCATTAATATTTCATACCCGGACTTTTTTTCGGATTTAGCATATTTGAATCAAGGATAAATTGAAAACAACGCATGTCGATTGAAGATTTCAATGGGATTCGATATGATAATAACCAATGGTATCATCGTTTATAGGAAGGAAGATCACTATGAAAACAATTATGGATGCCGTCCAACTGATGGAAAAAAATGAAACATCTGAAGCATTGTCGCTGCTCGAAAAAAAGTTACCTCATGTAAACGCGGATGAAAAATATGCAATAGCTGAACTTTACATGGAATGGGGTTATATACAAAAAGCTGAAGAGGTTTTATTGGAATTAAAAAAAGAGTTTCCCAATGAATCAGATATCATTTTATTATTGGCTGATATTTATATTGAACAGGAAAAAGATGATCAAGCCATCTATTTATTGGGCGAGATCGATGAATCAAGTGAGGCATATATACAAACACTTGTTCAATTAGCCGACTTATATCAAGCTCAGGGACTCTTTGAGGTCGCCGAACAAAAACTACTGACAGCTAAACAATTAGACCCCAACGAGCCATTGATTGATTTTGCCCTAGGAGAACTGCTTTTCTCCGCAGGTGATTACAAAAAAGCGATTATCCATTACCAAAAGATCCTTCCTGCCAAAGAACTCGCATCCGTCTCTATTCATCAACGTCTGGGAGAAGCATATGCGGAAGTGGGAGAGTATGAAGAGGCACTTCATCATTTCCAAGAAGTAGATACCGAAAATCCGGATTTGCTTTTCAAATATGGTTTTACAGCATATCAAGCTGACCATTTGGATATTGCCATCAATACATGGAAAAAGTTATTGGAGCTGGATCCTTATTATCATGCAGCATATAATCACCTTGCCACAGCTTACATGGACGAAGAAATGCCTGAAGATGCATATGAAACAGCTAAAAAAGGTCTGGAATATGATGAATTCAATAAAGAACTATATTATGTGGCTGCGACTGTGGCACATAAATTACATCGAAATGACGAGAGTGAACAATACGTGCGTGAAGCCATCGGTTTAGATCCTGATTACAAAGAGGCCATTCTGTTCTTGGTAGAACGCCTGAAAGAAAATGACAATCATGAGGAAATTGTAGAGCTGTTAACAGAACTTAAAAACACAGGCAGCTATGACGCTCTGTATGAATGGGAACTGGCCAAAGCATACAATGAACTGGAAGAATATGAAAAGACGTCCAAACACTATCAAGAAGCCTATGCGATACTTTATGATGACAGTGACTTTTTAAAAGAATATGGCTATTTCCTCACAGAAAATGGCGATATTCAAGCGGCTATCAATGTATTAAAAGATTACTTGAATCAACAACCCGAGGATACGGAAATAGAAGAATTTTTAACGCGTTTGAATGAAAACATGTCTTGACTATGAATGATATGAGGGGAGGACCATCCTTGAACGACTCCATTTCAGTAAGTGAAAAACAAACCTTTCTCAATTGGTTTTTAAATCACTATCGTCTAAAAAAAAGGGAATCTTTCTGGATATTGAATTATTTGCTTAACCATCCATACACATTGAATCATGTCCATTTTGTTCATGACATTACACATTGTCCCCGGAGTTTGGTTATCACAAGTGCTTGCTCGAAAGAGATCGCATTTTTATTTTACAAACGCCAAGTCGTCACAACTGATGCTGATAAAGCTTTTCATGATATCCGTCTCAATAAGAATGAACCCTTATACATCCAGTTGCATTTCAAGAAATCAAACCAAAACAGCTTATTAGCTGGCATCCTGGAAGAAAATCCATATTTAACATATGATGACTTCATTACAAGTGAGGATAAAGAGATGGCTGATGAGTTGTTGGAAAGCACATTGCATACTCATCAAAAACAGTTATTGCTGAAACAGATCGATGAGGCATTGGACAGTAAAAACGAAGATCTGTTTGATGAATTGGTGAATCAATTGCATCTACTTGATTCATCACGACGCAATCAACCTGTTGCGCCATAATCATTTGCTTTTTTATGGCACTATAAGATAAAATTTACGACAGGATTCATAATAAGTAATACGACTGGTAACACTAGAAAGGAGCTTCCATCATATGAAATGGGTTCAATCCGACCTTTTGCAATATAAATCGGCAAAAGAGTATGTGGATACACTACTGATTCCACTTATTCCCTTTCAATTATCGAGTGATAGAACGTTTGAAAAAGATGCTTTTCAGAAAGAAACAATGAACCTTTTAGTCCAGGAAGTCGAAAGGGGATTAAAAGGCAGGATATTTCTTACACCTGGTTATTATTATTTGCCATCGAAAGAATTGGATCACGATGAAGTTCCCAGGCTGAACAGATGGATTCAAAACTGTGAAGCACAACCATTTGAATATCCTTTCCTGATCACGTTCGATGCGACGTGGAAAAAGTTTGAAAATGATCTCGATGGAACATTGCTATGGCTTCCCGGATTAGATTCAGGCAATTTGAACTCCGAAGAAATGCAATCTGTTGTCAAAGGACAAGCAAAACAAATTATTGAACTCATTCGTACATATTGGTAACACGGGATACGAAAAGATTTCACTTTTTTGCAGATAATGGATAAATATTGACCCAAACAACAGTTTACGCTATCATGGTATTGTCCTAGTAATGTGATATAATTTATTAAATTGTCCTTGATTAACATACAAGAGGGGGGAAAATCATGAGTGAAGAAAAGGAACCAGTTACCCGTAGACAATTCCTGAACTATACGTTAACAGGCTTAGGCGGATTTATGGCAGCGGGCGTGCTTGTCCCGATGTTGCGTATGGCTGTCGATCCAGTACTGCAACCATCAAAAGTATCCGGGGATTTTGTTAATGTGAAATTAGCAGAAGACGACATAACAGAAGAACCACAACTTATAGAATGGGATATTGAACAGGTCGACGCTTGGTACGAATCGGATGTAACAAAATCAGCATGGGTATATAAAAATGATGATGGCGATATTGTAGCCTTCTCTCCAATATGTAAACACCTTGGATGTTTCGTATCTTGGGAAGGCAGTGATGATTATCCAGATGAATATTATTGTCCATGCCATGGTGGACGTTACTATAAAGATGGTACCAACGTTCCAGGAACACCACCACTTGCACCACTAGACATCTATGAACAAAAAATAGAAAACGGGATGCTATTCCTTGGTGAAGCAAAACCGAGAGAGGAGGCGTGATAGGAAATGCTGAAGAAGTTATATGACTGGATTGATGAACGATTGGATGTCGCGCCGATCTGGCGAGATATCGCAGACCATGAAGTACCTGAGCATGTAAACCCTGCACACCATTTCTCGGCTTTCGTGTATTGCTTTGGAGGGTTGACATTTTTTGTTGTCGTCATACAGATCCTGTCAGGAATGTTTTTGACAATGTATTATGTACACGATATTGAAAATGCGTGGAAATCTGTTTACTATCTGCAAACAGAAGTTGCGCATGGACAGTTGGTACGAGGAATGCACCATTGGGGTGCCAGTGTAGTAATAGTCATGTTGTTTTTACATACATTACGCGTTTTCTTCCAAGGGGCATATAAAAAACCTCGTGAAATCAACTGGATGGTTGGGGTATTAATATTCTTTATTATGCTCGGACTCGGTTTCACAGGTTATTTATTGCCTTGGGATAACAAAGCATACTTTGCAACACAAGTTGGACTTGATATTGCAGAGCAGGTACCATTTATTGGCGAGCAGCTAAAAACATTATTGGCTGGTGACCCGACTGTGATTGGGGCAGAAACATTAACGAGATTCTTTGCGATTCATGTGTTCTTCCTGCCAGCAGCACTTTTTGCATTATTGGCAGTACACTTTATACTAATTAGAAGACAAGGAATTGCTGGACCACTATAAAAAGGAGGGAAAACTGTGAAAAGAGGTAAGGGTATGAAATTTGTCGGGGATTCCAGAATCCGTTCCGACAACACACCATACACACCAAGAGATTATTCGGAATATCCTGGACGGACTGAAGCTTTTTGGCCGAATTTCCTATTGAAAGAATGGCTTGTCGGATCCGTTTTCCTAGTTGGATTTCTTTGTTTGGTATTAGCGGATCCTGCGCCTTTGGAAGGTATGGCAGACCCTTCAAACGCCGGCTATCAGCCATTACCGGATTGGTACTTTCTATTCTTATATCAACTTTTAAAATATGAATTCGCAAGTGGAACATATACAATCATCGGTATTATCATTATTCCGGGGCTTGCATTCGGGGCATTATTACTTGCACCGTTCCTGGATAATGGACCTGGCAGAAGACCACCTAAACGACCGATTGCGGTTGGAATGATGTTGCTTGGTCTCGTTTCGACAATATGGCTGACATATGAAGCATCTGCAGGCGTAGATTGGGCGGAACGTGCCGAAAACAATAAGCCAATTCCTCCGGATGAGGTGGAAATCGATGAAGATCATCCCGGCTACGAAGTTTTCCAAAACAACTGTGCTGACTGTCACGGTAATGACCTTCAAGGTGGAAACGCACCTGCGTTAATCGATATCGATCACACATCGGAAGAAATTGCCGATATTGCCCAAAACGGTATTGGTCAAATGCCACCTGATATGTTCGATGGATCTGATGAAGAGTTGGAAGATCTAGTGGACTTCATCCAAGAAGTAAACGGGAATGATGAAGACGGTGATTCAGGGGACGATGATTCAAATGGCAATGATGAATCAAACGACTCTGAAAATGATTCCAATAACGATTCGGACAATGACTCAGATAACTCAAATGATTAAACGATTCAATTTAATGAAGACACCTCTACCAACAACATTGGTGCAGGTGTCTTCTTTTTGATATCGGGAAGGAATTCATATGATGTTTAAATACATATTATTAGATAGACGATTTTTAATTGTTTTATTCATGATTAACCTATTGGGTACGATTTACGGGTTTATGTGGTATGAAAGTCAGTTGAGTATAACCCCGGCCATATTCCTTCCATTTGTACCGGATAGTCCAACTGCAAGTATGTTTTTCACGATTTTTTTATTGTTTTTCATCTTCAAGAAAAACACACCATACATAGAAGCACTTGCCATGACCAGTCTATTCAAATATGGTTTATGGGCGGTCGTCATGAATATCTTGACACTTATTGTTGATGGTCACTTAAGTTGGCAAGGATACATGTTGATCGCATCCCATGGGGCTATGGCTATAGAGGGACTTCTTTACAGTCGTTTTTATAGAATTGAACTGAGACATCTTACGGTTGCTGCGATATGGATTTTACATAATGATATCATTGATTATGTATTTGGAATGATGCCGAGATATGGCGCTTTAACCGAATATATGGATCAAATCGGCTACTTCACTTTTTGGTTAAGTATCATCACGATTATACTGGCATACTACGTGACGGTTAAACGTCAACTTGACAATCATTTGAAGTAAAAAGTGATATCTATAACCCACCACGCATAAAATATAATATAAAAGTATGTGCGAGGTGGTGTGCTATCAAGAAATACTGTTTATACGTTTGTTTTTGTATTTACACGATATATATTATGCCGCTTCACGTATATGCACAATCGGATACGGATCCACAAGAGGGAAGTGATATCGAACCATTCTTTTGGTTACTTATAATCGTCGGCAGTTGCATCATTGTCGTTCTACTATATGTCGGCTGGAAAAAATATCGTGCCGAAGTAAAAAAAGAAAGGGTTAAACAGCAAGATAAAAATGGATCCGATTAAAAAAACAAGGGCTGCACTTTAAAAGCCCTTGTTTTTTCGTTTCTAATCTTCATGAAGAGGGTTTTTGTTTTCATCCAACGTAAACCCTTCACCAGCAACATCATGAACAGCACTTACAGCCACAAACGCATGTGGATCGACAGCGTTGATAAGGTTTTTAAGACGTACAATCTCATTTCTTCCAACAACACAATATAGAACTTCCCGTTTTTCACCGGTAAAACTTCCTTTTCCGTTTAAAACGGTCACACCACGATCCATATCTTGCAAAATCTGCTTTGCAATCAATTCACTTGATGAGGATATGATTGTCGCGCCGCGTGCCGTATACGCACCTTCTTGGATAAAATCAATGACTCTCGAGCCAACATAGACCGCTACAAGGGTATACATTCCTTCCACAAGTCCCAAATAAGCAAGCATTGATGAAGATATAACCAGAAAGTCGAATAAGAACATGGTTCGCCCCATACTCCATCCAACATATTTATTCACAATCCGTGCAATAATATCTACACCGCCAGTTGTTCCGCCATATCGAAATATAATGCCTAATCCAACACCTATAAAAACACCCGCAAATAATGCGGCAAGCGTCATATCAGATTGCAATGCGGTATCAAAAGGTTTGATCTGGAAAACACTGAGGAATATAGACACGGCTATGGTACCGATAATCGTATATATGAATTGACTACGCCCGAGAAATTTCCATCCGATAAAAAATATTGGAACGTTTAACACAATATTCATAATCGCGGGATCCCAGTCCCATAAAAAATAAAATAGCAATGTAATGCCTGTGAAGCCACCTTCGCTAAGATTATTTTGCATGTTGAAATGAACGATACCGAATGAAAAAATAGCAGCGCCCACGAAAATAAAAAATATATTTTTCAGGCGTAAACGAAATATCATCACTACATCCCTCCGTGCTATATATCTGTTTGAAACACAGATTCTATTATAGTCAATTTTTATCATCATAACAATGTACATATTTATTACAAGTAAAAAAGTTTGTCAAACCGGTGACTTTTAGCTAACATGAAATAAGATTCGTAATCATGGGAGGACTCGATTTATGCCAAAAGAAAACTTGACCTATACGACACAGGAAATACAAACACGTGTCGATACATATATTTCCCAATTTAAAGAAGGTTATTTTACCCCTCTTGCTCAGTTGGCGAGACTCACAGAAGAACTGGGTGAGCTTGCAAGGGAGGTCAATCACTTTTATGGCGAGAAACCTAAAAAATCGACAGAAGACATGAAAACAATGACTGAAGAGCTAGGGGATGTGTTATTTGTCCTTACTACCTTCAGCAACTCTTTAGACATCGATCTTTCAGAAGCTTTTGAAATGACAATGTCCAAAATTGAAACGAGAGATAAAAATCGCTGGACAAAAAAATAGTCCCGATCCTTTAGGATACAGGAAATAATCGTTACACAGAAACGACAACACGAAATTGGAGGATATACAGCAATGATAACAAAACTGATTGTTGCCGGCCCACGCGGAAAGATGGGTAGTGAGGCGATTCATATGATAATGGATGAGCCTTCTTTTGAACTCGTAGCATGTCTTGATCGAAAAAATGATGGAAAACGACTTGGTGATATTTTACCTTCCTTTAACCAATCGACCGTTCCAATTTATACGGATATACAAAAATGTCTGGAGTTTGCGGATGCTGATGTATTGGTTGATTTAACAGAGGCAGAATCCGGATATAAACATGCCAAACATGCCATCGAACATCATGTACGCCCCGTTGTTGGCACTTCTGGTTTGACGGAAAATCAATTAAAGGAACTGGAACAAATGGGCAATGAAGCTGGCTTGGGAACCATCATTGCACCCAACTTTGCTATCGGAGCGGTACTTATGATGCAATTTGCCAAAATGGCCGCCAAGCAATTTCCAGATGTCGAAATCATTGAGAAACATCATGACCAGAAAAAGGACGCTCCTTCCGGAAGTGCTGTCAAGACGGCAGATTTGATCTCATCAGCGAGGTCCGATAAGGAGCAAGGTCATCCAGATGAAAAGGAACTCATAGAAGGAGCCCGTGGAGCCAACATCAATGGAATGCATATCCATAGTGTCAGACTTCCCGGTCTTGTAGCACATCAGGAAGTCATATTCGGTGGGGCCGGACAAACGTTGACCATTAAACACGATTCCTATAACCGTGACTCTTTTATGAATGGCCTCAAATTCGCTATTGAAAAAGTAATGACAATGGATAAGTATATTTACGGACTTGAACATATTTTAGACTCATAATGTGTGTATAATAAATCGAAAATAGGTGATGAATCATGAATATTGCACTTATTGCCCATGACAAGAAAAAACAAGAAATGATTAGCTTCAGCATAGCTTACAAACATATACTAAAAGACCATCGGTTATTTGCGACAGGTACAACCGGAAAGAAAATAACAGAAGCGACAGACCTCACCGTACATCGTTTTCAGTCAGGTCCGATGGGTGGAGACCAACAAATAGGTGCCTGTATCGCAAACAATGAAATGGATATGGTTATCTTTTTTCGCGATCCTCTTACAGCACAACCACATGAGCCCGATGTCAGTGCATTGATGCGTCTCTGTGATGTGCATTTAATTCCACTTGCCACCAATATGGCGGCCGGTGAGGTTTTGATTCAAGGGTTGAAACGTGGCGATTTTAATTGGCGGAACATCGTCAGACAAAAGGAAAATGGTCAATGAAAAAAATAGGAATCACGTGTTATCCAACCGTAGGCGGTTCGGGAGTCATTGCAACAGAGCTTGGCAAACGCATGGCCAAGCTCGGACATGAAATACATTTCATCACATCAAGTATCCCATTCCGTCTTGATCGCATTTATCCAAAGATTTATTATCACGAAGTCGAAGTCGGCCATTATCCTGTCTTTCAATATCCTCCGTACGACCTGACACTTGCTTCCAAAATGGCGGAAGTGATTGATCGTGAAGAACTTGATATACTACATGTTCACTACGCAATGCCGCATGCGATATGTGCCATCCTGGCAAAAGAAATCGCTCAACATGATGTAAAGATTGTCACAACATTGCACGGTACAGATATAACAGTTCTAGGCATCGATCCGATCTTTAAAAAAATGATAAAACATGGCATTGAACAATCGGATGCGGTTACGGCTGTTTCCCACAGTCTCGTCAAACAAACGAAAGAAATGTTATCTGTCCAAAAAGATATTCGTGTCATTTATAATTTCGTCGATGAAAACATTTATACAGATAAAAGCATGCCTGCATTAAAACGACAGTATGGTATCAATCCTGAGGAAAAAGTACTCATCCATATATCCAATTTCAGACCTGTCAAGCGCATCACCGATATCATATATACTTTTCAAAAGATAAATCAGGAGGTTCCCAGTAAACTTCTGCTGGTAGGTGACGGACCCGATTATGCAAAAGCTATCCAATTATCGGAAAAACTTGGCTTGAAAGACCATGTCCTATTTTTGGGAAAACAGAACAACATCCAAGATCTATTATCCATTTCGGATTTAAAATTACTATTATCCGAAAAAGAAAGTTTCGGATTGGTTTTGCTTGAAGCAATGTCATCCCATGTCCCGTGCATCGGAACAAATGTTGGCGGCATTCCGGAAGTCATCCTTCATGGCGAAACCGGCTATATAGTGAATATTGGTGATACACAGAGTGCAAGTCAATATGCTGTTCGACTCCTTCGGGACGATACATTGTTGCAACGTTTTAAAGACGCGAGCCATCGGCATGTGTTAGACGCCTTTCACTCCACTGAAATCGTAAATGAGTATATGCAATTATATGATCAACTTATTCAGTAAAACAAGAGAGTATGGTGAATACGTTGTTGAAGAAGCCATTTATCAAAGGTGAAAAAGTTATTCGACAGATTGAGAAGCACGGATTCAAGGCATATTTTGTCGGTGGATGTGTCCGTGATCTAATCATTGGGCGTTCAATAGGAGATATAGACATAGCTACATCTGCCACACCAAAAGAATTACAACGTATTTTCCAGTCTGTCATTCCGGTCGGTATAGAACATGGTACAGTAATCGTCAGGTGGGAGAGGGACTCATTTGAGATCACTACCTTTCGCTTGGACGATACCTATTCAGATCAGAGACATCCGGATAATGTTCAATTTGTTCAAACGATTGAACAAGATCTAAAACGTCGTGATTTTACCATGAATGCCATTGCTATGGACATTAACGGTCAGACGACTGATCCATACGGGGGGATGCAGGATATCCAGCGCAAACAAATACGAGCGGTAGGACATGCGTCTGACCGATTTTGGGAAGACCCGCTTCGTATCGTGCGAGCAGTACGCTTTTCAAGCCAACTCGGATTTTCCATTGAAAAAAACACGTTAAAAGATATGCTGGATGTGAAAAATCAAATACATAGCCTGGCGGTCGAACGGCTTCTCGTCGAAGTGACCAAATTATTCGCTGGCAACTTTATCAATAAAGGCTTGGCATATCTAGGGGAGGCCGACATTTATAATGAATTTCCGGTCTTCAAAAACCACCCTGAAATAAAGGGCGTTTTGCCAAAATATTGGACCCCTTTACAATCATTCGGTGAAGTGATAATGGTGCTGCATACCCTTTACCCCGTAGTATCTATAGCGGAATGGATAGAGGAATGGAAAGCAAGCAATAAAGTGAAACAGGAAGCACAAACACTAGCACAAGCATTCCATTATTTTGAATCACACGGTTTAAATGCATGGTTTGCATATATTTTACCAGCATCTTATGTGCACAAATTTATACGTGTGGCACACATGGTGATGGATGAGCCTTTTTTGAGGCCTGAAGATATCGAACGATTGCAATGGCGTCTCCCGATTCAATCCAAACGTGATCTGCAATTGAACGGGAGCGATTTACTGCACCTATTTCCATATCGGAAAAAAGGTGCCTGGATTGGGGAGACGTTGGATAAAATGGAACAGGCGGTTGTGAACGGGGAACTAACTAATTCTAAACATGAACTGAGGAAGTGGCTATTATGTCATCTACCAGAGGAAAATTAATCACCTTATTGAACAATCATTCCAAAGACTTTATTTCTGGTGAAAAACTATCACATATGTTAAACATATCACGTAGTGCCGTTTGGAAACATATGAATGAATTAAAAAAAGATGGATACACCATCGAAGGAGTGCCGCGTTTAGGCTATCGAATCATCGATACACCTGATAAAATCAGTGAAAACACCATTACATGGGGTCTGGAAACAACATGGATGGGGAAGACCATTCTGCATAAAGACACAACAGAAACAACGCAAAAAGATGCACAAACAGCAGCAAAGGAAGGCGCCCCCCATGGTACCGTCGCCATTGCGAATGCTCAAACAAACGGAAAAGGACGCATGGGGCATCAATGGTATTCTTCAAAAGATAAAGGTGTTTGGATGAGTATTCTTTTGCGTCCGAAAATACTGCCGCAACAGGCACCGGCATTGACATTACTCGCAGCAACAGTCATTGCAGATGTCCTGGCAAAACACATCAGCGAAAAGGTGACCATCAAATGGCCCAATGATATCTTGATCGGTTCAAAAAAAGTGTCCGGTATTTTGACGGAAATGCAAGCTGAGCAAGATCAGATCCAGCATGTAGTAATGGGGATAGGCCTAAACGTGAACCAATGCCCACAGGATATGCCGGAAGATATCAAACATATCGCTACATCACTCCGGATAGAAACGGATCATCACTGGGATATCAACCTATTAATCCAAGACATTCTTAGTACATTTGAAAAAAGCTATATGACATTTATGGACAATGGATTTACTCCCATTAAACAGAAATGGGAAAGTTATGGCTATCAAATGGGCAAGAAAATAAAAATAAAGACAATCCAAGAAAGCTATGAAGCCACTTTTTCGGGAATTGATGAAGATGGTGCATTACTTGTTATACATGATGGTGAAGTGAAAAAGCTATATTCAGCCGAAATCGATTGGAACTTGAACAAGGAAAAATAAGCACGTCATCAGATAGCGATAACCAAAAGAATCATATGTCATCCCTGGCAAAAAAACGTCACGTATAGTATCCTATAATAGAATCATTACAATACATTCAATCCATGATATTATTCTGTCGTAAGCATTTATATCTGAGGAAGAGTTATACACTTATAATTTATCAGCTATCTTGTTAAGCCTGCACCAGAAACAGGCTTATCGGATGAAATTCACAACTGGCAGCAGTGTAAGCTATATAGAATGATATAAACTCTTATCAGTGACGTGATAAGAGTTTTTCGCATTAGAAATGAAAGTCGGTGAAATGATGAATAGATTTGTCGTAATCGATATCGAAACAACCGGTCAAAGTACAAAAGAAGATGATAAGATCATTGAAATCGGAATAGCCGTTATCGAAAATGGAGTCATTTCTGATACCTTTTCTTCCTTATGTAATCCGGATAGGTATATTCCATCGTTCATTACCAAATTAACCGGAATTACCGATGATGATGTCCAGCATGAACCAACATTTGATGACATCGCGCATGACGTAAAGGATCTCATTTCTGATAGTTATATTATCGCACATAATGTCCCATTCGATGTTGGCTTTCTCAATCATGCATTCCAGGATGCCGGATATGAAGGCGTGAATAATCCGGTTCTGGATACGGTTGAATTATCGAGAATTCTTTATCCACAGGCGCCAAGTTATAAATTAGGCCGGTTAAGTTCATATTTAGGTATCGAACATGTTGACCCACACCGTGCATTATCCGATGCACTCATAACAGCGCATGTGTTTTTGTTGATCCTTCAAAAAATTAAACAATTGCCTTATGAAACAATCACCCACTTGTTGAATCTTGAAAAGGCGTTGACATCAGATTTATCGGAAATCCTTATGAAAGAGCAAGAAAACCTTGCTTTTTCAGCAACCGATCCGGATGGTATTGATATACTCGGTGGGCTTGCCTTTAAAAAAGTAGACGAATGCAAAATCGATTCAAACCCGATCGATGTTTCTTTTGGCGATTATTTAGATGCTGTCTATGGACCCGATGGTTCGATGCAAACACAAATGGAGTCCTATGAGGAACGTTCAGGGCAACGTACGATGTCGGAGGCTGTATATGATAGCTTTGCATCTCGAAAACACGCATTGATCGAGGCTGAAACCGGTACAGGAAAATCACTGGCATATCTGCTCCCGGTTGTTCATGAAGCACTTAAAACGGAAAAACGGATTGTTATCAGCACATATACGACCCAATTACAATCCCAGTTATTGGAAGAAGAAATCCCTCTGACAGCATCACTTATTCCATATCCATTCAAAGTGGCTTTATTAAAAGGGAAGAGGCATTATATCAGTTTGGAGAAATTGGCATATGAATTAAACCAAACAAATGAAAACAATTATGATTTTACTTTAACCAAAGCCATGCTACTTGTATGGATAACTGAAACAACGACAGGAGATATAGATGAGATCCAACTTCCGTCAGGGGGATATACTTTCTTCAACCGTATTTCCACAGAAGCCGAGAATAAGGTAAACCCTGCTTCAACATGGTTTACGAAGTCTTATTATCAAAAAGCGAAACGAAGAGCGCAACAGGCAGATATCATCATTACAAATCATGCCTTGCTTTGTGCCGATATATTCAATGATTACCAATTTATACCGACATATTCGAAAGCTGTTGTCGACGAGGCTCACCATTTGGAGGAAACCGCATCAAAACATTATGGATTGAAATTGAATGACATCAACATGCAATATACATTAAACAATATTGGGCTGATCGATGAGCATAATGGTATTGGCAAGCTTATCGACAATAATGATTTTCATTTGGACCCTAGCTATATCGATCAATGGAATACATCATTTTCACAAACAAAACATGAAATCGATGACTTATTTCAAACGTTATCCCAGTATGTCATCAACCAGCATTCTGCACAAAAAGGATTAAGTGACATCGGGCGAATCCAATACCGCTTCGAACGGATAAATGATGGGGATAAACAGTGGGAAACGATTATTGATATGGCAACCAGGCTTGGTTTTTGTCTAAAGGAACTGATTCAATTCTTATCGTCGATTAAAAATGATATCGAAACCAAAGGTATATGGGATAGACATGACAGTGATCAATTACAAGGGTATATTGACACGTTGCAAACATATGTCGATGAAATAGAGGAAATGTTCCTGAAGCCGACAGAGCCGACTGTTGTAAAATGGATTGAAATTGATACGAACCGAACGAAACAGGGTGTCTTTTTATATTTGGAACCGACTGATATTTCCAATCACCTTACAGAAGATTTTTTCGAACAAAAAGAAAGTATCGTTTTGACAAGTGCTACACTTACAATGCGGCAATCATTTTCATTCATCCAAAAACGGTTAGGGATACCCGAAGATAATGTGGCAACTTATAAAATCGACTCACCCTTTTCATATTCCGATCAAGTTCAGCTAATGGTTCCGAATGATTTTCCAGCTGTAAACAAAGGAAATCCGGATGACTATATAAATGCAACGTGTGAATCCATATTATCATTGGCAGACATTACTAAGGGGCGAATGCTTGTCTTATTTACATCCTACGATATGTTGAAGAAATCATATCGCCTTCTAAAAGAAATGCTTGATACCGAAACTTACTCTCTGATTGCCCAGGGGATTTCCAGCGGTAGCCGACTTCGCTTGAAGAAAAACTTCCAAACATTCGATCAGGCTATCTTGCTAGGCACGAGCTCTTTTTGGGAAGGAGTGGATATTCCAGGTGAAGATTTATCGAGTCTTGTGATTGTCCGCCTGCCGTTTCAGCCTCCCAATCATCCTGTGTATGAAGCCCGAAGCACGCTCATGAAAGAGAATGGACAAAATGCATTTTTCGAATTGGCCTTGCCAAATGCCGTCATTCGATTTAAACAAGGTTTTGGACGCCTTATCCGATCATCCAGCGATCGGGGTATTGTATTTGTATGTGATGGACGTATCGTCAAATCACGTTACGGCAAGTTTTTCACGGAATCCATTCCAGATGTCCATATCGACATCGACAATACAACAGAACTGATGAAAAAAGCGAAAAAATGGTTTTAATAGATCAGTCTTTCAACAGATAAAACGATACTTTAATCTATTAGGGTCTTACTGCCAGTTAACAAGGGATAAATGGTATAATGGAAAAAGAGTGCATTTCGTTTCGGAAAATCAACAAAAATTGAATGATGCTTGTTATAATATAAATTGTCATCATTTTAAGCACAATTGCTTATTGCGCTTTTAGCTGCTTCTTGGCAATAAAAGAAATTGGTAAAGGGATGATTCTTATCGACACACCAAAAAAACCGTGGCTTAAAATATCACTCATTATATTTTTCCTTATAATTGGTGCCATCATCACATACGGAATAATCATCTATAACAACCTTATGGAACAAAAAGAATCTGGTTATGCACAAAGTGAAAAAGAGGTTCTGGCCGAGACATCATTGAAAAAAATTGATGCGAAATATAAATACTATGGCGAAGAAAATTATCACATCTTTTTCGGAACCACGGAAGATAAACAGAAACAGGTTGTTTTTTATCCATTGGATGATGGGGAAGACCATGATATAACGACATTGGATCAATCGGACATCTTAACAGAGGAAGATATAAAGCAAGAATGGAAAAAAGACTGCCAATCATGTACACTAATGAAAGTCAGACCTGCAATGGATGAGGAAACACCTTTATGGGAACTGACATATAAGGATGAAGATGAGCGACTGATGCTCACCTATTTTTCCATTGAAGATGGATCCGATTACGAGACATACCGTTTCAATCAAATGTTTAAATAGGAGTGAAAAAATGGAATTAGCTAATCGTGTAAAAACATTGACACCATCGACGACACTCGCCATTACCGCTAAAGCAAATTCTCTCAGACAACAAGGTTATGATGTATTGAGTCTCGGTGCTGGGGAGCCTGATTTCAATACACCTCAATTTATATTGGATGCAGCGGACAAGGCAATGCGTGATGGTAAAACAAAATACACGCCAACGGGTGGTATCCCAGAACTGAAAGAAGCTATCTCTGAGAAGTTCCGGCGCGATCATGATCTACACTACTCAAAAGAGGAAATCATTGTCACAACAGGAGCCAAACATGCATTATACACATTGTTCCAGGTCTTATTGAATGAGGAAGAGGAAGTCATTGTCCCAAGCCCGTATTGGGTCAGTTATCCAGAACAAATTAAACTTGCCGGCGGAAAACCGGTATTCACGACCTCGAATGAAGAGGATGCATTTAAGTTGACGCCTGAAGCTTTGGAAGATGCCATCACTGACAAAACAAAGGCACTTATCATCAATTCGCCGAGCAACCCGACAGGCATGATGTATACCAAGGAAGAACTCAAACAACTGGGCGATATATGTCTTAAGCATGACCTTTATGTCATTTCCGATGAAATATATGAAAAACTGATTTATACAGATGATGTCCATGTATCGATGGCCCAGATTTCGGAAGCCATGAAACAACGTACCATCATTGTCAATGGTGTTTCAAAATCACATGCCATGACAGGTTGGCGGATCGGCTATGCGGCAGGGGATAGTACCATTATAAAGGCAATGACCAACCTGGCATCACATGCAACATCCAATCCCGCTTCCATTTCGCAATTTGCAGCTCTCAGCGCATATACAAGCGAATTCGATCCAACAGTTGAAATGCGCCATACATTCAATGAAAGACGAGAAGCGTTATATGAAATGTTACAAACAATTCCCGGCGTGTCATGCATCAAACCAAAAGGAGCATTCTACCTGTTCCCGAACGTGGAAGAAGCACGGAAACAAGGCGGATTTTCCAATGTTGACGAATGGGTCAAAGCATTGTTGGATGAAGAAAAAGTCGCATTGATACCCGGCTCGGGATTTGGCTCACCTGAAAATGTACGCCTATCCTATGCAACTTCTATGGACACATTGGAAAAAGCAGCCGAACGCATTCACAGATTTGTCTTATCACATCAATCATAGTATTTGGAGGGAACATGTTTTGAAAACAACTATTGCAAAACTAGCTGAACACGAAAACGAAGAAGTAACAATCGGGGCATGGCTTACAAATAAACGCTCCAGCGGAAAAATCGCTTTTCTGCAACTGCGGGATGGATCTGGATTTGTCCAAGCCGTCGTCAGCAAAAATGATGTTGCTGAAGATGTTTTTCAACTCGCCAAAAATATGAACCAAGAGTCCTCGATGTACATAACCGGTACGGTGGCCAAAGATACCCGGAGCCAGCTTGGTTATGAACTGCATGTCACAACAATCGAATTGATTCATGAGGCTTCCGAATATCCGATTACACCAAAAGAACATGGAACAGAATTCCTAATGGATCACAGACATTTATGGCTACGCTCCAAACGCCAACATGCGATCATGAAAATCCGAAATGAAATCATCCGTTCCACATATGAATTCTTCAACGAACATGACTATGTGAAAATCGATCCTCCCATCTTGACCGGATCGTCTGCTGAAGGAACGACTGAATTGTTCCACACACAATATTTCGATGAAGAAGCATACCTTTCACAAAGTGGTCAATTATATCTGGAAGCAGCCGCTATGGCATTTGGTAAAGTGTTTTCGTTCGGCCCGACATTCCGTGCAGAAAAGTCCAAAACTCGCAGACACTTAATTGAATTTTGGATGATTGAACCGGAAATGGCTTTTGTTGAACATGATGAGAGTCTGGAAATACAGGAACAATATGTCACACACGTTGCCCAATCCGTATTGAAAAACTGTTCAATGGAACTGGATACATTAGAGCGTGACAAATCCAAACTGGAGGCGATTCAGGCACCATTCCCACGTATAACATACGATGATGCGGTTGATGACCTGAAGAAGATGGGATTTACGGATATCGAATGGGGGGATGACTTCGGAGCCCCGCACGAAACTGCCATTGCCGAAAAGTATAACAAACCGGTTTTCATCGTCAACTATCCAAAAGATATCAAAGCATTCTATATGAAACCACACCCTGACCAACCGGAAGTTGTACTATGTGCCGACATGATTGCACCGGAAGGGTATGGTGAAATCATCGGTGGTTCACAACGTATCGATGACCTGAAATTAATGGAAGAACGATATGAGGAATTTGGACTTACCGGTGAAGCCTATAAATGGTATCTTGAACTTTGTAAATACGGAAGTGTGCCTCATTCAGGCTTTGGACTTGGCCTGGAGAGAACTGTTGCATGGTTATCAGGTGTGGAACATGTCCGGGAAACCATACCATTTCCAAGACTGTTGAACCGTCTGTATCCATGATCATGATATAAACGCGGGCATCACTATCTATAGGACGTTTGTTTGAAGAGGCTTGGACAAAACAATCGTGTTCTATTACAAAAACGAACAGAATGACTGTCAAGTTACAAATATGTGGAAAAGCTTTTTGAAAAGGATGATTTCCTTTCATCATCAGACCACAATGTAGCCTTACTTATTCATAGGTCCGGGACAGCATACTTCTTTTTGTGTAGGATATATTTTTGTTCCGGCCTCTTTATACCGTCTATCCATTCTATACTTGAAGTGAGGTGTACTCAGATGTCCAGTTCATTTTCATATCAACAGCTGCTTAAACAGCAAATGTCGATTCCAAACACGTTATTGACGGAATATAAATCACTTGGATTGAACGAAACAGAAGTCATGATGATATTACAGATTCACCGCTACCTGTTATCGGGCAATGATTTTCCGACTCCGGACGAATTGGCATCATTTTTGACCATCGACGAAAAGGAATGTGCCAATATCCTACGACGACTTATCCAAAAAGGATTCTTGACGATAGAACAGTCCCAAAATGAAAAACATCAGCTAAGCGAAGCATATAACCTTGATCCGCTTTGGGATAAAATGATTGCTCCACAACCTGACAACGAAGAAACCATGCCTGAGGGAACATTGTTTGTACTATTTGAACAAGAATTCGGCCGGCCGTTATCACCCTTTGAAATTGAGACGATCAATGCATGGCTTGATGAAGATGAAATCATCCCATCTTTGATTAAAGCAGCCCTTCGGGAATCCGTGTTGATGGGTAAACTTAATTTTAAATATATGGATCGTATTTTGCGTGATTGGAAACAAAAAGGTATCCATACAGTGGAAGAAGCAAGGGAGCATAGTAAAGCATTCCGTCAAAAACAAGTGACACATTCACCAGAAGAATCAAAAGAAAAGAGGGATACATCCTTTTATTACAATTGGTTGGAGGGAGAAGACTAATTTCATGCTTAATCAAAAAGAAATACAGTTTGCTTTAGACCAAATGAATGAAATGTTTCCTGATGCACAATGTGAACTCACGCATGATAATCCCTTTGAACTTGTCATCGCTGTATTATTATCCGCGCAGTGCACAGATACACTCGTCAATAAAGTGACAAAAGGATTGTTTGAAAAATATCATACCCCTGAGGATTATATCAATGTTCCCTTGGAAGAGTTGCAAGAGGATATCCGCTCAATCGGTTTGTATCGGAATAAGGCCAAAAATATTCAACGATTATGTCATATGTTGATCGATGACTATAACGGTGAAGTTCCATCATCAAAAGAAGAACTGATGAAATTGGCCGGAGTGGGGCGTAAAACAGCGAATGTCGTCAGTTCTGTCGCGTTCGATGAGCCCGCCATTGCGGTCGATACACATGTAGAACGTGTTGCAAAACGTCTTGCCATATGCCGTTGGAAGGATTCTGTATTGGAAGTAGAACATACGTTGATGCGTAAAGTTCCAAAAGAAGCTTGGAGTAAAACACATCATGTCATGATTTTTTTCGGCCGATATCATTGTAAATCACGTAATCCGAATTGTGCTGAATGTCCTTTGCTCGACATATGCCGCGAAGGAAAAAAACGGATGAAAAAAGCCAATAAAATAGACGGATAATATTTTTTGTCATCATGATTATCGCTTATACAATTTTTAAGTTCATGAAAAGGGAAGAGGCATACAATTCAATTTGTATGCCTCTTTCTCATTATCCATCATCATTATTTTCATTGGCAGGGGCATTATTCTCCCCTTCGTTGCCATTACTGTCTCCGTTATTACCCCCGTTGTCATTCCCGCTGTTACCATCATTATTATCGTTATTGCCAGAGTCGTTTCCAGGGTCATCACCCGTATCGTCATTATTGTCGTTATTGTTGCCATTGTCATCGTCAGGTATCGTTATCTCTGTTTGCTTTTCATCCGAACGAACATCTTCGTTGGCACCTTCCTTACCAATGGCAGTCACTGTTATCGTATATGACTCACCGGGATTGGCGCCACTGATTTCAATTCCATTATAGTCTACATTTTGTTTTTGACCATTCACATCTACCTCAAAGGAAGCAGGGGGGCCTTCGTAGTCCCAATTGACATCGATAATGTTCTCATCTTCTTTAAACGTAGCGTCTAGGTTATCAACGGGAGACATGGATTCTTCCTCGTCGTTATCGTCATCATCATCTTCACCGTCCGGGACTTTTACCGTTGTCGATTTTGGTTCACTTTTATCGGAATCATCATCCTTATTCACAGCAGTCACCTCAATTTCGTACTCTGTACCCTGGTCGACGCTGGATATTTCAAATGATGTGTCATCCGTGGAAGATAGGTTTTTCATGTCACCACCATCTTCACTTGCGCTTATTTCAAAAGTGACATCGTCATCGGAGTCATAATCCCATTCCACTTTTATTTCCTCCGCGTCATCATCATATTCTGCGGTTAAGTCATTGACAGGATCGATTTGGTCATATTCCTTGGAAACACTTTCCGGTTCATGTCCTTTAACAAAAAGTTCTTTTATGATGTTGGACTCAGGTGTATAATCACTGGGTAGTGCAGCCGGATTTGACCCTTTTTCTACACCGACTTCTACAACAGAATCCGGTTGTTCAAAATCAGGTGTGTCCACATCTTCGGATATTTTTTGCATGGTGTTTTTCAGAAAATCATGCGGTACTTTCTTCTCATCACCGACCATTGTGAGTTTTGGTCCGTCATAACCGGTCCATATTGACATGGTATAATTGGTTGTATAACCCGTCAACCATGAATCGGGACTTCCCTCTTGATCTTTTAAGTTCGTTGTCCCCGTTTTTGCTGCCATCGGGAGGTCTGGAATATTAGCCCTTTGACCTGTTCCTTCCGTCAAAGCTGTCTTCAATACATCCGTAATCATATACGCGGTTGAATCAGCCATGACCGCTTCGGATTCAGGCTTTAAGTCCACTTCTCGGCCATCAGGGAATTCGACTTTTTCAACAGCGAAAGGTTCATTATAAATGCCTTCATTCCCAAAAGCTCGGAAAGCTCCTGCCATTTTAAGGGGTGTAACCCGTGTTTCCGTACCCCCAATGGCTTCAGTAATGCCATCCGTTTCCAAATCGATTCCCAAATCACCCGCAAATTCTTTGGCATTATCCAGACCGACTTCGTCAAACGCTTTGACTGCAGGGATATTATAAGACTTACTCAATGCGGTTCTCATCGACATCCATCCATGGAATTGGTTATCGAAGTTATTGATTTCGGCATCCGTTCCCTCAATTTTGTATGGTTGATCATCATTCAACTGATGATAGGTTGACCATTTTTCATATTCTATCGCGGGGCCATAATCAACAATTGGTTTTATACTGGAACCGGGTTGTCTTCCAGCACCTTGGACAGCATAATTGTATCCACGGTTTCCAGATGAATCCCGGCTGCCACCGATGGCTCTGACGGCGCCGCTTTTAGTGTCAAGGACCGCTGCACCAACCTGCAGTTTCTTTTCATCTCCATTGGCATCTTCCTTGTTTCCTGGATAGGAGATAGGGTTGTCATCATTATCCGATAGCAAATATTCAACATGATCTTGAATATCGGTATCGATTGTCGTATAAATTTTAAGACCATCACTGTAAATATCAGCGCCATCCAATTTATCTTTGACTTCTTTTTCCACTTCGTCGAGAAAAGCCTGATAAGGTGTCGGTTCTTCTTCTTTTTCGACAAGCAGGGACTTAATATCAACATCCCGTGCTTCATCAGCTTCTTCTTCGGTAATTTTTCCATGTCTGACCATCAGGTCCAAAACGATGTTCATTCGTTTTTCCGTCAAATCAGGATTGACAAAAGGATTGTACGCAGTAGGTCGCTGTGGTAATCCAGCCAAAATCGCCGCTTCCGGCAATGTTAAATCCTCTAGATCTTTATCGAAATAATTTTCTGCAGCTTTTCCAACACCATAGGACTGATTACCATAAAATATTTTGTTCAAATACATTTCCATGATTTCTTCTTTGGAATATTCACGTTCCAATTTAAGCGAGAGCCATTGTTCCTGTACTTTACGTTTCAATTTCTTTTCCTTGGTGAAAAAAGAATTCTCGATCACTTGTTGTGTCAACGTACTGGCACCTTGTGAACCGAATCCATTTAAAATATTCGCTTTGATGGCACCACCGATCCGGTATAAATCGATACCGTGATGTTTGAAGAAACGGGAGTCTTCTGTTGCGACGACAGCGTCTATCAATACTTGTGGAAGCTCATCATATTCAACTTTCGTTCGTTGTTCAGCGCCGAGATCAGCATATAATTCCCCGTCCATATCATAGATTTCGGATGAAAAAGGATCGATCAGTTTCGATTCATCCAATTTGGGGGCTGTTATAATATAATACGTAAATAAAACGCCTATGCCTATTCCTATCGCCAACATCGTGATTAGCGCAATCTTGACAATCCGTCTCCATAACGGTTTCTTGTGTTGTTTCTTCTGATTTCTACGTGCTGTACGAGTCTGGCCGTGTTCAGCCATAGCTCATTCCTCCGTTCTAAAAGTAAAGCCCATCTATTATTTGTAAATAATCAACTCTTTTTAAATAATGGAAGGGAACTGTGTAACCCATTTCCTTGATTGTTTTATAAGGAATGGATTTCCTTCCGCCCTCAAGCGTCCGATACCAAAAAGGCAATAAATCTTCCGCTTTCAAAAAATACGTTTCATCAAATGGTTTGAAGCGGATCAGTAAAAAACAGATGCCACCATGATTTATCACGGATTCCATATGTTTTATTTGATGAGCGTGGATGTTTGCCAACGGAAATCGTGTTTTATAATTTGTTTCTTTAGCTTCAAAATCAATATGTTTCATCCTGTATATGCCATTATAATCCGTAGTGGATGCTTGTTTAAAATAAGCTTCCGTAATAACGGCTGCACTTCTTCTTGGATAATTGACTTTAACGATTTGAACAGGTGTCGGTTTTTTATGGATGATTGCCTGATCATTTGCCAAATAAAAATCGTTTGTGGTATTAATATCGGCTTCAAGCGTCATTCCACGGTTGCTGAAACTGGTATTTTCCTGTTTATTGACTCGTTTGTGAACATTACTCTGACCCTGTCCATTCGGATAATTCATGTCATACCTCCTAATATATGAACGTATCATATCAGAAAACCTAACATTTGCTTCTCATAAGTTTTCATTATCCGCTCGGTATTTCTTACATCATAACATGACGATAGCTTGTTCGTGGACATTCTTCAAGAATGAACCACACCATCATTATATACCAAAAGTAACATACTGACATGTATCAAACATCTGTTTTCACCAAAAATACAATTCTTTGCCGTAAAGAATTTGAACACTATCTATTATATTTTCCTTATTGAATATGCTTTAAACACGCAATCTCTTCGGACGTCAAATCGATAATGAACATTCAATCCCATTAAATAACATAGGACAAAAATATAATACGTCAGGTCGGAATTGTGAATGGGGGCTATAAACAAAAACCTTGGACATACGAATGCGTTCCCGCCTGGCAATGCCAGTCAAAAAAACGATGATTTTGTTTCTTTCCTTCTAGTTTTGTCGAACAGGAAGGATTATCCACGTGGGCGTCGAATAGAGCCTATACCATTAAAATAAGGAGCGATGATGATGCAGGCATTAACACAGGTCAACGACAATCATATACAGTCTGATCGGAATAGTTTTGAACAAGGCATAAATGTACTTGAGAAACAACTCCACACAATTGATGAAAAGATATCGAGCACCATCAATAAAGAGATTCAAAAAGAAATACAGTACGAAAGGCAAGGCATATTACATGTCCAAAATACTTTACTATCGCGCATATCTCCATTATTGTAAACGTAGGAGCAAGTTTTACAATATGTGCGAACATGTAAAGGAAGGTTTTAATATAGATGAGCCAACAACTGATTGACCAGACATACAAACTGAAAGATGAACTGGATCGTTTAAAGGATTATTATTTAACACATGAACCACCTGAAAGCAAAAATGACAAGCCGTTTTTCATGATGGTAAAGGAAACATTGGAACCTATTTATCAAGCACTTGAAAAATGGGAAGAGGATGCGCTCCATTCCGCGAAACAGCGACAGACAAATGTTCACCCACAGCAGATCACATCTACAAAAGAAAACATGGATATGTTATTGCTGCACAGCTATTATATTGATGTCAAACGAAAGCGGTACATGGAAATGAATCATTCCATCCATTATGTTTTCGATCAACTTCTCAGGGATTTAACCTAAGGTACGCTCAAAAGTACATGTACCATTTTGAATAGGCTTCCTTTACAATAAGACTTTTTTCTCTTATAATAACCTCACTTGATGTGAGGGAGGCAATGGGTTTGAACAAAGAAAACTTGATTGAAGAAGCGATTAAAGCACGAGAAAGGGCATACGTACCATACTCACGATTTCCTGTTGGTGCGGCCGTTGTTACAACAGATGGAAATGTATATACCGGCTGTAACATCGAGAATGCAGCCTTCCCTGTAAGTTGCTGCGCCGAACGCGTCGCTTTATTTAGTGCTATCGCAAATGGGGAAAAGACATTTAAAGCAATGGCTGTTGTAGCGGACTCTGACCGACCTGTACCACCCTGTGGGTCCTGTAGACAAGTGATGAGTGAATTTTTCGGTAATGATACAACGATTTACCTGTCAAACCTTAAAAATCAAATAGAGACCTTAAATGTAGAATCATTGTTACCATTTTCTTTCCAACCCGAAGATTTACATTCTGCCAAATAAGAAGCTGTTGAATCAGCTTCTTTTTACTGGTATTATGAAAGTATACATAGCTGGATATAAGTCACATGGAAAATTACCAGCTGTAAATGTTATACTGAGTTCAAATGATGTATGCATAAATATAATCGTCATTAATACACTACATTAGCTTTATTTTTATGTTTTTAAATGGAATCCAAAATTTAAAAAACGTGGAGTGATTGAATATGGATAACAATCAAATACAATTGACAGGTACCGAAATCTTGGAAAAGGATTTTAAAACCGCCATGCGTGGTTATCACCAAGCAGAAGTAGACGAATTTCTAGATGTCGTTATTCAAGATTATGAAGCCTTCCAAAAAGAAATAGACCGCCTTGCCGAAGAAAATGATCGTCTGAGAAGGCAATCATCGGGAACACAGGCAAAAACAAGGTCTGCAGCCGCATCAAACCATCAGGTGAATTATGATTTATTGAAACGACTTTCAAATTTGGAAAAGGCGGTATTCGGTAAGAAGTATGCCGATTCAGAGTCCTGAAATACCGTGTCATATGATCAAAAATATGCTATAATAAGTAAATAGGCTGATATTGAATGCTTACGTAATCGCTGCATGTTTTCATGTAGAGGAAAGTCCATGCTCACACAGGCTGTGATGCCTGTAGTGTTTGTGCTTGACGAAATCATAAGTCAGGGGAATCGATACAGATTTACGGCAGGGAGAAATCCTGTGTCCCACCCGGGATATGGATGAGGTACCCTTGAAAGTGCCACAGTGACGGAACCAGTTTGGAAACAGGCTGGGTGGAACGAGGTAAACCCCGCAAGTGAGCAACCCAAACAACGGTAGGGGCATCCTTCAGTAGGGAATCAGAACCGAACGGGGGACAAGTTTGACTTGTAGATAAATGATTACGGCCTTTGTACGAGGTTGACCACCGAATGAAGTACAATGGTACAGAACATGGCTTACAAAGTATTCAATGGTCATCATTGCATAACCAACCTTCTTAGTAAGTTACTTGACATAAGAAGGTTTTTTTACATATGACCGTTATCAAACATGCATTCCATATTTCCATATACAGAAAGGATTAATCAACATGCCTGAAAAAGTAACATTAATTGCTACAACAGCCATGGGACTTGAATCGATTGCGGCAACCGAAGTCAAAAATCTCGGATATGATGTTCAGGTTGAAAATGGTAAAGTCATCTTCCAAGCACCTATTTCTGCCATACCTAGGGTGAATTTATGGTTACGGAGTGCGGATAGGGTAAAAATACAAGTCGGACAGTTCAAGGCCACAACCTTTGACGAACTATTCGAATCGACAAAAGCTCTGCCGTGGGAATATTTTATTTCCGAGGAAGGGGCGTTCCCTGTAACCGGGAAATCCCATAAATCGACATTATACAGTGTTTCTGATTGCCAGGCAATTGTTAAAAAAGCGATTGCTGAACGTTTGAAATTAAAATATGGCGTCGCTTTCAATATGCCTGAAACAGAGGGATTGTATAAAACAGAAGTAGCTATCCATAAGGATATAGCCAGCTTGACAATCGACACGTCCGGTGATGGGCTGCATAAACGAGGCTACCGTGTAGGGCAAGGTGAGGCACCACTCAAGGAAACACTTGCAGCCAGTTTGGTCATGCTTACGAACTGGAAGCCAGACTACCCACTTGTCGATCCTTTCTGTGGTTCCGGAACAATTTTGATTGAAGCCGCTCTAATCGGCCAAAACATTGCACCCGGATTCAACCGTGCGTTCGCTTCGGAAGATTGGTCACTCATCAAACCAAAAATGTGGGACGACGCATTTGACGAAGCGGAAGATTTGGCTGACTATGAGCAGGCCCTTGATATAACCGGGTCAGATATCGATCATAATGCCATCCAAATCGCAACAGATAACTCAAGAGAAGCAGGGCTTGGTGAATTGATCACTTGGAAACAGATGCAAGTACAAGATTTCGTCATCCGTCAAGACGGCGGCTATATAATCGGAAACCCACCTTACGGCGAACGATTGGGAACGATCAAAAAAATCACCCCCATCTATCAAGCATTAGGGAAAATCATCAAAGAAAATCCATCCTGGAGCGTCTATATCCTTACCGCTTTTAAAGATTTCGAAAAGCAAGTTGGCAAAAAGCCAACCAAAAAACGAAAACTGTTCAATGGATTCATCCGTACGGATTATTATCAGTATTTCGGAAAACGGTTTAAACAACAATAAATCAATTAGCTCTTTAATATACTATAATAGATATACAAAAATTTTATTTATTCCCAGACTACAATCGCCAACGCGTATAGACAAAAGAGTTTTGACAACTAAAAGAGATGAACTGCACGATATAAACATCGCTTCGGAAATATACTTCGCTTTTCCTCGGCGGGAAATGAAAACGAAAGACTCGGGAACATTAACCCTGAGTCTTTCGTTTTATGTCTGATTAAACATGTATAATCTTCCTGTAATAAGTGGAAACTATTGTAAAAAGGTGATGACAAATGACACAAATAGTTTCCATAGGTCTAGGTGTTCCAGAACATCATTTCCCGCAAAGCATGGCAAAAGACTTTGTCAAACATATATTTTCACATGATGAAGAAACAATGGCGAAGTATTTACCTGTATTCGATCACGCCGCTGTTCACGAACGCCAGCTAGCAGTGGATAGCGCCTGGTTGCAACATGATCATACCTTCCAAGATCAGAACAACATGTATCAGAAATGTGCCATTGACTATTCTTTAAAGGCAATCGATGACGTACTCTCAAATAATGATTATATCGCAGAAACCATTCCTTATGACGCATTGGACATGATTATCTTCGTATCAAGCACTGGGATATCTACACCATCTATCTGTGCTCACCTGATGAATGAACGCCCCTTCAGGGAAGATGTGTATCGCATGCCACTATGGGGATTGGGATGTGCCGGGGGAGCGATCGGTCTATCAAGGGGAGATGATTGGCTGAAGGCACACCCGACAAAGTCTGCACTTGTCATAGGCTGCGAACTGACCAGTCTAACCTTTCAAAAAGACGACCTGCGCATCAGCAACCTGATTGGAACAGCGTTATTCGGAGATGGTGTAGGGGCTGTATTGATGTTGGGTGATGAATCGCCACTCAGGTCACATGGCAAGTATGAAGGACCACGGATCCTTTCAAGCAGTTCACGGACAAAAAAAGATTCTACTTCAGTGATGGGATGGGATGTAACGAATAGGGGACTGGAAGTTATTTTTTCCAAAGAAATCCCCAACATGATCGACCCATTCTGGACAAATCATTTACAGACTGTATGCAACAGTCATCAATTAGAACTTGAGGAGATCCATTCACTGATAGCACATCCAGGCGGAAAAAAAGTTCTAGCGCGGATGGAAGAGGCGTTAAATGTTTCGGCAGATAAGCTCCGTCATTCTTATGCCGTATTGAGGAACCATGGCAATATGTCATCGGCAACGGTCATATACGTATTGAACGAATGGATGAAAACAAACATTGATCCTTTTGAACATAGCATATTATGTGCCTTGGGACCGGGATTTTCATCTGAGATAGTCTTGTTGGAGTGGTAGAATGCCTGTTTGGATAACTGTTATATTGACGCTTATCATCATACAACGTCTAGCTGAATTATGGATTGCCAGGCGAAATGAAAAGAACATGAAAAACCGGGGAGCCCTGGAATTTGGTCAAAAACACCATAAATGGTTTATTGTTACCCATATCGCATTTTTTGTTGCCATCATTCTTGAGATGAAGGTGCCTGGGCATATGGCTACAAACATAAACCCCTTTTTCATGACGCTTTTCCTTGCGACACAAGTGTTAAGAATATGGTGTATCACTAGCCTTGGCATGTATTGGAACACGAAAATAATCATTTTACCGGATCGTACCCTCGTCAAAAAAGGACCTTATAAATATATAGCGCATCCTAATTATATCATTGTCGGGGTGGAACTTTGCGTAATCCCGCTTCTGTTCGGGACATTTGTCACAGCACTTATTTTCCCGTTGATCCATATTCTTTTGCTGACGGTCCGTATTCCCATTGAAAATAAAGCACTGAAGTCTCTGTCATCAGCTGATATACAACGATAAATTGGGGGGAGTGGGGAGATTAAAAAAACGGTAATCCCGAAGATTACCGTTTTCATCTATGATTTCTTATTTTTTTACAACATTTGCAGCTTGTGGTCCACGTTCACCTTCAACGATTTCAAATTCCACTTCCTGACCTTCTTCCAACGTTTTGAAGCCTTCTTCTTGGATAGCAGAATAATGTACGAAAACATCATTGTCTTCTTCCAATTGAATAAAGCCATAGCCTTTTTCCGCATTGAACCATTTTACTACTCCATTTTCCATGTAAATAATCCTCCTAAAAACTGTTCACGTCAAAACGTGTATTAACAAAGCAGATGGTGGGAATTAAAAAAGCACCTTCGTATAGAATGGTGGGACACTATTACATCCACTTCTATAGAAGCTGCCTGTCTATAATAAGCCCATACATCCTCTTCGCTTGTGTCTAATATAGCCCATTTTGTAAATGTAGTCAAGAAATTCTTTTATATTCTGCCAATTCCGTTTTCATTTTCTTGAATTAAATCAAAGAATGATTATATTATTCTAAAAAATATGCTAAAATATATAAATATACGGAAGAAAATACATAAAAAGGCAGGAGGCACATACATAATGAAAACAGATATTGATATTGCACAGGAAGCGACACTCAAACCGATTCAATCAATTGCTGAAAATCTAGGTTTGAACAATGATGACTGGGAGCCTTACGGTCATACAAAAGCCAAGTTATCCCATGACCTCATGGAAACCAGAAAAGATGCAAACGATGGAAAAGTCATTTTGGTAACCTCCATCAATCCAACGCCAGCAGGGGAGGGCAAATCAACTGTAACCGTCGGGTTGGGACAAGCACTCAATAAAATTGATAAAAAAGCGGTCATTGCTCTGAGAGAACCTTCACTCGGCCCTGTGATGGGGATGAAAGGCGGGGCTGCAGGCGGTGGTTATTCACAGGTACTTCCGATGGATGATATCAACCTCCATTTCACAGGTGATCTGCACGCCATAACAAGTGCCAATAATGCTCTTAGCGCACTCATCGATAACCATATTCAACGCGGGAATGATTTGAATATCGATCCCAGAAGAATCGAGTGGAAACGCGTTATGGACATGAATGATCGTGTACTCCGTGAAATTGTCGTCGGATTGGGCGGGCCATTACGGGGGGTCCCAAGACAGGATGGGTTTACAATTACAGTGGCTTCTGAAATCATGGCCATCTTATGTCTTTCCTCCAGTCTGTCCGATTTAAAGGAACGTATTTCAAAGATTGTGATTGGCTATACGTATGATGAGGAACCGATTACCGTTAAAGATCTGAAAGTAGAAGGCGCACTGACATTACTCCTGAAAGATGCCCTGAAACCGAATTTGGTACAGACGACCGAAAATACTCCCGCCATCATTCATGGTGGCCCATTCGCCAATATCGCACACGGCTGCAATAGTCTGATAGCCACCAAAACTGCTGCCAAGCTGGGTGATTACGTTGTAACTGAAGCCGGATTCGGAGCCGACCTTGGAGCTGAAAAGTTTCTGGATATCAAATCAAGAGCAGGCGGGTTCGATACGTCCGCCGTTGTCATCGTTGCCACCGTCAGAGCACTTAAGATGCATGGTGGTGTCCCGAAAGATCAATTGACAACCGAAAATCTTGCTGCACTTGAAAAAGGGATGGCAAATTTACAGAAGCATATTGAAACGATCGAGTATTTCGGACTTCCTTTTGTTGTCGCCATTAATGAATTCCCGACCGACACACCAGCAGAAGTAGATTATATTCGCGAGTGGTGTGCGACTAGAAATGTAGACGTCGCCAAAACCGATGTTTGGAAAAAAGGTGGGGAAGGGGCGATTGACCTAGCAGAAAAAGTCATACAAAAATCTGAAACCCCTGTCACAGACTTTAAACGCATATATGATGTCGAAGAGCCTTTGGATGAAAAAATCCGAAAAATAGCCCAAGTTGTATATGGGGCTGATGATATTGAACTGTCACCGAAGGCGCAAAAGCAAATTGCCTTTTTCGAAAAACAGGGCTGGGGGAATCTGCCTGTATGTATGGCAAAAACGCAATATTCACTTTCGGATAACCCAGACCTGATCGGGCGACCATCGGGCTTCACGGTCAATATAAGAGAATTGGAACCGTCGATCGGAGCCGGTTTCATCGTTGTTTTAACAGGAGCGATGATGACCATGCCTGGTCTTCCGAAACATCCGGCAGCACTCGATATGGATGTGACCGATGATGGAAAGGTGACCGGGTTGTTCTGATGGATAGAGAAACACAGATAAACGCCATTGACCGGTATATCCAATCTTTATTCACACATGATTCAACTGGTCATGATGTATACCATATGAGACGAGTCGCAAACCTTGCTAAATCGATTGCCATAGATGAACAAGCCAATATATTTCTAGTGGAAGCAGGCGCTCTTTTACATGATATCGGTGATAAAAAGTTATTCCCGGATCCCAGTCAGTCGATCAGAGACATGAAGGAATTTCTTTTTTCGATTGACTTATCCGATGACGATGTTCATGTGCTGGAAGATATGATTGCGGATATATCGTTCAGTAAAGGAGCTGTTCCCATTGGATTGGAAGGCAAAATCATCCAGGATGCCGATCGTCTTGATGCGATTGGTGCCGTTGGTATCGCGCGGACCTTTGCATTTGGCGGGGCGCACGGGCAGTCGATTTACAGTCCGAAAGATAAACGAACATCCATCCATCATTTCTATGATAAATTATTGAAACTGAAAGATACCCTGCATACACGGAAAGCTAAAGAACTGGCCGAAAAAAGACATCAATTTCTTCATACTTTCCTGGAGCAATTTTTCAATGAATGGAAATTTAAAAATGAATAGATGATACAGAATGGAAACAAGAAGCTGATCATGACAATGCCGCTCATCTCCAAACGAGCGACATTTTGATCAGCGCTTGTTTCCGTTTCATGACTACTGGATGCGTTTAGCGCCTATATACCGTTCTTGCCAATATGATTCACCCAGTTCACTTTTTGTCACACCGTTTGATTCACTCGCATGTATGAATTCACCATTTCCTAAATAGACGCCCATATGCGAAGGGCCGGGTTGGTATGTCTCAAAAAACACCAAGTCCCCAACAGAAGGTTCATTGACTGGATCAGCAAAGTTCCAGATATCACTGACTGTCCGTGGGGTCGTTATTCCTTGTTCCTCGTAGATATAATGAATGAAACCACTGCAATCAAATCCACCGACAGAATCACCGCCCCAGACATAAGGTGTATCAATCAAGCTTTGGGCGGTCTCAATCACTGATGGTGTCTCTTTTGCTTCAACCTGTTGAATATCACCTTCTTCGGATTCCGCTTCTGTATCCGCATCTTCTTCATCCACATCTGTTTTTTTCACATTGTCAGCTGCATCGGTATTTTCAGCGTCTATATCGTCCGTTTCTGTAAAAGTTTCATCTGCTTCTTCCGCTTCTAGATCATCCATTTCTGTCTGGGTATCGTCCGTGTCCTCGTATAACTGTTCCATATCCTCTTCAGTCACTTCATCTGTCAATGATAACCCATGTTCTTCTTCAGCGATCTCCAGAGCTTTTGTTGTAAGCGGGCCGTAAATACCATCTATTTCACCTTCATAATAGCCAAAGTATTTCAAGGATTCTTGTATGATTTCGACATCTGCATTATGCATCCCTGGTTGAACAGAGCCGGATAATTCTTTCAGCTGATCAAGATATAATTGTTTTTCAGCATAAATCAGGTCTTCTTTAGTCGAGCGGTCCACTTCGCCACTCACATCGATACCACGTTCTTTTTGAAATTTTTTTAAAGAGTACTCGGTGAATACCCCGTACTCACCATCAATATGATCATCGTAATACGATAAAGTTTGCAATTTTCGCTGCACAATACGGACCATCTGGCCATGCTCACCATATTGCATATCGTCTGCTTCCAACAGCATATTATTATCCATAACAGGATAGGCATCGACATATACCACCAATGGTTGGCTCAAAACATAACTATACAATAAGGAACGCTTCACTACTTGCCCTGTAGTCCCATTTAGCATGCAATTATCTCCTTTCACATATTTCCTCTAATCACTTTTATGACAGGATACATGTATTTATTCACTTATCTGAGTTACGTTTATGTTACAATGAATGCAATATATCTTATGCTAAACATCAAATAGATAAAAGAATAGAAAGGGATATACTATGATTTCTTTACTTGTGGCAATGGACAAAAACCATGTTATAGGCTTGAATAATGATTTACCCTGGCGTTTGCCCAATGATCTGAAGTTTTTCAAACAGACGACAACAGGCAATACCATCATCATGGGACGAAAAACGTATGAATCGATAGGTAAACCGTTACCCAACCGCAAAAGTGTTGTCTTAACCAAAGGCGGTGGGGACTATCCATCCGAAGTTGATGTGATCAGCGACATTGAATCGATTCATGAATATGACAAGAAGCAACCGGATAAAGAACTGTTCGTTATAGGCGGAGCAAATGTCTTTAAACAAGTGCTGCCGTTTGCCGATCGCATGTACGTTACACTTATCGATGAAGCCTTCTCAGGTGATACTTTTTTTCCAGCGTTTTCCGAAGCGGATTGGAAGTTGACCAAACAGGAAAAAGGAGAAAAAAACGAAAAGAATCCTTATGATTATTATTTTCTGCAATATGACCGGAAATGAGCAGGAGTTAAAAAGGAGGTGTTTTGATGCATAGCTGTGGTGTTGTCCTTTCAGGTGGCAAATCATCGCGCATGGGAACAAATAAATCTCTGTTGCAGCTTAACGATGATAAACCCGTCATCCAACATATTTATGATGAGATCAAACACATTTGTGACGACACGATTATCGTCACAAATCAGCCTGAACAATACGATTTCCTAAAAGCGACCATGGTAGGGGACAGATATTTTGATATGGGGCCACTTGCCGGCCTGGAAACGGCAATGTACCATATTGACGCTGATATATACATGATTGCCGCTTGTGACATGCCTTTTATAAATCGTGACATATATACATATCTTGCAAACAAACTTCAATCATATGATGCAGTCATCCCTCGTTTCGACAACCAAATGCACCCACTTGCAGGTATTTACCGGAGACATGTGCTTCCGAGCATTCAAAAACAGATTCAATCCCATGATTTACGCGTCAAAGGATTCTTTGAAGACATCAACGTCCTTTATGTTGATGATTTTGCATCATTTCCGCAAACGATGGTAGAGAGACACTTTTTCAATATGAATGACCCCGCCGAGTTTGAGGAAGCAAAACGACTATAAGTTGATATATCGTATAAAATCATGTTAAACTATAGAAGATAATAGTGAGGTACGAGTTATTATATATTACTGAAGATAATATGATAAAGAAGGTGTAACGATGCCAAATATAGGTATTCCGAGTTTAATTTTAATCCTTATTGTCGCGTTGATTATCTTTGGGCCGAAAAAATTGCCCGAGATCGGCAAAGCGGCTGGACAGACTTTACGTGAATTTAAAAAGTCCACCCGTGATATAGCAGATGACGATGATAATGAAACAACAGACGAAAACAGTACCGGGACAGACAAAGACACCTTTCAAAACACAGAAGATAAATAACATGATGGAGTGATGATAGATGGGATTGGGAAGTATCGGATTTCCAAGTTTGATTTTAATTTTGGTTGTGGCATTGATTATTTTTGGACCATCCAAACTGCCTGAAATCGGCAAAGCAGCTGGCCGTACTTTAAAAGAATTCAAAAGTGCAACAAAAGACATGATGGATGACGATGATACCAAAGATCATGCTGAGGAAAAATAACAGTTATATCCAGTAACACGGGTAACAAAGTCACTTATGATGACAATTCAAGGAAGGTGTAGGGGAATACCTTACATCTTCTTTTCTGCTTAGGTTGGGAGTGTGAACCAATGTCACAAAAAACAAAGCAAAATCAAGACCGGGAAATGAATGTCATATCCCATATATCGGAACTTAGAAACCGCCTAATCGTAACAGCCATCTTTTTTGTTTTGTTTTTCTTTATCGGATTTTATTATGTAAAAGATATTTATGCTTTTTTTGAACATGATTTCGATTTTGATTTTAAACTGACGATCCTCAGCCCTGGTGAAATTATCTGGATTTACTTTACAATTGCCGGGATTGTAGCGCTTATCTGCACACTTCCGGTGATCATGTTGCAATTGTGGCTATTTATAAGTCCCGGTTTGAAATCCAATGAAAAAAAAGCGACACTGGCATACATACCGGCAACATTTCTTCTATGTGTCGGCGGGCTTGTTTTTGGTTATTTCTTATTCATTAAATTGATATTGCCGTTTTTACTCTCGTTAAATAATGATATGTTCCAGGAAATGTTTACAGTATCCAAATATTTTAAGTTCTTATTTCGAATTACGATTCCATTTGCCATTTTATTTGAGATTCCGATCATCTCCATGTTTCTGACAAGCTTAGGCATCATGACGCCACAGTTTATGCGAAAAACACGTAAATACGCTTATTTCATCTTGTTGATTGTTGGTGCGCTTGTAACCCCACCGGACATATTTTTGCAATTGGTCGTTGCGGTACCGCTATTCATCATCTATGAAATCAGCATCTATTTATCAAGTGTTGTCTATCGAAAGAAGGAGCGTAAACATCAAGAATTCATGGAGAAAAGATAAAGCGAAAGCTCATTCGTGCAGTGTACTGCCTTATTAAAGCTGATAAAAAACTGAACCCGCCAATGCAATCTTTTCCAGGCGTTAAAAACAGGTACCCAAAACGGATGAAGGAGTGATGGCAATGCGTTCATTTTATCAATTTCTGTTGACATACAGGGGAAAACTGAAATCCGATAACAAGGGAAAATTGGCCGATTGGGCCTTTGCCGACCACGGCTTTCCTAAACAAGCGACAGATTATAATGAAATCAGCAATTACCTGGAATGGAACAGCCCGTTTCCAGATGCACTTAAAGTCTTTGATGAATTATGGAACATCTATGACAATGAATGAATTCGGACAACGACACTGAAGCCGGCAGCCTCTTATGCGACTGCCGGCTTTTTATGTATAAGGGGAGAGGGGGGATATATTTTCAGGCCCTATTCAATCATTCCACATGAACGTCAATCACGTCATCGAGGGAAACAATCCTTTCACCAGTGTGATCAAGTCGGATTGTTTTACTATATGTGTTGATTTGTTTAATACGTCCCATTACCTTCGTCATATCACCATCATCATGAATGGATAGCCAAACAGGCTTTTTTTCATGATAGGCATAGTTAAGCCTCTGGTTCATGATTTCAATTTCCTGTGAATCAAGTTCGGGCTTTGGTACATCCAGATCTTCCTGCCACATTTCCTTCAGTAACTCAACATGCTCCGGCAGCATCAGCGATGTCCATTTGATGTTCCCACGATCACGTAACATGAAAATCACCTCCTGCCATCATTATAAAGAACAAACGTTCCCATGTCTATTTTCACCTTTTTTTAATCAAGAGAAATATGATATTCCTTAAGTGGTAAACATATACTAACAAATACAACCTATTCTTCCGTCCATTCGACATCATTTGCGGATAATGTTTCGAATCGTGGAGATTCCTGCGGTTGCCCGGGAAATATTACCATTCGATATTTCCGAAAAAAACGATATGAAAGCGAAAACAATATCACTATTTTCTTATAAAATGCGCCACACTTGCATTTTTTATAATTCATGAAAAAATAGACATATATGGGAGGAATCAATCATGACAAAAAATAAAGCAGTCGCAACGTTTGCCGGTGGATGTTTCTGGTGCATGGTCGAACCTTTTGATGAGCGCCCTGGAATCATTGATGTCATTTCCGGTTATACAGGCGGACACGTTGAAAATCCAACATATGAAGACGTAACATCAGGGACAACCGGACATGTGGAGGCCGTACAAATTACATTCGATCCCGAAATAATGCCTTACAGGGACCTTGTCGAAACCTTTTGGCAACAAATCGATCCGACAGATAGTGGAGGACAATTTGCCGATCGGGGAGAGTCATACCAAACAGCTATCTTTTACCATAATGAAGATCAAAAGCGAATCGCATTGGAATCCAAACAGACACTTGAAGATAGCGGAAAATTCAATGCACCGATCGTCACGAAGATTATTCCAAGCAAGCCTTTTTATCCTGCCGAGGATGCCCATCAAGATTATTACAAGAAACAGTCGTTTCACTATCGTTTATATAAAAAAGGCTCAGGAAGGGAAGACTTCATCAAAAATAACTGGCGCCCGAAATGGGACAAGAGTATGTTAAAGGAAAAATTGACACCTGAACAATACCATGTCACCCAAGAGAACGGAACCGAAAGACCTTTCCAAAATGAATATTGGAATAAAGAAGATGAAGGAATTTACGTGGATATCATCTCAGGCAAGTTGTTATTTTCATCAAAAGACAAATTCCAATCGGATTGTGGATGGCCTAGTTTCACAAAACCATATGATCCCCATGAAGTAACTGAAAAAATGGATACAACACATGGCATGATCAGAACTGAAGTCAGAAGCAAAGACGCCGATTCACATTTAGGACATGTCTTTAACGATGGACCACCGGAAAAGGGGGGACTGCGTTATTGCATGAATTCGGCAGCAATGCGTTTTATCCCTAAAGAAGATATGAAAAAAGAGGGCTATGGTAAGTATTTGAACATATTTGAATAAATGATTATCAAGTTGACGATAATATTATTATGTAAACAGGGAGAAATGACATGAACCATATTGAATGGGAAAATAAAGAAACAATCAAACAAATTGAATGTGTCCACACAAATGCAGAAAAATTTATGGTAGACAATAAACTGACGGTTGGAAAACGTTATGATGTTAAAAATGAAACGGATGAATTTTATTTTATCATCGATAACAGTGGCAGAATAGGTGGATTTTATAAAACTTATTTCAAAGAAATCGCATAAGTCGTAAACAGCTCAGTAACTTTAACGTCGCAACCATGACAGTCAACTGACAATTTTGAATTTGGATTGTAGAGAAAAATTCTTTCCCCTTTGATGAAAATGCGCTATACTGATAATAGAATTCATCATTATCGATTGTTTTTCAAGGAGGAATTAGATGGCTTTTGTTATTACATCACCATGTATCGACGAAAAATCAGGCGAATGCGTCGAAGTTTGCCCTGTTGACTGTATAGAAGAAGGAAAAGACATGTTTTATATCGATCCGGATATTTGCATTGACTGTGGGGCATGTGAGGCTGTTTGTCCTGTAGAAGCAATTTATATGGAAGATGAAGTTCCGGAAGAAGAAGAAAAATACATTGAACTGAATGCACAGTTTTTCGAGGATAATTAGGTAGCAAACACCCATCATCACGAATAGTTTACTGGATTTTAGTTCAAATATATAGCAATCACCGAATCAAGGATACAAATCGCGTTTATGATTTGTATCCTTTTTTACATTTAATCAAACGTATCAGGATTGGCGATGATATCTGATAACATCTTTTGACATCTATATTTCACGCAAACTTACTGTGGCTGGATATTATATAACGATATGTCAAACACGGTTCACAATCAATGGATCATCAACGAATGAAAAAACCTGAGTATTCATCTGTTACAGCTTGTTCTGTTTCCTCAATATGATCGACGCGGATTCCCGAGTGAAAACCCGATTTAATTTTTTGGATATATGACTCAACAGTTTTCTCATTTCCTTCAACTTCCATTTCTACCGTTCCATCCGGCAAATTCCTTACCCAACCATTCAATCCCAAATTTTCTGCTTCGTTCCTGGAAGTGAACCGAAAACCGACTCCCTGGACATGACCGCTAACAATTAAATGCTTATTCATTTTCTATCACCCATTATGATATATAACCTGAAAACCGAATAATCAAACCATAAAAGAAAGGGAGGACTGAATGTTGACGATGATCCTCATTTTTGACTTCAAACCAACCATAAAGTATACTTCATGTGTAATCTACTTCACGTGAAATACACTTCATGTGAAGTTCAATTCACATGAAGTTCGCTTCATAAAGGCTGGTCTCGTTCGCGATATACAAAGATATATAAACAGGGAGGGAATACCATTGAATAATAGAGTGCGCCAATTCAGGACCGAATTGGGATTGACACAAAAAGATCTTGCGGAAAAAGCGAATGTATCAACCCGAACGATTATTTCTCTGGAGAAAGGAACCTATAAACCATCGATATTGCTAGCCTATAAATTATCGCTCATTTTTGGGGAAAGCATGGAAAAAATCTTTGATTTATATGAAAATCTACAACTCGAAGAACGCAAAAAATGATTGCAACAACAGCAATTCACGCACAAACGGCTAAAAAATAATGATAGTTAAATCGATCAAGTCATAAAGTGACGTTGTGACATGATTCATTAATCGCCAATCATAATGGTTGTTGAATGGTCTGGTTATCATAAGCATGCAGTGAGGATTAAATAGATAGAACGAAGAAGGCACTAAAAAAAATCCATCATATCGAATACAAAATGATTAATTGATATGGTGGATCAATTATGTTGATGTAAATATCCTTCAAAATAACATATTTTTCACTTATATCTCACTATCACAAGTTTACTTTTGAAATGAGATTAAATATATTCATTTTAAAACTACTTCCGATAATAAATATTATGTAAACTAGAAAATAAAATTAAACTTCATAATACAGTACCAAAAGTCTCCTTTTGCTAATTTCCTTTTTCTATGTTGATAATCTCCCACATCATCATCGTTCACATTAACAACACTTTTCCTGGATCTGAATAAAAAAGATCATCACATAGATGATCTTTTTGACACGCGTCATTTTAAGTCTGTTTATATTGTGGTTCTTCATTTTGAATATATTGCAGGCGTGCATTCAAGTTATCCAAAATGCTTTGTTGTTGCTGGGCCATATTCTCAAACATTTGCTTGGCATTTTGATCCTGTGTTTCCAATGAAAATGTCTTCAAACTTGCTAACGTACTTTCACAACTGGCTATGGTTTGCTGCATCTGTGTCCCTACTGTCATCAACAATCACCTCCCACAACATTAGTTTATCCATGTTCAACGCTTCTATGAGCATCTATGTTCAAACGTTTTGCGGGAATGTGATGTTAGGAGGCATATGATGAATCCTATTCACCTTACCGGTTGAAATAACCGTTATTCAGTAGCTCTTTCCCTCTTTCATAAAACACATTCCTATCCTTCTCAGGCACAAGCGACCCGCCTGTCGACCAAGCGATATGTGTTATGTTTTCAGGTATGATACCGTTTTGCTGTATATAAGATGTACTCAGTATTTTCTCGGGACCCACTAATCCTGCTGCAGCAGATGGTTCGACATATAAGCCTTCCGAATCCTTAAGTTGAGCGAGTAATGCATATAATGTATCATCTTCAATGGTATATATACCACTGATCAATTGATCATTTAATGCTGTCGCAAAACTGGATGGTCTACCAACCGCTAGGCCGTCAGCTTCTGTCAGATTGTCCAAACCGATATCCTGTACACTGATATCGCTCATCAAACGTGTCTCCATCCCTAATAATACGGACGGTGCGTGTGTCGGTTCCGCAAAAAAACAATGAACATGATCACCAAATAGTTGTTTCATTCCGAATGTAATCCCACCGGGCGAACCTCCGACTCCGCATGGTAAATATAAAAATAACGGATGATCTTCATCCACTTTGATATCGTCAACTTGCAGTTGTCTTTTTATTTCAAGAGCGGCAGTACTATATCCTAAAAATAAATTTTCAGAATCTTCATCATCAACAAAATACCCTGCTGACTGTGCGTTTGTTTTATCCCGCCCAATCGCGATGGCATGGCTGAAGTCACCGTCAAACTCATATACGTGAGCACCATAGTATCTAAGAAGTTCCTTTTTCCATTGTTTGGCATCTCGAGACATATATACCGATACCTTAAATCCTAATTTTGCACTCATGATACCGATGCTTAAGCCTAAATTCCCTGTTGATGCAACACCGATCGCATATTGACTGAAAAAACGTTTGAACGATTCCTGTGCGAATAATGTATAATCATCATTTTTTTGAATCATCCCTGATTCAATCGCCAACGTCTCTGCATAATGTAATACTTCATAAAACCCCCCACGCGCTTTAATTGAACCCGCGACGGGTAGTTCATGATCACATTTCAAATAAAAACGGCCGGAAATTTTAGATTGCGATGCTTTCTCACGCTCTCGTCTTAAAGCGTCGACATGTCTTAATGGCGACTCCAATATGCCATTCGTATCAACAAGTTCGGGAAATGATGTCCGTAAAAATGGCTGGAATCTTTTCATGAGTTTCTCAGCTTCCAATACATCTTTTTCCGATAAGTTTGATGTAAAAGACTTCATTTCTTTTTTGTGCTCATTAAACCAAACAACAGGTTGTGTATCCTTCAATTTTTGTAAAATGGGATGTGCTGTCAGTAATTCTTTTTGTTCAAGTGCATTCATATTATCCCTCTTTAATAGACTTTTTTTAAATGCCATACAAACTGGGTATACCCATCTACTTATCAAAACTGACAACATAAATATCTTCTGATGAATAGGTCATATTAACATTATGAAACCCTGCTTCTTTTATGTTGTCCATTAATAAGTCAGCGTCAAGTCGGTGGTGTTTTGGGGGACCATCTGATGCCTCTTTTTTAACCCACTCGACGACCAAAGCGCGGCCACCTTTTCTAAGCAGCCTGTATATTTCATTCAATCCCGCCTCAAGTGGCTCTATTTCATGCAAAACCATCGAAGCCATTACTTTGTCGACACAATTTTTCTCTAATGGGACATGTTCGATTGCCCCTTCAACAAGTTCAATATTGGTTATTCCTGCATCTGTATAACGGTCCTTGAGATAATTGAGCATTTCATTCGCCACATCAAGCGCATAGACCTTTTTCTCTGTCTTTTCTGCTAATGGAATCGTAAAATAGCCTGTCCCGGATCCTAAATCCAATATATCATCACTGGATTGTACATCCAATCCATGAAGTATTTTTCCTTTAGGGAGCAGTTTCTCTCGTTCAGGTGAGTCTAATTTATGCAAATGATTCGGATTAAATCGTTTATCAGACACATCATCACTCCTTAAAAGTATCATTCTGTCACCTTTAGTCTACCACAATGTATTCTTTCTCTCCGATTAACTGTTTATTCCCGACAGTTTACCTTAGAGCCATTACACCCAGGGAATCTTACTGATGTGATTTCATTTCGTTCAGTTTTGCAATCCTTTCTTTCACCTGCTCGATATATGACACACTTAATACCCCTGTTGCACCACGGATGATCTCAGTCGCATATAAATCAGTAGGAGGAGTTTCTTGTTTTTTATCCAACCCGATAAATGTCAGCACCCGATATTGATCCTGACCGGAGGATACTGAAAGGATTGCAGGTCTATATCCATTCGAATAGACACCTTCCCGGTGGTATAAATATTCGATGGCTTTCATATTGACACGATATATAACGCCTTCCACGACCTTGTTTTCACATTCAATAATATCTGCTTTCCCGCCATCGTCCGTGCTCCGTGAAAATGTCATACAGTATCCTTTCAAGACTCCCCTTCCAACAACATCAGTGAAATGCTTTTCCACATTTGCCTGTTTGAAACGCTCATCATCCATACAAGAACCATATGCAAAATAGTATAGATCTTGCTTTTGAAAATAGTTATAGACATTCCAATCTCCGAGGGAAATATTCCTTTCAGCATATTTTAAAGTATTCCCAGCGACATATGTGATAACGTCCTCTACCGTCCCTGATTGATCGGTATATGCCGTGACTTGTGTCCGCTCATATAAGTTATCGGGATTACCTGGCACAAACCCCTCTAAATCATCAAGTACTTTCAATGTCTTATCATTGATATCATATATTTCACCGTATACTTTGTGAGATGCATCTCCATCTTTGTTCAAAAAGATGACGGGATAACCTCTTTCGGTATCATACAAGCTTCCGTTTACCCATGCTTGTTCATGGAGACATGTCTCATCGTTTAAATGATAAGCGTTCCTCTCCCCTTTTCGAAGCGTTCCATATACAAAAACGTTCATTCGACATCCCATCCCTTCTGTTTATCATGCACAAAAAACCTCTTTATCATAGCATAAAGAAGTTTCTTGTCCGTTCTCAGTGAATCAGTTCGCTGGTAACCATTTATCCATATTTTTAAATTCCAATTTTTGGAAAACGCCTTGTACACGTTTTTCATCTAATTTCCACAATGCATCATCAATGGCACATGCAATCGGTACATCACATTTGATTTCTGCTAATTGACGCGATAAATGAAGCATATCGATATCTTGGCTTATTTTCGTCTGGATTCCTTTGGGGAGTTCGTCGATATGATTCAAGAGCTCATCAATCGTTCCATATTCTTTAAGCAATTTTAAAGCAGTTTTTTCACCGATTTCTTTCACTCCTGGGTAATTATCCGATGAGTCACCCATCAGTCCTTTTAGATCAATGATCTGTTTAGGCATGATCCCCTTTTTATCATAAAAGTTATCCTGACTGAAAACATCATAATTTCCTTGGCCTTTTCGCATGATGGCTACCTTAATTCCATCATCCACAAGTTGCAGCATATCCTGATCACCGGTTAAGATCATCACATCATCCTGCTTTTGAAAAAACGTTGCCAATGTCCCGATACAGTCATCAGCTTCATAGTTTTCAAGACCGATATTAGGCATATCGAATGCACTGACGACTTCTTTCACCAACTCGAATTGTGGGATGAGTTCTTCAGGCGGGTCATCACGATTCGCCTTATATCCTTCATAGAGTTCGGTTCGAAACGTTTTCTTTCCCATATCCCAACAGCAAATAACGTGTGTCGGTTTAAATGTATCAACCGCATTCAATAAATACCGTAAAAATTGATAGACTCCATTAGTTGGTACCCCTTCACTTGTTTTCATGAAATGACCTCTGAATGCTGTCGCAAAAAAACCGCGAAACAATAAGGCCATACCATCCACTAACAAAATATTCTTTTTCATAGATTTCCCTCCAGTCAAGAAAGTATCGCTTCTAGTTCCCGCTGTTTATGAATGATTTCCGTCTTATCGATTGTATCAGACAACATGGCGATATGATTCTTGACATGTTGTTCTACCTCTGCATTGAGATCGGACGCAATCGATTGGACGGCGTCTGTCAATTGCAATCGATAGGTGTCGACCATGACATTCTGTTGATTCATGACATAATCATGGATGACTGGCTTTAATACAGCATACAATGCTTCTTTAAATGATTCCTTTTCATTTTTCACAAAGAAGGATCGCGTTCCTTTATACATTGAGAATACACTATGGAAAATTTTTATATCCAGGTCATTAAATGCACGCCCGAATGCTGGCGTTTCAAACTCTGATTTCTCAAGTTTGGGTAGTGAAAATGCATTGCTAATGGCTTGCGCATGTTGTGAAATCCCTTCATAGAAATCATCCAATAATGTTTGGATATAGGCTTCCACCCTTAGTGACACAGCCTGTATTTCCTGAAACAATTCAAAACGAACATCGTTCAAGAGATGGTGTAAGCTTTTTTCCAATTGTTTTTGCCCCGCTTTTCCAGATTCTGTAATCGACGTGGGGTTAAAAGCGTTTTTGAACAAATCATGAAATGCGATATCCATACGTTCTTGGACATAGTATAGTTGCTTTTCTATTTTTTGCACAAGTTGCTGTTCCATTACGGATGTCTTTTGATTGTTGACTAATTCCTGGAATGCTTCTTGTTCATGATGAAGTGCCGCCTGTTTGGCCGTTTTTTCTTCCTGATTCAATTCCACATTTTCAAGATAGGATTCAACAGCCTGGTAGACACGCTTGATGTCATGGATAGCTGATTGTATTGACAGTGCGGGTAAATCATGACTGATGAATTCATGAAACATATCCTCGAAATGACGCATACTTTCAGGCAATACCGTTTTTTTCTGTTTGTTTAGGAGCGCCTGTTTGCTGGACAATGGAAAAACAGTCGGAAATCTGATGCCAAGTGCGGTTAATTGCTCATGTACATAACGCTCAACCAACTTTAAGTCTGCGTCACTCCGAGCAAGATCGACTGCGTTGAGAATAAAGAACATCTTATCCAGTTGAAAAACATCTTTGACCCGTCCAAGCTGCATCAAAAAGGCTTTATCCGCACGTGATAGGGCATGGTTATAATATGTGACATAAAAAATGGCATCTGCATGTTTAATATAATCAAAAGCAACATTCGTGTGGCGTCTATTTACAGAGTCAGCACCAGGCGTATCAACAAGCGTGACTCCCTCTTCCGTTAATGCACACTGATAATGAACATCGACCACTTCGAGAAAACATGAGACAGACTCGACTGTCAGATAGTCATCGAGCTCAGCCAGTGACAGACTTATCTGTTCACCAAGAAAAGATTGAGCGGATTGATAGCCCGTCAACAATGCCTGCAAATATGACCGATACACATCGCTTAACTCTGCATCATTCTGGATGCCATTCTTTTCAACCCATTGAATCAGTCCATCCAGTGTGTCTTCTTGTGGTGAATAATCCTCTACGACATCTTGAATATCATCCATTAAAGTAGATTCATCCTTGTATTGAACCAGGACCGATCCATGCGGATGGGTATCCGTTACCGGCAATATACGGTTGATGACAGCAGTTGTCGGCTGTGGTGATGATGGCAGGACACTTTCACCTAACAACGCATTGGCAAAAGACGACTTTCCTGCACTGAATGCACCGAATAAAGCAACGGTAATGTGGCGATCTTGCAATTTGGATTGTTTACGGACCAATTCATTACGATAGGATTGAAACCCAGGTAGATTTGCAATGATTTCCTTTGTTCGTTCCAATGCATCAACGACGTGATCGACATTGAATGAAGCAGCCACATTATCTGCAACCATATGTTCTTCAACCGGCATTGTGCCGTGCTGTTCGCTTAAAGGCTCATGGGCCATTGCATCCGTTGAAATCGATTCATTCCTTTCAATCATATCATCTTTTTCGATGAATGCGGATTCCTCTTCAGTGACCTCGATGGGTTCAAGCGCCTTGTTAATATCAGCTGTCTTCTCATGATATGTTTTTGTTAAAGCCGCTTGCCATTCACGTTTTTCGAGTGCATCACGAATACGTTTTTCTTCACGTTGTTCGTTTTCCATTTCATCTTGTATTCTATTGATCAACGTATTATATAACGTATCTAAAAAAGGTTGTGTGTTCATTTTGAACCGCTTTTTCACATCAGATGCGACATCATCTGTATACTTCAACACGTAATTTCCATTCACCTTTGCACCTGTTTTTAATTGATTGTGCAAATCATCTTTTGAATACTTAAGTGATAAGTGATTCGTTTTATCCATCAATCCTGTATCATGAATGGCGTTCTCTGTTAACAGAGACTGGAATTTATCCCGTATTTTCCATTGGATGGTTGCCTGGATGGATTCATTTAAATCAGCCAAAAAATCTTCGGTCCGTTTTTGTCTTTCGTCATCTGTTTTTTTCTTGCTGTTAAAAATACCGACTTTAAAATCGTTTTGCTGTGATTCCAGAAACGCTTCTGCTTTATCACGTAAAGTTGCAGGCATGACATAAGCATTTCTCAATGATGATTTGAGGGCCGTTTGAAAGGAATCATATACGTGCTCTGGCCATCGTGCGAGTTCTTTGAGATCTGTTTGCACCTCTTCCAGCGATTGTGCATCAACATCCGGTATATCACCAATTTCCGCTTTATTTTTTTCATAATTCGATTGCAAGAAAGTTTTGTGATCCTCTATGACTTGAACAAATGAACGTTCTATTGTCTTTTCGGATTCATCCCATGTCTGCATGAAATCAAATATCATTTGTTTTGACTGGTTAAATTGATTATATGACAAATCCTTTTCAAGCATGGATGTATAAAACAGATGCTGAGGGCGAACATGCCATTGATCAAACGTTTGTTTAACTTTTTCCTGGAACTGTGAGAAAGGGAGTTCTGAGTCATCATGTTTATCGACTTGATTGATGATGATGAAAAAGGGGATCCCTATGCGCTGGATATGTTGCAAAAAATGCATATTTGCCTCGGACTGCACATGATTATAATCCATAATATAGACAAACAAATCGACAAGATGCAATGACGACTCGGTAATAAGCCTATCTGCATCATCCGCTGCATCAATGCCCGGAGTATCATAGAGTGCCCATTTTTCGGGTATCGTCTGATTGGATGTACTTATTTCTATCCGGGATATCGTTCCTTTTTTCATGCAGTAATCTTTAATCATGTCCATATCATATGGCTCGTTATATGTCTCTTTTTGCTTTTCATTGAAAAAGATCTTTACATTCCCTTCGCCAGATGTGATCCGGACGATGTTGGCGCTTGTTGGGATCGGGCTTTGCGGCAAAATGTCTTCATCCATGATGGCATTAATGAATGATGATTTACCTGCAGAAAAATGACCGACAAAACTTATTGACTTTTGTTGATGACGGTACTTATCGTACAGATCTTTTATTTTATATGCATGATTATAATCACCGTTACGATACATGATATTATAAGCTGCAATCAGTTGATTGACATGTAATACCTTTTCTTGCATTGTCCCTGTTGTCACCGTACACATTTCCTTTCATAATACAATCTCATCTTACATCCCATTATACGGAATATAACGTACTTTAGCCACACAGAAATACAATAGTACCCCTTTCCGGTCAAAGAGGTACCATGATTGCTGATGGCTCACTTGTTTTGCGCTATCTTGATAAGCTGTGTGGATATAAACCGGATCATATCCCCCCGACTGACGACACCGATAACTTTATAATCATCATCAACGACAGGGAGCTTTTTAAAATGATATTTGGATAAAATATGCAATGCTTTTTCAATATCATCATCCGGTTGAACCGTTTGCAGTCCTTTTTTTCGCATGAAATCATCAACCCGGTGATCCATCGAGTATTCCAGTTTATTTTGTAGATTTTCTTTTTCGGACACCATTACAAGCGAGAACATATCATATACAGTCCGGCTTTTGGGGTGTAAGTAACGGATGATGTCACCATCACTGATGATCCCCAAGAGTGTATTGTCTTCCTTGACAATCGGCACACCACCGATATGATTGGATACCAACGTTTCCAATAACTGTGTGATTGTCGTATCTTTGTCAACCGTAATGACGTCTGTAATCATAAAATCTTTTATTTTCATGGTTTCACCTTTTTTCTTTATGGGATTATCATTAGTATAAATAAAATCAGGATAAATAACAATTTTTGCAGGTTAAAGTTTACATAATATACTTATGGTAAACTAAGATGCCTGATATGTAAAAAGCCAAAGAAAATGAAAATCCCATTTCCTTTGGCTTCTTTCTAAACTGGATATACTCCATGCTTTCGTTCGGTAAATGTTACATTCTTGTTTTGGTAAATGTTAAATCGCTCAACCAATTCTTCCCTCAATTTTTCCGGTTCTACAACGGCATCAATAACCATTTCCGAGGCCAGACGGTAAACATCGATATTATCTTTATACTCGGCCTGTTTATCTTGGATGAATGCCTCTCTTTCCTCCTCTGGCAATTCAGCGATTTTATTCGCATACACTGCATTCACGGCGGCTTCGGGTCCCATGACGGCAATTTGGGCTGTCGGTAATGCCAGGCAACAATCCGGTTCAAACGCCGGCCCGGCCATCGCGTAGAGTCCTGCTCCATATGCCTTCCGGACGATCACAGAGATTTTAGGCACTGTCGCCTCACTCATGGCAGCAAGCATTTTCGCTCCGTGTCTGATAATACCTGCCTGTTCCACCTTTGTCCCGATCATGAATCCAGGGACATCTGAAAGGAAAAGAAGCGGGATATTGAAAGCATCACATAATTGAATGAATTTAGCCGATTTATCCGCAGAATCGGGGAATAATACCCCGCCTTTCATACGTGGCTGATTGGCAATGATACCCACCGATTTTCCATTGATTCTTGCCAAACCTGTAATGATCTCTGGTGCAAATTTTTTCTTGATTTCACAAAAGCTATCAGCATCGATTAAATGTTTGATAAAGTCTTTCATGTTGAATGGCGCATTTTGATTCTCAGGTATCAGTTCAGTGATTGTTTTTTTGACCTCGCCTATTTCTTTTGCGTTCATAATACGTGGTTTTTCGCGGAAATTTGCCGGAAAATAGCTTAGATACTGCTGTGTATATTTAATGGCTTCTTCTTCTGATTTTACCAGGACATCCCCACATCCAGAAACGGAACAGTGCATTTTGGCACCACCCATTTCCTCCAAACTCACTTTTTCGCCAATCACTTTTTCCGCCATCCTCGGTGACCCAAGATACATTGAGGCATTGCCATCAACCATAATGACGATATCGCAGAATGCAGGTATGTAGGCACCACCTGCGGCTGACGGACCAAATAACAAACAGACTTGCGGTACACGGCCAGATAATTTAATCTGATTATGGAAAATCCTGCCTGCACCACGTCTTCCAGGAAACATTTCAATCTGATCGGTAATCCGTGCTCCTGCCGAATCGACTAAATACAACATCGGGATTTCCAAATCCAATGCGGTTTCTTGAATACGGATTATTTTTTCAACCGTTCGCTTTCCCCATGATCCCGCTTTGACTGTCGAATCATTCGCCATCACACATACCTGTTGATTGTTGATCGTTCCAATACCTGTCACAACACCATCTGATGGAAGCGAATCGTCCATGCAATTTGCAAAAAAAGCATCCTCAACTTCCATATGATCATCAAACAATAATTCCAGGCGTTTTCTGACAAACAATTTCCCTTTTGCTTCATTTTTTTGATGATATTTTTCCTTGCCACCCGTTTCGATTTTTTGAATACGTTCCTGTAAATCTTGTACATATGACATAAATAGTGTTCCTCCTTCACTTACTTTCCTCGATAGTCGGGCTTGCGTTTTTCCTGAAAAGCAATAAGACCTTCCATACGATCTTCCGTGGGGATTGTTTCTTTATAACATTGACGTTCAAAAATAAGCGCATTTTGAAGCGCCATTTCCGATCCATGGTTGACGGCGGTTTTAGCCTGCCTTAGTGCGATAGGACCATTAGCTGCAATCTTCCTTGCTAACTGTAATGCACTTTCTAGCAAATCGTCCGTATTGAGCATTTCGTCTATAAGGCCGACTTCTAAACCTTCCTCTGCTGAGAGCGCAGTCGCGCTGAAAATCATTTTCTTTGCTTTCCCCATACCGATCAATCGAGGAAGACGCTGTGTACCGCCTGCTCCCGGAATGATTGCCAATGATGTTTCCGTTAACCCCATTTTACTATGAGAAGCAGCCAGACGGATATCACATCCCAACGCCAACTCCAGTCCACCTCCGAAAGCTGCCCCATTTATGAGTGCAATGACGGGCATTTTCATCCTTTCGATGGTCGAGACAACATCACCGATTTGTTCGACACAACCGATCACTTCTGCATCGGGCATTCCTTTTCGTTCTTTCAGATCAGCTCCCGCGCAGAATGCTTTTGTTCCTGAACCAGTCAGTATCGTGCAATGAATGGAAGAATCTTCATCGATATCCTTGATAACAGTATATAATTCCGATAGTAATGCCCGTGACAAAGCATTTCTGGCAGCGGGTCTGTTTAATGTCACTACAGCAATATGGTTATCGACTGTCTTTACATCTATAAGTGAAGCCATAATCACTTCTCCTATCGTTCTTTTTTAATAATATTCATCTGGTGGCTCGACAGATTATCCACATACTTCTCGATATATAAAGCAGCTTCCAACATTTTATCAGCATCGATGCCTGTCTTGATTCCCATTCGATTGATCATATATAGCAAATCGTCGGTCGCAAGATTACCTGTCGCCCCTTTGGCATATGGACAGCCTCCAAGCCCTCCGATGGCACTATCAAATTTCTGAATCCCGAACGCCATTGACATAAGGACATTCGCCAAAGCAGTACCTCTGGTATTGTGAAAATGCATGGCAATCTTCTCTTTTGGAAAGTAATCTAATAACTTCTCCAGGACATGATAGACTTGAGCGGGATCTGCGACACCAATCGTATCCCCGATGGAAAGTTCATCAACTCCCATTGAAAATAAACGGTCACACACATCGATGACGTCATTGATATCGATATCCCCTTCATAGGGACATCCGAATACTGTCGAAACATAACCTCTTACAAGCTTATTCGACTGTTTCGCACCCCTTGCGACGGACTCCAGTACAGGATAAGTATCCATTATGGACTTATTGATGTTTTTCCGGTTATGTGTCTCACTCGCAGACAAAAAGAGACATACATCATCAATATCTACATCCAATGCACGTTCCAATCCTTTTTCATTGGGAACCAAAGCGGCGTAAGTCACATCCGGGTTACGTTTTATCCGCTTGAAGACATCTGTTGCATCCTTCAGCTGGGGAACCCATTTCGGGTGTACAAATGATGAGACCTCAATATAAGAAACGCCTGTTTCAGAAAGCATATCGATCCACTGTAATTTCGCTTCCGTGGGAACCATATCACTTTCATTTTGAAGACCATCACGGGGTCCTACTTCCTTAATTGTAATTTCTTCTGGAAAGTTCAAGCCAAACCCTCTCCCTTTTATTCGATGATAGCAAGTGTATCGCCTTCATTTACGAAGTCGCCTTCCTTTACCTTAATTTCTTTTACGGTTCCATCATCTTCAGCCGGAATCGGAATTTCCATTTTCATCGATTCAAGAATAACGATATCTTGATCCTCTTCAACTGTCTCCCCTTCTTCAACTACAATCTTCCAAACGTTTCCTGCCATTGATGCTTTTATTTCATCCATTTTCATTCCTCCTAGAAAAATTTATTTTCGTGATTTATGCCCCTTATTTCAATGACGGTAGATAATATTCATCGATAAAAGCGGTTGTTGTACGACCAGATAGAAACACGTCATTGCCGATTATATTCTCGAGCATCGGAATATTCGTTTTGATACCTTCTACCCGATAGGAAGCCAGTGCCTCTTTCATACGTGTAATGGCCTCATCTCGTGTTGTGCCGGATACAATCAGTTTTCCAATCATCGGATCATAAAAAGGTGTCACTTCCATATCACTTTCAACTGTCACTTCATTCCGTATATGATTTCCTTGAGGTAATTCAAATTTTGAAATATGACCCGGTGATGGGAAAAATGTTTTGGGATCTTCCGCATATATACGTGCTTCTATAGCATGGCCTTGCCTGGAAATAGACTTTTGGTCAAAAGGCAATGCCCTGCCATTTGCAATATGTACTTGCAATTTGACGATATCAACACCCGTTATTTCCTCTGTGACTGGATGTTCCACTTGTATACGTGTATTCATCTCCAAGAAATAATAGTTTTCATCCTCATCAACCAAAAATTCAATCGTGCCGGCACTCGTATATGTCAATGTTTCAGCAGCCTGTACCGCAGCAGCGCACATATCCTGTCTCGTCTTTTCCGAGATGAACGGTGAAGGAGCCTCTTCAATCACTTTTTGATGACGTCGTTGAACCGAGCATTCTCGATCATATAAATGAATGACGTTGCCCTGGGAATCAGCAATCACTTGAATTTCAACATGATGGGCATTTTCAACTTTTTTCTCCAGGAACATGGCCCCATCCCCAAATAGGTTTTCTGCGCGCTTTGAATGACTCGCAAATACGGTCGTCAGTTCTTTTTCATCACGGACGACTTGCATGCCAATTCCACCACCACCCGCGGACGCCTTAAGCATAATAGGATAGCCGATATCATTGGCAGATACGATTGCTTCTTCTACCGTCCCAACAGCATTTTCCGTTCCAGGTACAACCGGAACGCCTGCCTTCTGCATTGTTTTTCTTGCCGCAATTTTATCTCCCATCTTTTCAATGACATCACTTGTCGGTCCTATGAAAGTGAATCCCTCTTCTGTACAGCGCTTGCAAAAACTTGCATTCTCACTTAAAAAACCGTAACCAGGATGTATCGCATCCACTTTCGCTTCATGGGCAATTTCCAATAGTTTATCTACATTCAAATAACTATCCTGCACGCGTGAAGGGCCTAATAAATAGCTTTCATCCGCCATTTGTACAAACGGTGAATAACGATCTGCCTCAGAATAAACTGCCACTGTTTGTATATCCATTTCCTGACATGTACGCATCACTCTCGAAGCAATCTCGCCTCGATTCGCTATCAATATCTTTGTAATCATATATTCACTCCTACCATGGTAAATCTGAAACGCGTTCCTCTAGCAACCTAGTTGTCTGGCAATCACCAAACGCTGAATTTCAGATGTTCCTTCACCGATTTCCAGCAACTTGGCATCACGCAAATACCGTTCTACCTCGTACTCGCGCATATATCCATATCCACCGTGGATCTGGATGGCCTGATTGGCTGCACGTGTTGCGGTTTCAGTCGCAAAAAGTTTTGCATAGGCTGATTCCTTTGTAAACGGTTTGCCTTGATCCTTAAGCCAAGCTGCTTTATAAACCATATTTCTAGCAAGTTCAACTTCCATCGCGATATCGGCTAATTTGAATTGAATCGCCTGGAAATCAGCGATCGGTTTTTTAAATTGCTTTCTTTCTTTTGCATAATTCAACGCTTTTTCCAAGGACGCTTGGGCAATTCCCAATCCCAACGATGCAATGGAAATTCGTCCACCATCCAATGTATATAGGAATTGATTAAACCCTTTCTTTTCATCTCCGAGTAGGTTTGCTTGTGGAACCCGGACATCTTCAAGTACGATTTCCGCTGTGTCGGAACCACGGACACCCATCTTGTCATAGTCACTCGTAATCGTAACACCCTCCGAATCAGTGGGGACGATGATTGCCGAAATGATATTTTTTCCACGCTCATCTTTTCCTGTGATGGCGGTTACAATGATGATTTCAGCAAAACTGGCATTCGTGATAAAACATTTCTCACCATTGATGACAAAATCATCGCCTTCCTTAACGGCTGTTGTTTTCGTCCCACCTGCATCTGAACCTGCATTGGGTTCTGTCAATCCGAATGAACCGAGTTCCTTTCCTTCCGCCAAAGGCTTTAAATACTTTTCTTTTTGTTCTTTTGTTCCGAAATAATAAATCGGACTTGCTCCGAGTGATACCGCAGCTGCATAACTCAAGCCGGTGCTACCGCATACACGTGCAATCTCTTCAGCGGCGATGGCATAGGATAGTGTATCACCACCAGAACCACCGTATTCTTCGGGAAATGGAATGCCCATCAACCCTAATTCACCCATTTGCTTGAAAATATCCGTTGGAAATTTTGCCTCTTTATCAATTTCTATCGTACGTGGACCGATAACCGATTCTGCAAAATCACGAACCATATTGCGAATCATTGTTTGTTCCTTTGTCAATGAAAAATCCATGATCACCCTCCTGTCATTTCTATCCCAAGACCGACTGGTTGGTCTGATTCGTACATCATTATGCGTGAACATTCACTGAATGTTGTACTTTAAATTAAAACGTTTTCATAACCATTATGAAAAAGTGTTTCCTCATCTAATAAAGCATGTAAAATGAGATTGATATAAATATCTCCTATGTCTTCGATTGTTTTTGCCCCTGATTTTTTATACCATTTATACGTCCAGTTGACCATACCCAATATGGCCATGCCGGTGATTTCAACTGATAGATCTCTCCGGAACTCTCCTGACGTTTTTCCCTCTCTGACAGCATCCATGATCATTTCTTTAAACTGATCACGTTTTTGATTGATTAATGATTCATATTGTTCGTTCAAGTAAATATGCTCCTGATAAAACACGGCAATATGGGCCTTGTACAAATCAAAAACTTTCACGAAACTCTTGATGATGGCTTGCAGTTTCTTGGTTGGAGAAGTATACGTTTCGTTTGCCGCTTGCGCTTTTTCCAAAACATAAGTAATGAATGTATCATGAATGACGAACAATAATTCGTCCTTTGATTTGAAGTGATGGTAAAATCCACCTTTTGAAGTACCAACATCATCGACAATCTGATTGACCGTCACACCATGGTAGCCATTCTCTTCAAATAAAAGGAGTGCACTCTGGATAATACGCTGACGTAATCCCGTTCAAATCCCTCCTTTTCATGATTATATAATTTAAGTTTATCATGCTTTCATAAAAATTTGAAGGTGTTTATAGGTTCTCAATCAAATTCGTTTCACCATCCATCATTCATTTTGAGATCCAAACCATTGATATTCACTCTTTGTAGATACAGCCTAAACACTTGAGATCATATGCTTTATTCTTAAAAAGATGCCTTCAACATGATAACACGCTGAAGGCATCTTTCCTTTACTCTTCTATATCGTTAAAGGGTTTTTCGTAACTGGCTTCTTTCCATACTTCTGTTACTTCACCTTGATGATCGACATCAATGACAAATGAACCATTGCTATACCTGTCACTTGTCGACAATTCTAATGGGAATATCCGGTGTGTTTCACCTTTTTCAGTGACGAAATGAATGCTTTCATTTTCATAAACCGTCTTGAATCCTTTGATTCGGTGACTCTTGCGTTTTAATTCACGAAGCATGGTCAAACCGCGTTTTGCCCTCGATGTTCTTGTAAACACATCGAGTTTCATACGTTTACAAGCCCCTCTATGGGTTACCATAACGAGTGAGGGTTCATGTAGTTCATCAAAGACAGCCCCATTTACGACATGTTCCCCATCTTTCAACTGAATGGATTTGACACCCGCTGCACGTTGACCGACCACAGATACTTCCGATTCATGGTACCACAGGCCATAACCTGTATTGCTCGCCACAAATATATCGAAGTGTCCATCGGTGATGAAGACATCAACCACTTCATCATTCCCCTTTAAGTTGATGGCAATGAGTGAGCGTGAATGGCGTTGTACCTCGTACTGTTGTAATTGTGTACGTTTCACCATACCGTTCCTGGTGAAAAACACAACATATTGTTCTTCCTCGAAGGAACGGATCGGTACGCTTTGAATGATATACTCTTCTTTATCTAATGCAGCGATATTTGAAATATGCTGTCCCATATCTTTCCACCTTATATCGGGGAGTTCATGGATGGGTAAATAAATGAACTTTCCTTTATTCGTAAATAATAAAAGATGGTCGGTCGTATTCATTTCAATCAGCCTGATGAGGTGGTCCTCTTCCTTCATCGGGAACTCTTCGCCATTCGAGGCGGCATATGATCTGAGACTTGTTCGTTTGATATAGCCATCTTTGGTCACCGATACAAGAACATCTTCTTTTGCGACCGTCACTTCTATATTGAATGTCAATTCTTCTATCTCTTCTTCAATCACTGTTCGACGTTCATCACCGAATGTTTTTTTCAATTGTTTCAAATCAGCTTTAATCGTTTGGAATAACTTTTTATCGCTATTCAGAATAGCTGATAGTTGATCGATTTTTTTCTTGAGTTCATCAGCTTCTTTTTCCAATGAAGTAATATCGGTGTTCGTTAAACGGTATAATTGAAGCATTACAATCGCTTCTGCCTGTTCTTCGGTAAAACCATATTCAGCGATGATTTGTTTCTTGGCATCACCTTTATCCTTGGAGGCACGAATTGTTTCAATCAGTTCATCCAATATGGAGATGGCTTTGATGAGCCCCTCGACAATATGTGCGCGGGCATTGGCTTGATTTAAATCATAGGTTGTCTGGCGTATCATGACATCTTTTTGATGTTGGATATACGTGTCTAGAACTTGTTCAAGTGACAACAGTTTTGGCGTCTTGTTCTGGATAGCCACCATATTGAAGTTGTACGTTATCTGTAAGTCAGTATTTTTATAAAGGAAATTCAAGACACCTTCACTATCGACATTCTTTTTCAATTCGACAACAATACGCATTCCAGTGCGGTCTGTCTCGTCTCTGACCTCGGCAATACCTTCAACCTTTCGATCGATACGAAGTTCATCCATTTTTTTCACCATGTTTGCTTTATTGACTTCGTAAGGTATTTCATCAATGACGATTTGTTCTCGTCCAGACCGTATTTTTTCAACCTGGGCCTTCCCGCGAACGACCACTTTTCCTTTACCTGTTTCATAGGCCTTTTTAAGACCATCAATGCCTTGGATGATGCCACCGGTTGGAAAATCAGGTCCCTTCATGACGTTTAACAGGTCATCTACAGTAACGTCCGGCTTATCGATTTTCATAATGACAGCATCTATAACTTCTTTTAAGTTATGCGGGGGAATGTCTGTCGCATAACCGCTTGAAATACCTGTCGACCCGTTGACAAGCAAATTCGGGAATTTCGCCGGCAATATCAATGGCTCTGATGTCGTATCATCAAAATTTGGAATGAAATCAACCGTATCTTTATCAATATCACGAAGCAGTTCAGAAGCGATCTTTGATAGTCGGGCCTCTGTATAACGCATTGCTGCCGGTGGATCACCATCAATGCTTCCGTTGTTACCATGCATTTCAACTAAGCCCATACGAACTTTCCAATCCTGGCTCAGGCGCACCATCGCTTCATAAACAGAACTATCTCCGTGTGGATGATAATTCCCGATGACGGTTCCGACCGTTTTAGCAGCTTTCCTGAAGTTTTTATCAAACGTATTCTTCTCTTCATGCATCGCATATAGAATGCGTCGTTGTACAGGTTTCAAGCCATCTCTTGCATCAGGCAAAGCACGGTCTTGAATAATGTATTTACTGTATCTTCCGAATCGGTCACCCATTACTTCTTCAAGTGGAAGATCTAAAAACTTTTCTGTCTGTGACAAGCCAAATCCCCCTTAATTACGAATGAATTTTTTTGTTTTCCAAGATGTTTTCGTCATCTTCCATACCAAATTTCACTTGTTGTTCAATCCACTTTCTTCTTGGTTCTACTTTATCACCCATCAATGTCGTCACACGGCGTTCAGCCATCGCCAAATCTTCCAATGTCACACGGATTAATGTACGTGTATCAGGGTTCATGGTTGTCTCCCATAATTGTTCAGCATTCATTTCCCCCAACCCTTTGTAACGCTGAATCATATAACCGTTTTTAAACGTTTTGATCGCGTTTTGCAATTCATCTTCTTCCCATGCATAAACGACTTTTTCTTTTTTTCCTTTTCCCTTGGATATTTTGTAAAGGGGCGGTAGAGCAATAAATACCTTCCCATTTTCCACGAGTTCACGCATATATCGATAAAAGAAAGTCAATAGCAATACTTGTATATGTGCTCCGTCTGTGTCTGCATCCGTCATGATGATGACTTTATCATACTGGGCATCTTCCATGTTAAAATCTCCGCCGACACCGGCTCCTATCGTATGGATGATTGTTGAAATTTCCTCATTTTTAAAGACATCTTGAAGTTTTGCTTTCTCAGTATTGATCACTTTACCACGTAACGGGAGGACAGCCTGGAATTTACGATCCCGTCCTTGTTTGGCTGAACCACCCGCTGAATCCCCCTCGACTAAATACAGTTCATTTTTCTTCGGATTTCGCGATTGGGCAGGGGTCAATTTTCCACTTAACATTGTATCCTTACGTCGTTTCTTTTTCCCTGTCCGTGCCTCTTCGCGCGCTTTTCTAGCAGCGACACGCGCTTCCCTTGCTTTCATGGCCTTCTTGAGCAATGCATTACTGACCTCTGGATTCTCCTCCAGAAAATAAGCCAGTTTTTCGGATACGACACTATCAACCGCAGAACGGGCCTCCGGGGTACCAAGTTTTTCTTTTGTTTGACCTTCAAATTGAAGCTTATCCTCTGTAATGCGTACTGATACAATGGACGTAAATCCTTCCCGGATATCCGTTCCTTCCAGGTTTTTATCCTTTTCTTTGAGTAGGCCTGTACGTCTGGCATAGTCATTGAAAACTCTGGTAATCGCTGTTCGTGCACCGGATTCATGTGTTCCCCCATCACGAGTTCGCACATGATTGACGAAGGATAGCATACTCTCTGCATACCCATCATTGAATTGAAAAGCAAAGTCCACCTCAATGCCTTGCTGCTCGCCTTCAAATGATACAACATCATGTAATGTATCTTTTTCCTCATTCAAATAACCGACAAACGATACCAATCCATCTGGATAATGATATTCTTCTGCCATATCATGGCGTTCATCTTTTAAAGAAATCGTCAATCCTTTAAGCAGGAATGCGGCTTCTCTTAAACGCTCTGACACAGTTTCATGATCATAAACGGTTTCTGAAAAAATCGACTCATCCGGCTTGAAATGAATGATCGTCCCTTTTTTTCGTGTCGGGCCCATCTTTTCCAATGGACCGGATGGTTTTCCTCCATCCTTGAACGTTTGTTTATAAATATAACCATCACGGAACGTCGTCACTTCAAATGTTTCCGATAATGCATTGACAACCGCTGCCCCTACCCCATGTAAGCCTCCGCTTGTCTTATAGCCGCCTTGACCGAACTTGCCACCGGCGTGTAAAACAGTGAAAATGACTTCCATAGTTGACTTACCGGTCTGATGCGTACCAACAGGGATCCCGCGACCACTATCTTCAATAGATACACTATTATCCGTATGTATCGTTACGTTTATCACATTGCCGAATCCCGCTAAGGCTTCATCGACCGCATTATCGACAATTTCATATACCAATTGATGCAAGCCTCTATGATCCGTACTCCCGATATACATTCCGGGACGTTTTCTGACTGCATCGAGTCCTTCCAATACTTGTATTGAATCATCTGTGTATTCCATAGATTGTTTCGTAATCGTCGTTCGACTCCTTCCTTGTAAACATACCTATATCATGTAAAAACATAAGTGACATATCGATAGACAATACCGAACGGTGAGTAGACAATCATTCACCTTCTAATTTCTACCTGCATTTTGTAATCGATCAGACATCCATCATCATGATAGGCTTTACTTTCCAGGGCTGGTGACATTCATGCATCACCCTCTCAAAATCACGTCTAGTATACTATAAAATGATTTTACGTGCATAGAATTAAGCGAAAATGGCTTATAAAAAGAGTGATGTCATTCATCACTCTTTTTTCTTCCGACTATGAAAGGAGCTCGGAATGGGCGACCTTGATGCATTTATCCATTATAACAGTAAAATCATGGTCCGTTAAATAATCATATGCATCTTGGTTGCTGATGCCTAGTTGCGCCCAGAAAACCCGACAATCCGTTTCCACTGCTTCTTGGGCTATTTTAGGTAAATACTCCGGCCTACGGAAAACATTTATGATATCAAAACCAATATCAATATCTGTTAAAGAATCATACGCCTTTTCCCCAAGAACACGATCAACTGTCGGATTGACGGGAATGATTTTATATCCTTTATCTTGCATGATTTTTGCAATTTGGTAGGCGGTCTTATCAGGATTGGCGGACAACCCTACAACTGCTATTGTTTTAGCATCTTCCAAAATCGATTTAATCTTATTGTCATCTGGGTTCTTCCATGTCAATGTCATCATCCTTCCCATTATTTTTCATCATTATTTATCCAGCAGCCCGTTTTCGACCAGATAATCATGAGCTACTTTTTCAGGTGATGCATCTTCATAATCTACCATATAGTTCATCTTACGCATTTCCTCATCTGTGATTTTGCCACCCAACTGATTGAGCACCTCTTCCAATTCCGGGTATTTCTTCAGTGTTTCTTCCCGTAATAGTGGAGCACCTTGATATGGCGGAAACAGTTCTTCCGGATCATCCAATGCAACCAGATCCAACTCAACCATATAACTATCCGTCGCATAGCCATCGATAATATCGACTTCACCATTGGACAACGCTTTTTCCCTGATGCCGGGTTCCATTGTTTTGATCTGGTCGATATCCAAACCGTATAATTCCTGCATGCCGACATAACCGTCATGCCTGTCTTTGAATTCCAATGTGAACCCTGCTGTTATATCATCCTCGATCGCTTTTAAATCACCGATCGTTTTCAGGTCGTACCGGTCTTGAAGTTCCTTTGTGGTTGCAACGGTATATGTATTATTATAGTCCATTGGCTCTAATAACACCATACCATACTGATTATACATCCCCTTTTTTGCTTGTTCATATACCTTTTGTTCATCATTGCTGTCTGCCTCTTCTTCCATCAATGAGACGATGGCTGTGCCGGTAAATTCAGGGTAGATATCAATGCTGCCTTGTTTTAAGGCGGAGAAATTAAAAGCTGTCTTCCCGAAATCGGGTTTTAATTCAACGGTCAGATCTGTTTGATCTTCAATGAGTTCTTTATACATATTGATTAAAATGGTTGGTTCAGCCCCAAGTTTCGCCCCGATGACTAAATCGGCCTTTTTCCCTTGAAAAATCAATGGTGACACGACAACAAGTACAGCTATGACAAGCATAGCGATAAATGACTTGAAGCCGGTTTTCCGTGATATCTTTTCGAATCCCCTTAGAATGAAATCCAAAGCGATCGCAAGCAATGCGGCAGGAATCGCCCCCAACAAAATCAAAGGTACATCCGCACCACGATCAAGGCCAAGCAAAATAATTTCACCTAAACCGCCTGCTCCGATAAGAGCGGCGATAGTGGTTGTTCCTACAATAAGGACCATGGACGTTCGGACACCCGCCATAATAACCGGCATGGCAATCGGCAATTCCACTTTCGTCAACCGTTTAAATGAATTCATCCCCATGCCTGTAGCGGCTTCTTTCAACGATGGGTTAACTTCTTTAATGCCTGTGTACGTATTTCGGAGTATCGGCAAAAGACCATAAGCGGTCAATGCCACAATAGCCGGTTTTGTCCCAATACCGAATATCGGTATCAAAAAAGCCAAAACAGCAAGACTTGGTATGGTCTGCATAACGGCCGCAATTCCAATGATAGGCTCGGCAAACCGTATAAATCTGCTTAATAACAAACCGAGTGGGACGGCTATCAAAATAGCGATAACCAATGTAATCAAGGAGATTTGCAAATGTTCCCAAATGGTTTCCGCTAAAACATCTTGCCGTTCATGGAAAACATCGATGAATTCTTTCACGCCATCACCCCGTTTTCCAACTGCGATTTACGTTGCAAGAAAGATACGATATCTTTATAACTTAAGACACCGATCAATGTATCATCTTTAACAACCGGATAAAACATTTGTTCCCCATGTTCCATCACGTCCGCTGCTTCAAACAATGGCATGTTATTTGGCAACGTTTTTGTTTTTACGTTTGCACCATTGTGGACAGTGCTGATGTAAGCATGGTTTTTATCGTGGATAAAAAAGGTCCCTTCCTTTGGATAACCCGAATCATGTATATCAGCCAGACTACGCATATGAGATGATTCCCTATCACATATGACATCAACAGCGGTCCGCCAGGGTGACTTTCTTTCCCCGATAAAATCTTTTACAAATGATGTTTGAGGATGTAAAATCAATTGTTGAGGTGTGTCGATCTGGACAATTTCACCACTTTTCATTAAACAGATCCGATCACCTAACGCCATCGCCTCATCCATATCATGTGTCACAAAGAGAATGGTTTTTTGGATTTCCTTTTGCAACAGTTGTATATCATGCTGAAGTTGTTCTCTGCTGATCGGATCCAGCGCACTGAACGGCTCATCCATTAAAATGATATCCGGATCAGCTGCGAGAGCACGTATCACTCCTATCCGCTGCTGCTCACCACCTGAAAGTTCACCTGGCATCCGTTTTTTGTATGTTGATGGATCGAGGCCCACCATATCCAACAGTTCATTGCTCCGTTGCCTCATTTTTTTCCGTTTCCATTTTTTCATCTCAGGAACGATATGTATATTTTCTTCGATAGTCAAATGAGGAAATAAAGCGATATCTTGTAATACATAACCAATATTCCATCTTAATTCATGTATGTTGAAGTTCTCTATATTCTCATCGTTGATCAAGATATGCCCGGAAGTCGGTTCAATCAATCGGTTGACCATCTTCATCGTAGTCGTCTTTCCACAACCACTGGGACCTATCAACGTCACGAACTCGCCCTTGTCGACTCGCATTGAAAACCCCTTCAAAGCTTCTGTTCCATCGGAATATGTTTTATGTACATCTTTAAATTCAATCACTTATAAACAACTCTTTTCGTATCGAATTTATAATTCTCGACTTATATCATCTTTACCCTTAATGGCCTGTCCAAAAACAAATCTTCTATCTTCCAGTTTGCATGAAGGCAGTATCCTTTTCAATAAAATTGGACAAATCATGACTTTAAGGTTCTTCTGGATGATACTTCATGATAAAATAGAATATATCTCTTACCAGTATTGGGTAAACACATTCGAATCTCCATAAGAAAGTGGGTATGAAATGGAATATGTTTTATTTATAATTACTGCATATATCTTAGGGTCCATTCCAACCGGATTAATCGTCGGTAAAATCGGCTTTAAAATAGATATACGCGAACATGGAAGCGGTAATCTCGGTGCAACGAACTCATTTCGAGTATTAGGCATAAAAGCTGGGATCATTGTGGTTCTCGGTGATATCCTGAAAGGAACCGGTGCAACATTATTACCTTTATTGGTGGAAGCAGACTTGAATCGTCTTATCATCGGTTTATTTGCCGTATTGGGTCATACATACCCATTATTCGCGAAATTCAGGGGAGGAAAAGCAGTTGCCACATCAGGGGGGATCATATTGGGAATCAACCCTATTTTATTTGTAATCATGGTTGCGACATTCATCATTGCGTTGTATATCTCCAAATATGTATCCCTTTCATCGATGATTACAGGGATTGTATCCATCATAGCTGCGATTATCTTTAAAGATATTACTTTAATCATTGTAATCAGTGTATTGACCATTTTTGTGTTCTATCGACATAAAGACAACATCAAACGAATCAAAAATAAAACAGAGCCAAAAATTACATGGCTATAATCCATATGAATCAATCAATTGAATATTATCCATTTACCTCGTATACTTTGGTTACACGTTGAAAATGGAGGTTTGAAATGCGGTTATATGAACAGATCTCCCTCTGCAAAGGAACTGATTGTCGTGAAATATATTTTTATCGGATTGATTAAATTTTATCAAAAAGCCATCAGCCCATTGAAACCTCGGACCTGCCGATTTTATCCAACTTGTTCCGAATACGGACTCGAAGCTTTCAAACGTTTCGGTGCACTGAAGGGAGCTTACTTAACAATCATACGTATTGGGAAGTGTCATCCTTTTCATCGTGGAGGAGTCGATTTGGTACCCGAGAAGAAAAAGAATCATGATTTACAAAAACACATATGAGGAGGTTGTTGACTTTGAAAATAACAGTCAGTAAAGTCGCAGCCAATTGGTATAAACAAGAACTTTCCATCCAACCAAAAGACAACATTCAGTTTTTTGTTCGATATGGTGGAGTAGGTGGAATTGTACCGGGGTTTTCCTTGGGGATGCAAATTAACACACCAGAGGATCCACATGCTACAACAACAGTGGAAGGTGTTACATTTTTTATTGAGCAAAAGGATGCATGGTATTTTGCCGATAAAGACCTGAAAATTCAAATGAACCACAAAGTGAACGAACCGGAATTTAGCTATTCATAACGTAAAAGCCTTTAAAGGACGGAGATGGGACACATACAGGGCGATGGTATAATAATTCCCTGTTTCCATCCCCGTTATATAAACAAACGGAAACGTCGAAACTAATCGCATTTTCACTGTTACAATCGAAACCTACGCAATTGTTCATGTTGATTTTCCTCGATTAAAATACGTTTTTGAAGATCACCAAACAGATCAAAATGAGGATAATTCAAATCATGATCTATCCAACTCGCTTGGAGCCCATGCTGTTTCCCCCATTCTTTTAGCTTAGCAATATCCGCACAGCCTACTTTTGTGACGGTATAGCAACCCGGAAAACGTTTATCCATCCAATAATGTGTCAAAAAAGCAATGTCTCCATTTTTGACAGCATTTTTCCATCGATGTAGTTCGTCCCGTTTTATACCAAATGCCATTATGATTCCCTCTCTATTTCCCGTGTATAGGCTGCATGCCAATCCGGGAAAGCTTTTCTCAATGATAAGGGCCGGAATGTATCTTTTTTGACAATGACATGAGTCGTTGTACCGGTCACGGCTACCTTCCCATTTTCTCCTATTACGTTATAGCCGTATACCGATCGAATCCCATCATATTTTTCCAGCCATGTTTCCACAACGACCGATTCCCCGTAACGTATAGCCGATTTGTATGTAACATGTGCATCGATCACAGGTGAGACGACATCATGCTTTTCCATATCTGCATAACAAAAACCCAATTCCTCGATAAATTTCGTCCTTCCTATCTCAAACCATACCAAATAGTTCCCATGATACACGACTCCCATTTGATCTGTTTCCTGATAGCGGACTTCTATTGTTGTATGTACTTTGTGCAATGTCATGTATTCTCCCTTCGAAAATCTCAATGTAACACAATCTATATTTTATCACAAACCCGAATTATATTTAAAAAATAGACCTGTCATGATAGTAAAAACCTCAAACAATGTGGTTGCTTGAGGTTTTGATTACTAATCCCGATATTCAGCTTCATCTTCCATTTCTTTTTGAAAGCTATCGATGGCTTCCTTACGACGTTTGTTTTTAGATTTTAAGGCTTGTTGCTCGTCACCGGATAAGTGCTCCATCGTTTCTTGTGACTTTTCGATGTTTTGTGCAGTATCTTCCGCCATCGATTGCAACTTTTCGTAATTGTCACTGCGATCATCCGGCTTGGGTTTTTTATCATGTTTTGCCATTTTTGACGCTCCTTTTGCACAAATAATTTCTTACTCATGCTATAGAGTTACCAACATGACAAAGGATATACACACATCCATCAGCACATGGACACTTTATTCAGTCAAGCTTCCGTAAGGAGACACGTTTTTCTTTTTCCAGTTTGGCTTCAATTTCATCCATCTGTTCGCGATCTTGCAATATTTGTTCGCGATTTTCTTCCACTAATTCGGCAAATGAAGCTTTTCGTTTTAGCGCCATTTTATACCAACTCCTTTTTTCTCCAGTATGACCAACCCCCTTCGTTTTTATAATGTAAGACATAGCGTGCCTTATAATTGTTTGATATCACCGATCGGTTCATCGTGTTATTCAATGGGATCCTTTCCTGAAATCATTTGACCATAAAAAAAGAGCCTCCCAACCATTAAGTTGGGAGACCCGGGTTTTTTCAAGTTTAAGCTTCAAGTTTATCCCGTAAAACAAGCTGCAGGATACCACCATTACGATAATAATCAATTTCAACATCACTGTCGAAACGGGCAATGGCATCAAATTCGGTTACATTTCCTTTTTCATCTTCCGCGGTTACTTTGACTGTATCATGCGGACGTACATTAGAATCAATATCGACATTGAATGTTTCTTTACCTGTCAAGCCGAGCTTATCAGCATTTTCTCCATCTTTGAACTGTAATGGGAGTACCCCCATCATAACGAGATTGGAACGATGGATACGCTCATATGATTCAGCAATGACTGTTTCAATTCCCAATAGATCGGAACCTTTTGCCGCCCAGTCACGCGAAGATCCCATTCCATAATCCTGACCGGCAAGTACAACAAGACCTGTTCCATCTTCTTTGTATTTCATTGCCGCGTCATACATCGGTAATACTTCATCCGTTGGCCAGTACGTTGTATAGCCGCCTTCGGTACCTGGAGCCAAAAGGTTACGGATACGGATGTTGGCAAAAGTGCCTCGCATCATGACCTCATGATTTCCACGTCGTGATCCATACGAGTTGAAGTTTCTTGGTGAAACATCTTTACTCTGTAAATATTTACCCGCAGGTGAATCAAGTGCAATTGCCCCTGCTGGAGAAATATGGTCCGTTGTTATTGAATCACCGAATTTAGCGATCGCACGCATATTTCTAAGTGGTTTAACAGTATCTGCTTCTTTTGATAACCCTTCAAAAAATGGTGGGTTTTGAATGTACGTTGACTTTTCTTCCCACTTATACAAAGGTTCATCAGTTGTTTCAATTTCATTCCACTTATTGTTTGATTCAAAAATGTTGTCGTATTCTTCACGGAATGTTTCCGGTTTGACCACAGATTGTACCATTTCTTTGATTTCATCCCTAGACGGCCAGATGTCATCCATATATATGTCGTTACCATCTTTATCTACGCCCAGCGGGTCCTTCGCAAGGTTAATATCAACCGTTCCAGCTAGCGCATAAGCTACTACAAGTGGTGGTGACGCCAAATAGTTCGCTTTTGTGAGTGGATGGATCCTTCCTTCAAAGTTACGGTTACCGGACAACACCGAAGAAACAGTCAAATCATTTTCTGCAATGGCTTTTTCAATTTCAGGACGAAGCGGTCCGGAGTTACCGATACATGTTGTACATCCGTACCCGACCAAATTAAAGCCAAGTTGATCCAAGTATGTCGTTAGACCGGAATCATCCAAATATCTGGTTACAACTGTAGAACCAGGTGCAAGCGATGTCTTGACATACTCTGGTACTTCAAGACCTTTTTCAACAGCATTTTTCGCAAGTAAACCTGCACCTAACATGACATATGGATTTGATGTATTTGTACAGGATGTGATAGCTGCAATGGCCAGTGAACCTGTTTTCATCACGGATTGTTTTCCATTAGGGTGATCGATCGTAACTTCTTTATCAAACTCTGATTTATCAAGCCCAAAGCCCTGGTTACCAACAGGAGCGGTCACTGCTTTGTTGAATTCTTTTTTCATGGCTGATAATGGAATTAAATCTTGTGGACGTTTTGGTCCTGCCAGATTCGGCTCCAATTCAGATAAATTGATTTCAACGACATCCGAGTACTCTGGATCTTCCATATCAGGTGAATACCATAGGTCGTTTTCTTTACAATATTTTTCAACCAAAGCAATCTGTTCTTCGCTTCGGCCTGTCAGGCGCAAATAATCAAGTGATTCTTTATCCACCGGGAAATATCCCGCAGTTGCACCGTATTCCGGTGACATGTTGGAAATGGTTGCTCTATCAGCAAGTGCCATCGATTGCAGCCCTGGACCAAAGTATTCGACAAATTTGCCGACAACATGCTTATCACGCAACGTCTTCGTTACTTTTAAAGCCAAGTCGGTTGCTGTCGTTCCTTGTGGATATGAACCAGTGAACTTCACACCGATTACTTCAGGCTGAGGGAAGTAGGAAGGTTGCCCAAGCATACCGGCCTCCGCTTCAATACCACCGACACCCCAACCCAGAACACCAAGACCGTTGATCATCGGTGTATGGGAGTCTGTACCGACCAACGTATCCGGAAATGCTTCATAGCTTCCGTCTTCGTTCAAATTACCATGAACGACGTTTGCAAGGTACTCAAGGTTTACCTGATGGACAATCCCTGTTGCGGGTGGAACGGCACGATAGTTCTTGAATGCTTTTTGAGCCCAATTCAAAAATTGATAACGTTCGATATTACGTTCAAATTCCAGATTCATATTCGCTTGGAGCGCTTGTGTTGTACCGTACTCATCAACTTGAACAGAGTGATCGATAACAAGGTCAACTGGAACTTCAGGATTGATTTTATCCGGTTCTCCCCCCATATCAACCATTGCTTTACGTAATGATGCAAGGTCGACAACAGCAGGCACACCCGTAAAGTCCTGCAAGATGACACGTGAAGGTTTAAAAGGTACATCGACACCTTGCCCTTCTTTTGTACCCCATTTAGCCAAACCTTCAACATGTTCGTCTTTAATGACATGTCCATCATGTTGACGGATCAATGATTCTAGTAATACACGAATGGAAAACGGCAGTCTGGAAACTTTTCCAATTCCTTGTTCTTCCAGTGCTTTCAGGCGATAGTAATGATACGTTTTTCCATTAAGTTCAAATTCCTTTTTTGCGCCGTACGAATTACCCATGTACTTTTCTCCTTTCAAAAACGTCTTTCTAATATTATGAATTCATTTCCGCAAAAAACGCAGAATCTACCATAATTTTATATGAATCTATAACATAAGACAAATAATTACAGTTAAAAAAAGATATTATATTTTTATTCATAGTGATTGTTTTTACTTATAGAAGCGCTTACATCATGAATGCATAATATTATTTGTACTTGGGTAACGTCATTTGAAATGTGGTTCCTTTTACTTCATTCCGATAAATCTCCAACTTCCCATCATGTCGCTCCAAAATCTGATTGGCAATCATAAGTCCCAACCCTGTACCATTTTGTTTCGTTGTGAAAAATGGCTCACCGAGCTTATGTACGATTTCTTCAGGGACACCGGGACCTTCATCAATCACTTTTATACTGATGGTATCATCATTATCGGTTACATTTATTTCTATATGACCACCTTGTTCCATCGCTTCATAGGCATTTTTGACTAGATTGATCAATACTTGTTTGATTTGCGAGCGATCACAATATATCTTTTGCTGTTCTACTTCATCCCAAATGATATGACATTCGTTCAAAGATGCTTGCGGTCTAAGTAAAACAACGACATCTTCAATCATACGTCCGACATCTTCCATCTCTTTATTTTCAGTAAGTGGCTTGGATATAAAAAGTAATTCCGATGATATAGATTCCATTTTTTCGATTTCGTCTATCATAATCTTATAGTATTCCTCTTTATGGCTTACACCTGCCTGAAGCAATTGCAAAAAACCCTTCAGTGATGTTAGGGGATTTCGTATTTCATGCGCAATGCCAGCAGAAAGCTGTCCGGCGATCGACATTTTTTCTGACCGGATCATCATCTCCTCTATTTCTTTTTTATCGGAAATATCACGTAAGATAGCAACATAATACCTGTCCCCATTTTCAAGTACCATTCTCTTTGCGACACATTCACACCAAATATATTTTCCGTTTTCATTCAAAACAGGGACAGTAAAAGGCTGGCTGAAAATGGTATAAATATTTGAACTTTTATAAAAAAACGCAGCATCCTCGGCGGATACCATTTCGTCCCACTTCTTCCCTAACATCTCTTTGGGTGTATAGCCTAATAAGGAAGTGACTGTCTGAGAAGAATAAGCAATATATCCTGAGTCATCCCAAATCAGAAATGTATTCGTGCTATTAGCCTCTATCCACTTTAAAACCGTCTGTGGTAATGTCGTGAAGTCCTCGAAATCACTTTGATTAACAGCATCATCCTCGACATGATTATTCTCCGTACTCCTCATTTCCTGTTTCGCATCTTTCTTCAAAATATTCCCCCTATCCACAAAGTCGTGCAGTTATTTCCTTCATTAGATACATATGCTGCTACATAGAGGTATATGTTACTTGTTTGTGGGCGATATTCCTATTATAATGAGATTAGAGTAGTTTATAGACGAAATTTGTATATACGATTTGAAAAATTCTACTACTGGTAATCATACTATAATTAGCAAGAAAAGGAAAATCTTTTTTTAATATGAAAGAATTCAGGTGATAAAGTGGGAGCTTTTTTAGACTATTTCATTATATTTTGGGGATTTTTGCTTTTGACATTGATGGGTATCGGTGGCTTTTTCATGTTCCGTAAATTTTTAAAAAAACTTCCAAAAGAAGACGGAAAGTCAGTATTTGATTGGGAAGTATATTACATGGAAAAATCAAGACATATGTGGGAAAAAAAAGAAAAGGAATTGCTTGAAGAACTTGTCTCGCCTGTTCCTGAATTATTCCGCGACGTTGCCAGACAAAAAATTGCCAGTAAAATAGGAGAAGTCGCCCTAGATAAAGAACAATCAAAGATAACCCAAGATGATTTGATACAAGGTTATATCATTGCTACACCAAAACGTGATCATAAGTTTCTCCGCAAAAAGCTAAAATTGTTGAACATTGATGTCACACCATATGAGCACTATTTCAACAAATCCCGTACCGATTATGCCGAAGATTGGCAATCAAAATATAAACATTGACACCATCAAAAAGCACTCCATCTCATAATGTACTGAACCCAACATAGTCGGTCTAACTTCCGGGTTGCCGGCGCAGTACACAATTGGAGTGCTTTTTTCATGCATTTTGTAACTTCTTGAATTTATATAACATGGCAATCCGCCAGGACACGATCATGAAGAATGCCAACAGGAAAAACATGCCGCTTGTTTCACCAATCGATATGGTACTGCCGATAATCCATTTAATCAGCATCCTGACCATTAACAATCCGAATAGAATAAATACAAACGATTTCGATGGGATCAAATAGATATGGCCGGACTTCTTTTCGAATTTAGATGTTTTAATGAGAAAGAATGAAAGAGAAACACCTAACACAAACGCTTCAACAACTTCTTGCAAATTCAGCTGGAACTCTGGAAAGAAGAACATGCACGCCCCCGTACTCATAAATAAAGGCGGTAAAATAATTTTTTTTACAGTTGCTGGTTTTTTTGACGCTTTTAATCGTACAAAAATCATAATAATTGCCATCATAAAAGCAACAACAGTACTGGCAATGATCAAAAACACCGAAATCACGCTTTCTGTATAAATTAATGTAGTTATTTACAATGTTCATATTGACTTTTAAAAAAACATATAAACCTTCCAACCACGCACCAGTTTGCGAAATTGAATATATTTATCATAATACAAAAATCGATAAAAATCCATCAAGAATCATATACATATCCATTCAACAACATTTGAAAAACCTCTATTCCCTGGCGAGGAGAGTAGAGGTTTTTCTGCAGAATATGTAAATGAATACATCACTTTTTCTTTTTATTCTGTTGGTCATTCATCGAACGCATCATTTGATTGATCTTTTTCTGTGACGGTTTTTGGCCCATTTGCATCATTAATGTCCGTAACATTTGTTCATTGATTGGAGGGTTTTTCTTTAGGTAACTCATCATATACTTACGAGCTATAAAGAATCCCAATGCGACACCGGCAATCAATGCGCCAATACCGATTAAAACTACCCATATCGTGCTCATTCAAAGCTTTCCTCCTTCAAATTGTCTCCTATACAGTATAGTAAATCATGTGTAAGAATACAATACTTGCTTTCGTTTTTGTTGATCTTTATCCAAAATCGGCGAAACCCATCCGTAATTCACATAATCATTGCAGACAACAAATAAATAGGGGTAAACCTTTCTTAGTGGGATAAATAAAAGCGTTTCAGCATCCTGCATTGTATCACAACAAAATCTTATATGTTTTTTGCTGACATGTAAAGCAATATTGTTTTTCCCTGACGAAATTTCAAATGGATCCCCTTGCTTGTTGATATGGTCCACATCCCCTATATCCAATTGATTGATGACCGTATTTCTCGAAAAGTCCTTTGTAATATAATGGTACTGTCTTTTAAGATAACGTTCATGTCGATTATATTTATATGCCATGAAAAATCTGTATAATAGTTCACTTTTTTGGAAGTAATGACGGGCTATCTCCTCTTTTACACGTATAATCGTATATTCCGGCAAAATAAATCCCTCCATTTCTATCTCCCATTATATATCATAGATATAAAAATGCTGTCCTATTCTGGCGTGGATTTACACTAGTTTTGTCGAAACATCACAAACCACCCATGATTGATCATATCGTTCCAAACATTGACTTTTATTTGATTAAAATGACATAAAAAAAAGAGACAACCTACTGTATGGTAGATTGTCTCCCTATGATTTAAATCAATCCTTTAACATGTTCCACAACATTTTCAACCGTAAAGCCATATTCCTCTATGACTTTATCTCCTTTTGCAGAAGCCCCGAATGTATCGATCCCAAGAACGCTTCCTTCATCACCAACATAGCGTTCCCAACCAAATGGTGATGCCATTTCAATAGCAAGTCGTTTCTTGACCTGTGGTGGGATGACACTTTCTTTATAGGATGCCTCCTGTTTTTCAAATCGGTCCCAAGATGGCATGCTGACAACAGAGACATCGATAGATTCCTTCTTAAGCGCTTCTTGCGCATTCACTGCCAACTGCACCTCAGATCCTGTTGCCAATAATATGGCATCCGGTGTTTCTTTTTCCGATTCGGAAAGTATATACGCACCTTTTTTAACACCTTCATAAGCATTTTCTTTTGTACCTTCAAGTGTTGGCAATCCTTGTCTCGTCAAAACAAGTGCCGTCGGTTTGTCTGTTGATTCAATGGCTAGTTTCCATGCCGCTTTTGTTTCATTACCATCTGCAGGACGTATGAGTGAGAGTCCGGGCATTGCTCGTAATGAAGCGAGCTGTTCGATAGGTTCGTGTGTCGGTCCATCTTCACCAACAGCGATTGAATCATGTGTAAATACATATGTGACTGGTGTGTTCATGATGGAGGAGAGCCTCACTGCAGGTCGCAAGTAATCACTGAATACGAAAAAAGTACCTGCATAAACATTTAAACCGCCATGTAGTGCCATACCATTCAAAGCCGCAGCCATAGCGAATTCACGCACACCGAACCAAATGTTCTTCCCGGCATAATTATCTTTTGAAAAATCATCCATGTCCTCAATAGATGTTTTATTGGATCCCGCCAAATCCGCGCTTCCACCAAACAAGTTAGGTACCGAGGCACTTAAAGCGTTGAGGATCTTGCCGGATGATGCCCGTGTTGCCAAATGATCTTGACCTGGTTCAAAATCCGGCAGCTCATTGTCCCACCCGACTGGCAACTCTCCATTCATGGCCTGTTTCAATTCAGCTGCTTGTTTCGGATACTTCTTACTATATGCTTCCAGCATCTCATTCCAGGCTTGTTCTTTTTGCTTCCCTTTTTCGACTATTTTGGAATGGAAGTCCTGATATACTTCATCAGGCACATGGAACAAATCATGTCCCCAACCGTAAAACTCTTTGGTTAACTTCACTTCTTCTTCTCCAAGCGGTGCTCCGTGTGAAGATGAAGATGCCGATTTATTGGGTGATCCATAACCGATAACTGTTTTTACCTCTATCAAGGTTGGTTGTGTCGTGTTTTCTTTCGCCTTCTTCAAAGCATGTCTTATTTCATCAAGATCATTGCCGTCTTCAACACGTAAAACTTGCCAACCATATGCTTTAAAACGTTCCTCGGTTTGATCTGAAAAAGAACGATCAAGATCACCATCTAATGAAATGTCGTTAGAATCATAAAGGGCAATCAATTTCCCCAATCCCAAGTGACCTGCAAGGGAGGCCGATTCATGGGATATTCCTTCCATTAAGTCGCCATCACTTACAAGCGCATACGTATGATGATCGACAACAGGAAAATCATCCGTATTATACAGACCGCCTAAATGCGCTTCTGCCATCGCCATACCGACAGACATAGCAATACCTTGTCCAAGTGGGCCGGTCGTTGCTTCCACTCCGTCAGTATGATGGACCTCAGGATGACCCGGTGTTTTGGAATCCCACTGTCTGAATCCCTTCAAATCATCTATTGAAACATCATAACCCGAAAGATGAAGCAATCCATATAAAAGCATGGAACCATGTCCAGCTGATAAAACGAATCGATCGCGATTGAACCATTTAGCGTTTTTGGGTTGATGGTTCATGAACTCAGTCCATAATGTATACGCCATCGGTGCTGCACCCATTGGAAGACCCGGGTGGCCAGAATTGGCATTCTCAATCGCATCAATGGCCAAAGTGCGGATCGTATTGATTGATAGTGTTTCAATATTGTCTGACATGCAATAATCCCCTCCATTAAATTCATGAAACTATATCCTTCTTTATTTTATACGTAAACGATTTGCGTAACAAGTATTACATGATAATCAAACAATCCCATCAGATTCATGGCTCTTTGTTATTATTTTTCCTCTGGAGTTCTTTTACTTTTTCTGGAGTGACATCATTCCCTTCAGGGTCAATGACTGTCATCGATTTTAGTTCATTCGTAAACGAAGACCGTACATTTTCCAAATACTCCTTGCGCAATGTCTGTTGTTCTTCCTTTTCTTTTTGGCTGAGACCTCCCTTTTTTGCTTTACTGGCCAATTCATTTATTCGATTCAATTTTTCTTTTGAAATCATATTAATCCTCCTGGTTTAAACACACAGCCTTTTTTGAAGCGTTTTGCCTTTAATGCATGCTCAAGCATACTTTGGCATTAATTTCCATGAAAATAGCAAGAACAATATAGTCGTTCTTGCCTTTAAATCATACGCGTATTATATCTATTGTTCAAGTATTTTGCGACTCATTGAACCTCCGGTGAACGGTCGCTTTTGATACTGTGTAGCCCATCCCGTTAAGCACGTTGGCAATCTCTTCGAAAGTTAGTTTATTCTGCCTTAAGCGGATGACCTCTTCAATAGGAAACTCAATTCTTTCCCTTCCAGGCGCTTTATTCCGGTTAGTGAGGTTATGTGTCGGATCATAACCATTTTCTATCGCTTTTTTCATACCACGTTTAATTTTCATATTGTGGATCTTCCGCTGATATTCTTCAACAATACCAACAATCTGAAGGACCATCGAATCTGATTCCGACAGTTCCAATTTCCCATTGTGGATTGATGTATAAATTGGAATATGCTCTTTACTCAGTTGATGGAATAAGGCAATTTTCGTATTGCCTCGCCCGAGTCTTGTCTCATCCTGTATAAGCAAGCAATCAGCCTTTTTAGTTGCAAAGTAATCAATCATCCGAAAAACGCCTTCCCGTTCGATGTCATAACCGCTTGCCTTTTCTATGATACAATCCACTATCGTAAATTGGGACTGATCGGCAAGCTTCATCAATTCTTGCCGTTGCCGTTCCAATGATGATTCCTGTTCTTGTTTATCTGTACTGACTCGACAATAAATAATAGCGTTCATATATATTCCCCGATTCTTTTTATGCGCTTCCTATCATTGAAAAATATAGTAACGCCAATGTCAATGAAAAAGCACCGATATAAAATACGTCCACTTTTGAAATGTTTTTAAACATACAAACCATTCCTTTCATCACGTTATGGGAACCTCTGTTCTGTATACCATTATACACGAACAAATGATCTTGTCAACACATTATTCGAACGAATGTTTGCACATGTATGTTCGGTATGTTAGACTATCTTTAATAAATACTATGTGCGAGGTGCTAGAGACATGAAAAAACTTACCAAACGGCAGCAAGCCATTATTGATTTCATTAAAAATGAAGTAGATGAAAAAGGATATCCACCATCTGTAAGAGAAATCGCAAAAGCTGTCAACCTAGCTTCCAGCTCCACTGTACACGGGCACTTGAATCGACTGGAGAACAAGGGTTACATAAGAAGAGATCCTACTAAACCACGGGCGATTGAAGTATTGGGTATAACTGCAGACAATGACATTCCTACTGGAAATGTCCATTATGCCCCTGTTATCGGGAAGGTAACGGCTGGAATACCCATCACTGCGATTGAGAATATTGAAGAATATATTCCTCTTCCAGATAGTCTGGGCACAGATGACAATATCTTTGTTCTCGTTATTGAAGGAGATAGTATGATAGAAGCAGGGATCTTAAATGGAGATATGGTTATCGTAAAACAGCAGAATACCGCTGAGAACGGTGATATCATCGTTGCCATGACAGAAGAAGACGAGGCAACCGTGAAGCGATTTTTCAAAGAAACAGACCATGTCCGGCTACAACCGGAAAATGCAACGATGGAACCCCTTATTTATGATCAGGTTTCAGTACTTGGGAAAGTTGTAGGACTATATCGGAACATACATTAAAAACATTGCCCCTGAATGGATATTTCCATGACAGGGGCAATGCTTTAACGATTGATAGCTATATGTTATTTTCATTTGCATTAAAAAGCGGTCAGATATTGTTCTCTTTCCCATGGGTGGACGGTCGCCCTGAACATTTCCCATTCAATTTCTTTTGCCTTCGTAAAATGTGTATATAAATGCTCACCCAGCGCATCGATAATGACCTGATCTTTGTCGAGTTCTATTAAAGCATTCATTAAAGTAGCCGGTAAATCTGTCACACCATTTTTAGCACGCTCTTTTCGGCTCATCGTGTTGATATCTTGATCCACGGGCTTTGGTGGTGTTTTTTTATGTTTAATGCCATCAAGGCCGGCTGCAATTAACACTGCAATGGCCATATAAGGATTGGCAGTCGGGTCAACACTTCTTAACTCCACTCTTGTACTGAGTCCTCTTGAATAAGGTATACGGACGAGCGGGCTGCGGTTATGTGCAGACCAAGCAACATAACTGGGGGCCTCATATCCGGGGATCAGACGTTTATACGAGTTGATTGTCGGATTTGTGACAGCTGTATAATTAAGAGCATGTTCAATTAAACCTGCTGTAAACTGATAAGCAGTTTCACTTAGTTGTAAATCCATATCTTTGTCAAAAAACATATTTTCGCCATTTTTAAATAAAGACATATTGACATGCATACCGGAACCTTGAACGCCGAATAACGGTTTTGGCATAAAAGTGGCATGCAGATTGTGTTTTCTGGCAATTGTTTTCACAACTAATTTAAACGTCTGTATATCATCACAATGTCTGATCGCTTCAGAGTACTTAAAATCAATTTCATGCTGTCCGGGGGCGCCTTCGTGATGTGATGCTTCTATTTCAAAGCCCATCTCTTCCAGTTCCAGAACAATATCACGACGGCAATTCTCACCCAAATCCGTCGGCCCTAAATCAAAATAACCGCCACGATCATTCAGTTCCAGTGAAGGTTCGCCATATTCATCCAATTTAAACAGGAAAAATTCAGGTTCTGTACCAATATTAAAATCAGTAAAACCCATTTGTTCCATTTTCTTTAAATTACGCTTCAAATTATAGCGAGGACATCCTTCAAAAGGCGTTCCATCAGGGTTGAAAATATCACATATGAAACGAGCGACTTTTCCCTTATCCGATGTCCAGGGAAAAACGACAAATGAATCTAAATCAGGATGTAAGTACATATCTGATTCCTCGATCCGCACAAACCCTTCAATCGATGAACCATCAAACATCATTTTATTATCCAATGCTTTATCCAATTGACTTAAAGGGATTTCGACATTTTTTACCGTTCCTACCATATCTGTAAATTGCAAACGTATAAATTGGACGTTTTCATCCTTGATTTTCTTCATTATTTCATCTTTGGTCAAGCCGGATCTCATTATTTTCCTCCTCGATTTACTAATTCGTCATGTTCATTGTTGTATTCGGTATTGCCATCTTTTGAACAGCTTCAATCAATGCGATCTTAACATGTTCGTATGTCAACCCGCCTTGGACAAAGGCCGTATAAGGTGGCCTTATCGGGCCATCTGCTGTCAATTCAATGCTTGCTCCCTGAATGAATGTTCCCGCTGCCATGATGACATCATCTTCATAGCCAGGCATTTCGGATGGGATAGGCGTTACATGAGCGTTGACAGGTGAATACATTTGGATGGTTTGGCAAAAGTCAATCATCTGTTCTTTAGTCGAAAACGTAACGGATTGAATTAAATCTGTCCGCTTATCATTATATAGTGGTTCCGTCTTACATCCTACCAACTCCAACAGGCGTGATGTAAATACCGCCCCTTTTAATGCTTCCCCGACAATGTGAGGGGCCAGAAAAAAACCTTGAAACAGCTCCTGCAACATATTCAATGTCGCCCCGGTTTCTTTTCCAAGACCAGGTGCACTCAGACGATTGGCACAGGCATTGACAAGTTCCTTTTTGCCGGCAATATAGCCTCCAGCCCGAACAATCCCACCTCCAGGGTTCTTAATGAGTGAACCGGCGATAATATCAACACCCGCTTCAAGGGGCTCCTTATCTTCCACAAACTCACCATAACAGTTATCTAAAAATATCGTGACATTTGGATTGATATCACGTACAGCTTGACACATTTCCATGATATCATCGATTCTGAACGATGGGCGATCATCATAACCCTTTGAACGTTGAATGCCGACCACACGCGTGTTCGGTTTCATCTGTAATTTTAATTGATCATAATCAACGCCTTCATCCTTCAAGGGGATTTCATCATATGCAATCCCGAAATCTTTCAGGGTTCCATTGGCAGACCCGCGTGTCCCAATCACTTCCTCCAGTGTATCGTACGGTTTTCCGGTAATATATAATAGCTCGTCTCCTGGACGTAGTAGTCCAAATAAAGCCGTTGAAATAGCATGTGTACCTGATACAATCTGAGGACGGACCAGTGCATCTTCTGCTCCGAACACATCCGCGTATACGGCTTCCAATACATCCCTTCCTGAATCATCATAGCCATATCCTGTCGTGGACTGGAAATGATAATCACTGACATGATTCTGTCTGAATGCTTCCAATATGCGTTTTTGGTTTTTTTCCACAATCGCTTGAATATGAGAAAACTCTCGTTTGCAATCGGTTTCTGCTTGTTTGGCTAATTGTTCAATCATTCTGGTTCGGTTGCTCCTTTAACAAATTGTATAGTGGATCATTATCACGTACATATCCATTTACAATGTAATGATTACTTGTCGGGTTGAATTTTTGTTCAGTCAAGATAGTATGTTGTTTGATATCGTGGAGAGCTTTCCCATTCGCAGGATCTATTTCGGTGGAAAACCAATTCCATTCATCTTTCAAGACATCCTCAATCGTTTGCAGTAACTTATCGGAATCTTTTTCCGACAAAGCATTCATAAATGTATATGGGTGCTGTGAAGGTATAAATGTGTCGGCGGAAATCAGATCTCTTTTATTATAGACCGTCAACATCGGTATCGTATCTGCATCCAGTGTATTCAGCAGTTCCATTACGGTCGCTTGTTGCTTTTGTTCATCAGGATGATGGGCATCGACGACATGCAGGATAAAATCCGCTTCCCTGACCTCTTCAAGCGTGGATCTGAATGCCGCAATAAGTGTCGTCGGCAGGTCTTGGAGAAAACCGACTGTATCTGTGAACAATGCTTCAAATCCAGACGGTAATCTGACTTTCCGTGTTAAAGGATCAAGTGTTGCAAACAATTGATTTTCGACATATGATTCACTTTTGGTCAAGTTATTAAACAAAGTCGACTTTCCCGCATTTGTATACCCTACTATTGAGATTTGAAACACATGACTCGCTTTACGTCGTTTACGATATTGGTCACGACTACGGACAACTTGGCTCAATTGACGTTTAATATCATGGATTTTACGTCGAATATGTCTTCTGTCCGTCTCCAATTTGGTTTCTCCGGGGCCCCGGGTACCAATGCCGCCGCCAAGCCTCGACAAAGCCGTTCCCTGACCGTGCAACCTAGGCAACAGGTATTCCAACTGTGCCAACTCCACCTGCAATTTACCTTCTTTTGTATGAGCGCGTTTGGCAAAAATATCCAATATGAGTTGACTCCGATCGATAACCTGTGCTCCGAACACATCACTTAGATTTCGAATCTGACCTGGAGACAACTCATCATTGGAGACGACCAAATCAATATCATTTTCTTCAATTATTTGTGTGATCTCATTCATTTTCCCGCGTCCAATGTAAGTGGCGGGATGTATATGATTTCTGTTTTGGGTGACAACCTCTTCCACTTCACCACCTGCCGTATGGCTCAACGATACGAGTTCATCGACCGTTGACTGGAAATGGTCGACCGGTTGTTCTTGTTTTTTGACAGCAATGATAAGAATTTTTTCGGGCATGTATTCAATACCTCTTTCTCTTCGACTATATTAACACGATTCATGACTATTCCTCTTCATCATAGCAAAGAACCCGATTATAAACAAAAATTGATTGACCCCTATTCATTCATAAGGTGCAAATCTTCAGCATGTATGTGCATTAAATCAGTTATTGCATATGTGTTATGGCACAGCAAACGAACAGAATGTCTGCGTATCGAACGTTCAATCAGATTCCTTATATAACGTGCATTTGAGAAATTATGTTCGCCTTCACAAACCTTTTGTTCCAAATGATGCCGCAATTTTTCCTCCGCTTCCTTCGTCAGTTCATATTCACGAAGATGGACCATTTGTTTTGCAATCCGGAGTAATTCCCTGGCATCATAATCATCAAAGTCAAGAATAAACGGAAACCTTGATTTCAAACCCGGGTTTAAACGTAAAAACCGCTCCATTTCATAGGGGTAACCCGCTAATATGATCACCAAATCATCACTGTTGTCTTCCATATGGGTTACAAGTGTATCGATGGCCTCTTTGCCAAAATCTTTTTCGCCGCCCCTGGCAAGTGAGTAAGCCTCATCGATAAATAAAATACCACCTTTTGATTTTTGAATGAGTGCACGCGTTTTTTGGGCAGTTTGGCCGATATATTCACCGACAAGATCTGCTCGCTCAGCTTCTACAAAATGCCCTTTTGATAAAATATTCATTTGAAAATATAACGCCGCCAATTTCCTGGCTACTGTTGTTTTCCCTGTTCCTGGATTTCCTTTGAAAAACATATGCAAAACCTGATTGGTCCCTTTCATACCAACTTCTTTTCTTTTTTCATTCATGATATGGGTTGCATATATTTCACTGATGGTTGTTTTTAAAGAATCCATTCCAATGAACGACGCAAAGTGTTTATAAATATGATGAAATGGACCATTTTCATGATATGAGCGATTATGTCGACGTATGGATTCATTTTTATTTTGTTTATGCGATAACACAATGTTAATTTGCCCATTTTTGTTTTGAGCTATTTGCGAATTCATAAACTCACCCCTCACACCATCAGTATACGCCCAGGGCCCATATGTGTGACAGATGCCTAATTCCTATTCAAGTGTGACATCAGGAAACATCACCTCTTAAAGACCGAACATGCAAAAAACGGACACCTGATCGGAGTGTCCGTTTTCTATTATTCATTTTCCATTTTAACGTTTTTGGCAGGAGCAAATGTAGAAATCGCATGTTTGAATATCAACTGTTGTTTTCCATCCGTTTCAAGTAAAATGGTGAAATTATCGAAAGCTTTTAGAACGCCTCTCAATTGAAAACCATTTGTCAAAATGACCGTTACAGCCATATGCTCTTTGCGCAGCTGGTTTAAAAAGTAATCTTGCACATTTACGGATTGTGTCATTTTTCATCCTCCTCTTTTCTCTCTATATAGTTATTTCTACTTTTCTTCTAAAAATCCTGCTAAATCACGTAAAATAAGTTGAAATGTTTCCTTGGCATCGGTTGGTGTAATGGAATACCAGTCAACAGGGAGTTTATTTTTAAACCATGTCAACTGCCGCTTTGCGTACCTTCTGGAATTCCGCTTCAATCGGCGGATCGCTTCTTCCACTGACCTTTCCCCTTGAAAGTATGGGATAAACTCCTTATACCCGATTGCTTTCATGGCCTGTGAATGTCCGATCCCCATGTCATAAAACATTTTTGCTTCTTCGATGAGCCCTTTATCAACCATATGATCGACTCGTTTATTAATCTGACTATACAACAATTCGCGTTCCATTTCCAATCCTATTAAAATGGAATGATATAAAGGTTCTTTCGACTGTCTATTTTCACGGCTGGACATCGTTTCACCCGTTGCTTCATAGACTTCCAACGCCCGGATTGTTCTCCGGTAATTATTAGGATGGATTTTCGCCGCTTGCTCGGGATCGATTGACTGAAGTCTCATATGCATCGCCACTGCACCGATTTCCTCCAGCTCTTGTTCAAGTTCAGCTGTGAGATCGGCATCACGTTCCGTAGATGGAAACGTATAATCATATAAAATAGCCTGAATGTATAGGCCGGTTCCACCCGCAATAATGGGAACCTTTCCTCGATCAGCTATGGCTTTGATTTTAGTTTCGACAGCCATTTTAAAATCAGCTACCGAGAAATCCTCACCGGGCTTACGGATATCAATCATGTGATGGATGACACCTTGCATTTCGTCTTGCGTTATTTTGGCTGTCCCGATATCCATCCCTTGATATATTTGCATGGAATCGCCGCTGATGATTTCACCATTAAATGTTTTGGCAATTTCGACACTTAATGCTGTTTTACCTACAGCTGTCGGTCCGACAACCGCAATGACTGTTTCCTTCATCATTTTGCCCCTATTTTCATATTTTCATTCATCGTGTCATACGTATAACCCATGTCATATTCACATGACCCGCTTAAACATCTTTTCCAGTTCATATGATGAAAAATGGACGATAATCGGGCGTCCGTGTGGGCATGTGAAAGGGTCTGTAGTTGTTCTGAGCTTTTCCAATAATTGAAACATATCATCTTCGTTTAGATAATGATTCGCTTTTATCGATCTTTTGCACGACATTAATATCGCGGCATCTTCTCGTATGTTTTCAATTCGGATCACCCCGTCACGGATGACCTGCTCAATCATATCTCGGATGATTTCTTCTTCCAGCCCTTCCGGAAACCACGTTGGATATGAACGGATCATATAGGTTCCATGGCCGAATGGTTCAAAGAAAATACCTACCTCGGCAAATGTGTCTTTATATCTTTCAATGAAAATCGTTTCTTGGTTCGTAAACTCAAATGTCAATGGGACTAATAGTTCCTGTGATTCATTGACTGTCTTACCTAGCTTTTCTTTAAAGAACTCATACTTGATGCGCTCCTGGGCGGCGTGCTGGTCGATCATATAAAGACCATTTTCGTTTTGCCCCAATATATACGTCCCCTGAAGCTGACCAATGGGATAAATAATCGGGACACGCGGGTTCTGTGGCGTCTCCACTTCTACCTGATCCATGCTGGATGTTTCTTCCGGAAAAGACGGGTCCATCTGTTCAGTCGGTTCCCTTACCGTATGATCAGTGTAGAGCGGAACATCCCAACCCTGATTCAACCCGGGATTCATCTGATTTCTTTCCGTTCCTGACAAGTGTTCATTTCCGAGATGGTTAACTTGATTGTCTTGTTGACCTTTATCCACATCGAAAGTCATTGTATGTTGTTCTGATTTTCTGGATGGGTTTTCCTCTTTTTTGGACAACTCTGGTATGAGCGTCGTTTGCCGGAACGTCGATCGAATGGTTTCTTCAATGGTTTGGAATAATTCTTTCCCCTTGCTGAACCGCACTTCCAATTTTGTCGGATGTACATTGACATCCACTAAAACAGGGTCCATCGTTATCGATATGGCAGCCACAGGCAAACGCCCAATCGGAAGCAATGTATGATAGGCACGGATAATCGCCTGTGTCAAAGGATAGCTTTTAATGTACCTGCCATTGACGATTGTTGATATATAATGACGTGATGCCCGGGTGATTTCAGGTTTGGCCACATATCCGGAAATGGAGAAATCTAACGTTTCTGCTTGAATCGGAAGCATCATTTTAGCAACACGCATCCCGTATATTTGGGCAATCACCTGTAACATATCACCCGTTCCAGGGGTTTTGAATAATGGTTTGCCATTATGCGTCGCCTCAAACCGTATTTTCGGATGGGACATCGCTAACCGGTTCAATAAATCGGTAATATGTCCAAGTTCCGTATGGATTGTTTTCATATATTTCAATCGAGCAGGTGTATTGAAAAATAAATCCCGAACAGTGATTTCGGTCCCTTTTCTGGCATCACTTTTGCCTCGCTCTTCCACTTTTCCACCGGATAATTTTAAAATCGTTCCCGCTGAATCACCTTGTGATGTTTTAATCGTCAATCGACTCACCGAAGCGATACTTGCAAGCGCTTCTCCCCTGAAACCAAGTGTCTTGACATGGAATAGATCTGCTTCACGTTTAATTTTACTCGTCGCATGACGTAAAAAAGCCTTCTCGCAATCTTCTTCCGACATGCCATCCCCGTCATCAGTTATCTTGATTTCCTGTAAACCCGCTTCTGTTATATCCAGTTTAATAGACGTACTGTTCGCGTCAATACTGTTTTCGATCAATTCTTTCACAACGGAAGCAGGCCGTTCAACAACTTCACCCGCAGCTATTTTATTGGAAAGTAAATCTGGCAATTGTACAATTTCCATATAAAAACCCTCTCTCATCAAACATTTGTCTGATGCATGATCCTTATTTCTTCCTACTCATCTTCTGCAGACGATACAATTCATTCATGGCTTCCATTGGTGTCATTTCAAACAAATTCAAATCCTGCAATTCTGAAGCTACTTTTTCATCTTGTGGTGTTGATTTCTGCTTTTTGAGCTTCTTTGGTGATTCCTCCACGAAAAAGGAAAGTTGACCCGATTCCATTCTTTCGGTTGTTGGCTTAACCGGATCTTCGCCTTCAAGCTGATGGAGAATCGTCCGTGCCCGTTCAATCAATGTCTCAGGTAAATCAGCCAGTTGGGCCACTTGAATTCCATAACTTTCATCTGCTGCTCCATCCTTGATCTGATGCAAAAATACCACTTTACCATCATGTTCTTCCGCTTTTACATGAATATTTTTCAAGTGTGATAACGTATCTTCCAAAGTGGTCAACTCATGATAATGTGTTGAGAAAAGTGTTTTCGCATGAATATTGTTATGGATATATTCGACAATGGCCTGTGCTAAAGCCATACCATCGTATGTGCTCGTCCCTCTTCCGATTTCATCCAGGAGAATAAGGCTTCGATCTGTTGCTCGTTGGATTGCATGATTCGCCTCAAGCATTTCCACCATAAACGTACTCTGCCCACTGACTAAATCATCTGCAGCACCGATGCGAGTGAAAATCTGATCAAAAATCATCAATTCGGCTTTATCACACGGGACAAAACAACCTATTTGCCCCATTATAACAATTAATGCCAACTGACGCATATATGTGCTTTTACCTGACATATTTGGACCGGTTATGAGCAATATATGCTTTTCGTCATCAAGGGTCATATCATTCGGGACAAATGCACTATCTTTCATAACCTGCTCAATAACAGGATGTCGTCCGTTTTCGATGGAAAGACCTTTATCATTGAATGTCGGACGGCAATAATCATTCGCTTCACTGACCGTCGCAAAAGTTTGCAGAACATCGATCTGACCCACTAATACGGCCAAATCTTGAATAGAGGAAATATACGATTTAATGTTTTCCCGGATATCGATAAATAACTGATATTCCAAATCAACACTTTTGTCCTCTGCATCCATGATCAACTGTTCTTTCTCTTTCAACTCCGGTGTAATATAACGCTCGGCGTTCGTCAACGTTTGCTTGCGTTCATAACGACCTTCTGGAAGCATATGCAAGTTTGCCTTTGTCACCTCGATATAATAGCCGAACACCCGGTTGAATCCGACTTTCAACGATTTGATGTTGGTTGCTTCCCTCTCTTTTTTCTCCAATGCCGCGATCCATTCCTTGCCATTTTTGGAGGCGTCGCGGTATGTATCAAGCTTCTCATGATAGCCATTTCGAATGATTGATCCCTCTTTGATAGAAATAGGAGGATCATCGACAATACTGTCATCAAGCAATTGAACAAGTTCAACAGGGTATTCCAGTCTCCGCGCGAGTTTATGAATAGCAGGTTGGTCGAATTGTTTCAACACATCAATAAGCAAAGGGATTTGCTTTAAGGAGTTCTTTAATTGTATAAGATCCCGTGCATTGACATTCCCAAAGGCAATCCGACCCGCCAATCGTTCCAGATCATATACGGATTTGAGTGCGTCACGAAGTGTATCCCGTTCCATAAAACCATTATACATACCTTCTACAATATTCAAACGCTCTTCAATCTGACCGGCAAATAATAGTGGACGCTCAATCCATTTTTTCAATGTACGTGACCCCATCGCTGTCACAGTTTTATCAAGTATCCATAACAAACTACCGTGTTTTCCTTTTTTAATGATCGTTTCCGTCAGTTCCAGATTACGCTTCGAATACATATCAAGTGATAGATAATCTTTTAGTTCAATCACTTCCGCCGGTTGCAGATGATCCAATGATCGTTTCTGGGTCGCCTGAATGTAGTTCAATAGACGACTGAACCCCTTGACAAGACGTTCATCATTGATATTGTCGCAAAGGTTACGGTATTCCGCATTGAATGTCACTTCATCTTGATAAGACAACACAACATGAAGTCTATCACGTAATTGATTCTGAAGTTCCTCGCTTAAATTCGATGAGATAACAATTTCCTTGACCGACTGGTTGTACAATTCATGAATGACAGCATCCCAATCATCATTGATGAGCATCAATCGATTTTCTCCTGTGGACAGATCATTATATACGACTGCATATGAGCCATCACTAAAATGTGAAATGCTGGCGATATAATTATTGTTTGATTCATTTAACATATTGCTTTCCATAACTGTTCCAGGTGTGATGAGCTGGATGACTTCCCGTTTGACGACACCTTTTGCTTGGCTCGGATCTTCCATCTGTTCACAAATGGCTACTTTATACCCTTTACCAATCAATTTTTTAATATAACCGGAAGCTGAGTGATATGGAACCCCACACATCGGAATCGGATTTTCCTTGGTTGCATCCCGCTTAGTAAGCGTGATTTCCAATTCTCTGGCGGCAATGATCGCATCATCAAAAAACATTTCATAAAAATCACCTAAACGGAAAAATAAAAAAGCATCCTGATATTCTTCCTTCACCTTTAAATACTGTTCCATCATCGGTGTCTGTTTGCCCATATTCCAGTCCTCCAAAAAAGCATTATAATCTATTATTATAGCATAAAATGATACCATATTCAGCGGTATCTTCTTGGTTTTATCCATCGGATATGAGTTGAAGGAACGCTAACTGTTACTACCTGTTAAACGATACAGATCATTATTGGATGACCAAACAGACTTGAAATAGGAGCATTACGACGCAGAAGACGTGCTCATGTCGATGCTACGATTGTCGTCATTTTTTTCTCACGGTTAAGCCGTAACCAATGACGTATAAAAAAATTACGAGAGAATGGATCCCTCGTAATCTGTTTATTTATGGTTTTTTTTATGTTCCAATTGATTCCCATCGGCTTCCATATCATCCGTTACTGTGAAATGCCATGTGCCGTTTTGGGTTTGATTGCCATTGGGGTCGACTTTGACGACAACTTTTGTTTCCCCGATAATCTGTACCATAAACCCACGTTCGATATCGATAATGATTTCATCACCATTCTCATCGATTTTACATTCCAGGCAATTGGGCTGTTGGGTTACCTTGGCAACAATGTCATGTTCATCGTCCAAACGTTTTACATCCATTGTGGAAAGGGTGATGTGATCACAATAGGATATTGTTTCATTAACCACTTCTGTCTTTGTATTATCGTGGAAAGAATACCATATATTCATGTCAAAACGGCCGTGGACCTCTACTGTATCGGTGTTGCTTTGTATCGCTTCGTAATGATGGTTGATCACCCAGCATCCCAATATACTGGAAGGCTTATTATGTGGTGATACGGAATGACTATCATGCGTATGCTTTTTACCATGACCACAAACAGCCTTTGTAATGATTTCCCGGTGCTCACTATTAAGAAAAGTCATATTACACTTACCTCCTCTTTTGTCACTGTCATATTATGCAAGACAAATACCTATGGTGCATACTTAATTCAGGAGTTCGGAAAAGATAGGGTCATTATACATACCTATATTGGACAGTAAACGTGAGCAGGGCATTTATTGGGCGGGTTTACATGCTATAACCGATTGTGTTTCCTTAAAATTAAAGACAGGCAAGAAATAAAAAATATCCTGCCTGCCTTGAATCATTGTCATTCTTGAATTTTTGTTCCTGTTTTTCCAGTCAGAACATCGCCACCGGTTGCTCTGACAACTTCATTCTTCACTTCACGGGCAATCGTTCCCGATACAAGTTGCAACACATCATTGACGACAATTTGTGTTTCCTTGAATTCTTGTACTATCGGTATTTCATCAATTTCCGCTTGAAGCCGGTCTATTTGTTCATTAACTTTTTTCAACGCTTCCGTCTTCTCATATGCCTGCAAATTAACAGCCTGCTTTTGTAGGATTTTGATGTTTTCTATATTCTTTTTAACTTTTGTGTTCTGATTGATCTTTGCTTCCACTTTCTTGAAGCGATTGATTTCTTCTGTGTTTGCCAACATATCCGCAAGTTTATGTGTAGCATCCATAACCTCTTTACGTGTATATTCAACCATATTTATTTCACTCCAACCGTGTTTTCAATCATGACTCCATCCAAGGACCATGTTTTAGCTTCTGTTATTTTAACATCAACAATTGATCCGATCGCTGCCCTTGGACCTTTGAAGTTGACCAGTTTATTTCGTTCGGTATACCCTGCAAGTACATCGGGATCCTTTTTGCTTTCACCTTCAACAAGAACTTTTACCGTTTTATCTTGATATGTTTTCATGGACTCGGCCGACTGTTTATTCACCAATTCATTCAAACGGTATAAGCGTTGTTTTTTTACGTCTTCAGGGACATCATCTTTTTTACGTGCAGCAGGCGTTCCCTCGCGTGGTGAATATATGAATGTATACGCCGCTTCAAAACCGACTTCCTCAACAAGTGATAAAGTCTCCTCAAACTGTTCTTCTGTTTCATTCGGGAAACCGACGATAATATCGGTTGTCAAAGTTGCATGAGGCATTGCTGTCCTGATTTTATCAACGAGTTCCAAATACGATTCCCGAGTATATTTCCGGTTCATCTTTTTCAAAACTTCGCTGCTTCCAGATTGAACAGGTAAATGAATATGATCAAGCAAATTACCGCCTTTGGCCAAAACGTCAATCAGGCGATCATCAAAGTCCCGTGGATGTGATGTCGTAAACCGAACGCGTGGGATATCTATTTTATGCAAATCATCCATCAAGTCTCCGAGTCCGTAAGCCAGATCTTCAAAATCTTTACCATAGGCGTTCACATTCTGACCAAGCAATGTCACCTCTTGATACCCTTGTGCAGCGAGATGCCGCACTTCTTGGATAATATCCTCCGGACGTCTGCTTCGTTCTTTCCCGCGGGTCATCGGAACGATACAATACGTACAGAATTTATCACATCCATACATGATATTGACCCACGCCTTTATTTTACCTTTACGGGCTTTAGGAAGATTTTCAATAATATCGCCCTCTTTAGACCATACCTCTACAATTTTTTCCTTGCTGAACATGGCCTCTTTCACTAAATGCGGCAGACGATGGATATTATGTGTACCAAATATCAAGTCGACGTGCTGATGTTTCTGGAGAATGCGGTTGACAACCGATTCTTCTTGTGACATACAGCCGCATACACCAAGAATCAAATCGGGTTTTTCCAGTTTTAAAGGTTTCAAATGCCCAATCTCCCCGAATACTTTATTCTCGGCATTTTCCCTGATGGCACAGGTGTTGAGAAGGATGATATCTGCTTCATCCGTATCAGCAGTCGACTCATATCCCATCTCTGTTAAAATACCAGCCATCACTTCTGTGTCATGCTCGTTCATTTGACATCCGTACGTACGAATAAGGAATTTCTTGCCCGCTCCGATATTGTTCATATCTTCTGGTATATTAAAGTCATAGTGGACTTCGATTTTATCACGGCCGCGCTTTCTTGCTTTATTTATATTAGGTGGTTCATAGGTTGTTTCGAAGTATTTAGCAAAATCAGCGCTCGTTTTTTCACTTAATGGCTTCTGATCACTCGTGTTCCCTTTCGGATTGACTGGTTTGATATGTGCTTGTTCTTTTCGTTGCTGTTCATTCATAACGAAACTCCTTTCTCCATATATTCACTATTATATCTATATGTATTTGTTCCTTCATGACAGTTTATCCCTATCTTCCCATTAAACAACACATGTACGAAACGTGCAACTGAAAACCTTTGTTCATCATAAAATCAGTGCATAAAAATAGTGTCACGATTGGATACGCAACACTAAAAAGATAAATGCTTATGAGTAAAATGCTTTAATATTAAAACGTTGAACGTCTAACTCGGATATCTCACCTTGGTTCAATAATCAATTTTATCGCTGTTCTTTCCTCATCTTCAATCATGATATCGGTAAACGCCGGAATACATATTAAATCGATCCCGCTTGGTGCAACAAACCCCCTGGCAATGGCAACCGCTTTGACAGATTGGTTCAATGCTCCGGCACCTATTGCCTGTATCTCCGCTGTACCTTGTTCTCGTAATACATTTGCAAGTGCCCCCGCCACGGAATTTGGATTCGATTTTGCTGAAACTTTTAATACGTCCATTCCTGGTACCTCCTCTTCATTTCCTGAAATATATACGACATGATTTTTAACGGAGATGATGGTTTTGTTTGATTTCTACGCCAAGCATTCACTCAAAGAAAGGATGGTCATCATTGATTAAAATACGCTCTAACTGGCTTGCTTCACCTGTGCGTTCATCAATCGTTACCACGATACCGCTTAATTGACCATTTCCCTTTTTCTCAACTTCAAAACGTACGGGTAGCTGCGTTAAAAATCTTTTCAGGACAGCATCTTGGTTCATCCCCAATATCCCATCATAAGAACCTGTCATCCCCACATCAGATATATATGCAGTTCCCCCTGGTAAAATACGTTCATCTGCAGTTTGTATATGAGTATGCGTACCGACAACCGTACTTAACCGTCCACTTGTGTACCATCCCATTGCTAATTTTTCACTCGTTGCTTCGGCATGAAAGTCGAGAAAAATGATATTCGTTCTTTTTTTCGCCTCGGTGATAAGGTCATCAATGCATCGAAAGGGATCATTTAATGGCGGCAGAAATGTGAGGCCTTGCATATTGATGATGGCAACTTCCTTGCCATTTACATTAATATATACTATTCCTTTTCCGGGGGTACCTTCAGGAAAATTCGCCGGACGAATCATGTATTCCGCTTCATCGATAAATTCAAAAACTTCTTTTTTATCCCATGCATGGTTACCTAATGTAACAACTTGGGCGCCCCACTCCAGAAACTGTTTATATATTTTTTCGGTTATTCCTTTTCCGCTGGCAGCATTTTCGCCATTCACAATCGTTATTTGCGGATGGTATTTTTCCTTTAATTTGGGCAAATATGTTTTTACCATATCTCTACCGGGTGATCCTACAACATCACCGATGAATAATATTTTCATGTTCTCATCCTATCCATTATATTAGTTCAAGTGTTTCACAATTATTTATGATTGTCAAAATTAAGATGTACCGATATGTACGCCCTCACTAACAGCTGTAAAGCATGACATAAAAGCATCTGAAAAGGTCCTGAATAAAAATAAAACCGCATGAAATCAAATTGAATATAGATTCCATGCGGCTTATTCATTTAATGTCGACAACATGACTGGGTTTTAATGCTTCTTGGCAAACTACTTTGCATATTCGACAGATCGTGTTTCTCTGATGACCGTTACCTTGATATGTCCAGGGTAATCCAGTTCAGACTCAATTCGTTTCCGGATGTCCCTTGCAATCCTGACAGATTCAATATCATCAATTTCATCCGGTTTGACCATGATCCGTATTTCTCTTCCTGCCTGAATGGCAAAAGATTTTTCTACACCTGTGAACGATTCCGAGATTTCTTCCAGTTTCTCCAATCGTTTAATGTAGTTTTCCAACGTCTCGCTTCTGGCTCCCGGTCTAGCTGCTGATAGTGCATCCGCTGCAGCAACCAAAACAGAAATGATGGAGGTTGGTTCTTCATCACCGTGGTGAGAAGCAACCGCATTGATTACAACCTCATGTTCCTTGTACTTGATTGCAAGCTCTTTACCTATTTCCACGTGGCTGCCTTCTACTTCATGGTCGATGGCTTTACCCATATCGTGAAGCAATCCGGCACGTCTTGCCAATGTCTCATCCTCACCTAACTCCGCAGCAAGCAAACCTGATAGATATGCTACTTCAGTTGAGTGCTTCAACACATTTTGTCCATAGCTTGTCCGATACTTCAGGCGACCGAGAATCTTGATCAGATCTGGATGTAGCCCGTGAACACCAACATCAAATGTCGTTTCTTCACCAATTTCCCGAATATATTCATCAACTTCCCGTCTCGCTTTATCAACCATCTCTTCAATACGAGCAGGATGAATCCGTCCATCTTGGACAAGTTTTTCCAAGGCTATTCGGGCAGTTTCACGACGTATTGGGTCAAAGCCGGATAATATGACCGCTTCCGGTGTATCATCAATAATCAAATCAATGCCCGTCAACGTCTCAAGCGTGCGTATATTACGCCCTTCCCGACCTATAATACGACCTTTCATCTCATCATTTGGAAGGTTCACAACAGATACCGTCGTTTCGGCAACATGGTCTGCGGCACAACGCTGTAACGCAAGCGAAAGAACGCTTTTGGCTTTTTTATCCGCTTCTTCTTTGGCGCGATTTTCAGCCTCTTTAATCAATAACGCTGATTCATGTGATACTTCCTGTTCAATCCGATCTAAAATCACCTGTTTTGCTTGGTCGGTTGTATAACCTGAAATGCGCTCAAGCTCCGTTTGCTGCTCTTTTAACATAGCATCCACTTTGCTTTCCATTTCTTCAATTTGTTGTTGTTTTTCCGTTAACGATTCTTCCTTTCTCTCCAACAAAAGTTCTCGCTTATCAAGTGTTTCGCCTTTTCTATCCAAACTTTGTTCTTTTTGATTCAGGCGATCTTCTTGTTTTTGCGCTTCCATTCTTCTGTCTTTTAAATCTTCTTCCGCCTCTTGGCGAAGTTTATGATTTTCATCCTTCGCTTCCAGAAGAGCTTCCTTCTTAGCAGCTTCTGCATTCCTATGTGCTTCATCTACTATTTGTTTAGCCAGTGTTTCAGCACTGGAAATCTTAGCTTCAGCAATAGATTTTCGAATCAGATAACCAACAACAATACCGACGATTAGGATTAGGAGCAAAATGGAGATGATTAAGGGATTTAAGAGATTGTCCACGTTTTCACCTCCTATTGCTATAAAGTTTTTTCGCATAAAACATTATTGTCGGCATGTACCTTGTCCCATAAATATATAACAATAATACGTATAATTAAATATACAACTTTAATTTTAATTGTCTTGGTGTTTATTGTCAAGGAAACGTCATAATTCAACTGAATTCGTTACACATCATTAATAAATGCAGTGATTATGCCGTAAACCAAAAAACCCCCTAACAATTCGTTTAGGAGGTCATCTGGCCTTATTTTTAAATTAAGCGTCTGAGTTATCGTTCGCTGCTTTTTCTGCACTTTCTGATTCCGCTGTTGTTTCATCCGTTTCATCCAATTCATAATACTCTCTGATAGCGTCATGTATTTCAGCCATAATGTCTGGATTTTCTTTGAGGAATTCTTTGGAGTTTTCCCTGCCCTGGCCGAGTCTCTCGCCATTATAGGAATACCAGGCACCGCTTTTTTGGATGATATCCAATTCTGAACCGACATCCAAAATCTCGCCTTCCTTTGATATACCTTCCCCATACATAATATCTACCATTGCTTGTTTAAATGGTGGGGCAACTTTATTTTTGACGACTTTCAGGCGTGCTTTATTCCCTACCATCTCGTTTCCTTGTTTAAGGGTTTCTGCACGTCGAACTTCCAACCTGACAGATGAATAGAATTTCAATGCACGTCCACCGGGTGTTGTCTCAGGATTACCGAACATCACACCGACTTTTTCCCGGATTTGGTTAATGAATATAGCAGTGGTTTTCGATTTATTGATCACACCGGATAGCTTCCTTAGCGCCTGTGACATGAGACGCGCTTGAAGTCCCACATGAGAATCGCCCATTTCACCTTCTATTTCCGCTTTCGGCACAAGTGCTGCGACAGAATCAACAACAACAATATCAACGGCACCACTTCGCACGAGAGCTTCAGCAATTTCCAAAGCCTGTTCACCCGTATCAGGTTGTGACAGAAGCAATTCCTCTATATTAACACCTAGCGCACGTGCATAAATAGGATCTAAAGCATGCTCCGCATCGATGAACGCAGCCTGTCCACCTTTTCGTTGTGCTTCAGCAATCGCATGAAGTGCGACTGTTGTCTTACCAGATGATTCCGGGCCATAAATTTCGATGACACGGCCTCGCGGATATCCACCGATTCCAAGTGCAACATCAAGGGCCAGTGAGCCACTTGGTATCGTATCTATCTTTTGAAGTGGCTGTTCACCTAATTTCATAATTGAGCCTTTTCCAAATTGTTTTTCGATTTGTCGTAGCGCATTATCTAATGCTTGCGTTTTTTCACTCAAAACATTTACCTCCTCTAATCAACTATCTCCCATAATACACGTTTTTTCTTTTTTTAACAAGACATAACCGAATAGATGTTCCCTTTTTTTATCCGGTAATTTAAACACAAAATACCATTTTCTCACACCAAACGTATGTCAAAATCCATTTTTGTTGTTTCTTTGACATCTAAATTTATTTTTTCAACGTTTTGATAAAAATTGATATAACATGTCATATCCTTTTGAAACGGCTTGATTTCGAACGGCCTCTCGGTCGCCATGGAATTCGAATCCTTCCACAATGCTTTCTCCTGATGCAACGACAATACCTATATATACTGTTCCGACCGGTTTATTTTCCACACTGCCAGGGCCTGCAATACCTGTGAAACTGATACCGATAGCAGCATGCATCATTTCCCGAATATTAGCTGCCATCTCAGTTGCACACTCTTTACTGACAACGCCTTTTTCCTGTATGGTTTCAAGAGAGACTTTTAATATATTCTTTTTAACCTCCGTATCATAACATACCAATCCACCACGGAAAACATCGGATGCACCTGAGTGTGAAACAAGACCATCCGCAAAAAGCCCCCCTGTTAGACTTTCAGCTGCTGCTATGTCTTTTCCCTGTCTCTTCAAAAGTTGAAAAATCATATCTTGCATACCCGAAAGATCGCTGCCAACGTAATAATTGCCGATTCTTTCAAGGATAACCGATTCAATTCGTTCTATGGCTTCTTTCGCTGCTTCAGGATTTTCAGCTTTAGCGGTCAATCTGACACCGACTCCCTTTTCCTGTGCCAACGGAGCGATGGTCGGATTTGTCTGGTTGGCAATGATATCGCTCAAAAAATGTTCCAATGCCGACTCACCAATACCGATAAAATGAAGCATTTTTGAAGTGATCACCATCTGTTCAGCAGATGCTGGATTTAAAAATGGCAGAACATCATCAGTCATCATCGCTTTCATTTCTTTAGGAACACCCGGGAGGAATACCCATGTTTTCCTTTCGTAAGTTACAATCATACCCGGAGCCATTCCGACTTTATTCGTGATTACTTCAGCACCTTCAAATATACGCGCCTGTCGTTTATTATTTGGCGTCATATCGATATTTCTCTTGTCAAAAAACGCTCGAATATTTTTCATTGAAGGTTCATGGATTGTCATTTCCATATGAGACAGATTTTGAAATGCTTCTCTTGTCATATCATCTTCTGTAGGACCCAGACCACCACATACAATGATCATGTCAGAACGCGAGTGCGCTTCTTTAAAAACATGTTCCACCCGAGCAAAATTATCACCTACAACCGTATGATAGAACACATTGATTCCATGAGCGGCCAACTCTCTTGAAATCCATTGACCGTTAGTGTTTGCAATCTGTCCTAATAATAATTCTGTTCCAACGGCAATCAATTCTGCATTCATGCGTGTCATTATTTAGACCCCTTCATGACGTGCCAGTTTTTATGGAAGTACTCATAGCCAGATATAATGGTGAAAAAAGTTGCTATATATAACATGATTGTCGCAAATGGGAATCCAATATAAGAAAACGGAAAATTATGCAACAGTAAAGTTGCTACTGCGATCATTTGTGTCGCTGTTTTTATTTTTCCCATACTTCCGGCGGCAAGTACAATACCTTCTCCCGCAGCAACAAGACGTAAGCCGGTAACCGCAAGTTCCCGACTGATGATGATGATCACGACCCACGCTGGTGCGTAACCAAGTTCTACCAATACGATCAACACAGCAGCTACAAGGAGTTTGTCAGCCAGAGGATCTAAAAATTTGCCCAAATTGGTAATCAGGTTGTGTTTCCTCGCATAATATCCATCGACCCAATCTGTTGCTGAGGCAACTATAAATAACATAGCGACAACAAAATGTGAAATGGGTAAATGTGTCTTGCCAATATCCCATTCACCCCAATGGAGCGGTATACTTAACAGGAGAATGACGATGGGTATCAACAATATTCGTGATAGTGTAATTCGATTAGGTATATTCATTGATCTTTCCCTCCCAAAGCAAGCTACAAAACCCTTCCACATTCTAAAGGAAGGGTGTAGCTATAACTCGAACATTATTCATTTTCATTGATTAGATTAATCTTTATCTTTTGGTGAACAATTTGTTGATCAACGGGATACTCCATTTCAACCCCATTGATGGACACCTTCAGACTCGGTGCATTCCCAATATTGAGTGATACATTATCTTCATCCGAAACATCGAGTTCTACAGGAGATTCATCAGGTGTCAAATTGCTGCTATACAAACTTTCGGAGTCTGTTTTGACATCTAACCATGTTGCATCGTCAGATTCCAGTTCCAACGTCACTTCATCACCATCATATTTGAAATCCAACTCGGATTCCGGTGAATTGCCAGACCCTTCATTGACCACTGAAAACTCAGGTTCCGATTCATCTGAATCATCATCTTCATCATTGTTTGAATCATCGGCATCTTCATCGTTTGTTGCATTTTCTCCATTATCTTCGTTATTGTTTCCTTGCTCTTCAGAATCATTGTTTGATTCCTCATCTGAATTCAAGTAGATTTCATCATTGTTATTATTGTTGTCATTTACAGGTTCATTATTATCATTTCCGGATACTTGCGTTAAATACCATGCGAAAAAGATAATTCCGATGACCAAAAATATCACAATGATAATGGGAAAAACGGAAAAAGCCCTGGTACTCTTTTGAGTGTTCTGCTCTCTGCGTGAGCGTTGCATTTGTGTGTACTGAACTGTGCTTTCGCTTTCTGTCGTTGGAATATCATCTTGATGCTGTTCCATAAGCACGTTCGGATCCAACCCTACCGCATTTGCATATTCTTTTATAAATGCACGTGCATAGAACTTACCGGGTAAAACATGAAATTTTTCTTCCTCAATCGCTTGTAGATAACGCTTTTGTATCTTTGTTGTTTCTTGTAGTGTATCCAGTGATATACCTTGCGCTTCTCTAGCTTCCTTAAGCTCTGTACCTAGGCCCATAATTAACACCATCCAATTTAAATATCGAACATTGAAAAGCCATCGTCCTGACTAAACGGGGTTTGACCCACCTCTTCATATGTAATTTCTTCATCTTCATCACTGCGAAGCTCAATAATATAATCAAAGTCATCCATATTGTATTCTGTTGCCTGCACAAATATATCGGGATGTTCAACAACTTTGATGGCTGGAAGTTGCATGATCTCTCTGATCAATTGCCAATGAGCCTCATTTGCCCGCCTTTTTGAAACAACTCCATCAATAATATAAATATTATCTGTACTGTATTCGCCTTGTATCAACTGACTGCGAATCGTTTGCTTTAACAATGTACTGGAAACAAATAACCAGCGCTTATTCGCACATACACTTGCCGCCACAACCGATTCTGTCTTCCCTACACGTGGCATGCCACGTATTCCGATTAATTTATGTCCTTCTTTTTTATACAATTCAGCCATAAAATCCACAAGTAAACCCAGTTCATCACGGACAAAGCGAATGATTTTGCGATCTTCACCATCGCGATGAATGTATTTTCCGTGTCTTACAGCGAGTTTGTCCCTTAGCTTTGGTTTGCGTAATTTTGTAACTTCAATCGTATCCATCGTATTTAAAATAGACTTCAACCGTATGATCTGTTCATCTTTTTTAGATAATAGTAGCATGCCCCGTCTAGCATTTTCAACGCCATTAATCGTAATGATATTGATTGATAGCATACCCATCAATGATGAAATATCGCCCAACAAGCCAGGTCGGTTGTATTGGAGCTCATATTCAAGATACCATTCAGTCTTTTCCATATAAAAACTCCTTAACAGATACATGCATTTTTATGTTACAAAAGGGATAACGTATTTGCAATCTATCTATATAATAAATGATTTTGCTCATCTTTAAAAGAAGATTGTATCACTATTTTATAAATGTCAATCAAATAGCATTCCATATGTTGATTTAATGCCTTACCAACCGCCATTGACATGAATGATTTCGCCATTCATATAAGTCGTTTCCTGCTCCATCAAAAAACAAACAACATCAGCTACATCACTTGATTTCCCGGCACGTCCCATAGGTATCGAATCAATGACGGCTCGAACTTCTTCTCCAGATAGATGTGTATTCATTTTTGTATCAATATATCCCGGACTGACACCATTTACAAATACACCACTCGCTGTCACTTCTTTGGCAAGTGCCTTTATAAAGCTGTTTTGCGCTCCTTTGGCAGACGAATAGATAACCTCATTGCTCGAACCTCTCTCACCCCATATCGAGGTAATGAGGAGGATTCTTCCGGATTGTTTTCGAATCATCTCGGGCAGAAACTTTTTGGTCACTTTCCATGGTGTTTTAATATGTTGCATATACATATCGCTCATTATATTATCCGGTGTATCTTGCAAAAGGCTGACATATGCCTGTCCATTGGCAAACACAATCCCGTCGACAGGAAAGGCGATATCCGCAATCAATTTATCCAAGCCGGTATCTGTTTCTAAATTGGCCTGGATGATGGATAAAATAGATTCTTGGGGCAATTCGTCCATCATAGCCATGATACGATTTTTATTGGTATGGTAATGAAGGATCAACTGATACCCTCGTTCTGCGAGTTCCCTTGCAATCGCATGCCCTATATCCCCACTTGCGCCTGTTATCAATATGTTCTGTGTCATTGTCTATGAATCACCTAGATTCTGCTGTTTTCAATTCAGTCATGCATACCCTTAAGATGATTGCTCTTCGGTGTTGGAAACCAATACGGTTCTCGGCTTGCTTCCTTCATAAGGACCTACAATTCCCCTATCTTCCATCGCATCAATCAATCTGGCAGCTCTTGTATAGCCAATCCTGAAACGTCTTTGCAACATCGAAACACTAGCACTCTGCATTTCGGTAATCATGCGTACAGCATCTTCATATAAGTCATCATCCACTTCGGAAGTAACCTCATTTGTTTCTTCCGGAATCATTTCTTCTTGATATTGTACCTTTTGCTGACTTATGCAGTGATCGACAATCCGTTCGACTTCTTCATCCGAAAGAAAAGCACCTTGCACTCGTTTCGGTTTCATATTACCGACAGGCATAAAAAGCATGTCCCCACGTCCAAGCAGTTTTTCAGCACCGCCTGAATCAAGGATGGTGCGGGAATCTGTTTGGGATGAAACACTGAACGCAATACGTGAAGGGATGTTTGCCTTGATGACACCTGTAATAACATCGACAGAAGGGCGTTGTGTCGCAATGATCAAATGAATGCCCGCTGCACGAGCCATTTGTGCAAGTCTGGTAATGGCATCTTCCACATCACTTGAAGCAACCATCATCAAGTCCGCTAATTCATCTACCAGAACGACGATATATGGTAGATTCGGTTGTTTTTCCTCTTCCTCAACCGTCTGATTATATTTACGGACATACTCATTATACCCTTCGATATTACGCGTTCCCGTATCCGAGAACAATTCATAACGCCGTTCCATTTCGCTGACGACCTTCTTTAGAGCCTGTGATGCTTTTTTCGGATCCGTAACGACCGGTGTAAGTAAATGGGGTATCCCGTTATAGACGTTCAATTCAACTTTTTTAGGATCGATCATCATCATTTTCACTTCATGCGGTTTAGCCCGCATTAATATCGTCGTGATAATCCCGTTGACACAAACACTTTTACCGCTTCCGGTCGCCCCGGCAATTAACAAGTGTGGCATTTTACTTAATTCTGTCACAACCGATTCCCCTGAAATATCACGCCCCAAAGCAACCAACAGTTTGGAAGACTTCTGCTTTAACGTGTTATCGAGCACTTCACGTAACGACACCATTGCAATATCTTGGTTCGGCACTTCAATACCGACGGCCGATTTACCGGGAATCGGCGCTTCGATACGTATTTCCTTTGCGGCAAGTGCAAGTGCCAGATCATCATGAAGGTTGACGATTTTACTGACTTTCACCCCCGCCTCGGGATATACTTCATATTTTGTCACTGCCGGACCGACATGCACTTTCGTTACCCTGGCCTTCACACCAAAACTCGTGAACGTTTTTTCCAGCTTACGAACCGTTGCCTGGATTTGCGATTTCTCCTGCTGCTGTGAATTATGAGTCGGTTCCGACAACAGATCCGGGGAGGGTAATTCATACTCGTAATTTTCCGCGGCTGTCAATGGCAAGGCACCATCGTCCTGAGCATCTTTTTCCTCCGGTTCTTTTTCATGTGCGGCATTTTCTTTTTTGACAACATCATCCGAATATGCAACATCCGTAAAATCTTGGATAAGTGGCTCGTCCTCCGAAGCAGCAGAAACGTCATAGGACTCCACTGCCCCTCCGGTTTCCGGGTCATCTTCCACGACGTGCTTGGCCTCCCGTTTTTCACGGAACTTTGTTTTTATATGTGTGTAAAAAGCACGTAGTTTCTCAAACATGTTGGAGCAAAAATCACCAACCGAAAATTCCGTCAGAAAAATAAACCCGATGATAATCGAAAATATAGAAACGATTTTGGCTCCGACAGAAGAAAATAAATAATAACAAAATGTAAACAAGATACCACCGATCAACCCGCCTCCTGTTCCAAAAGCGGATTGTCCATCCATATAATCAAAAAAGTTATCCCAAGTTGCTTTCAATATCGATGTATCACCTTCAAGCAACAATAGATGTTCAAACGTTTGTATATGTGTGAGCAAAAGCACACCAAGAAAAACAATATAAAAGCCAATCATTTTTTTATGAGAAAAATCCGGATATCGTCGTTTAACAAGTAAAATGATTCCTGTCACCAATAGGAATAAAGAGGCTACGAAATACCAAATCCCCAAAAAGAACCGAAACATGTATTCCAAACCACCCGGGATAGCTCCATCACTGATGACACCAGCACCACTTCCAAGGATAGCTAAAAAGATATATAATAAGCCTAATAATTCATATTTCACACGTTTTTTAAGTTGTTTTTTCTTTTTTTTCCTTTTTTGTGCCACTTCATTCACCCCTCATGACATACGACTTATCCAACAGCAAACCCTTGCCATTATGACAAGGGTCACCATTTAATCCTATTGTATCATATATCAGATGGAAGGTCTTACTAGAAATTGAATCTAAGTGAAATAATTTCCAGGGGTGTATCTGGTATCCATGAAATCATTCGGATCTGTCGATAATAGCTGCAATAATTCATATTGTCCATTGTCTTTTTCTTCCACATATAACGTTTTCCCTTTACATGTCACACATTGACGTTTAGCCATCTTTTGTTTATCTGTCGGATATATATCGTTCACATCCAAAGGTGTATATAACATTATTGCATCACTCCTTGACTTTCACCTTTTGTATCAATCAATTCGTTCATTTTTTGCATCGCTTCTTTGATACCGCCTATGGCATTGATGAGACCATATTCGACTGCGCTTTCACCAACCACATTCGTTCCAATATCTCTGGTCAGATTTCCTTTGGCAAACATAAGCTCCTTAAACTTTTCTTCTTTGATTCCAGAATGATTAACAACAAAGTTAATCACCCGCTCTTGCATTTTGTCCATATATTCAAAGGATTGTGGAACACCTATGACAAGTCCAGTCAAACGGATGGGATGTATGGTCATTGTTGCAGTCGGAACAATATAAGCAAAATCGGAAGCGACAGCTATTGGTACACCGATTGAGTGACCGCCTCCAAGAACGACAGAAACCGTTGGCTTGGACAAAGAAGCGATCATTTCTGAAAGTGCGAGTCCCGCTTCGACATCTCCACCGATTGTGTTCAAAAGGATAATCAGCCCTTCTATCTTTGGGTTTTGCTCAATAGCAATCAATTGGGGCAGAATATGTTCATACTTTGTTGTTTTGTTTTGTGCGGGCAATTGAACATGCCCCTCGATCTGTCCAATGATAGAAAGGACATGGATATTGGATTCTGGTGCTTGTGGAAGATTTGTTTGCCCTAGCTGTTGAATTTTATTGACCAATTCATTATCAGCAGATTCATTCGTCTGTTCATCGTTATTCGGTGTTTCGTTCGCCATTATATTAGCACTCCTTCTCATATTGATTCTGACCTTAGTATGAGCGAGGCAGGCTGAATACATGCATGAATATTAAAAGGAAAAGCCACCTTTATCAAGGCGGCTCCAAATTTACTTTCTATTTATATTTTTGAGTACTTCATGCAACGATTTTCGTTCGGTGTCATTTAGTGGTATGAGCGGTAATCTCACTCCTCCAACAGATACACCTTTGTATTCAAGCGCTTCTTTAACAGGGGTCGGTGATGGGGCGGAGAATAATACATCCATGACAGGCAATAATGTCCTGTGGATTGAGGCGGCCTTTTTGATATTCCCTGATACATATGCTTTTACCATTTCCTGCATTTCTTTTCCAATGACATGGGATGCGACCGACACGATTCCATGACCACCGATGGAAAGCATTGGAAGTGTCAAACTGTCTTCTCCGCTGTATACACTGAAATCATCATCCGTTTTTTCAATGATTTTGGCTGCTTGTTCCAAGTCACCACTTGCTTCTTTTACCGAAACGATGTTTTTAATATTACTGAGTTCAATAATGGTATCGGCGTCCATTTTCACGACCGATCTTCCAGGTATATTATAGAGCATGATAGGAAGATCGACAGTAGCGGCAATCTGTTTGAAGTGCTCGTATAAACCTTGCTGGCTCGGCTTGTTATAATATGGAACAACAAGCATGATACCATCAACACCGCTATTCTCCGCTTCCTTTGTCAATGCGATTGACTCGCTCGTATTATTGCTGCCGGTACCTGCAATAACGGGAACACGTTTATCCACCACACGAACGACATGATTGAACAATTTCACTTTTTCTTCTGTTGACATTGTGGGTGATTCACCTGTTGTTCCTGTTATGACCAACCCTTCCGTTCCATTTTCGAGAAGGTACTCAATCAATGCTGTTGTTTTGTCGTAGTCTACTTCTTTCGCTTCATTAAATGGCGTGACCATTGCAGTCAAAACATGACCAAAATCCATCTTAATGCCACCTTTCATTCATATCTTGCCTTTAATCGTCGTCAAGACCAAATACGTGATGCAATGCATTTACAGCAACTTTCAAATCTTTACCATGGATTAATACCCATATGGTTGTATGGCTGTCGGCCGATTGTAAAATTTGTACGCCGACATCTGTTAAGGCTCCGACTATTTTGGAGGCGACGCCAGGTACGCCGGTCATCCCTGCCCCCACTGCCGAAACCTTGGCACAGTTCATCGTTATTTCCGGTTCATATTCCAGTGATTCCAAAATTTGAACAGCTTTATCTTTCAATGTATTAGGAATGGTGTAAACAACCTTTGTCGGTGATATGTTGATAAAGTCAACAGATATTCCCGCCTCCGCCATCGCTTTGAAAACATGTGATTGATGTCGATATGCTTCTTCTTTCATTTCGACCTGGATCTGTGTAATATCGGACATGTGAGCAATGCCTGTCATCAGTTGATCAGGTCCATCCATTCCAATCTCCGCTACCCTCGAGGCTGTTACAAGTGTACCTCTGGCCATGGAATACGTCGAACGCACTCTCATGGGAATTTTGGCTTGCATGGCAATCTCAACCGCACGAGGGTGGACAACTTTGGCTCCTTGATATGCCAGATTGCATATTTCTGTGTACGTCACAATATCGAGCGGACGTGCTTTATCAACAACACGTGGATCCGCCGTCATAATACCACTGACATCGGTGAAAATTTCGATTCGCTCAGCTTGAAGGGATGCACCAATTGCAGCCGCGGTCGTATCACTCCCACCGCGACCGATTGTCGTTATCTCACCGTGCTCTGTTTGCCCTTGGAATCCGGCGACTACAAGTACATCGTTAACTTCCAGTTCACTCTTCATTCTCTCCGGATGGACATGTTTGATTTTTGCCTTGGTATAATCATCATTGGTAATAAACCCCGCTTGTGCCCCAGTCAAGGTCATTGCCGAAATATGATGCTTCTTCAGGTCATTCGTCAGTAATACAGATGAGATTGTTTCCCCACATGACATCAATAAATCCAACTCGCGATTGGAATTATAATTAGCGGGATAGCCAACCAGATCCAACAATGTATCGGTCGCATATGGATCTGGCTTCCTCCCGAGTGCTGAAACAACCACAACCAGTTTATAGCCTGAACTGATGGCATCTTTGATATGATTGATGACATGATGACGGTTTTCCTCTGTTTGAACGGAAGTTCCGCCAAATTTTTGTACTAATATTTCCATGACTACACCTCTACCTCATAACCATTGATACATGATTTAAATTTTATTCATAACAATGAAACGTTCAGCGGGGTGACTTTGAATGTGTATTCCCGATTATTTTCTCTGCAATTTGGACGGTATTCAGTGCAGCACCTTTCAATAAATTATCGGAAACAACCCATAAATGGAAGCCTTTATCATGATCCAGATCTTTTCGGATACGTCCAACAAATACATCATGTTTACCTTCAGCGCTTAGCGGTGTTGGATATAACTGATGATTGGGATCATCTTCCACGACAACCCCCTCCGCATTTTGTAGGAGTCGCCGTAAGTCGGAAACACCTACACCTTCTTTATCGATTTCCACGTAGATGCTTTCAGCGTGTGATCGAAAGAATGGCAGGCGTACACAAGTTGCCGAAATTTCCAAATCAGGCATATGCAGAATTTTTTTCGTTTCATTCACCATTTTCATTTCTTCAAATGTATATCCATTGCTTGTAAATACATCGATTTGCGGCAATGCATTAAAAGCAATCGGATAATGCTCATCAGCATTTTTGACCGGAAGTATGGAACGCGTCATTTCCTCGTCATCTATATACTGCTTTGTCTGTTCCGCCAGTTCTTCGGATGCATGTAATCCTGCACCGGAAACAGCCTGATACGTTGAAACGATGACCCTGTTCAATCCTAAATGCTCTTTGATCGGATTCAAAGCTGCTACCATTTGGATGGTTGAACAATTAGGGTTGGCAATAATGCCCTGATGTTTTTGTGCATCTACTTGATTCACTTCGGGAACGATGAGCGGTACATTTTCATCCATCCTGAAGGCACTTGTATTATCAATGACAAGCGTCCCCCTTTTGACCGCTTCATGGGCTAATTGCTTGGAAATTGTGCCGCCCGCAGAAAACAAAGCAATATCGATGTTTTCAAATCTTTCTGCCGTTGCCTCTTCAATCGTTATTTCGCTGTTGCGAAACATGACCTTTTTACCCTCAGACCGGGCAGATGCAAGCAGTGTCAAAGACTCCATCGGAATGGATGAAGACTCCAAAAGGTGGATGATTTTTTGGCCGACAGCACCTGTCGCACCGACTACAGCTATATGATATGATTGTTTATCCATCACTCTATATGACTCCTTTTCCTGAAATCCCATTTGATTATGCGACTCTATTTTACCATATTATCTGTCATATAAGGAACAATAACAGGTTGGAGTTGTTTATATTCCAATGCCGATGACACTGTTTCTGGCAAGAGATGCATTTTGGATACGAGTGAGTTTGGTTTTGCGTAAGGCTGGTCTTGGCCATACGGAATGAAATATATAAATTTCGTTGCCATCAATGTCATTAAATTGACACCATTCAAACCAAGTGCGTCATTTGTAGATATACCAAGTACAACAGGATTCTGATTTCGGAGTGTCGCTTTTGCAGCCATCAAAACCGGTGAATCGGTTATACCATTTGCAAACCGGCTCATCGAATTTCCAGTCAACGGGGCGATAACCATACAATCCAGAGGGTATGACGGTCCGAGTGGTTCCGCTTCAGGCATTGTCGTAATCACTTCTTTTCCGGTAATGGACTCAATCTTATCAATATGATCTTTTGCCTTCCCGAATTTTGTATCCGTTGTTCGCACTGAATAGGTGACGATTGGAACAACCTCCGCTTTCAATTCCATTAAACGTTCAATCTGTGGAAACACTTCCTCATAAGTGCAATGTGAAGCGGTTATACCAAATCCAATCCGTTTTCCTTCTAAAAGCATCCTCATTTCCCCTTTCTGATTTAACGATACAATCGATTTATTCCAGTTCATACGAATGTTCATTCAAAAACTTTTTGATGACATCAGCTAAAATTTTCCCCGATGTCTTCGGTGCCACGACACCCGGAAGACTTCGAGCCAGGATGGCTTTTATTCCACGCTGTTTAGCATACTTAAAGTCAGTCCCGCCTGGTTTGGAAGCTAAATCGATGATCAACCCGTGCGAAGGGAGGTGTTGTATGGCTTCCTTGTTTATAACTGGGGCTGGCACAGTGTTAATCAATAAGTCACATGTATGTGTGTAAGCATGAAGTTTATCAAGTGGAATGGCTTTTAACCCCATCTCTGTTATGCGGGCTAAGTCACTGCTATCTTTGGCGCTGACCGATACGTGTGCACCAAAGGCAGAAAATTTATTGCTGACGGTGTTGCCGACCCGACCAAAACCAACCACAAGAATTCTTGATGAATGTATCGTATAATCGGTCTGTTCAATCGCCATCATAATGGTCCCTTCTGCAGTCGGTATGGAATTGTATATAGCGACATCATCCCTGTCGAGCAATGGGACAAGTGTGACATTGGCATCCTTTGTAGCGACTGTCAAAAATGCATTCGCTATTCCGGTAAATACAAGAGCTGATGATTTTAACCTCGTAAACCACTCTTTATTTAATTGGATTTTCTGATCGGAAAATACCGTTTCAACATAGCCCTCTTGATCCACACCTGTAATCGGCAAAATTACGGCATCCAATTTTTCGCATTCAAGCTCGCTTAGTTCAATTTGCTTTGATCCGGTATAGCCTTGCTCCAACTTATCAAACCCTACCAGAAAGACAGTGGCATCAGGTATTAACTGTAATTGACGTATTAACTCCAAGTAACGGCCATCACCACCGATTACCGCAATAAAACGTTCCATGACGTATAAACACTCCTATTCGCAGGTACATTCTTTTACTTTTCTTTATAGCTTATGTGCTTCTGGCTCATTAGTGATTACAATGTCATAAAATTCAAAAGGAACAGGCCGAACAGATGTCTTTTTTTGACATAAAAAATGAACATCACTTTTCAAGGTGGGAAAACACGTCTTGAAAAGTGATGTTCATCTTGGGGGATCAATACTGCTCAATCTGTTTATCAAAAATCAAATCATCCCATCATTCCTCGACCATAATCATGTCATCACCGATTTTTTTGATTGAATGCCAGCGGATTTTGATTTCTTCGCCCTCTTTTTTCAGACCAAACCATTTGTAGTTGGGCAAAATGAACGATTCGATTTTTCCGGTATTCAAATCAATATCCAAATCTGTCTGCCCTAATATTCCGAGCCTTGCCCCGTGGACAATATCAACGATTTCTTTTCCGCTTATATCACGATAGCGCATACCATTCCCTCCTTGTATTAATCATTATATGGTATGTTGATTGACATATGTCATGTACTTATAGACGGGATTTCAGACATTTTTGTTGCTTGATTGAAAAAGGCATATGTTAAATGCATATTCCAGTTTATATGGGTTCATTTTAAATAAACTATCTAATAGACTCTCGCTCGGGACTCAGTAACCTTTCAACCGATCCAAATTGATACCCCTCTTCTTCAATCTGTTCTATCAATGTTTCTAATCCATCTTCAATAACAGGTGTGGGATGCATTAAAATAGTGGCACCAGGATGGATGTTTTTCATGACTTGATTGATCATGACGGATGTAGATGGATGCTTCCAATCTATCGTATCAACTGTCCATAAAACGGTCTCCATGTCCATCGAATCAACTATTTCGATAACCTCTTGATCATAACTGCCACTGGGAGGGGCGAACCATTTAGGTGTATGCCCTGTTATCGCATGGATAATATCATTTGTTTGTTTGATTTGTTTGTTGTTTTCTTGCTTATTCAACTGTTTCATATTCGGGTGATTATAGCCGTGACTTCCTATGATATGATCCTCATCATCAATCATTTTGACAAGATCCACATGTTCTTTAGCCCATTTCCCATCCAAAAAAAAGGTTGCTTTTATATGATGTTTTTTTAATACTTGTAAAATAGCAGGAATATGTTCCGTTCCCCAAGAAACATTGATCAAAAAAGAAACCATGTTTTTTTCGGGGTGTCCTCGGTAGATAGGAGCTGCCGGTAAGTCATCGATATTGACATCAGGTGGTGTTTGTTCATAAACCAGTAAAGATGGGTCATATTTATCCTCTTTTTTCATTTTTCGAAAAGAATCCTCAATATTGATCGAAATGCCATTACGCCCGGGTGTTTTTTTCCACACCCTGTCAACCCATGCATCTTCAGGAGGCTCAGTCAATTTTTCGTTTGCTATTGTAATTTTTTTATAAAGTGGGTCCTTTTTATCTGGTATTTCTTTTAGAACAGTTGAGACATGTCTCACGTCATTGATCATAAAAGGATTATATTGATTTTGAAATGAAATGAATATGAGAATGACAAAAACGGAAATATGGACAAGTGGCCGATAATTCTTCACATGTGATCCCTCCCTTGTTTTTAAGCATATGAAAAACAAGGACAAGATATGTTCCACACCGAGAATGATCGTGTCATCATCCCTAATGATGACTGTGGTTATTTTTGACATTAAAAAAGAAACTGGCAAACCAGCTTCTCTTTGTCTAAGTTTCTTTAATGCTTCGTATTCATGAACGTGATTTTTCGCGTTTTTTCTTTTCTTCTTTTAATACAGCCTTGCGCGATAAATTGACGCGACCTTGGTTATCGATTTCTTTTACTTTCACCATGATCTCATCGCCGATGGAAACGACATCTTCCACTTTATTTGTCCGTTCTTCCGCAAGCTCGGAAATATGCACGAGACCATCTTTTCCTTTAAATAGTTCAACAAATGCTCCGAACTTCTCGATTCGTTTAACTTTTCCTAAATACATTTGACCTACTTCCACTTCACGAACAAGGTCTTCAATGATTTTTTTGGCTTTTTCGTTCATTTTGGCATCTGTGGAAGAGATAAACACGCCACCATCTTGTTCAATATCAATCTTCACGCCTGTATCTTCAATGATTTGATTAATTTGCTTTCCACTTGGACCAATCACATCACGGATTTTCTCAGGCTTGATTTGCATTGTTAAAATCTTCGGTGCGTAATCGGATAGGCCTTCACGTGGTTGATCGATTGTCTCAAGCATGGATGTCAAAATTTCCAGACGTCCCTGTTTGGCCTGTTCCAACGCTTCTTCTAAAATAGATGTTGAAAGTCCCTCAATTTTGATGTCCATTTGCAGTGCGGTAATACCTTCTTTCGTACCCGCTACTTTAAAGTCCATATCGCCGAACGCATCTTCCATCCCTTGAATATCGGTTAATATGGAATAATCGTCCCCAGACTTCACAAGTCCCATGGCAATCCCGGCAACAGGTGATTTGATCGGTACGCCGGCATCCATCATAGCCAGTGTACTTCCGCAAATACTTGCTTGTGATGAAGAACCGTTTGACTCAAGAACTTCCGATACTAAACGTATGGTATATGGAAAATCGTTTTCAGATGGGATAACTTTCTTTAATGCACGTTCACCGAGTGCGCCGTGCCCTATTTCCCTACGACCTGGTCCACGCATCGGCCCTGTTTCACCGACACTATACTGAGGGAAATTGTAATGATGCATGAAACGCTTTGACTCTTCCAATCCAAGTCCATCAATAATCTGCACATCACCTAAGGCGCCTAATGTACACACACTCAATGCCTGGGTTTGTCCACGTGTAAACAAGCCGGAACCATGAGCTCTTGGCAATACACCTACCCTTGATGAAAGCGGGCGGATTTCGTCAATCTTTCTTCCGTCGGGACGCACTTTATCTTTTGTAATCAACCGTCTGACACCATCTTTTACCATTTGATCCAAAATGGCACCGACCTGTTTATAAATCTCTTCCTCTTCGTCTTCATACAATGCTTTTATCTCTTCTGTGACGTTGTCGATTGCTTCTTCCCTGGCAAGTTTTTCCTCTACTTTAATTGCCTCGTCCAACTTTTCGGCTGCTTCAGCTTCCACCTTGGCAGTCAGTTCTTCATCTGGGGCAAATAGTGTCACATCCGATTTTTCTTTGCCGACCGCTTGGACAATTTGTTCTTGGAATGCAACAAGACGTTTGATTTCTTCATGACCGAAGAGTATGGCCTTCAACATGATGTCTTCTTTTACTTCATTGGCACCTGCCTCCACCATGTTCACCGCATCTTTCGTTCCTGCAACAGTTAATTCAATGTCACTTTTTTCCTGTTGTTCAATGGACGGATTAATGACGAATTCACCATCGATCAAACCTACATTCACACCGGCTATCGGTTCTTCAAATGGGATATCGGATATCGATAACGCAATTGATGATCCAATCATCGCTGCCATTTCAGGTGACTTATCTTGTTCCACGCTCATGACTGTGCTGATGACTTGTACCTCATTGCGGAATCCATCTGGAAATAGCGGGCGAATCGGGCGATCGATCAAGCGAGATGTAAGTGTTGCTTTTTCACTTGGACGACCTTCCCTTTTAATGAATCCTCCAGGAATTTTTCCGACGGCATACAGGCGTTCTTCGTAGTTGACTGTCAACGGGAAAAAAGGCAGATCTTTCGGTTCTTTTGATTTCGTGGCAGTTGATAAAACAGCTGTATCTCCATACTTGACCATACAAGCTCCATTTGCCTGCTTGGCCAATTCTCCTACTTCCACGGTAATGGTCTCGCCACCTATCTCCGTAGAAAATGATTGCTTTTCATCTCTCATTGATATACTTACTCCTTTCCAAAAAACGTCATACTCCTTATTTTACAATTATATACATGCATTGTAAATTTTATATATACCCTAATACAATGACAAGTATAAAAAAAGCAGGATTGCTCCTGCTTTTTAAAAATTACCTACGTAAGCCAAGTTTTTTGATTAAATCACGATAGCGTGTGACATCCTTATCGCGTAAATAATTCAGCAAATGACGGCGTCTGCCGACCATTTTAAATAATCCACGACGAGAATGATGGTCTTTTTTATGAACACGCAAATGCTCATTGAGTGTTGTGATTTCTTCCGTTAGTACAGCAATCTGCACTTCGGGAGAACCAGTGTCATTTTCATGTACTTTAAACTCATTGATAAGTTCATTTTTGCGATCTTTTTTAATAGCCACTCGGTTCACCTCCTATATTTGATTAATCCCCATTCCCCTAGCATACGTCGGAGTTTCGATATGCCAAGCGAAGGTTTTACATTGTCAAGCTTACATCTTTCACTCTGAAAATGCAAGTGAAATTGGTGCCTATTTGTGCCAGATTACTTCCCGAAGTATGAGCGAATGCGTATTTCGTCGTTTTCCATTTGCTTGATCAATTCATTTATATCAGCAAATTCAATTTCCTCGCGTATAAACTGATACCATTCAACGGTCAAAAAAGCACCATAAATATTTTCCTTGAAATCAAGAATATTCACTTCCAGCGATAACTCATGTGCGTGTGGTGTGAAAGTTGGATTGGTCCCTAAACTGGCCATTCCGTTGAACATCTTTCCTTGGTGATTGACCTTCACTGCATAAATACCTGGCTTCGGCAACAATGCATCAGGTTCAACATCAATGTTTGCAGTCGGAAATCCGAGCTCATGTCCGCGACTCGCCCCGTTTTTAACCTTTCCACTCGTGATAAAAGGTCTTCCCAATAATACATTGGTCCGTTCAATGTTTCCTTCCTTCAAACATGAACGTATGGCGGTGGAACTGACCTTTTTATCATTCCACACTATTTTTTCAATCATTGTGTAAGTGAACAACCCTCGTGAATGTTTACCGATTGTGGACATATTAGCGATGTCTTTTGGGCCATAGGTAAAGTCAAAGCCGGCAACCAGATGTTTGATGTTCAGGCCGATGATAAAATGGTCGATAAATGCTTGCGGTGCCAATGAGGCTAACGCATCATCGAATGTGATGATATATAACCTATCAACTTGCAATTCTTCCAGGATCTGTTTTTTTTCGAATAAAGGAGTGATGTAGGCAACATGTGTCACATTTTGATCAAAGACAACGGAAGGATGCGGATGGAATGTAAAGACAGCACTTTCCATTCCACACTCTTTAGCTTCATCCACAGCCGTCTTTATGACTTTTTGATGCCCTTTATGGATACCATCAAAAAAACCGATAGCTGCAACCGTTTCAGGTAAGGTTTCTTTTTCGGGAATATGTGGATATGTCAATTCAATTGTTTTCACAATCGTTCACCTGCACTTTTTATAGAGTTTTTCATCATAATCTTTATAATTCAGTGACACTTCAGGATAAAAGTCTTTGCCTGCACGTTTACCCATTAGAAGTCTGATTGAAAACACGTACAGGTTTGATGATATGGCTGTTTTCCGGATGGGTTCTGTATATGGCAAGCAATGTGTCACGATACATAACCCGGAACGGATCGGTTGCAAAATCCCTTCGTGGTTTCGTTAGCTTTTGTCCATACAGTACACGCTTGCGGGTATCTTCATCAACATCCATCCTGTCTAGATGACTTATGCCACTCGATATAGGAAATAACAAGGCATTCAGTCTATTTTCCTTGACCGCTTTTTCGATTTGCAAGATGGTTACCGAGTGCTTTTTATCAAACGTTCCTGTTTTTATACGTTCTAAAAATGACATATGTGCATAATATCCTAACTGTTTGCCAATATCGACACAGAGTGTACGTATGTATGTCCCTTTCCCGCAGACAACTTTAAACGAAAAAGAATGTGGCTCATTTGTTTCATCAGGCAAATAGGTAATGTCATGAACAGTTATCTTTCGCAACGGCCTGTCAACCTTTTTATTTTCTCTGGCATATTCATATAACTTTTTCCCATCAACTTTAACGGCAGAATACATTGGCGGTCGTTGCCATATATCCCCTTTAAATGAATCGAGCACTGTTTCAACAATGCTTTCCGATGGCGGATCATCTATGGTCTCCTCATTCAATATCTTTCCATGACGATCTTCGGTGTCGGTCTCGATACCCAAACGGAATGTTGCGATATATGTTTTCGTTGTATCTGTTAAATAAGGGACAATTTTTGTTGCCTCCCCGATACAAATGGGCAATACACCTTCAACCTCAGGATCAAGCGTTCCTGTATGGCCGATTTTCTTTGTCCGTAATATTCGGCGGAGTTTCATGACACAATCATGAGAGGTCATCCCGCGTTGTTTCCATAAGGGTAAAATCCCATCCATCCCGACAGTCTCCCTTCAAAAAACCATCTTTATTGTTTGACATGGCCGCCTATATACAGGTCTGTCCCCATGTATTCGACGAGGAAAAGTCTAACTTGCCACCCAGACAAGTTAGACTTTCAGTTTCAGTATGCATTATGACTAACCTGACTACATTCTACTTCTCTTTGTTCAATTCATGTAATATCGTTTCGATACGATTTCCATATTCGAGTGCTTCATCAAAAGCAAACATGATTTCAGGTGTTTTTCTTAAACGAATTCGACTGCCTATCTCAGAACGGATGAAACCTTTAGCTTTTGAAAGACCGGTAAGTGTCTCTTGTTTTTGCATATCATCACCAAGAACGGAAATGAAAATTTTAGCTTGCTGCAAATCTCCCGTGACTTCCACGTCTGTTACCGTAACGAATCCAACACGGGGATCTTTGATTTTACGTGTCAGAATATCGCCCAGTTCCTTTTTCATTTGTTCTGCTACTCGATTTGCACGTAGTTTACTCATTTGGCATCCCCCCTTTAGATAGGATGGACTGTCTCTTTGCTGAAATGTATGACGTCTTTTACACCTGAATGTTATTACATGATTTCCCATTCGGTGATTGTTCGTTCCAATTCAACATAGGCATCTATTCGCTTCAATGCTTCCTGGATCACTTTTTCGCCATGTGTTCGGTCGTTTGAAATCGTGGCGATGCCCAATTTAGTTCGTTGCCACAAATCATGATAATCGATTTCCGCTACCGTGACATTAAAATCATTTCGCAGTCTGCGACCAATACTTTTGATGGTCGAACGTTTTTGTTTCAAAGAACGGCCTTCATAAAACATACACTCTACTTCAACATAAACAATCATTAACGTTCAATTTCTTCCATGATATATGCTTCCATGACATCGCCCACTTTAATATCATTGAAGTTTTTGATGGTAATACCGCATTCGTAGTTTTGTGCAACTTCTTTGACATCATCTTTAAAACGTTTCAACGTATCGATGTCGCCTTCAAATTGGACAACCCCATCTCGAATGAGACGAATGCCGGAATCACGTGTTACTTTTCCATCCGTCACATAACAGCCTGCAATGGTGCCTATGCGTGATACCTTGAATGTTTCACGTACTTCTACTTGCCCGATGACCTTTTCCTCATATTCAGGATCGAGCATCCCTTTCATAGCCGCTTCAATCTCTTCGATTGCTTTATATATGACGCGATGTAAGCGAACATCCACTTTTTCCGAAGCAGCGAGTTTTTTCGCATTTGCCTCTGGACGTACATTGAACCCAATGACGATTGCATTGGAAGCAGAGGCTAGAATGATATCTGATTCCGTTATGGCACCTGCAGCAATATGAATGATTTTTATTTTGACACCCTCAACATCGATTTTCTCCAATGAAGATGCTAGAGCTTCGGCGGATCCTTGAACATCTGCTTTGATGATAATGTTGATATCTTTCATCTCACCGAGCTTAATTTGTTCAAATAAATCATCGACGCTTACCTTCGTTTGTTCACTGCGGTTTTCCTGTATGAATTTCTGTTGTCTTGCTTCACCGATTTGCCTGCTTTTCTTTTCATTTTTAAAGACCAGGAATTGGTCTCCAGCCTGTGGTACGTGATTCAATCCCGTAATTTCTACAGGAGTCGATGGTCCGGCTTCTGTCACACGTGCACCGACATCGCTGACCATGGCCCTTACCCGGCCATGTGCGTTACCGGCAACAAGTGCATCTCCGACATGCAGCGTTCCATCTTGGATAAGCAATGAAGCCACAGTGCCTTTTCCTTTATCCAATTGGGCCTCAATAACAGTACCAAATGCACTTTTATTTGGATTTGCTTTTAATTCTTCCACTTCTGATACAAGTATGATCATTTCCAGCAAATCATCAATACCTTCATGCTTGATGGCGGATAAAGGTACAAAAATTGTCTCCCCACCCCAATCTTCCGGGATAAGTTCATATTCTGTCAATTCTTGCATCACCCGATCCGGATTAGCGGCTTCTTTGTCCATTTTATTAACGGCAACAATGATGGGTACATCCGCCGCTTTTGCGTGGTTGATCGCTTCGACTGTTTGTGGCATGACGCCATCATCTGCCGCTACAACCAAAATAGCAATATCTGTTATTTGTGCACCACGTGAACGCATGCTTGTAAAAGCGGCGTGACCAGGTGTATCCAAGAATGTGATTTTCTTTCCATCCTCTTCCACTTGATATGCACCGATATGCTGTGTAATACCGCCTGCTTCTCCAGCAGTTACTTTTGTACTGCGTATGGAATCCAAGAGTGTTGTTTTACCATGGTCAACATGACCCATGATTGTAACAACGGCAGGACGCTCTTTTAAATCTTTCGGATCATCTTCCGCTTTGTATTTATCAAAATCAGTGTCTTCCAATATGATTTCTTTTTCGACTTCGACACCATATTCATCACTGATCAATTCAATGGCATCATCGTCAAGATCTTGATTCTTCGTCGCCATTACACCGAGAAACATCAATTTTTTAATAATCTCGGATGTATCCTTATGAAGTTTTCCTGCGAGTTCTTCAACAGTCAACACATCATGATAAACGATTTTTTCAGGTGTCGCTTTGGATGCAACTTTTTCCTCTTTCTTTGGTGGTTGCTGTTTGTCTTTTTTGCCACCCCGGTTCTTTCCATGCTTTTTGTATGGCTGTTGCTTATTTCCGGGTTTATGGCCTTTTTTGGATGGCTTTTGAGATACCCTTTTGTTTCCATCCTTGTTTGTTTCCTTCTGACCTTTAGATGGCCCAGATGATTGCTGTTTCTGTTTGCCTGTGTTTTGTTTCGGTTCACTTTTTTTACTTGGATTGATTTTTTCATCCAATTGTCCCTTTGTTGCATCTGTTATCGTAGACATATGGTTCGCTACTTCAATATCCATCTCTTTCAAATGCTGAATAACGGCTTTACTTGAAAGATTATTTTGTTTCGCATATTCATATACACGTGTTTTACTCATACATTCACCCCCGCGTTTATTTAACTGAGTAACGTTTGGATTTTTTTCGCAAAGCCTTCATCTAAAACGGCAATGGCTACTCTCTTTTCCTTGCCGATAGCATGTGACAACACGTCTGTATCATCCGCCATCAAAAAAGGGATGCCGTATGTTTTGCACTTATCCGTTAAACGTTTCTCCGTTTGTCTTCCAATGTCTCGCGCCAAAATAACGAGTTCAGCACGACGTCGTCGAATATCACGAATAATCACTTCTTCTCCTGTTGAGCATTTCCTTGCCCTGAAAGCCAGACCAAGCAAATTGAGATAAGAACTATTCATCCTGTTTACCTTCAACCAACTTTTCCAATTCATCAAAAATGGTTACATCGATTTCCGTGTGAAACTGCTGATTCAGAATACCTGTTTTCCTAGCTTTTTGGATCACATTCAAATCCTTTGATAAATAGGCACCACGTCCATTTTTCTTGCCCGTTGTATCAACAAAGACGTGACCTTCTTTATCACGGACGACACGGATCAATTCTTCTTTTGGTTTCATTTCATTTGTAACAACACACTTCCGCAAAGGAACTTTTCTTTTTCTTTTCATAGAAAATCCCCCTTAAACAAACAAATCGTCGTCATTTTCATCGTTTTTTTCACGTTCATCGGATTCATTCTCTTCAGATTCATTTTCCTCAAGTGGTAACGTATCATCAGCAGATTCCATTTCGTCTTCCTGCACTAGCAGATCCGCTTCGTAATCTGGTTCGTCATCATTCAGAATGCCCTCTGCTTGAACTGTTTCATTATTGTCGTTAAGCAAACCTTCTTCACGTGCCTCCGACTCACTTTTTATATCAATTTTCCAACCTGTCAATTTAGCTGCAAGGCGTGCATTTTGGCCACGTTTGCCAATGGCCAGTGATAACTGATAGTCTGGAACGATCACAGTTGTTGCATTTTCTTCCTCATCGACCAACACATCGATTACCTTTGAAGGGCTTAGGGCATTGGAAACATATACAACAGGATCCTCGGAGTATTCGACGATATCTATCTTTTCACCCTTCAACTCATCGACAATTGCCTGTACACGCTGTCCTCTCTGGCCGACGCATGAACCAACGGGATCGATTTCCGGATCCTCCGCGTGCACGGAAATCTTAGAACGATCACCCGCTTCACGGGAGACAGACTTGATTTCCACAATCCCTTCATATATTTCCGGAACTTCCATTTCAAACAGACGTTTCAAAAGTCCAGGATGTGATCTGGAAATATAGATTTGCGGACCTTTACTTGTATTTTCAACTTTTGTGACATAAACTTTCAATCTGTCGTGAACATGATATTGTTCAGTCGGCATTTGTTCACCCTCGGCAAGTTTAGCTTCTATTTTACCAAGGTTCACATATACCATACGGGCATCCTTCCTCTGGATAATCCCGGTCATGACATCTTCTTCCCTATCCGCAAACTCATTGAAAATAACGCCTCGTTCGGCTTCCCTGACACGTTGTGTTACAACCTGCTTGGCAGCTTGAGCGGCTATCCGGCCAAAATCTTTTGGTGTTACCTCTACCTCGATGACATCCTCAACTTCATAATTCGGATCAATTGCCTGGGCTTCTTCCAACGAAATTTCCTGTTGGATGTCTTCAGCCTCTTCCACAACTGTTTTCCTGGCATACACGTGCATGCTTCCAGTCGTTTCATCCAAGTCTACCCTGACATTGGAAGCCGATTTGAAATTCTTCTTATAGGCCGATATAAGCGCCGCCTCAAGAGCTTCCAATAAAACTTCTCTATCAATTCCTTTTTCCTTTTCCAAGTAATCAATCGCATCGAACAACTGATTTTTCACCTTATTCTCCCCCTCTATAGTACAATTGCAAGTCTTGCTTTAGCTATTTTCATATATGGAATTTCTATGTGTTTTTTCTTTGCTTTTACAAAGTACTCGATAGTTGCTACATCATCTACGAAAGATGTCAGCTTCCCTTCATATGCTTTTTCGCCATTTAAAGGTTCATAGAGCGTGACGTAAACATTTTTGTCGATACTTTTCATGAAATCATCTTTGTCTTTTAAAGGTCTTTCCGCACCTGGCGACGAGACTTCCAAAAAGTAGGCACCTTTAACCGGATCCGCTTCATCCAACTTTTGGCTTAATTGTTCGGATACCTCACCACAATCGGAAATATCCAACCCACCTTCTTTATCGATGTACACGCGTAAAAACCAGTTAGGTCCTTCTTTCACATATTCAATATCAACTAATTCCATTTCCTTTTCCTTCAAAATCGGTATGATCAGTTTTTCGGTTTCACGGATAACATTTGAACTCAAAAGGATATACCCTCCTTTGTAAAATAACGATTTTTACCGTCCCTTTCAATACAAAACCCCCACCTATGGTTGTAAATCAAGGGGGGGAGTGTTTCTAAAGCAGTATGTTGCAAAGTATGAAGAAGGAGTGGGATGTCCCCACTCCTTTAATACGAATCATCCGTATCAATTCTCACCAATAAAACTATATCATATACGTTCTTTATGTGCAACTCATACGTTTATTATAGTGGTTATACCTTAAAGGCCGTTTATTAAAGACTTAAAGATATCGATTCTAAAAGCGCCACTTCATGGAAACAACGTCTGCATGACATACGTCCTGTGGGCCTTAGAACAGGGAGAGCTGGTTTTCGTCAGGCATATCTTCCAGGCAACCATGGGTATCCAAATAGGCAAGGACTGTCTTGGATATTTTGCTTCGTTTACGCAAATCCTCTTTGGACAAAAATTCACCCTCATCCCGGGCATTCACGATGTTGATCGCTGCATTTGTTCCCAGACCGTCGACAGCATTAAATGGCGGTATCAACGTATCGCCCTCGACAATGAAATCGGTAGCGCTTGATTTATATAAGTCCACACGTTGGAAGGAAAATCCACGTTCACACATTTCCAGTGTCACTTCCAAAACCGTCAACAACCCTTTTTCTTTCGGGGTTGCATCATTTCCCTTGCTGATAATACCTTCGATCCGATCTCTTATGGCCTGAGATCCTTTCACCATCGTATCCAATTCAAAATCACCCGCACGCACGGAAAAGTATGCCGCATAGAAATAAATCGGATAATGTACCTTAAAGTAAGCAATCCTCACTGCCATCAAGACATATGCCGCAGCATGTGCTTTCGGGAACATATATTTTATTTTCTTACATGATTCGATGTACCAATCCGGTACATGATGTTTTTTCATTTCCTGGATCCATTCATCTTCCAACCCTTTTCCTTTACGCACAAATTCCATGATCTTAAAGGCGAGTGAAGCCTCAAGCCCTTTATGCATCAGATAAACCATGATATCATCACGGCAACCTATGACATCAGGCAATTCACATATACCATCATTAATCAACTCCTCGGCATTTCCCAACCAAACATCTGTACCATGTGACAGCCCTGATATAATGACAAGCTCGGCAAAAGTAGTCGGTTTCGTGTCTTCCAACATCTGCCTGACAAAACGTGTTCCAAACTCAGGGACACCCAATGTGCCTGTTTTACAATTGATTTGCTCAGGTGTAACCCCCAACGAACTTGTCCCCGAAAAGATTTTCATAACTTCTTCATCATCGGTCGGGATGTCTTCCGGATTAATGCCGCTCAAATCTTGCAGCATTCGGATGACTGTCGGATCATCATGACCGAGAATATCCAATTTCAATAAGTTATTATCGATGGAATGAAAGTCAAAATGGGTTGTTTTCCATTCACTGTTCCGGTCATCAGCAGGGAATTGAATCGGCGTGAAATCATAGATGTCCTTATCATCCGGTACAACGATAATCCCTCCAGGATGTTGTCCAGTTGTACGTTTCACACCTGTACAACCCTGCACAAGTCTATCGATTTCCGCCTTTTTATATACCAGTTGATTATCCGATGCATAACCCTTCACATACCCATAGGCGGTTTTTTCGGCAATCGTACCAATTGTTCCTGCCCGAAATACTTTATCCTCACCGAATATTTCCTTTGTGTAATGGTGTGCACGTGGCTGATACTCACCTGAGAAATTCAAGTCAATATCAGGAACCTTATCTCCTTTGAAACCTAAAAATGTTTCAAACGGAATATCTTGACCATCTTTTATCAAGTCCGAACCACATTCCGGACATGATTTATCCTCTAAATCAAACCCACTTCCGACAGAGCCGTCGGTAAAGAAATGATAATAATGGCATTCCGGACATACATAATGGGCTGGTAATGGATTGACTTCGGTTATTTCCGTCATCGTCGCAACAAGGGACGAACCGACAGACCCACGTGAACCAACCAAATAGCCATCATTCAGTGATTTTTTAACAAGCTTATGGGATATCAAATAAATAACCGCAAATCCGTTATCGATAATACTTGATAATTCTTTTTCCAAACGCTCTTCCAGTATATCCGGTAAGACATCGCCATAAATTTGTCTGGCACGATTATAGCTTAAATCACGAATTTCCTGATCGGCTCCCTCGATATTCGGTGTATACAGTTCTTCTTTAACAGGAGATATATCCTCGATTTGTTCCGCTATTTTCTGGGTATTTGCAATAACGATCTCATTTGCCACATCTTCACCCAAAAACTTGAAACAATCCAGCATTTCGTTTGTCGTACGGAATGGTGTATCCGGCAATTTCTGCCTGTTCAAAGGATTTCCCGCTTGTGATGAAATCAATATTTGTCTGTATAGCTTATCCGTTTCATCGATGTAGTGGCTATTTCCTGTAGCCACTACTGGTTTACCCATTTCTTTTGCCATGTCAACGAGATTTGTGATGATATCTAGGATCTGTGCTTCATTTTGGACTAAATCCATTCCTAAAAGATGCGTATAATTTTCGGGCGGTTGTACTTCGATATAGTCATAAAATCTGGCCACCTCTTGTGCCTCATCACGGGATTTTTGCATCATCGTTTCAAAAACTTCCCCTTGATCACAAGCCGATCCAATTAAAACACCTTCACGCAAGCGTTCCAACAATGATCTCGGAATACGGGGGACCCGGTAAAAATAATCGATATGTGCATGGGAAACCAATTTAAAGATATTCTTCAAACCTATCTCATTTTGAGCCAACAAAATGCAATGGGAAGGGCGACCACGTTTATAGGCATCACCTTCTCCAATATGATTGTTCAACTGGTTATGGTTTGTGATATCTTTCGCTATGACACCTTGAATCAATTTCCAGCATAGATATCCAGTTGCTTCCGCATCATAGATTGCCCTGTGGTGTTGCGTCAGTTCGATATCCAGATGTTTACACAATGTGTTCAAACGGTGATTTTTTAAATTGGGGAATAAAAATCGCGCAAGTTCTAACGTATCAATGACCGGATTAGAAACTTTCTCATAGTCTATCCGCTTGAATCCCTCATTTAAAAAGCCGATATCGAAACTGGCATTATGGGCAACAAGTGTACAATCTCCCATCCACTCATGAAAATCCTTCAGGACATCATCGATTTCTGGAGCATCATTTACCATATCATCTGTAATGCCGGTCAAATCCGTTGTGACCTGGGATAGCGGATGATGCGGGTTGGCAAACGATTCAAAGCGATCGATGATTTCACCATCAGACACTTTCACCCCTGCCAATTCAATAATTGTATCGTATACAGCTGAGAGCCCTGTTGTTTCAACGTCATAAACAACATACGTTTCCTTCCCAAGTTCGACATCATGTTCGTTGTAAGCAATTGGAACACCGTCATCAACCAAGTTGGCCTCTACCCCGTAAAGAACCTTCACATTATTTTTCTTCCCAGCGGTATGAGCTTCGGGAAATCCTTGGACGACCGCATGATCTGTGATAGCAATAGCTTGATGCCCCCATTCGGCTGCCTGCTCGATCATTTTAGTAGGCGAAACAACCGCATCAAGTTGGCTCATCGATGTATGAGCATGCAATTCAACACGTTTGTTATCTGAAGCACTTGTATCTTTACGTGTTTGCACTTTTATCTCATTGATATCTGAAGCCATCATGACAAGTTCATTCGAAAACATGTCTGTCTGTATTTTCCCACGTGCTCTTACCCACATACCTGGCTTTGCAGACTGGAACTTCTGTGCATCTTCATCCCCTTTTGAAAACATTTTAATTTCCAGTGAATCGGTATAATCCGTTGCTTTAATGATCAGAAGACTTCTTCCTGACCTCAATTCACGGATATCAGCACTGAATACGTATCCCTCAACGGTCATACTCCGCTCTTCTTCCTGGATCTGCTCCATCATCTGGGCTTCGTTCTGGATGCGATAACCAAGCATCAATGGTTTCGCATCATCGTGTGCTTTACTTGCTTGATCACGCTTTTCTTTTTCTTGCACGGTTTTCTTCACGAGCTCTTTGTCTTCACGCGCTTTTTGCTCGCGGAATTTCGCAATATCCTCTGCTTCCGTTTTGATGTCAATATGTATGGTAAGGATCGGGGCACCTACTTGTTGACAATAGATCTGGAAAGGTTTTTCCAAATTTTTTTTCAAAGCCCTAGCTTCAGCTTCATTTCGCGCTGTAAACCATAATTCGGCATTTTTTACGGTAGGTGCTTGATTGTGGATCAAGTCACTATAGGCAGGTGATAAGTCGGTAATGGACTGCAAGAACACGGTCCAGTAATCACAAATCGTTTGCTCATCACAAGCTTTGTTTTCGACATGCAATGTGAAAGAAACATCAGCGATTTGCTGGAATGCTTCATTGAATTTGTCTTTGAGATTCTGATACACTTCAATCGGCAAAATGTGTTGAATACGTATATCAAAATGCCATTGTTTTTTCGCCCTATACACATGCAGACCATCCAATGTACTTTCTTTGAAATATTTATCCACGTATTCAGAGGATATACCGAGCTGCTGCAATAAGAGCATCATTTTTTCATCTTGCGAAATAGCCATTTGTCTCCCCCCAAACATGTACTTCTTCTCCCAATAAGGAAACCTTTATCCCATATAGCAAAACGGACACATTGCATCGATAAATGCAACACCAATCGCAATTGATAAAGGCTTCCTCTTATAGACATGTTTCATTTATAAAAACAGGCGTTGAATGTCGTTCCAAGTCACAACAATCATCAATAACATCAATAATGCAAACCCGATAAAATGGACGATTCCTTCTTTCTGTGGATCAATAGGCTTACCGCGCACTGCCTCAATCCCGACAAACAATAGCCGTCCGCCATCCAAAGCGGGCAGTGGCACAAGATTGACGATACCTAGATTGACACTTAGCAGTGCTGTCCACGTCATGAAATTCATGAATCCCGTCTGAACGACTTGATCGGTAAAATCATAGATGCCTACAGGCCCGGATAGCATATCAATGGAAACTTGACCGGTTATTAACATACCTAAGTTTGTCAAAATCATCTTCGTCAGTTCATACGGCTGGACAAACCCGAACTTAACAGCCTGACCGAACGATTTATCCATCTCACGCTCGACACCTACTTGTCCGATTGTCTGATCTTGCATATCGACTTCATCAGGGACAACCGTAAGCGACTTTTCTTCATCACCCCGTACAAATGTCATACTCAATTCTTTTTTGGGATTTTCACTGACGATTGTAGAAAAGTCCTCCCATGATGTAATCGAAGAACCGTTTATGTGAGTAATCTCATCACCCGCTTCAAATCCAGCTTCATCTGCAGGCGAATCTGTCTTTACATTGGCAATGACGGCATCATCCGACGGCACACCTTGTATAAGACCAATTAATATAAAGATGACAATCGCCAACAGGAAATTCATGAACGGTCCTGCAAAAAGCTGCGCCGCTCTTTGTCCGACACTCTTGGAAGCAAATTGCCTATCATAAGGTGCTATTTGTGTTTCTGTTTCATCCATCACGAAATACGCCTTTGGATCGACTTCAAATGTTAATTTATTGTCCTCATCTTCCGGTTCATAGCCTTCAATGACCAGATCATGATCCAAATCCGCACGTTCAACTTCAATCACACGGGCATTTGGGTGTTTATCTTTATGGTTCACGATAATTTTATTTATTTTTTTCGATTCATTGAACTCAATACCGATATGATAGCCGGGTTTCAATTCGATCATTTCCGGATCATCCCCGGCAACACGTACATAACCACCGATAGGAAGCAGCCGCACCGTATATAGCGTTTCGTTTTTTATAGTCGAGAATATTTTCGGTCCAAAACCAATTGCAAATTCGCGTGCGAGCATACCGGTTTTTTTAGCTAAAATCAAATGACCAAGTTCATGTATGAATACAAGTAAACCAAACATGACAATAAAAGCAATTACAGTTGTCAATACAGGCACCTTCCTTTATCCGGGTATAGAATTATCTCTATTCCTCTGTACCATATAGTATACGAGTTCGTCTGCGGGAATATTTATATTTTCGAATTAGATGAAGCCAACCACATATAAAAAGGGCAAGACGAACAACAAGCTGTCGAATCGATCTAAAATACCACCGTGACCAGGCAGGATATTTCCCGAGTCTTTCACACCGAAGTGACGTTTGAACGCGGACTCGACCAAGTCGCCTAACTGACCAACCATTGATGCCGAGATCGTGATACCGATTATACCGATCATTGGTACCGAAAATGGTTTGATAAGCTGAAAGACAATTGCAACGATACAGGCACATAATATACCTCCGAGAGCACCTTCAACCGTCTTTTTAGGACTGATGGCAGGCATCAATTTTCTCTTGCCTAAACTACGCCCAAAGAAATAAGCTCCCGTATCGGTTGCCCAGACGATAAACAAAGCATAAAGCAAATACGACAGACCGACATCGCGAATATGCATGAAGAAATAAAATCCGATACCGATATACACAAGCGACATCAAATAAAATCCTGCCGTCTGAAACGTGAACCTATTTTTCAAAAGGACTGTATACATGCATAATAACATACTTAAAACAATGACAATATCCGTTCTTGTTAAATGAATATAAGGAATCTCTTCACCCGATCCGGGGTACATGAGTCCCCAAAGCGCTAGAACCGATGTTAGCACCGGGAGGATGAATCGACTGTTTTTATCCATATTGATCAATTCAAAAAAACCAATGGTAGCCATTAAATAAATGAGCAGCATGAAGGGCCATTCACCATAAATAACCAAAGGTACAAATATGATAAGTGCAACAGCTGCCGTTAATATACGTTGTATCATGTGTTTTTCCTCACTTTAAATTCCTCCATACCTTCTTTTTCTTTGTTGATACTCCTGGAGGGCTTCTTGAAAGACATCAGCATGGAAATCAGGCCACAACACATCTGTAAACCAAAATTCCGTGTATGCCAACTGCCATAACAAGAAATTGCTTAACCGCTGTTCTCCACTCGTCCGAATCAATAAATCCGGATCCGATAGACCATGCGTATATAGATAATTTGAAAACATATTTTCGTCCAATGCATCAGTCGATACTCTTCCTGCGTCTATATCTTCCATTATTTGTTTGATGGCACGCATGATTTCGTATCGTCCCCCATAGTTTAAAGCAAAATTGAGGATTAATCCATCATTGTCCTTTGTTTTTTCTTTACCGTATCGAATCACCTTTTTGGTATGTTCGGGGAGCTTGTCGAAATCGCCAATCGTTTCAATCTTGACGTTATTTTCAATCATCTCCGGCAAATATATATGCATGAATTCCTTTGGGAGTTTCAAAATATATTCGACTTCCGACTTCGGGCGTTTCCAATTCTCTGTCGAAAAGGTATATAAGGTCAGAACTTTTATTTTACATGACGTTGCCGCTTTAACAATTTCCCTCACTACATTCATGCCTTCTTTATGCCCTGCGATACGCGGCAATCCGCGTTTGTTGGCCCAACGCCCATTCCCATCCATGATAATAGCGACATGGTGTGGCATATTATCTAAATTCGTTAAAGGCTCGATATATTTTCTTTTTTTGAAAAATGGAAGTTTCATGAACATTTAATCCTCCGACTGCGCTTTATCCCTTTACAATCAAGTACAAAGCCTCATTCAAGTTTGAATATAATGATTGAGATTCCATTATATCATTTCATACGTGTTTATATCACAAAAATTGCAATAAAAAACAAAAACCCCCTTGTAAGAAGAGGGTCTTGACTTCTAGTTTACACGGTATACTGTTAAACTTCCATAATTTCTTTTTCTTTTGTATCGACCATATTATCGACTTCACCGACATACTTGTCTGTGTTCGATTGAACGTCATCCTGCAAGCTTCTCAGATCATCTTCTGTGATTTCGCTGCCTTTTTCCATTTTCTTCAATTGATCATTTGCATCTCTACGGATATTACGTATTTGGACGCGTGCTTCTTCGGCATATTTTCCGATTACTTTCACAAGATCTTTCCGTCTTTCCTCTGTCAGCGTCGGAATATTGATTCTGACAACATTTCCATCACTTGAAGGTGATAGACCTAAATCGGCTTTTTGTATGGCCTTTTCGATTTCACCGATTGCAGACTTGTCAAAAGGTGTGATCACCAACAAACGTGCTTCTGGTGCAGAAACGGAAGCCAATTGGTTCAGTGGTGTATACGCACCGTAATAATCGACATGAACACCGTCTAATAACGAAGGATTGGCGCGTCCAGCTCGGACTGTTGCCAAACTCTTAGAAAACGCCTGTACAGCTTGTTTCATTTTTTCTTGCATCTCTTTAATTGTTTCTGCTGACATGTTTATTTCCCCCTTATCGTTGTCCCTATTTCTTCACCTAATATGACCCGTTTGATATTCCCCTCTTCAGTGATTGAAAAAACAACTAATGGAATATCATTATCCATACATAATGAAGAGGCAGTTGTATCCATCACAGCAAGTCCTTCATTCAGCATATCCATATGTGATAGTTTATCATACTTTAGAGCATTTTTATTCTCTTTCGGATCGTCCGAATAAACACCATCAACATTATTTTTGGCCATCAAGATAACTTCCGCCTCAATTTCAGCCGCACGTAATGCTGCAGTTGTGTCCGTCGAAAAGTACGGATTTCCAGTCCCCGCTGCAAATATAACAACACGTTTTTTCTCTAAATGACGAATTGCTTTCCTACGTATGTATGGTTCAGCAACTTGCCGCATCTCGATTGATGTTTGCACGCGTGTCGGAATATCGATATTCTCCAGGCTATCCTGCAATGCAAGAGCATTCATGATGGTTGCAAGCATCCCCATATAATCGGCGGTTGCCCGGTCCATACCCATTTGACTGCCTACTTTTCCTCGCCAGATATTTCCGCCGCCAACAACAATTGCGATTTCAACACCTAGCTGGGAAACGTCTTTTACTTGCTGGGCAACAGATTGGATAATGTCAGGCTCAATCCCGTAACCTTGTTTACCACTTAGAGCTTCTCCGCTTAATTTCAGCACAATCCTACGGTAACGCGTTGTTGACATAATTAACCTCCAGAGAAATAAATAGTATATTGTTTTGGTTTATATGACTGCCTTCATCTACATTCATAGCGATAGGGGCCTGTGGAACCAGGTCCCAGCCCCAGATCGCTTATTCTTTTATTTGACTCATAACTTCATCAGCAAAGTTTTCTTCTCGTTTTTCCATTCCTTCGCCAACTTCATAACGAACGAACGTATTGACGGTTCCACCTTTACTGGAAACATATTTTTCAACTTTCTGATCGGGATCTTTTACAAAGTTTTGGTCCAACAGACAAATTTCTTCAAAGAACTTCCCAAGACGACCTTCAACCATTTTTTCAACGATCTTTTCTGGTTTCCCTTCATTAAGTGCTTGTGTTTTCAGGACTTCACGCTCACGGTCGACTTCTTCTTTCGGCACTTCATCCCGTGATACATAACGCGGGCTGACAGCTGCGGCATGCATCGCTATATCCTTTGCCACCGTTTCATCAGTTGTCCCTTCAAGCAATGCCAACACTCCGATGCTTCCTCCCATGTGTGTATAGGCACCGAATGCATCATTGTCTGTTTTCGTCAACAAAGTGAAACGTCTGAAGGAAATTTTCTCTCCTATTGTTGCGATAAATGATTTGATATAATCTTCAACAGATGTATTTTCGCCCTCAATGGTTTGCTGTAATGCTTCATCCACTGTCTTAGGTTCAGCTTGGACAATATGTTTGCCCAATGTTTCCAATAAATCCTGGAACTTTTCATTTTTTGTAACGAAGTCTGTTTCACAGTTCACTTCGATAAGTGCTGCTTTATTTCCGCTTACTTCAATGTGTGTCGAACCTTCTGCAGCAATCCGATCTGCTTTTTTAGCAGCCTTCGCCATTCCTTTTTCCCGTAAAAAGTCAATGGCTTTTTCCATATCTCCGTCTGTTTCTTGAAGCGCCTTTTTACAATCCATCATTCCGGCACCTGTTTTTTCGCGTAATTCTTTTACCATTTGTGCTGTTATTGCCATATTTTCTTCCTCCTAATAATTGATCAAAATTGACTCATTTATAATGATTGTGCCCAAAAACCTTTCCTAAAAAAAGGTGATAAAAGGTTTATCCCCTTATCACCATACCTTTTTTTGCATTGCTTATGCTTCTTCAGTCTTTGTTTCCGCTGTGTCTTCTTCTGTTTTTGAAGCCGTTTCAGTTGTGTCTTCCGGTGCGTCTGCTTCAGCCGGCTCTACCTCTGGTACCTCTTCTTCACCTTGCTTCACTTCCAAGATAGCATCTGCCATTTTTGAGGTGAGTAGTTTCACGGCACGGATCGCATCGTCGTTTGCCGGAATCACATGATCGATTTCATCTGGATCACAGTTTGTATCAACAATCCCGATAATAGGGATATTCAGCTTATGTGCTTCTGCTATTGCAATCCGCTCTTTACGAGGGTCTATTACGAACAGAGCATCTGGTAATCTATTCATTTCTTTAATACCGCCCAAGAATTTCTCCAAACGGTCTTTTTCTTTCAATAAATCAACTGTTTCTTTTTTAGGTAGCACATCGAATGTACCATCTTCTTCCATTTTTTCGATGTCTTTCATACGTTGGATCCGTTTACGGATGGTCTGGAAGTTAGTTAACGTTCCTCCCAACCAACGATGATTCACATAAAACATACCAGAACGTGTTGCTTCATCTCTTACAGAGTCCTGTGCTTGTTTTTTGGTTCCGACAAACAAGACTGTTCCTCCGTCAGCTACAAGTTCCTTAACATATTTGTATGCTTCATCAATCTTCTTAACCGTTTTTTGCAGATCGATGATGTAAATGCCGTTACGTTCTGTGAAAATGTATTTTTTCATTTTCGGGTTCCAACGGCGTGTCTGGTGTCCGAAATGTACACCTGCTTCCAATAATTGCTTCATAGAAATGACTGACATAAAATAATCCTCCTTGGTTTTTTTCCTCCGCCCAGGTCATTTTTGTATAAAACCAATCTAAAAGGTATGATTCGATGCAATTGGCACCATATACAAATCACTGGACGTGTGTTATTTACGAGCTCATATTTCATGAACACAGTATTACACCAAAAATAAATATAACATAATGAATGATGGCAAGCAAGTATTACAGTTTATTTTTGTTATAAAATTTCACCATCAGCATGATTCCAGTTTTCCTTTGCCTCGTCTTTTGAAAGCTTCTTCAATCGCGAACCCTTGTGCCATCAGTAAATATGATATATCACCATAGCCGCGACCATGTCCTTGTTACTTATCTAGATATAAACATTCATTTATGTAATATATTTGATCAAAAAAAGCTAGTCCGAAAACTAGCTTTTTCATTCATCTCTTTTGTTATGGTTATCTGGAACGCAGTTTGTCCAGTTCAACTAAAAACTTATCGTTCAAGACTTTAATGAATGTCCCTTTCATGCCCAGAGATCGGGATTCAATGACACCCGCACTTTCCAACTTGCGTAGTGCGTTTACGATAACTGATCTGGTAATCCCCACTCTATCAGCGATTTTACTTGCGACAAGCAATCCCTCGCTGCCATTTAATTCTTCAAAAATGTGATCGATCGCTTCCAGTTCACTGTAAGACAAGGAACTGATGGCCATTTGAACAACAGCTTTACTCCGTGCTTCTGTTTCGATTTCAGCTGTCTTTTCTTGGAGAATTTCCATACCTACAACGGTTGCACCATACTCTGCAAGCAGTAAATCATCTTCATTAAAACTGTCTTGAAGTCGACCCAAAACAAGTGTACCCAATCGTTCACCACCACCGATTATAGGTACAATCGTTGTTAGACCTGATTTGAATAACTCTTTATTTTCTACCGGAAATACCGTGTGTGGACTCTCGATATCGATATTGGCGGTTGTTTCATAAATACTGCTCAACCCACGTATATATTCTTCGGGAAATTGTTTTTCTGCCAACATCCCTTTCATACGTTCGTTTTCTATTTCTTGATTGATACTGACACCCAAAAGCTTACCACGTCGACTTAAAATAAAGACATTGCCTTTGATGACATCTCTTAAAGTTGCTGACATATCATTGAAATCCACTGGCTTTCCTGCTGATTTTTGTAGCATCGCATTGATTTTTCTTGCTCTGTTTAATAGTTCCATTATAATCCTCCATTTCAATACTTGTATTTAATTTATATTTTATAGGGATACATCATCGTAAGATTTTTGTTCCCAAGAATACACAATCATAAAATAAACTGGCTCAAGTCTTTATCTTTTACAATGTTGCTGAGTTTTTCATCAACATATTCAGGTGTAATCTCGATTGATTCCATCGTAATCTCGGGCGCTTCAAAAGAGAGATCCTCTAAAAGACGTTCCAGGATTGTATGGAGTCTTCTCGCTCCGATATTATCTGTATCTTGATTGACCTGATAGGCAATTTCTGCCAGTCTATTAACAGCTTCGGTTGTAAAAACAACATTTATACCTTCTGTTTTCAACAATGCTTGATATTGTTTCAATAAAGCATTGGAAGGTTCGTTCAATATGCGTTTAAAATCGCTGACAGATAATTTTTCCAACTCAACCCTTATTGGGAATCTTCCTTGCAGTTCAGGAATGAGATCGGAAGGCTTGGAAATATGAAATGCACCAGCTGTAATGAATAACATGTGATCCGTTTTTACCGCACCATGTTTCGTGACAATGGTCGAACCTTCTACAATCGGTAATATATCGCGCTGGACACCTTCCCTTGATACATTTGGCGAATTATCTTCTTTGCCAGCCACCTTATCGATCTCATCGATAAAAATAATCCCGGATTGCTCAGCCCGTTCAACAGCAATTTGTGCCGTTTCATCCATGTCCACTAACTTTTGTGCTTCTTGTTGGGTCAATACTGTCCGTGCCGTGCGAACAGTCATTTTTCGTTTTTTGGACTTTTTGGGCATAAATTGACCAAGCGTATCTTGCATGTTCATTCCCATTTGTTCCATACCCGAACCTTGCAACATGTCAAACATGGATGGGGGAACTTCTTCAATATCGACCGTCACATAATAATCTTCCAGTTCCCCGAGTGCCAACTGATGTTCAATACGTTTCCGTTTATTTTTAATGTCTTCATCTTTCGACGATTCATCTTCATCAGAATCTTCTTCATCCGGATTGGAAAATAACATTTCCAACGGATTTTTGCTTGTATTTTTCTTTTTGGCCTGCGGAACCAACAACGAAACCAGTTTTTTGGTGGCTGCTTTTTCAGCTTCAACTTTTACTTCTTCCATTTTTTCTTCCTTAACCATCCGAAAAGACATTTCAACGAGATCGCGGACCATTGATTCAACATCCCGGCCTACATAACCCACTTCGGTAAATTTTGTCGCTTCAACTTTTACAAAAGGGGCGCCAACAAGTTTAGCCAACCTTCTGGCTATTTCCGTCTTTCCGACGCCTGTGGGTCCAATCATTAAAATATTTTTCGGAACGATCTCATCTTTTATTTTTTCCTGGAGCTGAATGCGCCGATATCGATTTCTTAATGCGACAGCTACCGATTTTTTAGCTTTGGTTTGCCCTATAATATAACGGTCAAGTTCATCCACAATTTGTTTCGGAGTATAATCCAATCCCATATTGATATAGCCTCCCTTTTATTCCAGTGTCTCCAGCGTGATATGGTCATTCGTAAAGACACACACTTCACCAGCGATTTCCAAGGCTGTTTGAGCAATTTCTTTGGCCGATAGATGGCTGGACTTTCTAACGAGGGCCCGCCCTGCGCTCAAAGCAAAGTTGCCTCCAGAACCAATAGCCAAGATACCATCATCCGGTTCGATCACTTCACCAGTCCCGGATACCAGAAACATATTACTTTTATCCATGACGATAAGCATGGCTTCCAATTTCCGGAGTACTTTATCACTGCGCCATTCCTTGGCTAGTTCTACAGCTGAACGTTTTAAATTTCCATCAAACGATTCCAGTTTCCCCTCAAACTTTTCAAAAAGCGTAAAAGCATCGGCTACTGAACCTGCAAATCCTGCCAAAACTTGACCCTTGAATAAGGTACGTACTTTTTTCGCTTTATGTTTCATGACAACAGAATTTCCCATTGTGACTTGACCATCTCCGCTCATCGCACATTGGTCATTGTGCCTGATGGCAAATATGGTGGTTGCATGTATTTCCAATGACATCACCTCAAAAAAATTATGAATCGTTCGCTCGAGGGTGGCTATTCATATACACATGACGCAAACGATCTTTTGTGACATGTGTATAAACTTGAGTCGACGATAAACTATCATGACCCAACAGTTCTTGAACAGTCCGTAGATCAGCACCTTCATTCAACATATGTGTTGCAAACGTATGGCGTAATTTATGTGGATGGACATGCACAGTCAACGCTGCCCTTTTCACAATATTTGTTAATACAAGCCGGATGCCTCGTGTCGTAATCGGGGCCCCCCGCGCATTTAAAAAAACGGCTTTTGTTGAAACTTTCCCTTTTGCAATCAGTTTTTTTCTTCCATCATATATGTACCTTTCGAGTGCACTTGCAGCATATTGACCAAAAGGTATATAACGTTCTTTCCTGCCTTTTCCCTGTACCAAAACAGTACCGATTGTAAAATCGATAGAATCAAGCTGTAACTTCTGACATTCACTTACACGGATACCAGTCGCATACAACAATTCCAGCAAGGCGCTATCTCGTTGCCCGGTTGCGGTATCCACATCATTTGCCTCAAATAATTTGGACAACTCTTCCATATACAAAAATCCAGGTATGTTTTTTTCCTGTTTGGGAAGCACAACCTGATTGAAGGGGTTAGATGATACTTCACCTTCCCGTTCCAAAAACTTGAAGAACGTTCTGAGACTGGAAATTTTACGAGATACGGAACGTCTGCTCAACTTTTGATTGTATAAGCGTGTCAAAAACAAACGAACGACATGAAAATCAACATCTTGAACGTTATCGATAGCCTCTTCAAACAAGAAGGATTTGAAGATCATCAAATCATCTTGGTAGTATTTAATGGTATAGGATGAAGCATTTTTTTCGATCTGCAAAAATTCAACAAAATCCTTTATCCAATCATTTAGGGTTACCATCATATCCCACCTTAAAACAATGAGAAATCATATTCAGATTACTCTCACACAATAATTATAACAAAATTCTGAATAACTATCATTCATTTCCCCTTATCAATTATCTTTTCCTGGATTCTGAATTTTAAACGATTAAGGTGACTTATCCTAACCAAGACAATATTATATCTTTTACATGTGAATTAGTCAACAAAAATAAATTATTCTAAAAAATATTTTGAGTAATCAGAATTACATAATCATAGATGCTGTATTTCAGTTGAAATTTAAAACGTGTGATTACCTCGAAAAAAGGCAATCACACGTCCGTTCATTCTTGTGTATTCTCTTTATAATCACAGTTGGAACACTTTATTTGCGATTGCTTCTTGCTTTTCTTTTCTACCAAGTAAGCATCACATTTCGGACATTGACGATTGATCGGTTTATCCCATGAAACAAAATCACACTCCGGATAACGGTCACAACCATAAAAAATCCGGCGTTTCTTGGACTTCCGTTCGACAACATCCCCTTTTTGGCACTTCGGACAAGTGACACCGATTTTCTTCAGGATCGGTTTTGTGTTCCGACATTCCGGAAAGTTGGAACACGCAAGAAATTTACCATATCGTCCCATCTTATATACCATTTCATGGCCGCATTTCTCACAAGTGATTCCGGCAGGTTCATCTTTGACCTCGATTTTTTCCATTTCCTCTTCCGCGACTTCAAGCCGTTTGTGGAAGCCTCCATAAAAATCATCTATCAAATTGACCCAATCTGTTTTACCGACTTCAATCGAGTCAAGATCATCTTCCATTTTGACCGTGAAATCCACATCAATGATCTCAGGGAAAAATTCTTTCATGATATCGGTCACGATTGTGCCTAGCTCGGTAGGGACAAAACGTTTATTATCAATTTTTACATACCCTCTGCGCTGGATCGTGTCCAGTGTAGGAGCATAGGTAGATGGCCTGCCGATACCTTTCTCTTCCATCGTACGCACAAGCCTTGCTTCTGTATAACGCGGAGGAGGTTGTGTAAAGTGTTGATTGGGTTGAATATCTTTAGCCGAAACAACATTCCCTTCTTCTAAGTCTGGCAAAATTTTATTTTCCTTTTTCTGCTTGTCATCTGTACTTTCCACATAGACCTTCATGAATCCTTTAAATTTAACTTTTGATCCTGTAGCACGGAACAGCACATTATTATTCGTCAAATCGACACTCATCGTATCCATTACAGCCGGAGACATTTGACTGGCCATAAAACGTTCCCAGATAAGCTTATAAAGACGATATTGATCCCTTGATAATACAGATTTCAAATCTTTCGGCTTCCTCTTGGGTGACGACGGACGAACAGCTTCGTGAGCATCTTGTGCCCCTTCCTTTTGTTTCCCTTGCCCTTGATGACCCATAAATTCTTTACCGTATTCAGATTCGATCAGCTCTTTTGCCTCTTGCTTTGCTGATGCTGAAATTCGCGTTGAATCGGTACGCATATATGTGATCAACCCAGTGATACCACCAGACGATTTCCCAAGATCGATACCTTCGTACAACTGTTGTGCAACCATCATCGTTTTACGTGCTCTGAAGTTAAGTTTGCGTGCCGCTTCTTGTTGCAGAGATGATGTCGTAAATGGTTTGGCAGGTTTTCGTTTACGTTCGCGTTTCGTTACTTTGTTGACTGTGAACGATTTGCCTTTGATCTGACCCATGATATCTTTCACATCTTTTTCTGTACTTAACGCTCGTTTTTTGCCATCCACTCCATAAAAAGAACCTTCAAAAACCTCTTTGCCTTTTTCAAACTGCGCTTCGATTGACCAATATTCCTCTGGCTTGAAATTTTCTATTTCATTTTCACGATCGATGATCATTTTCAATGCCACGGATTGAACACGACCAGCACTTAGTCCTTTTTTCACTTTCTTCCATAATAATGGACTGATATTATAACCGACCAGCCTATCAAGAATCCGCCTCGCTTGTTGTGCATCAACCAAGTCCGAGTTAATCGAACGAGGATGTTTAAACGATTCTTTAATAGCTTCTTTTGTAATTTCATTAAATACAACCCGACAATCGGATGTCTCATCAACATTTAATGCATGAGCCAAATGCCATGCAATGGCTTCCCCTTCTCTATCAGGGTCGGCAGCCAAGTAAACTTTTTTGGCTTTTTTGGCAGCGGACTTCAATTCCTTTAAAACATCGCCCTTGCCACGTATCGTAATATATTTTGGTTGAAACCCGTTTTCTGGATCAACACCCATTTGACTTTTCGGTAAATCCCGAACATGGCCCATTGATGCTTTCACTGAATATTTTTTTCCGAGATAACGTTCAATTGTTTTTGCTTTTGCAGGTGATTCAACGATTACAAGATTTTCTGACATATATTTTCCTCCTACACTGAGGTTACACATTAAACCTGAAATCTTCACTAATACTAAATATATCTTCTTCTTTTGTCAAACATGTGTTGAAAAAAGACTGGTAATACATTATATATGGATTGTGATTTATTGCCAACTTTTTTCTCTGAAAGACCATGATTTCTTGACCATTTCCCAATTGTCCAATATGTCTTCAGCACTGGAGGCTAACATAGCTCCATCTTGGATCAAGCGGTGGCATCCTTTAGTCTGTGAAATAATGGGAGAACCAGGAACGGCATACACTTCTCTTCCTTGTTCAAGTGCCTGATCGACCGTAATCAATGTCCCACTTCTTTCTGTTGCCTCCACAACAAGTGTTCCATAGCTCAAGGCACTAATGATGCGATTACGTTCGGGAAAATGATACCGCTCCGGTTTAACGGAAGGCGGATACTCCGATAAAACAAGACCATGCTTTATAATTTCGTGATATAGTTCTATGTTCTGTCTTGGGTATATATGGTGAAAACCACCGCCAAGAACGGCGATTGTTTTTCCGTTCATGCGTAGTGCCAGTTGATGGGCGTAGCTGTCAATTCCTTTTGCCATTCCACTTACAACGACCCAACCTTCTTTGATGAGAGGGTTTAAAATATGACGTAATTTAGGAACCGCTTCTTTCGAGGGGTTCCTTGTTCCGATGACACTTAAAGAAGGTCCCATATTCAATAATTGTGTATTTCCCACTGCATACAAAACAAGGGGTGAATCTTTAATTGGTTTTAACACACTTGGATAGTTCTCGTCAATGATAGTTATGCATGTGAAGTCTAATAAATCCTGTTTGATGTGCTTTATAAGGGTATGATTATGGAGGTCTGACATAAAGGCATTTGCTTTATCAGGGGAATTGAAAAAGAGGTTCTTAAGTTGATGATGTGTCAATGAGTAAATAGTTTTTAATGAAGAATCGAAATGGAACATCCGACGAATGACCCTTCTCGTTGCACCTCTGCAACGATGGAGGTGAATGAGGCGATTGCGAATCTTTTGCAAAGAAACACTCCTTTATTGAGAATGATGATGGGGTCCAATACCAATCGGACCCCCTTATTTCCATCACACAATCAATGCGTTTTGCATTTTTCATCCAAATTATTTTCTTTTAGGGCTTTAATCATCGTTTCACCCATGACTGCAGGTGTATCAGCTACATGAATGCCACATTCTTTCATGACACTGATTTTTGCTTCGGCAGTACCTGAACCACCTGAAATAATCGCCCCTGCATGACCCATACGTTTTCCTGGAGGGGCTGTGGCACCACTGATGAATCCGGCAACAGGTTTCTTCATGTTTGCTTTGATCCATTTTGCGGCTTCCTCTTCAGCTGTCCCGCCAATTTCACCAATCATGACAACCGCCTCTGTATCCGGATCTTCATTGAAGGCTTTCAATACATCAATGAAATCTGTTCCATTGACAGGGTCACCACCGATACCGACAGCACTTGACTGGCCATATCCTTCTTCCGAAAGTTGATGGACTGCTTCATAAGTCAGTGTTCCGGAACGTGATACAACACCCACATGCCCTTTTTTATGGATATAGCCCGGCATAATACCGATTTTACATTCTTCTGGCGTAATCACTCCTGGACAATTAGGTCCCACGAGACGTGTTTTCTTGCCTTCCATGTAACGTTTGACTTTAACCATGTCCAAAACGGGAATGTGCTCGGTAATACAAATGACAAGATCAAGCTCTGCATCGACCGCTTCTAGAATGGCGTCAGCCGCAAATGGAGCGGGTACATAGATGACGGATGCATTGGCACCCGTTTCACGGACTGCATCGGAAACGGTGTTGAATACAGGAACGCCTTCTACATTTGTACCAGCTTTTTTAGGGGTGACCCCTCCTACGATCTTCGTGCCATATTCTAACATTTGTTTGGTATGGAATTTAGCTGTGGAACCAGTAATCCCTTGAACAATGACTTTTGTATCTTTATTGACATATACACTCATATTAATGTCCGCCCTTTCTCTTTAATCTCATTCTTAAACCCATTTGAACAATTTTATTGAACCATGCTTACAATTTTTTGGGCACCATCTGCCATTGAATCAGCTGAGGTAATGTTCAAACCGGACTCACTGAGGATTTGCTTCCCTAAATCGACATTTGTTCCTTCCAAGCGAACAACAAGGGGAATTTCCAAGCCAACTTCTTTTGTCGCTGCAACAACACCTTCGGCAATGACGTCACACTTCATAATTCCACCGAAGATATTGACGAAAATACCTTTTACATGTGAGTCGGACAAGATAATCTTAAATGCTTCAGTTACTTTTTCAGCTGTTGCACCGCCCCCGACATCAAGGAAGTTCGCAGGGTCTCCACCGTAATGTTTGATAATGTCCATCGTCGACATGGCAAGACCGGCCCCATTTACCATACATCCGATATTACCTTCCAAGGCAACATAGCTGAGATCATATTTTGAAGCCTCGATTTCTTTTTCATCTTCTTCATCCAAATCACGGAGTTCCATGATATCTTTATGGCGGTAGGTTGCATTATCATCAAAATTCAACTTGGCATCAAGCGCCATTACTTCCCCATCACCCGTTGTGACCAATGGGTTGATTTCAGCAATGGAACAATCTTTTTCTATGAATGCTTGATAAAGTCCAAGCATGAATTTCGCAGCTTTACCGATCAATTCATCGTCTATATTAATATTGAATGCAAGTCTTCTTGCTTGATAGGGTGAGAGCCCAACAACAGGGTCAATCACTTCTTTAAATATTTTTTCAGGAGTTTTAGCGGCCACTTCTTCAATTTCTGTACCGCCTTCTTCGGATGCCATCATAACAACGCGTGATGATGCTCTATCTAAAACAACGCCTACATAGTATTCTTTTTTGATATCGCATCCTTCTTCGATAAGCAAACGTTTTACTTCTTTGCCTTCTGGCCCGGTTTGATGCGTAACAAGTGTTTTTCCTAAAATGTCTTCCGCATATGTACGAACCTCATCCATATTTTTAGCTACTTTCACACCGCCTGCATTGCCGCGTCCACCTGCATGGATTTGTGCTTTTACAACTTTGACAGATGTCGACAGTTTTTCTGCAGCTTCAACTGCTTCATCTACAGTGTATGCAACATGTCCAGTCGGAACGTTGACACCGAAACTTTGCAGTACTTGTTTGCCTTGATACTCATGAATGTTCATCTTATATCCTCCCATCAAAATTCACTGCATTTCCATTGTATAAAAAAATAATATATTTCACAAGAATAAGCGACGAAATACGGGAAAATGCCTCATTTCTTCACCATTTATCTGCCCGTATACAAATGCGAACACCTCTGCCATGTCATCAATGGGATAGTCTCATTCATGTTCAATCATCAAAACAATCCTACAGCTTACTTTCTTTTTTCTATAATAGACAATCCCGTACAGGCGCAAACGTTTTCCGATGATGGATGGTCACTCCTTTTTCCCTTAGGGTTTGTAGATGATGTTTGGTGCCATAACCTTTATTTGACAAAAAATCATATTCAGGTGTTTCAGCATGAAGTTCAGCCATGATGCCATCACGCGTCACTTTTGCCAAAACACTTGCAGCGGCAATGGAAATACTTCTCGAATCCCCTTTGATGATTGCACTTGTTGGATGTGTGAGTCCGTCCAATTCAACCGCATCAACCAAAACATGATCTGGTGATACATCCAATGTATGGATGGCCTGCCGCATTGCGCTTTTTGTTGCTTCATAAATATTGATATCATCGATGACATCACTATCGATAATGGCTATACTGTAACAGATTGCTACTTCTTTAATTTTTTCAAAAAACATATTTCGCTGTGCTTCCGTTAACAACTTGGAATCATTCAAACCCTCCAAGTGACTATCCCTCGGTAAAATAACGGCAGCTGCCACAACCGGACCAGCCAATGGCCCTCGGCCTGCTTCATCGATCCCTGCTATGTACTCACATCCCCCTTGATATAATTCGCGTTCAAAATAAAGCATTTCCTCATATTTTTCTTTCAAATGCTTTTGTTGTTTTTGCATTTGTCTATAGCTCCGGAGAAGCTTTTGTACACCTTTACGTGAATCATTTTCCAATCCGGCGATCTCATCTTCTGTCAATTTACCTGTTAAAATTAAATCCCTCAACATTGCAATGGTTTGCTTTTTCACACCAATAACCTTCCTTCTTTTTTTATCGGTTATAATGCTTTCCATTTCAATAACGATAAAATAAAAATGGCACCCACTTCAAGGGTTACCATTTATGTTACCGTTTCTAATGTCATATTTCCAAGTTTTCCGGATCGTAAATCACCTAGAATGATTTGGGATACTTTATCAAAATTAACGTTGCCACCGCTTTCCAGGGCACCGCGCGCCTTTCCAATGGCTGTAAACACATCCCACATATCAACCATATCGGCATTTATACCGTAACGTTTTTCAAGATTATCCGGACAGTTCCTTTGTAAAAACCGAATGACATAGTGCGCAACATCATCAAGCGGCAAAATATCATCTTTTATCGTACCGATGGCTGCCAACCGATAACCGACGATTTCTTCATTAAATTTAGGCCACAAAATGCCAGGTGTATCCAATAATTCGAATTCTTTACGGATTTTTATCCATAATTGCTGTTTTGTAATTCCGGGGCGATTCCCTATTTTGGCCACTTTTTTGTTTGCAAGTCGATTGATGAGTGTCGACTTACCCACATTGGGTATCCCGATGATCATCGACCGGATAGGTCGGTTTTGAATGCCTTTTTGCTGTAATGCAACTTGTTTCGTATCACTTATTTTTTGGGCTTGCTGTATTACACGGTTGATATCCGGTTTATTATTCACATCAACACTTACCGCAGCGTTCCCCTGTGCTTCATAGAAATCAATCCATCTATCTGTTTCACGCTTGTCAGCTAAATCACTTTTCATCAAGAGCATCATTTTCGGTTTATCTTTAATGATGTCATTCAACATCGGGTTCTGGGAGGAATAAGGTGCGCGTGCATCCAATAACTCCATGACAAAATCAACTAATTTTAGTTTTTCTTCCACTTCCCGTTTCGCTTTCGCCATATGCCCTGGATACCATTGAATAGCCATTTCAACAACTCACTCCTTTATATTCAACCACTCTAGATCGTTCAGTGGCCAATATACAAAACTCGCTTTCCCAACGATGCTGTCAATGGGAATGACTCCCAACCTACGACTGTCTGTCGAATTTTTTCGATTATCCCCCAAAACCAACACATGACCATCTGGAATGACGTCATACTCTCCCGGGAGATCTTCCAATGTAAAATCATCGGTCAATGGAGCGGGAGAATCACCTAACTCTGATTTTTCTTCATCTAAATAGGGTTCATCAACTGCTTCACCATCAACATAGAGTGTATCATTTTCCATCTCTATATGTTCTCCGGGTAATCCAACAACACGTTTGATAAAGTCCTTTTTCTCGGAGGCATGAAACACAACCACATCAAAACGTTCCGGCTCGTGTAATCGATAGACAACTTTATTGACGATAATTTGATTACGGTCGTGAAGATTCGGTAACATACTCGGGCCATCGACAACGATAGGAGCGAATAAAAACATACGCACAACAAAAGCAACCAACACTGCAATCAATAATGCTTTTACCCAATCGATCCATTCATTCTTTTTTTTCTTTTTTTTAGCCATATATATGCCTCCAACTGATTACCTTTAAGATGGATCATAGTACAGTCCTTTGCAAGTATAGCAACCTTTTAAGAAAAGTGTAACAAAAATCGAAAAATAAAAAGGGGTGTGTTATAAAAACACAAGTCCCCTTTTTAAAATACGTTTGATCGCTACATATCAACAGTTAAATGATGTTAATAATATCCTAGCTGCCTAAAGGACCTTTTATGTGAAAATATCGATTAGCGACGTTCTTTTATACGGGCAGCCTTACCGCGTAAATTACGTAAGTAGTATAGTTTTGCACGACGGACAATACCACGGCGAGAAACTTCTATTTTAGCTAGACGAGGTGAATGTAATGGGAATGTACGCTCAACCCCAACGCCATAAGATAGTTTTCTTACTGTGAAGGTTTCACCAATCCCGCCATTTTGACGTTTTATGACAACACCCTCGAAAACCTGAATACGTTCACGGCTTCCCTCTACAACTTTCACGTGTACTTTGACAGTATCACCGGCACGAAAATCAGGATGATCTGTTCTCAGTTGTTCTTTTGTAATTTCCTCAATCAATTTTTGCATCTGTTTCACTCCTTCCAAACTAATGTTCTTATCCTTAAGAATAGCGGAACATCGTTTATACAGCTTATGCATCTACATAAGCACAACAATAAATATACCATATCAAATGAGTCAATTCAACTGAAATAATGAAACTTTTTATTTTAATGAATACCTATGGAGTACAAGGCGTATTGTTTTTTAAAACATTGCTTCACCAACCTGACAGGTGATGATCATGCATTATTAAATCATTCGGAATCCATATCATTTATTATGTCGTCCAATATGGATTGGTCATACTCCGATAAATCCTTATTCTCCAACAAATCTCTTCTTCTCAGATACGTGCGTTTCAGGGACTCTTTTAGTCGCCACTCTCTGATACGTTCATGGTTGCCCGATAAAAGAACGTCTGGAACATTCAGACCTCGGAATGAAGCTGGCCGAGTATAATGTGGATGTTCCAGAAAACCGGTGGAAAATGAATCTTGTGAAGCCGATTCCTGATTCCCGAGTACTTCGGGCAACAACCTGACAACACTATCCACCACAACCATTGCACTGATTTCTCCACCTGTCAACACATAATCGCCGATGGAAATTTCATCAGTTACAAGTGTTTCCCTGATCCGCTCATCATAACCCTCATAATGACCACAAATAAAAATGAGGTGATCTTCTTCAGCCAATTCCTCGGCTTTTTTCTGATCATATACCGCACCTTGCGGACTCATCAATATAATACGGGGTTTCGATTCTTCAGTTTTTGTGACCGCCTCCACAGCATCAAAAATCGGCTGAGGTGTCAAAACCATTCCGGCGCCGCCTCCATATGGATAGTCATCAACTTTACCATGTTTATTTGTCGAATAATCCCTGAAATTCACGAACCGATACGAAAAAGATCCCCGTTCGTTTGCTTTTTGTAAGATCGAGTTCTGAAACATGCCCTCCACCATTTCAGGGAAAAGGGTCAACATATCAATGTGCATCAATCAAACAATCCTTCCATCGGTGATATAACAATTTGTTTATGGGTCGTGTCTACTTTTTTTACAACATCGGCGATATACGGTATCAGAATGTCCTTCCCTTTTCCGGAATCGATGACCCACACATCATTGGCCCCCGGTGTCAGTATATCTTTTACCGCTCCGATCGCCTCTCCAGTATCTGAAAATACATCACATCCGATAATTTCATGAAAGTAATATGCATTTTCTTCCAATTCCGCCTGTTGTGACTCGTATATCTGCAAATATGCACCTTTGAATGATTCGACAAAGTCGATGGCGTCATGGCCTTTGAATTGGATCAGATCAAAGCCTTTATGCACCCTATGGGTATCGATAACCAATTCTTTTAAGCCTGTATCGTTTGTTAAATAAACGGTGTTCCCTGGAGAAAACCGTTCACCGAAGTCCGTCATCCGAAACACTTTGACTTCACCTTTTACACCGTGGGTATTGATGACTTTACCGATATTGAACATTCGTTCTTGCATCATATCACCTGATTTCATCTATTCGTTTAACGACATCATCTTCTATAATGATTGCCTTATCAGACATGATCTTATCCCATTGCATACCAACGCCCACTTCAACAAGAGCATCAACTTCTTTTTCAATGATTTCACTTCCGATTTCAAGCACTTCCAATTGCTCCAGTTTAAATCCTATTTCATTTATTTTATCTTTTCGCTTTTCGATTTCTTTCTGGAACCTGTTTTCGACCTCTATTTTGGAAACGCCTTTCTTTGACTGCAGTTTTCGTTGTTCAAATAATAATTGTTGGCACTCTTGTTCAAGTCGCATTTTTGAATCTTGAAATATCGTAAATAATTTTTCCTTACTTTTTTCGGTTACGATTTGTTTGACGAAAACTTTTGAGATAATTTTCATCAACATCCCCGCTTTCCAATGTAAACTGAAACCTATTCATTACGGATCATCAAACGGACTCAAAGGTTTAATCCACAACCTTTATGAACGGATTCCTCGCATCATTTGAAAAAAGAGAAGGAGTACTCCTTCCCTTTCCTACATAATATCCAAATAAATACGTTTTTGAGCATCAGATTTAGCGGCATAGACAACGGTCCGGACCGCCTTGGCAATCCGTCCGTTTTTGCCGATGACTTTCCCGACATCTTGTTCATTGACGGTCAAATGATAAATGATTTTTGATTCTTCTTCAATTTCTTCCACTTTGATATCTTCAGGATAATCCACAAGTGGCGTGATAATTGTTTCAATCAGGGCTTTCATGCTATCACTCTACCTTATTTTTGATTTTGCTGGTCGTGAAATTTTTTCATGATGCCTTCATTTGAAAACAAGTTGCGAACCGTATCACTTGGCTTAGCACCTTTTGCCATCCAATCCAACGCTTTATCTTCATCGATCTTAAATTCAACCGGGCTTACAACAGGGTTATACGTACCGATTTGTTCGATTGAACGTCCATTACGTGGAAAGCGTGAATCAGCTACAACCACACGATAAAATGGGTTTCTTTTTGAACCAAAACGCTTTAAGCGAATTTTAACTGCCATAATACTACACCTCCAAATCAATCTCTATATCACAATTTTATATTCTATCAGAAGTTCATCAGTCTGTAAAGTAATTTTGCATGACACAAATAAAATCTGTTAAGACGGTGTGCAGACTGATGCGGAAGAAAGCACATGAGCCTGCCGATTCAAAAATCTGGATGAATTCGTTATATCCATTTTTCGGAAACAAGTTCTTACATGAAAGGGAATTTCATCCCTTTGCCTTTTTTCCCTTTTTGCGAACCTGTCATTTGTTTCATCATTTTTTTCATTTCATTAAATTGCTTGAGTAAACGGTTCACTTGTGAAACAGTTGTTCCTGAACCTTTGGCAATCCGTCTTTTACGACTGGCATTCATCATGCTTGGGTCTTGTCTTTCTGCTTTCGTCATGGATTGGATAATCGCTTCAACTTGGACGAGCTGTTTTTCATCAAGTTGCGCGTTTTTGAGACCTTTCATTTTGTTTGCCCCTGGAATCATCGCCATTAAATCTTCGAGTGGTCCCATATTTTTTACTTGCCCCATTTGTTCCAGGAAATCATCAAACGTAAATGACATGTTACGCATTTTTTCTTCCAATTGACGGGCTTGATTTTCATCTACTTGTGTTTGCGCCTTTTCAATGAGCGTTAGAACGTCACCCATACCTAGAATGCGGGATGCCATGCGTTCAGGATGAAAAGCTTCTAAATCTGAAAGTTTTTCACCCGTACCAATAAATTTAATTGGCTTATCAGTAACTGCCTTTATTGATAAAGCCGCACCACCACGTGTATCCCCATCAAGTTTTGTTAAAACAACACCTGATAAATCAAGTTGCTCATTAAAACTTTCAGAGACATTAACAGCGTCCTGACCTGTCATTGCATCAACGACTAAAAATATTTCATCTGGTTGAACGGCCGCCTTCACATCTGTTAATTCATCCATTAATTCATTATCAACATGTAAACGACCAGCGGTATCAATAATGACATAATCTTGATGTTCCGCTTTTGCTTGTTCAATAGCCTGTGTTGCAATCTCCACAGGGCTTACTTCTGTCCCTAAAGAAAATGTTGGAATATCAAGTTGTTTCCCGAGTGTTTCAAGTTGATCAATCGCAGCTGGACGATAAACATCGCAAGCAACGAGCAATGGCGAGCGATTGTATTGCTTCCGTAACAACTGTGCTAATTTGCCAGTTGTTGTTGTTTTACCCGCACCTTGCAAACCAACCATCATAATAACAGTTGGCGAACGATCAGCAACAGCTATCTTGCTCTGCTCTCCACCCATAAGCTGGGTTAATTCATCTTGTACGACCTTAACAACCTGTTGACCCGGTGTCAGGCTTTCCATTACTTCTTCGCCAACGGCACGTTCTTTAATTCGTTTAATAAAATCTTTTACGACTTTAAAATTAACGTCGGCTTCAAGTAAAGCAAGCCGGACTTCTCGGGCCATTGCATTGACATCTTTCTCACTTACTTTACCTTTACCCGTTATTTTTTTGATCGTATTTTGTAAACGGTCAGCTAACCCTTCAAATGCCATATAACTGTCCCCCTAACCTAATTCTCTTAATTGCCGAATGATGTCATCCACTTTAGATATGTGATCATCCGCTAAAAGTTCTTCTAGTGTATCTAATAAAGCCGCGCGCTGTTTAAACTTTTCATATAGTCGTAACTTGTCTTCATAAGATTCCAGGATCGTCTCAGTTCGTTTAATATTATCATAAACGGCCTGTCTCGAAACGTCCGTCTCTTCGGCAATCTCAACTAATGAAAAATCATCATAATAATACATACCCATATATGTTTGCTGTTTAGGGGTTAAAAGCATGTGATAAAAGTCTAATAAATAATTGAGTCGCATCGTTTTCGTTAACAATGACTTCACCCCTTGTTAAGTATAAACACTTTACCAACTAATCATAACGAATTTGAAAATCGTTTTCAAGTCAGGATAACATCAAGCTTCAACGTCATCAATCATATCTGCAAACAGACCATAAACAAATGCCTGTGCATCGAATGTTTCTAAATCTTCCATTTGTTCGCCAAGACCGACATACTTAACAGGTATATCCAGTTCATTTTTAATTGCCAACACAATCCCACCTTTGGCCGTCCCATCAAGTTTCGTCAGTACAATACCAGATACATTTGTCGCATCAGAAAAAGTTTTTGCCTGGCTTAACGCATTTTGACCAGTCGTAGCATCTAAAACGAGTAATACTTCATGGGGGGCATCTGGTACTTCCCGTTCTATGACCCGGTTGACTTTCGCTAATTCATTCATTAAGTTTACCTTATTTTGCAAACGACCCGCCGTATCACAAATGAGAATATCAGCACCACGGGATTTAGCTGCAGCGATAGCATCAAACATAACTGCCGCTGGATCACTCCCAGCTGATTGCTTAATAACATCAACACCGACACGTTCACCCCAAACGTCTAACTGCTCAATAGCACCGGCTCTGAATGTATCACCTGCTGCTAACATAACCTTTTTACCACTTTGTTTCATATTATGAGCGAGTTTACCGATGGAGGTCGTTTTACCAACACCATTAACGCCGACAACAAGTATGACGGTTAACCCCTCTTCTTGGATATTCATTCCGGCTATATCCCCATCTTCCTCCCCATAATAAATATCAACGAGCTTTTCTGAAATGACATCATGAATGTCAGCTGTATCTTTAATATTTCTTCTTTTAACTTCCATTTTTAGTATTTCTACAAGATCCATAACCGTTGTAACACCAACATCGGCTGTAATGAGAACCTCTTCCAGCTCTTCGAAAAAATCTTCATCTATTTTTCGATAACGTGCAATAAGATCATTAATTTTTCCGGAAAAAGATTGTCGTGTTTTTTCCATACCTTTTTTATATTTTGTTGATACGTCTTCTTTTCTATCTTTCGTAAATTTGCTTTTCAATTTTTGCATAAAATTCATTGTGTCATTGTCCTCCTCTTATTACGCATTGACTAATGCGTCTGTAGCTTCTAATTTGACTGATACAAATCTTGATACACCTGATTCTGCCATGGTCACACCATACAGCACATCCGCTTCCTCCATTGTACCTTTTCGGTGTGTAATAACGATAAACTGTGTATTTTTGCTGTGTAGTTTAACGTATTGTGCAAATCGACTCACATTGGCCTCATCGAGAGCAGCTTCCACTTCATCAAGCACACAAAATGGCACTGGTCGCACGCGTAATATAGCAAATAATAAAGCAATGGCGGTTAAAGCCCGTTCACCTCCAGATAATAAGCCTAAGTGTTGAAGTTTTTTGCCTGGTGGTTGTGCAATGATATCAATGCCCGTATCTAGCATATTGCTTGGATCTGTTAAATTTAATTCCGCTTTTCCACCGCCAAATAACGCCTTAAATACAATCGTAAATTCTTTGCTGATATGAGCAAATGTCTCCGAAAAGTTTTTATTCATAACAGCGTCCATTTCAGCAATGACATCATATAATGTCTGTTTGGCTTCAACCAAATCTGTTTGCTGCTCAGTAAGAAATGTATAACGCTCTGATAATCTTTCAAACTCATCTATCGCCCCTATGTTAACTGTCCCAAGTTCCTGTATCGATTGTTTTAGACGATTCACCTGTTTATTAGTCGTTTCGACATCATCTGTTTTGCCAAATGTGTCGCGTGCTTTCTCAAATGTGATTGTGTAATCCGTTTGTAATTGAGATAATTTATTTTCTAAATCAACATCCAGGCGGTTTGCTTTAACTTCTTTTTCCTGAATTTTTTTAAGAAATATGTCATGCTGCTTCGTTACTTCTTTTATTTCTCTCGTCTTATCTTCCATCATTTGTGTTTTGTTTAAACGTTCTGAACGATTTGTTTGAATCTGTTCTGTCACGGATTGCTTTTCAGCTGTCTTTTCCTGAATAAGCTGGTCCATTTCCGCTGCAGTTTCTTCCGTTTGTTGAATTGAAAGCAATTCAACCAATTCGGTTTGTTGTCTATCGTATTGTTTACGTGCCTCATCTAATTGTTGTTTAAGTTCATTGGTCTTATCCTGTTGATTCCGAATCCGTTCTTCCTGTTCTGCCAGTTTCACTTGGAATTGGTGCAATGTATTTTGCACCGCCGATTTTTCACTCTCGAAGTTCGTTTCTTGCTCTGTCAATTGGTCAATTTCACTTTGAATGGTTGCTAATTGTTGCTTAATATCCGTCAATGTAGCATTAATTTCAGTCTTTTGAGCTTTCAGTTCATCTTCATCTTTGGCTTGTTGTTCATTATTTTGCTTTTGACTATGCAGTTGATCATTTATGGAGTCTAATGAGAGTTCAGCCTGTTTATAACGATGCCTTATCTCATTTAGAGATGCTTGATTGTTTGAGAGAGACTGTTCAGATTCCTCAAGTTTTGTCTCCATTGATTGTATGTGCTGTTTATCATGATCGACACGTGTTTTGAGTTGACGTGCTTTCTCTTCGTATGTTTGCAACTTCTTCGTCATATCTTGTAAATCTTGTTCACGTGTAAATAAAGATTGCTTCTTATTTTTCTTTGCCCCACCAGACATTGAACCACCAGGGTTGACGACATCACCGTCTAACGTTACAACACGATATCTGCGATTGCACAATGCTGCTATTGTGTTTGCATCTTTTAATGTTTTGGCTATGATGACATTCCCCATTAGATATTGCACAATTTGTTCGTATTGAGGTTCATTCTGAATGAGTTCAGCTGCTACACCGATAAATCCATCATGTCCTTTAACTTTAGCCTGCATATCGGTTGTAATAAATCTTGGTTTCATTGATGACATCGGTAAAAAAGTTGCCCGTCCATTATGTGTTTGTTTGAGCCAGTTAATCGCTTTTCGGGCTGCTTGTTCATCATCCACAACGACATGCTGAGCTTGACCACCAAGAACAGTTTCAATTGCCGTGACAAACTGTTGTGGCACATCGATCAATTCGATGATTGCCCCATGAATTTGTTGTAATTTTTCTTGTTCACGTGCTTTAAGGACAGATTTAACCCCATGAAAAAAACCTTGAAAATCTTCTTTCATTTCTTCAAGCATATCTTTTCGTGACGTTAATTGAGCAATCATCTGTTGACCTTTTGACAAATTACGTTGAGCCGCATCTAAACGGTCACGTTCTGTTGTGAGGTCACTTTTAAGATTCTGGATGGATTGCTCGAGCTTGTGTTGGGCTTCCTCTTGTTGTTTAAGATCTGCATGGTATTCTTTTTTCTGATTACTTAACGCATCCCGCTCTACTAATAAGTTTTCTGTTTTCTTTTCTTGTTGCTGCTTGGTACCGTGCATTTTCTGCAATTGTTGGTCAATCGCTTGCTTTTCATTTCTCTTAACAGCTTGTTTGTTAAGGTATTCGATATATTCAGCCTTTTGCTCTTCTATTAGATTTGTAATGTCATCTACTTTGACTGTCAGCTTGCTTTCAAGTTGGTCTATCTCACTTTTCATCTTTTGACGATTTTCCTTAAGTTTCTTCAGGTGATCGCTTTCTTCCGTGAGTTCTGTTGTTAGTCGTTCTGTCTGTTGTTTGGTTGCTTCTTTTTGTGATTCGATTTTTTCCTTGTTTTCGGAAAAATGCTTCAGCCGTTCATGTAGAACGCGTTTTTTACCTTCACAGTGCTCGACTTCCTGTGTGATGGCAACGAGTTTAGATTGCAATGCTTCAATTTTATCATCCATTGCCTGAATACTTTGCCGATCAGACTCTATGGTCGCCTCTTGTTTTTGAATGGTTGTTTTCATTTCAATTTCAGTTGCTTGTTCTACCTCTAATTCATGCAAAATCGTTTCCCATTCAGTATGAAGTTGTTCAATTTCCGTTACAAGTAGGCTGACCTCTTGGTGTTTTAAGTCTGTGCTCAATTTTTGGTACGTTTTTGCTGTTTCCGCTTGTTCTTGCAGAGGATTTATTTGCTGTTCAATCTCATAGATAATATCTTCAATGCGATTCAAGTTGTCTTCTGTTTCGGATAATTTGAATTCAGCTTTTTTCTTTCTTTGCTTATATTTAAGAACACCAGCAGCCTCTTCAAAAATAACCCGACGCTCCTCAGCTCGAGAACTTAAAATTTCTTCGACTTTTCCTTGGCTAATAATCGAAAAAGCCTCACGCCCCAACCCTGAATCCATAAATAAATCAATGATATCTTTTAAACGACACGTTTGTTTATTAATATAAAATTCACTTTCACCTGAACGGTACACGCGTCTTGTCACACTCACCTCTTCATAATTAAGTGGTAATGTGTGACTTTCATTATCAAGCACTAATGTAACCTCAGCGAAGTTTAAAGGTTTTCGTGTGTCGCTGCCTTGAAAGATAATGTCTTCCATTTTGGCACCACGTAAAGATTTAATCGATTGCTCACCAAGTACCCAGCGGATGGCATCAGTTATGTTGCTTTTACCACTTCCATTTGGTCCAACAACTGCCGTTACACCAGGTACAAAATCCACATTAATCCGTTCTGCAAACGACTTAAATCCAACACTTTCCAAACGTTTCAAATACATAGTACATTCTCCTATTTCCATGAGCTTCAGTACGAACGTTTTATCTTTATAATTTTATCACAAACTGTACGACAATAGAAGCAGCCTTGGCATGTGTGTGTCACAAAATAGAACAGTATCTTCGGTTTGCCTCACGTCAATTAAAAAGTATACCTATTTTTAAGTTATCCTTTTAATAATAAGAAAATTGAGTAATGGATGTAACTTCCACTTACTCAATTTTCTTAGTGAAGCATCATGATAAGCTTGGCAATATTCGATCTAAAGCACGTTTGGCTGCTCTTTGTTCTGCTTCTTTTTTTGTTCGACCGGCTTCCCCCTGATATGTGTCATTATTAATCTTCACTTCGGCAATAAAGGCCTTGTTATGTGAAGGGCCAACGTCTGAAATAATCTGATAGGAAATAGATGCGTTTTTAGATTGTTGAACCGCTTCTTGTAATTGGCTTTTATAATCGACCTCACCTAAAAAATCTACGATTGAAATTTTAGGAAAGATATGTGTTTCTAAAAAGCGTAAGGTTCCATCAAATCCCTGATCAAGAAATAAAGCACCTAAGAAAGATTCGAAAACATCCGCTAACAACGCCGGCCGTTCTCTGCCACCAGTTTGTTCTTCGCCTTTACCTAACAATAAATAGTGTCCAAACTCCAAAGACTTTGCAAAGTTTACTAATGATGCCTCACAAACGATTGCAGCCCGTAATTTTGTCATCTCACCTTCTGCTAAGTCTTTTCGTTGATTGTACAAATAATCGGATACAGCTAGCTCTAAAACAGCATCTCCCAAGAACTCTAGTCTTTCATTATCCGATACATGGCTTCCCTGGTGTTCATTTACATAAGATGAATGTGTAAATGCCTGTCTCAACAAAGAATGATTCGTAAATGAAAGTTTAAGTTGTTTTTCGAGTTCTGAAATATTCATTCCTTGTCACCTCGGCGTGATTATTGATGAAAGTCTCGCAGTGTGCGAGACTTTCGATACATTTTCTTTAATGATTGAGAGAAAAATGATTTATAAGTAAAGCCGTTGATTTTACTGTAAATCATTTATGTAATCTACAGCATCACCCACAGTACTAATCTTTTCCGCTTCTTCATCAGCAATTTCCATATCAAATTCATCTTCAAGCTCCATAACAAGCTCAACAACATCTAATGAATCAGCATCTAGATCATCTGCAAATGAAGCTTCTAGTGTAACTTGTGACTCATCTACGTCTAGTTGTTCAACGATAATAGTTTTAACGCGATCAAATACGTCTGACATATCCTGTCACCCCCTTTCAAAGTGCCATTTGCTAAATTAATCATGTTTAACATCACAGCATGTTCTCTGTTTAATTTATACTACATTACCATGCCACCGTCAATATGAATTGTTTGTCCAGTTATATATTTAGCGTCATCTGATGCTAAAAAGCGCACAACATTTGCTACATCTTCGGGTTGACCCAAACGTGCTAATGGAATGAGTTTCAAAATTGCTTCTTTTTGTTCATCGTTTAAAGCGTCTGTCATATCTGTTGATATAAATCCTGGTGCAACAGCATTGACGAGTATGTTTCGAGAGGCAAACTCCTGGGCAACGGATTTAGTCATACCAATGACACCCGCCTTAGCCGCAACATAATTCGCTTGACCTGGATTTCCACTAACGCCTACAATCGAAGCAACATTAATAATACGGCCACTCTTTTGGCGCATCATTTGCCGAGCAACGGTTTTCATGCATAAAAAGGCACCTTTTAAGTTTGTATCTATAACTTGGTCAAATTCTGCCTCTTTCATGCGCATGAGAAGGTTGTCCTTCGTAATACCAGCATTATTAACAAGAATATCTAAGCTGCCAAAGGTTTTTATAACTGTTTTTACCATGTCTTTGACTTGGGATTCATCAGATACGTCTGCTTGAACTTTAAAAGCATTGACACCCATTTTTTTTAGCTCATCAACCACTTCCTGGGCCTTCGCTTCATTGCCAGCGAAGTTTACGGCTATATGAACACCTTTAGATCCGAGTTCTAGTGCGATTGCCTTGCCAATCCCACGCGAAGCACCAGTAACTAAAGCATTTTTACCCTTTAACATCATACATCCTCCTTATACCAATTTAAAAACTTATTCAATGATGCTTGATCTTGTATGGAGAAAGTTTTAATTTTCCGATCAATTTTGCGTACTAAACCTGATAGTACCTTACCATTTCCCACTTCTACAAAAGCGTCAGCATCAAGTTCTTTCATATGACGAATGGAGCTTTCAAATTGAACAGGTGAAAACAGCTGTTCAACAAGTAACGATTGGATCTGGTTAGGATCTGTAACCGGTTGCGCTGTGACATTCGCATAAACTGGAATGTCTGCGCTTTGGAAATTGACCTTACTTAGGGAATCTGAAAATTCCTCGCTTGCTTTCTTCATCAAACGTGAATGAAATGGACCACTGACATTAAGGTGAATCACACGTCTGGCACCTGCATCTAACAAGATTGGTTCAACAGACTCTAAACCTTTTTGTGTACCAGATATGACAATTTGGCCTGGGCAATTTATGTTTGCCATATCCACAATTTCATTTTCAGGTCGTTTTTCTAAACATGCTGTAATTTCTTCTTCTGTTAGTCCTAGGACAGCAGCCATTGCCCCTTGACCTTTCGGAAATGCATCTTCCATTAATTTACCACGTGTCGCCACCAAAGGTAAAGCAGCATCTAACGTGAGGACACCAGCCGCAACAAGTGCACTATACTCCCCTAAACTATGCCCAATCGTTGCAATTGGTTGAACGCCTTCCTTCTCAAGGATATGGCTCGTTGCAATACTTGATAACAATAAAGCTGGTTGAGCATTTTCTGTCGCCGTTAATTGCTCATCCGGGCCATTAAACATCAAATCCATGATATTTTTATTCAGTACATTATTTGCCCGTTCATATAATGTTTGGATTTCCGGATATGTATCATATATATTTCTTCCCATGCCAATAGCCTGAGAACCTTGGCCAGGAAACATAAAAATCACACGTTTCATTCTTTATCCTCCTTTTGTTTCATTGCTGCTACTTTATTTTCTATTGTTTCAGTGACGTTGTACTCTATCATATGTGTTGTTTGTCGGATGGCATTATAAATAGCCCGGCGATTTGATGAGCCATGTGCTTTAATCACTGGTGCGGCAAGTCCAAATAAACCAGCACCACCATACTCTGAATAATCCAGTTGCGCATTTAAGGCTTTTAAATCACCTTTGACAAGACCTGCTGCTAATTTCGTTTTAAATGAGGACATAAATGTCTCTTTTAACAATTTAAATACCATCATGGCCGTGCCTTCAATTGTTTTCAGAGCAACATTACCACTAAAACCATCGGTAACTACGACATCGGCAACACCATCAAGTAAGTCACGTGCCTCCACATTACCAATGAAATTTAAATTTTGTTCCTGTAACGCTGTGAATGTTTTTTTGGTTAGATCATTGCCTTTACCATCTTCTGTTCCAACATTTAATAAGCCAATGCGCGGTTTCTCGATCGCACGTACCTTTTCAGCATAGATGGAGCCCATAATTGCATATTGCACAAGATGTGATGGTGCCGCATCCACATTCGCACCAACATCTAAAAAAACAAAACCTTTCCCATCGACTGTTGGCAGTGTTGGGCTAAGCGCTGGTCGTGAAATTCCAGGTATGCGTCCGACTACAAATAAACCGGCACTCATCAAAGCACCTGTATTTCCAGCCGAAATGCACGCATCAGCTCGACCTTCCTTAACTTCATTCGCCATTAAAACAAGTGAAGCATTTTTTTTGCGACGTACAGCCCGAACAGGTTCGTCCTCTCCGGTAATGACTTCTTCAGTATGTATAATGGAGATGTTGTCTGTCGGTGTGAGATGTTCCTGTATCATTTGCTCATTACCGATTAATGTAATCTGTAAATTTTTCATTTTAGTGACGGCGTCTAACGCACCTAACACGATTTCTTTTGGTGCATGATCACCGCCCATAGCATCAATTGCTATTTTCATGAGACTTACCTCCTTTATGTTCTGTTGAACGATACATATAAAATAAACCAGTAAAAACGACCTCCTGGTTTACATAACTATCCACTTGCACAATCGTTAAGCCTTTATTATTTTGGCCTTTTACAGTGGCCTTGGCAATCACCCGTTCAGATTCCTTAACTTGTCGTGTAAATTTAATTTCTGATTTCGTTGTTAATGCCAATTCATCATTGATCACAGCTACAGCTAATGAATTTGCTTGGGCGAATAAATGGTGACCACGCGCTATTTTATTTCGTGAAAAAACATGTTCTGGACCTACTTCTAGCATTGAAATCGCTCGTTTATCAAGTTCTAGATCAATAATTTCGCCAATCACTTCATCAATTGGTAACGACTTCACCGTCTCATTCCATTGACTTGTCGCAACAGATTTAATACGTTCTCTAAGCTCCGGAATGGCAAGCTCCATTCGATCTAGGCGAATGGTCTGAATACTGACGGAAAATTGTTTCGCTAAGACCTCATCTGTAATGAAAGGTGTCGCTTCAATTGTCTGTTTTAACATGTGTTGACGATTTTGTTTTGATAGTCTCATTTGTGCACCGCCCAAAATAATCATGTTTAAAGATTAATACTAAGACTTGGTACTAATAGTAATATATAGGATCAGATTTAAATATGCAAGAACGATATTAATCTAGTTTTTCAATGTGTAACGATTCATAATCCATGTGTTCTCTTAGTAATGAAAAGTCAGCATCATCTTCTAATAAATTGTGATCAACGATCTCTTGAGCGTCACGACGGGCAACTTCTAGGGCACGATAATCATAAATCAAATCAGCCACTTTAAAATCAGGTAAGCCACTTTGTTTTTTTCCGAAAAAGTCGCCTGCACCACGTAATTTTAAATCTTGTTCCGATAGTTCAAAGCCGTCATTTGTTTCGGTCATAATTTTCATCCGCTCACGACCAATCTCACCCTTTGGATCGGCAATTAAAATGCAGTAACTTTGCTGATCCCCTCTACCAACGCGGCCCCTAAGCTGATGGAGCTGTGATAAGCCAAAACGTTGTGCATCATAAATTACCATGACAGTCGCATTCGGAACATTGACACCTACCTCGACAACTGTTGTTGAAACGAGTATCTGTATATCGTTATCAGCAAATTGTGCCATCATAGCTTCTTTTTCCTCCGTTGGCAAACGACCATGCATTAATCCAACGTTCACCTCTGGTGGATAAAATTGTTGTAAATGGGTGTACAAATCAACTGCATTTTGAATATCTAATTGATCTGACTCCTCAATTAATGGGCAAATTACATAGGCTTGTGCACCTAATGCTACCTTTTTATGAATAAAATGTAGCACACGGTCAAACGTATTTTCAGTTGTCCAGTATGTTTCAATTTCTTTTCTCCCTGCTGGCATTTCATCAATGACAGAAACATCCATATCACCAAATGTTGTGATCGCTAGCGTCCGTGGGATCGGTGTTGCTGTCATAAATAACACATCTGGATGCAAGCCCTTATCACGTAGTTTACGACGTTGCTCCACACCAAAGCGATGTTGTTCATCCACAATAACAAGTCCCAAGTCTGCAAAGAAAACATCATCTTGTATTAGGGCATGTGTGCCAATAACAATATCTATGTTTTGTTGTTCCAAATCTGCTAATATTTCTTTTCGCTTCTTTCCTTTGATAGAACCAGTGAGTAAAGCGATTTTGAGTGTATCACCAAAAAAGGCTGTCAACGATTCATAGTGCTGCTCGGCTAATATTTCTGTTGGAACCATTAAAGCACCTTGTTTGTGTGAAGTAATAGATGCATACAAACAAATGGCAGCAACAACAGTTTTGCCTGAACCTACATCACCTTGTAATAGCCGGTTCATGCGATAGGGTGACGTCATATCTGCTAAAACTTCCTTTAAAGCCCTGTTTTGTGCAGCTGTTAATGTAAAATCTAATTGTGCTATAAATTGATTGATTTTATCAGCATCATACAATTGCTGATTACCTGTTGTTGCCTCACGATTTTGTTTTTTTAATAGATGCATTTTTAATTGGAATAGCAAAAGTTCTTCGTATTTAAAGCGTCTGCGCGCATGTTTTAAGGCGACTCTATTTTCGGGATCGTGAATGGTTTTAAGACATGCATTTCGTGTTGGTAACTTATAAGATTCTAAATAATCATTTGGTAAGAATTCTTCAATATGCTCTTCAGATTGACGCAATGCTTGACGTATGGTGTTTTTCAAACGGTTAATAGTAACTTTTCCTTTAACCGAATAGATGGGTTCGATGTTTCCGTCCGCATCCGCTGCCCCTTTAAAATAAGTTGCGACAGTGATTTGCAAACGGTGGGCATCCCATTTACCTGTTAATGTGAACGTGTCATCAACATCGATTTGTTTTTTCGCAAATGCGCGGTTAAACATGACTGCTTTTACGGCAACACCTTCGACCTCAATCAGAAAAGACAGTCGGGATTTTCGTCTCCCATAAAAATTAAGTATAGGTGGTTGAACAACTTTACCGATAATGGTGACATTTTCCTCATGCATGCAATCTTGCAATTTCTTAATTTCCATAAAATTATAGCGGTATGGAAAAGTGTGTAACAAGTCGTTTATCGTATAAATGTTCATGTCAGCTAAGTCAGCGGCAAATTTTTCGCCCACACCCTTCACATGACGCACAGATTCCTCTAGCATCGTGAATCACTCTTTCTTTGAAATAAATAAAACACTATTTATAATCTGTCTATATTTAGTGTATATAATATTACTTAATTTGTATATGATCGTGAAGTTTATTGTAGTTGGGGTTATATCAAAAAGTTAAGGTTTCAAACAAGAAAAGAAATCACTTTAATCAAAAACAAAGACATGTCCAATGTTTACCATACATGAACATGTCTTGATTTTTTTATTGAAACTTATCACAAATTGGATTCAAACACAGCCGCTAATTGTTTTTTATTATTCAACAGAGAAAATGTATGAATAAATGGGTTGGTTACCCTCGTACGACTCAAGTTCAATGTCTTCATAAGTCGTCTCGATATAATTTGTTAAATCTGTTAATTCGGATTCATCTACACCTTCTCCTGTGAGCATTGTAAGAATCTCATCATCATCGGTTATCATTTCACCCAACAATAATTTAACAGTTTCCATGCGTTCCTGATGTGTTGCTTTAATTTCACCATCAGCAATTCCCATAAAATTACCTTTTTCAATTGTAATGTCGTTAATTTTTGTATCTCTAACCGCATATGTAACTTGTCCAGTTTTGACGTCTGCTTTTGCTTCCGTCATCACTTGCTTATTTACGTTTATATCAACATCCGGATTATATGCTAAAATCGCACTAATACCTTGTGGGATGGTTGCTGTCTCCACAACCTCAACATGATCCTCGGCAATATCTGCCGCTTGATTAGCGGCCATAAAGATATTTTTATTATTAGGTAAGATAAGAACATTTTTTGCGTGGGCCTGATTGATTGCTTCTGTAATATCTGCTGTACTTGGGTTCATCGTTTGTCCACCTTCAATAACAACTGATGCACCAAGACTTTCAAATAATGATTTGATACCCGTTCCCATTGCAATTGTGATGATTGCATAGTCTGCTTTTTCCTTTGCTTCATCTTTTTGCGATGATTCTTCGCCAACAATAGCAGTGTGCTGTTCACGCATATTTTCAATATCTAAATTAATCAAACTACCATATTTTTGGCCAATTGTTAGAACGTTTCCAGGATATTCTGTGTGTACATGCACTTTGGCAACCTCATCATCGGAAATAACCAAAAGCGAGTCACCATGTTCACTTAATTCAATACGAAATGCATCCTCATCAAAAGGATGTTCCTTTAATTTATCTTTTTCAAATTTAACCATGAATTCCGTACAATAACCGAACTCGATCTCTGAAGTGTCCATGAAGTCTTGATTAATTTTATGATGTTCAGCATTCACCATCTCGTTCATGTCAATCTCATCTGCATTTGCTTGAGGCAATTCTTCACCTTTTAAAGATGCCAAAAATCCTTCATAAATCGTTACAAGTCCTTGCCCACCCGAATCGACAACGCCGACTTCTTTTAAGACAGGGAGTAAGTCTGGTGTACGCTTTAAAGATGCTTTAGCCTCTGAGAGTACACTTTCCATTAAAACAATAATATCTTCTTCAGTTTCTGCCAACTCCACCGCATGTGCTGCTGCATCTTTCGCCACAGTTAAAATTGTGCCTTCGACTGGTTTCATGACAGCTTTATAAGCTGTTTTCACCCCCGCATCAAAAGCATGCGCTAATTCTTTTGCGGTAATGGTTTCTTTTTGTTCAATACCTTTAGAAAAACCTCGAAATAATTGGGATAAAATAACCCCTGAGTTACCGCGTGCACCCATTAATAGCCCTTTAGCAAATGCTGCAGCAACATCTGATATTTGATCACTATTTGCTTGTTTGACCTCATTTGCTCCAGATGTCATAGATAAATTCATATTTGTTCCCGTATCACCATCTGGAACTGGGAAAACATTCAAAGCATCAATTGTTTTTGCATTATTCGTTAAATGGTGTGCGCCAAGGCGAACCATTGCCATAAATGTTTGGCCATCTAACGTACGAGATGTCACTTTACTTCCTCCTCTATCGTATCGCATCACACTTTTGTAACGCGAACACCTTGGATATAAATATTGACTGATTTTATTTCAAGTCCTAATGATTGATTTAATGTATATTTTACCTGTGATTGTACATTATGAGCAATTTCAGAAATTTTGGTTCCGTAACTAACAATAATATACATGTCAATATGCAAATTATTATCTTCCTGTCGTACAATAACGCCACGTGAATAATTTTCTTTGCGAATCATCTCGGCAAAGCCGTCTCTTAATTGACTTTTAGACGCCATACCCACAATGCCATAACATTCGACAGCTGCGCCTCCGGCAATTGTTGCGATGACATCGTTCGTGATTGTCACCTGTCCGTATTTTGTACTCATATCAATTGACATACGTATCCTCCTTTTGCCAATAACAACTTAAGGATATTTTACTACAAACGAAACGTGTTTCACAGTGTCAAGCTATATGAAATTCCTCTTTCCTCTTCTTACAATGCATGATTTACCACGTTCTGTCAAGATATTCTAAAGTTGTTTATTACCTTTGATGCACATCGTTGTAACAACAATACTTTAGGAATTGCAATCTTTCTATCTTTATGATAAATTAAGAAAGGATTGATGATGTATTTGTTAAAGTAGGAGGGAATTAATATGGCTAGAAAATGTGTTATAACTGGTCGCCAAACAGGTTCTGGAAACAAGCGTTCCCATGCCCTGAATTCTAACAGACGTAAATGGAAAGCAAATTTACAAAAAGCTCGTATTATGGTTGATGGAAAACCTAAACGTGTATACGTTTCGGCGCGCGCTCTTAAATCAGGTAAAGTAGAGCGTGTATAATATATCCTAAATAAAGACTAGCGTGATAAGATGAGCCAAAAAGCACCCCGATTTAATTGGGTGCTTTTTTTGCTTTCTATAAAATCGATGAAAAAATGAGCTTCTGCCAATGAAATTGACAAAAGCTATATTCATTACTTATCCTTTTTGAATACGCCGATCACAACGCGAACAAAGCCACCAATAAATCTCGGGAGTTTAATAGTATAAAACTTCATCAGTTCCCCCTCCTCTATTTACAACAGGTTGACATACGAATCGTTTGATCTACTCATATCACGACTCTTTATTAGTCATAATATGCTTTTCCTTTCCGAAAAAGTACCACTATTTAAAAGATCATAGATTATAAACGGTCCTGAATTAAAAGAGAGGATAGCATGTCGAAATTTACATCTTTATTTACCTGCTGCCTTAACGATATCTTGTAAAGCTTTTGCTCTATTTGACTGATCAAAAATGGCACTTCCAGCTACGAGAACATTGGCACCAGCTTCCACACATTTACGCGCCGTATCTACGTTAACACCACCATCTACTTCAATTTCGAAATCATATCCACTTTTTTCACGCCATTGTGAGAGTTGAGATATTTTAGAAACTGTTTCATGGATAAATGTCTGCCCACCAAAACCTGGATTGACTGTCATAACCAGCACGAGATCAACATATGATAATATAGGTTGAATCAGTTCAGCAGGGGTTCCTGGATTGATGACAACGCCCGCTTTCACACCATTTTCTTTAATAAGATGAATTGTTCGATGTAAATGTGTACACGCTTCTTGATGTACTGTAATAATTGTAGCACCAGCTTGAGCGAACGCCGGAATGTAAGCATCTGGCTGGGAAATCATTAAATGAACATCTAACGGTAAATGGGTTACAGGTCGAATGGCTTCAACAATTAATGGCCCAATCGTAATATTTGGTACAAAATGTCCATCCATCACATCCACATGGATATAGTCTGCGCCCGCATTTTGTACATCAATAATTTCTTCCCCTAACTTTGAGAAATCTGCTGATAATATTGATGGTGCGATTTTTACCATTATGAGTACCTCGGCTTTCTAGACTTTATTTCGTTATAAAAGCTGACATAATTTTTATAACGATAGGATTTGATTTTATTTTGTTCAACTGCATCTTTAACAGCGCAATGGGGTTCCTGAATGTGCATACAACCCCGAAAACGACAGTCACCTTGTCGCGTGCGTATCTCCGGAAAACAATCCGCTAAGGTTTCTAATTCTATATGCGAGAAGTCCAGTGCACTGAAACCTGGTGTATCTGCAACAAGTCCATTGCCAATTTCAACGAGTTCAACATATCGTGTTGTATGCTTCCCACGACCAAGCCGCATCGATATGTCATCCGTTTCAATCAACAATGATGGATCTAGTCCATTTAATATGGATGATTTACCAACACCCGATTGGCCAGCGATAACCGTAACTTTGTCATTAAAATATTCTTCTAAATACGTCAGATCATGTCCTGTCTTAGACGTCAGACATTCTACGTCATAACCAATGTCAGCATAATCACTAGCAAATGCTTCGATCGTTGCCTGTTCTGATTCAGTCAATAAATCCATTTTTGTTATAAAAATAATAGGATCTATCTGTTTTGACTCAACTAAGACGAGAAAACGATCTAAGAGAAGTGGACTAAAGTCAGGCATTTTTGCCGAACTCACGATCACGGCCTGGTTTATATTTGCAATCGGTGGACGTTTTAAGGCGTTGTCCCTAGGTTTAATTTCTGTAATATAACCTTCTAATTCATCTGTAACTTGAAAAGAGACAAAATCTCCAACAAGGGGGCTTACTTTACGCTTTCTAAAAACCCCCCTACCCTTACAAGAAAAAATAGTATCATCTGACTGCACATAGTAAAAGCCACTTAATGCCTTTATAATTCGACCTTCTGCCATCTATTCACCTTCTTCATAAGATATCGTTCTTTCTCTAATCACTTCACCATCTCTAACGACCTTATAATCAGCTTCTTCGCCTTCCTCAATTGTTAATGTAATCGTATATTCTGTATCTGTTATAATCGTATCCTCTTTATATACATCAGTTATATCATGATTCATATCACCAATATATATTTGTACATCTTGAGGTGTCGGATTATCTTCATCTTCATTTTCATTTTCTTCATTATTGACATCTGTTTCATCCTCATCAGTCACGTCACCGTCTTCACCACTCCCTGTATACGAAACCGTAAACGAGACCGTGTGAAAAGTAGGTGGCTTTTCTTCTTCACCGATGGATATATAGACATCAACAGTGGACCCCTCTTCTAAATCTGTATC
>DATGUN010000008.1:0-23517 GCA_035301285.1 Virgibacillus sp.
CGTACTTTTCCGGATCGTGATTGAACCATTGTCTAAGTTCTTTGGTTGGCCCGATTTTTTTAAGCCATTCATCTAGGGAGGCCTTTTCTTTAGACACACCCCGTGGCCATACACGATCAACTAATACTCGAATTCCATCTCCATCCGACTTTTTATCATAAACACGTTTTATTTTTACAGTCATAATTTAGCCTCCTCCTATATATCTTACCCATCATAAAACGCATCAAAACAATAAGAGTATCCCTACTAGAAGTAAAATACCAAGGCTATTTATATAGCTTCTCCCCTACTCCTGCTATACAATTGAAGCTAGACAGAAGCCTTGATTGAATTTTCACCCTCGAGCACCCGCTTTTTTCAATCAAGAACCCTCCTTGATGCAATTCCGACCCTCGGGCACACCTATTTTTCAATCAAGAACCCTCCTTGATTGAATTTTCACCCTCGGGAGCACCCTTTTTTCAATCAAGACCCTGCCTTAATGCAATTTTGACCCTCGGGCACCCTCATTTTTCAATCAAGAACCCGCCTTGATGCAATTTTGACCCTCGGGCACCCGCTTTTTTCAATCAAGAACCCGCCTTGATTGAATTTCCACCCTCGAGAGCACCCTTTTTTCAATCAAGACCCTGCCTTGATGCAATTTTGACCCTCGGGAGCACCCTTTTTTCAATCAAGAACCCTCCTTGATTGAATTTTCACCCTCGGGCACCCGCTTTTTTCAATCAAGAACCCGCCTTGATGCAATTTCGACCCTCGCGAACCCTCATTTTTCAATCAAGAACCTGCCTTGATGCAATTTTCACCCTCGCGCACCCGCTTTTTTCAATCAAGAATCTCATTCAATTCAACAGGTCGGTCCATTAATTTTTAAAAGCCTCTTTCTCCCCACGCAATCAAAAGTGTATGACATTTAATATAAAGAGGTGCACAAATGGCACCCCCTTGCTTACAATGTTTTCCGAAATCCTAAGGCGAAATAACATCGGATTTCTTAATCAACTACAAGACCTTACCGCGTCCCCGCTGTCAATTCTGAAGCCTTAATTGTTGTTCCTTCAACACATATACATCATCAGCCACGCGACGTACAAAAGTCCGGTCATGCGATACCAACAGTACCGTGCCCGGGTACCCTTCCAGAAATCGCTCCAAAGCCTCAATGCAATAAACATCCAAAAAATTGGTCGGCTCATCCAAAATCAGGATATTATATCTTCCGAGGAAAAGCTGACAGAGTACAATCCGAATCGCTTCCCCTCCGCTTAACGTGCGAACATCTTTTTTCAAATCATTGCCATTAAAACCCATAGCATCAAGGGCCGCCCGAATTTTGCCTTCTTCATAGTCACTTCTTTCTTTCATAAAACGAATGACCGATTCATCCTTCTTGAATCGATAATCCATCTGATTGTATGCTCCGATTACTGCTTTGGGAGAAATCGACAACCCTTCCCCGCCTTTCAGGATATGGTGAAGCAAAGTTGTTTTTCCAGTCCCGTTTGCTCCTGTAATAGCAATAGTCCGACCCAACGGAAACTGGAAACTTGCCTCATCCAATAACAGTTTCTCACCTGCTCGAAGCGTCAACCGATCCGCCATGACCGGAAATTTATTATGCAGCTGAAGTGCTTTGGGAATATGAAAACGGATGCCCTTTTCTTCCTTAGGGGCCTCCACTTTTTCAAGCTGTTCCACTCTTTGTTCAAGTGCTTTCGCCGATCGTTCGATTCCTTTTTGGGCGGTTCCTTTCGATTTCGTCATGAACATTCGATTGGCTGAATCCTTTACCTCTGTTTTCGAAACTCGCTTACTCGCTTGGGTCACTTTTCCAGCTTTTTTCATTTTTTCATCGGCCGCTTTCAATAACCGTGATTTCTCTTTCAGATACTGTTCATGTTGTTCTTGTTGCTGTCTTTTTTCAAGCTCTTTTTGTTCCACATAATCGGAATAATGACCCGTATATTCTGTTACACGCCCATCGTCAATTTCCCAGATCTTGGTGACCAGCTCATCCATGACATACCGGTCATGACTGACAATTACAAGCGCACCATAGTAATACTTCAACTCATCAAGCAAAAATTGCCTGCCCTCTTCATCCAAATGGGTTGTTGGTTCATCAATCAACAGCCCTTCATGATAATTTGAAAACAGACCTGCAAGCTTCATTCTTGTATGTTCTCCACCACTAAAATGCCGGGTTTCGATTTCTGGAACGGACAGTTCACCCATCAATTTATAATCTCCGTTTTTATCTTGCGCTTCTGTCAATTGTTCAAAATAAGCAAAATCAATCAATTTTTTTACGATCCCTTTATCAGGTTTCATACGTCCCGCTATCAATTTCAATAACGTACTCTTCCCCGCACCATTCCTTCCGACAATACCAATGCGGTCGAATTGATGGATGGCAAGCCGATCAATATTCAATACCTCCCGATCCAGGAATGATATTTCAACATGACGCAATTCAACACATACATTTTCCATGACATTACACTTCCTTTCAAAAAATAAAAAACACAAGCATCTGCCTGTGATCGAAAGTAAACGGAATGTCATCCTTATTCCATTCATGGTTTTTAGAGTCTAGCTAACAAATATCGCGTCTAACCCAAGCAATGAAAAGACTCCTATAATAGAAAAAAGAAAGGCACAACAAGTCGCCTTTCCACATAACATATCCATCTTTAAAGACGTTTTCGCTTAAAATAAGCATATCAACATCTTTTGGAACATTTTATTTTATATGACATGAGGATTATTTAAAAAAGGACAGACTCATCCCGTTTACTCTGTCTCAACACAACAGAGCCTTTGACCATATTCAATTACTGGTTCAAAGTTGGGAAACGAAGTCTCATCGCATGTGTCATCCTTTCATAATCCTCCTAAAATTTAAATTTATACTGATATTATATGTCGTCATCTGGCAAGAGTCAATAATTACTTATTTGTGTATATGACTATTCCATTCCTTAACATTTCATAAGGAAGGTTCCCGTCAGCCATATACTAAAATTCCATAGCCCCCTCCTCTTATGACAGAACTAATTTGTCTATAAAGGCTTTTCAATAACCCTAATCATCCTACGTTAACTTCAAATAGTCATTCGTCTCATCTTTAACGTGTTGAAGCATCTCCCTGTCCTCATTTAAATCTACCCCATAGGATGGGATCATCTTTTTGATGTCCTTCTCCCATGACTCGAACCGGTCCGGGAAATTTTCTTTCAATACCTGGATCATGATGGATACGGATGTCGATGCTCCCGGTGACTCCCCAAGAAGCGCCGACAGCGTATGGTCATCCGAATTGACAACTTCTGTCCCAAAATGGATGACCCCTCTTTCGCGTTTGCTAAGATCCTTAATGATTTGCACCCGTTTCCCCGCTACAATGACATCCCAATCTTCCAGTTCAGCACTCGGTACAAATCTTCTGAGTTCCTCGATTTTGTCTTCTTTCGACATCAACACTTGGTCAATGGAATATTGGATCAGCGGAATGTTTTTCAACCCTGCTGCTGCCATGGTCAACACATTATTCCATTTCAAGTGCTTGAAAAAGTCCATGTTGGATCCTTTTTTCAAAAACTTCGGTCCAAACGCCGCAAACGGCCCGAACAACAAAACTTCCTTCCCATCTACATGTCGCTTGTCCAAATGCGGAACCGTCATGGGTGGCTTCCCTTCAGGCTCTTTTCCATAAGCTTTCGCATGATGTTCACGGACAACATCCGGTTTATCACAATATAAAAATTGACCACTGATCGGAAAGCCACCAATATGTTTGCTTTGACGGATTTTCGACTTTTGCAATAACGGAATGGCATTTCCACCAGCACCGATAAACAGGAAATCCGCGGTATACTCGGCTATCCAGCCTTCTGCCCTATTTCTCACGCATACGTCCCACTGTTTTTGTTTATTTTGTCTAACAGATGTTACTTCACTATTATATAAAACATTTACAGAGTCATCTTTTTGCATGAATTCCATCATTTTTACAGTCAGTTTTCCAAAGTTCACATCTGTTCCACCATCCATTTTTGTACTGGCGAATGCACCTTTTTCCCTGCCTTTCATGATGAGTGGTGACCATCTTTGAATGGTTTTGGCATCTTCTGTGTATTCCATGTTTTCAAACGCAGGCAGTTTCGAAATTTTATTATAACGTTTTGATAAAAAATCAATGTTTTTCTGGCCTTGCACAAAACTTATATGTGGAAGGGGTCTAATAAAGTCCTCTGGAGTGCTCATATAACCGTTCTTTATCAAATCTGACCAAAATTGTTTAGAAACCTGGAACTGGTTATAAATTTCGAGGGCCTTATCCGTATGGATTGTCCCATCTTCTCCCTCAGGGGTATAATTCAACTCGCAAAGCGCTTCATGTCCTGTACCGGCATTGTTCCATACATTGGAACTCTCTTCAGCCGCAGCATCCTCTCGCTCCAAAATCGTGATATCCCATCCAGGCTCCAATCGTTTGATCAACATGGCAAGTGTGGAACTCATCACACCGGCCCCAACTAATACAACATGCTTATTGGACATAAAATCTCACCCTATTCTTGAAAATTTTAAAAATGGACATCACTGTCCAGCGATGTGTCAAAATTATACAAATCGATGTATCATAGCTTTTATGTCGTGACAGATTTCAATATGGTTACAGATGATTTCGTTTCCTATGTTATCACCGGTCTTCAAATATGCAATTTATAAAATGGATTCTTTTTTAATATAACCTTCCTGTGGCAAAGTGAAACAATCTATTTTTTTGTCCTAGACCAGAAGCATTTCGTACCCTTTACGTTCTTTCACTTCCTTTTAAAACTTTTTTTCTTAATCTCTATGAAATAATTATATAATATTGTCGAAATAAACTTTTGTTATATTAGATAGACTATCATTTTCATAATGATTTAAACAAAAATTTAGGAGGATGTAGATTGTCAAAAAGCAGATATTTACAGAAGTACATAGGCGTCCCGGTTTTCGCCACATCTTTGTTGGTATCTCCACTATTTGTTGGAACAGCATCAGCCTCTGGAGATGCGACTTTTTCAGTAGGAGATAATGGATCTGATATAAATACGTTGCAATCAGATTTAACCAATCAAGGATTCAAGACAGGAACCGACGGTGTTTTTGGTAACGATACAAAGCAAGCGGTCATGGATTTCCAAAAAGAAAATGGCCTTCAAGTGGACGGAGTTGCCGGCAAAAACACATTAATCGCTTTGAGTGGGGGAACTTCTTCCAACACATCAAACACAGCACTCTTACAGATGGGAAGCAGCAATTCCCAAGTAGAAGAGGCACAATCCAAACTGAATAACCATGGGTATGACATTGCCATCGACGGTATTTTTGGTTCAGCCACTCAAAGTGCTGTCAAATCATTCCAAAGCGAAAGTAATATTCAAGTAGATGGCATCGTCGGAAACGACACTTTAAATGCATTGAATAATGGTGCTGATGTACCGGCAGAATCACCATCCGATTCTCCAGCTGAAACACCATCTGAAACGCCATCCGATTCATCTCAGGCTTCCAATGATGTAACAGCAATCGCACAAGATTTGGTGGGAAGCCCATATACATTTGGCGGTAATTCACCAGCAGGATTTGATAGCAGTGGATTTATCAACTATGTATTTGCACAAGTAGGCGTTGACCTAGACCGTACACATGCCGATATGTGGAACAATAACGGTCACATGGTAAGCCAGCCATCTCCAGGGGATGTTGTTTTCTTTGAAAATACGTATCAACCTGGAATCTCCCACAGTGGTATCTATCTTGGAAACAACCAAATGGTCCACGCTGGAACGTCTAATACTGGCGTCGAAGTAACTAGTATGGATATCGATTACTGGAGCAGCAGATATGTCGGAGCTAAATCCATGCAATAAACTTTGAAAGACGTAGCACTTTGGATGCTACGTCTTTTTTATGAACATATTTAATCAATAACTGTATTCACCTATATCTTCCAAAACTTCAATTGCCTCAGCATTCTCTTCTTTATCCGGACACTCACATGATAGATCATTACAAAACGCTCGTTCTCGTTTGCCAATATCGAAAATAGACCACAGTCTTCCATTCAACATATTTTCTTTTCTTCTGGACATTAAAGGTTTCATATTATAAAATATTCATTTGTGACTATAAAACAAGTAAACGAAAGAAGAGTATTGTTGATGAAGCCATGGAATTTTTCACGAAAATGGATACTATCCGTATTTATGATTGGAACGTTCTCCCTCGGGATGACGGAATATGTTGTGACAGGATTATTAACACAGTTTGCAGAGGATCTGAACGTTAGAGTTTCAACAACGGGCCTTTTATTAAGCGCATATGCAATCAGTGTCGCCGTATTCGGACCGATCCTTCGTATGGTTACAGTCAAAGTCCCATCAAAGCCGCTTCTTGCTGGATTAATGCTTGTATTCATCATAAGCAATATCATCGCTGCAACGGCTCCCAATTTTAATATATTGTTGCTATCAAGACTTTTTTCAGCTACCATGCATGCGCCTTACTTTGGCCTCTGCATGTCCCTTGCTGTTCATATATCCGCTCCACATAAACGTACAGGGGCAATTGCGGCAGTACAAGGCGGTCTGACCATTGCGGTTATGCTCGGAGTACCGTTTGGCTCTTATTTAGGGGGTATATTTGATTGGCGTTCGGTTTTCTGGTTGATGGCGATTCTTGGTGTAATCACATTTATCGGGATAATCTTTGTGGCCCCAAACATAAAATCAGATGAGGCGCCGCAATTGAAAAAAGAGCTTCGGATGTTCAAAAATAAAAATGTCCTCTTTGTCATTGCAATCATTGTTTTTGGTTTTTCAGGTGTGTTTACCGCATATACATTCATGGAACCAATGATCCGAACCTTTTCCGGATTTGGCGTCACCGGGATTACCGTCGCATTATTTTTCTTCGGACTCGGAGCTGTTATCGGAAATTTTGTCTCTGGCAAAATACCCGAAAATCAATTAACCGAAAAACTTATGGTAACATTAGGGGTTTTAGCTACAGTCCTGTTACTGTTTACATTTTTACTCAAGGTTTCTATTTTGACACTCGTGGCTAGCTTTTTATTTGGCGCTGGAACGTTCGGTACCACGCCAATATTAAATTCAAAAATCATTCTTTCAGCCACAGAATCGCCTATGTTAGCGGGTACTGTTGCAGCCGCAGTATTCAATTTCGCCAATTTTATCGGAGCAACATTGGGAACGCTTCTGTTAGATCATGGACTAACGTATAAAATGATCACATTTGTCGCTGCCGGCATCATTTTATTTGGGATGTTGATAACGTTCGTGATGAATAAGGCTGAAGATAAATCACCGTTTCAGGTTTGGCATAAACATAAAAACAGTACTACATGACATTTTACAAAAATGGTTCTATCAACTATCGGTGCTTAACCTAAGATATAGGCAAAGCTGTACGGTGTTTTATATAGTGCCTGTTTCCTTATCGAAAAATGATTGGTAGCCTTATTATCTTTGCCAAAGCACATAAACAGGACGGGACGGGCTATTCTCCCCCGTCCCCATATACTATATATTACCAAGATCCCATTCCATCATCATTCATTTCCCGATTCTTCGACTTACTTTAATATTTCGCTCGCCCACGCTTTATATTCTTTTTCACCAACTAAATCAATCATTTCATCACGAATCGTTGTAAATCTCTCATTGACAGGATCATGTGCCGATACTTCCTTTGATTCCTCCGTTAAATTTACGGTGATGGATTCTTTTAAGTTGCCGCCATCAGGGTTGATGATATTTGTATTCAGTTTCCAAAAGTGTTCTTGGATGAGATCTTGGATATGTTCAACCTCCGCTTCGGTCAGTTCCTTTTCGACCATCGGTGCATCGGCATCTATACTCTCGCCATCATCTACATCAGACACATATAGCATGAGATTCCCATCTAAATCGATGGAAATATTATGGTAATAAGTTTCGTCACTATAGTGTTCCAAACTTAAGAGGATGAATGGGCCGTCCACACTGTAATCCGTTTTTTCATTGGTATGCAGAGAGTTGTGCTCCCAGATATGTTCCTCAACTTCTTCTCTCCACTCCGCATATTCATCTTCATCAACCATACCAGTGATCGATTGACGTATGTTTAAGAATCTATCATTATCAGGATTAAGTCCACCGACTTTTTTAGAATCGTTTTTTAAGTTCACCGTCACATAACTGGACCCACCATCCTCTGATGGTGTTGTTACATCTTTTGGTAGCTTCCAGAACTTTTCTTCTTCAATGACATCCTGAACGTCACTTACCTCATCTTCAGAAAGCTGTTTCTTGAATACAGGAGCATCATCCCGAATCTTCAAATCATTTTTACTCTCTGTATAAACACGCAATTCACCGCTATGATCAATCGAAATAACGGTCGGATACATATTCTGGGAAATATCTGGACCTGCTGATGAAGAAGATGTAATCACGAAAGGTTCATCCTCGGCAAAATCATATTCAACATTATGATTGACATACTTAAAATCCTTCGAACATCCTGCTAAAAACAATATGAATGAAAATAATAAAATCATACTGACTGTTAAGCGTAAATGTTTGAAAATGAGTCTCACCACCCTGAATTTTATTGCGCAGTCATAGAATCTTGAAAATAGATGCCAATCGGTTATTTAACCATTTACGCACCAAAAGAGATGTTACAGTAGGTTCCCGCTTTCTTTTTAACTTTGTTCAACAATATATTCCATTCCTTCCCATACGATACGCGAAATCATTCGTTTATATCCAACTTATCAATCAGGTTGATAACCGCATCATCATCGTTGGGATCGATGGATACCAATTCCGTATCATCGATTATTTGATTTGTCATATCCACGACCTCATCGCTCGGAATATCGTCCCATTCAGAAGGAACCGCATAAAGATTGAGAGTACCATCTCCATTACCGCTATAAGTTACGATATCACCGGTATCTGCGGCCAATTGAATGACATCTTCCGGATAATCCGCACTTTCATCATCGTCACTATGAACCGGTTCACCCGATGATAAGAAACTGACAGACAATGTATCAATACCCTCATCACCATTCACTTCCAACCAGACACGCGCATACTCGATTTCTTGGGCAGCGTAATCAGATAAATCCCCTTCTGCAGCTTCGTCATCCTTCGCATCTTCCTCTGAGGAGGTATTCTCCCCATCTGCACCTTCACCCAAAGTAAATTCTTCTGTATTAACAGCATCGTCTGAGTAATATGTGTCATATAATTCATCCACCAGCCATGTGTCTTCCGATTCATCAAAAATGAATTCCAGTTCGGCATTCGTTTCTTCATCACTTAAATCCGGCTTATCTTCTTCACCGTATTCATCTTCCTCAGATACAACCGTGAATGCCACTGTTGCTTCATATATTCCATCATTTTCGCTGAGTGTAAAACTGTCTAAATCAAAGATGGTCTTATGTACTACCCCTTTAAATCGGGAATCCATCTCTTTTATATAATCGATCGTATCCTTGACCTCTTTTAAATGAGAATCGGATATATTTCGAACCTTGTCAGCATCCAAGTTATTAAGGGCTTCATAATGACTTTCTACATAGTCGTTTGCCGTATCCATCAATGCCTTCTTCAGGTCTTTCGAAACCGGAAGATCCTCTATATAAACATACGAATCCTCAACAGGTATTTCATCAGATGTTACTTCTTCGTCCCATGGATAATCATATTGAGCCTGGACTGTAACCGAACCATCCAGTGGGACAGGACCAAATGACGGATCTTCTTCTATGTTCAGATCTGTTTTTTCGCCATTGACTAAAAGCGTTCCGTTATTGTTATCCGCTTCAACATCAACCGTATGTCCTTCCATGTCTACGTCGACATAGTCGTCACTCGTTTCATCGAACAACACAAGTTCTTCTTCATAATCAAATGTTGCATAATCATTTTCAAGTTCCGCCCTTACTTGATATAAGCCTGGCAAAAATGGCCCTAATTCTTCAGTGAAATCATCCGTATCTGCCGTTGCTACTTTTTCATCGTTCAAATACAGATCTGTATCTTTATAGTTGGTGCTGACCGTAAAGTAATATGGCTGAACCTTGAATTTGAAATCGTCGAATAAGAGTAACTTTTTCCCTTGTTTTGTCAGACTCATCACCGATGAACTGGCTGTTGCTTCTTCAGCGCCACTATTCTTAATCGATGTCGCTTGATCTTTTAAAGATTCAACAAGTTCATCTTTGTAAGAAGGATTTTTATCGAGAAAATCCAAAAAACCACCTATCGTATCTTTATCGATTTTCATATCGGTGTTCTCAGAATAAATCATATCGGCAAGGGTTTTTGCGTCTTGATCCGATAATGCCTGCTTGAATTTCTCAACGGCCTTATCTTCCGTATAGACCGATGACAGAATAAAATATGTCGTAACAAACCCAATGACCAATACAAGACTTGTAGATAGAAGGATCTTGGTTTTCTTTGACATAGGCTTGCGTGGAGTGGTGTTTTTCCCATGACCCACCCGGGATTGATCCTGGGAAATACCGCCTTGTGTTTTTTCGGTTGGTGTGATTGTCGATGTTTCATTTTCTGTGACAGGGGTTTCCCGTTTTGTCTCGTCCTTTTCCAGGCTGACAGGCGTCCCACATTTCCGACAAAACTGTTCTTTTTCATGTAATTGAGTGCCGCATTCTTTACAAAATCTCAAATTCTTCCTCCCCTTACTGATATACATCATGTGATGACTGCCATATAACGATGCATTCTATCCATCTTTGAAACTGGCAAAAACACGTTTGAATGGGAGACACTCCCTTTTGTCTTCCTACCTATAATTTACCTTAAAGAAAATAAAAATCAATACTATTTCACGATTATCAAGCATGACACATTGTGAACTGTATCATATTGGTTCGTGTCAATCCACACGTTCAATGAACAACAAAAAGAGGACTATGATAATGAATGGATGACTATATTCGTCAATCACACTATGCTATTATAAAACTATGCATATCAAGCATTGCCACACATAACAAAATGAAATTGACGTTGAAATCACTTTACAATCAGTGGATCGACTTAAAAAGGGGGATTCTATCATGAATCATAATGCTGAAATGGAAACGAGTGAACATTTTGAAACACATAAAGGAAGAACATCTTTTTTTGATGGTGGGCTTTTTCAATTCATAGGATGGATAATAATCGGGGCTTTTATTACTATTTTCACGCTGGGTATCTGCTATCCATGGGCCATTACAATGATTTATGGTTGGAAAATCAACCATACCGTTATAGAAGGACGACGAATGCAATTTAGCGGATCGGCGATAGGTCTATTCGGTAATTGGATCAAATGGTGGTTCCTGACACTGATCACCCTTGGCATATATGGTTTCTGGGTATTCATCAAACTGGAAGACTGGAAAGCAAAACATACAAGCTTCGTTAACGGATATTCGAGAACCTACTAATCGTCAATAAAATCTGCTGTGTCAATGATTTCTTTGACGCATTTCCTCGAATCGTCAACAAAATCCGCTGTGTCAACGATTTCTTTGACGCATTTCCTTGAATCGTCAATAAAATCCGCTATATCAACGATTTCTTTGACGCAAATCATGAATCAGTGGTGATGGCAGCAAAACACGCCATGCATAGGAGACACAGCGAAAGTTTTCTTGAGCTGATGTCGATCTTGTACTGTGATGAAGTGCATAGGAGACACAGCGAAGGTTTTCTTGAGCTGATGTCGATCTTGCGCTGTGATAAAGTGCATAGGAGACACAACGGAGGTTTCCTCGAGCCGATAACGCCCCTGTGACAAAGCACAAAGGACACAACGGCTATAATCGTTTTACCTTCTGCTATTATAAACCATATAAATAAGGGCGCGGCTCCTTATCGCAAGCCACGCCCGTTCAATCTATAATGATCTATTAATAACCCGTTTGTAAGAAGCCACAGAGAGAATGCCGAATATCGAGTATAGAATGGTGTAGATACCCATGACGATTAACGTCGGTGTCACCATCTCCGTACCAAATAAGAACCATCCTGATTTGACAGCAAAATAACTGTGAGAAAGCCCAAGAATCAATGGAATACCAAAGTTGAAAAGCTGCTTATAACAGATACCATATAAGAGATCACCTTGTGTAAATCCAATTTTACGTAAGATGGTATAGATAGGTTGCTCCTCTTCACTTTCGCCCATTTGCTTAAAGTAAATAATACATCCGGACGTAATCAAGAAAGTCAAGCCCAGAAACCCGACGATAAACATGATGAGACCTGTGGCTTGTTTTTGTTGTACAACGGTCTCTGAATGACTGTAGGCTGGATTTCCCTCTTCATCATACCAGTCAAGGAATATGTCGTTCGCCTTATCCAGTTGTCCATCATCACCATCTATATCAATGCCGACGTATGTTGATCCGAATGGACCTTCATCTTCCGTATCAGCATGTTCCTCCAGTTCTTGATAGACATCATCATCCACCACTGCGGTAGCAAATCCCATTGACATGATCTGTGGTAAAAATGATCGTTCTTCAGGATCTTTAAAATGCAGTTTAAAGTCTGTCTCTTCGTTGAATAACGTGAGGTCGCCCTCATCCTTAAAAGATATAACCTCTGATAACGCACTGCTGACTCCGGTAAGAATAGATTCATCAGATGGCACATCATCGATATCCGGAACATCTTTTGCACTGATGACATCCATAGGTGTATCCTCCAAGTTTCCTTGGAAATTCATTGGTGGAGATTCGATTGCATCAACTATATTTGCAGAAACAGTAATAGTATCGATTCTTGTTTCATCGTAAGCAATGCCCTCGTCATCCAATTTTTTCTCAAAGTCAGTCGCATCATCCAGATCTATGATGGAAAAGTCATTCGGTGCCATCTGCTGTGCCGTTTTTTCCGATGAGTAATAAGAAATATACGTTAATGACAATAATCCGATTGCCAAAGCTGAAACAGTTGTAATAACGGTCAACAGCAGGGCATTTGATTTCATGCGGAACATGATCGAAGACAATGACATGACATTGTTGATTGATAGGTAACCAGCTTTTGATTTCCGGATCAATTGCAAGATAAAGCTGACGGAACCCTTAAAAAACAAATATGTCCCTAAAATGACTGAACCGAGTATGCTAACCATCATAATCAGCAAAGGTGTTGCATCGGTGAGATCACTATCAAAAATGATTGTGGATAAATAATATCCAAAAATAATCAGTGCAATTCCCAACAGACCAATAAGAACCTGCCACACGGACAGCCTTCTTATACTATGCTCTGTTTTAGATCTTGAGCGAAACAATGAAAGCACACTTTGGCGTTTGATATACCAATAATTCATGATCATGATAAACAGATATATGACCAAAAAGACGAGCACCGTCTGGAATAAGGCTTCCCCGGAAAAGGCTAATCCAGCTACTTCATCGACACCAGTCAATTTGAAGAACACCATCTTGATCAATTTGGAACTGACAAAACCCAAAAAGATTCCGATAACAAGTGATCCGATATACAAAGCGATGTTTTCGATACTTAAAATACGGAAAACCTTTCCCTTCGTCATGCCGATCAATTGAAATAACCCGATTTCCTGACTCCTACGCTTGATAAATAGATTATTGGCATACAGTAAGAAAACAGCAACAATTATAATCAACAATATCGATCCTGCCCCAATCGCCGCTGATCCTTTTACCGTGTTGGACGTTTCTTCAAGAGCCGGATCATATTGCAATGTCACGAACGAAAAATACAATGCCACACTGAAAACAAGTGCAAAAACATATAAATAATAGTTGCGGATATTTTTCTTCAAACTTTGCCAGATCATGCGATTAATGCTCATCGTGCACACCGCCCAGAACACCTTGTGTATCCATGATACTCTTCAAGAATGCCTCTCTTGTTTCATCACCTTTATACGATTGGGTATATAAAGCGCCATCCTTGATGAACACGACACGTTCTGAATAACTTGCTGCAACAGGGTCATGTGTGACCATCACGATTGTCGCTTCCCGTTTTTCATTCAAACTGTTCAATTTATTCAATAGGTCTGAAGCCGCTTTGGAATCCAGTGCGCCTGTCGGTTCGTCGGCAAAAATGATACTCGGTTCATGGATAAAAGCTCTTGCCGCTGAAGTACGCTGTTTTTGCCCACCTGATAGTTCATTTGGATACTTATTTCGGACATCATAGATTCCCAGCTCTTTAGCAACTTGTTCAAACGTTTGATTGGCTTGCTTTTTGGAAACATGATTAATCGACAACGGCAGAAGAATATTCTCTTTCGCTGTCAATGTGTCCAGAAGATTATATTCCTGGAAAATAAAACCCAAGTGATGTTTCCGGAAGGTGGCAAGTTGTTTATCCTTCATTGCTGTGAGTTCCTGTCCTTGAATGGTAATCGTTCCTTGGCTGACCCTATCAATGGATGAAAGGACGTTCAAAAGGGTTGTTTTCCCTGACCCGGAAGGCCCCATGATACTGACAAACTCCCCTTTGTCAACATTAATATCGATTCCTTTCAAAACTTCTTGCCGATTAAATTTATTACCGTAGCTTTTACGGATTTTCGCTGCTTCTAACATCATAATGATTTCACTCCTTCAATCTGACTAAATCTACTATAAAGGATAGCCATTGCCTTTGCCTTCGATTCTGCTAACAATAAAATAAAACATGTGACGTTATTGTCACATGCTCGTCATCTTCACGAATTCATTTTGTTTTGGAAATGTAAGTGTAAACGTGGTCCCTTCTCCAACAACGGACTGAACATCGATTTCGATTTTCAAGGCCCTTGCAATACGTCGGACCAAATAGAGTCCCATGCCTGAAGAAGCGGTATCTCTTTGCGAAAATGTTGAGGTAAAGCCATGTTCATATATGCGTGGCAAATCTTTTGCCGCAATTCCCCGTCCGTGATCTTGGATGGCCAACACCGATTGTTCTCCGGATTTGTAACTTGTAATGATAATATCGTCTTGTTCCGAATACTTGATAGCGTTCGTAAGGAGTTGTCTTATGATGAAACTGAGCCATTTGGCATCTGTCAATACAAAGTCCACTTCCAATGATACATCAATTCCGATCCCCTTACTGATACACCAAGATTGGACATCCTTTATCTCTTGGTAAATAAGCGGCTCCAGTGCTGCATGCTCAATATATAGGTCATTTTCAATTGTCGGGATGCGGCTTTGATGCATCTGCTGATCAAGCAACAAATGAATCCGAAGCCATTCATAAGTCAGTTGCTGTTTCGTTTTAGGATCATCCACGCGATCGATGATCAATTTTATCGCCGTCAATGGCGTTTTGACATCATGGATCCAAGACGTCAGTTCATCTTGCTTTTGTTCCATCATCGTCTGATTATCCGTAATGTCGTGTCTATATTTTTTCGCCAGTGTGACCATCTTGTTTTTCATGGCTTTTTCGAATGGACTATCCGCTTTCAGCAAATCATCATCATCAAAATTCGCTTCCCATTGATCCAGTTGTTTAAAAAAGGCAGTTTCTTTTTGATAACGAACAGCTAAAAAAATAACCATCACAACAGTCGATAGGAAGACGATGTATAATATTGGCCTCGGTGTAATCGTCGGATCTAAATAAGCAACGACAAGACTTAATAGTTGTAAGACAAAAAACAAAACGATCCAACTCATGCGCTCACGCAAATACTTCCTAATCATGGCTGTCTGATGCCTCTTTTGCCACATACCCTTGTCCAACCTTCGTTTCGATAAAACGACCTAGATTCAACTCACCCAAGCGTTTGCGTAATCGATTCACATTAACCGTCAATGTATTGTCCCCAATGAATCTTTCATCATCCCAAAGACCTTGCATAATTGCTTCACGTGTGACAATCTCATTTTTCCGTTCGACAAGAAAGCGAAGGATGAACATTTCATTTTTGGTTAGTTCAACCGTTCCTTCTTCATTGGATACACTATTTTTACCATAGTCGATGGTCGCATTGTTCCATGTCCGAAGTTCAATCTGATCCGTATTATAATCATACGTCCGTCTCAGGACAGCGTGGATTTTTGCGATCAAGACATCAAAATGGAACGGCTTCTGTACATAATCATCCGCTCCGAGCTGCATGGACATAACCATATCAGTCGGATGGTCACGTGATGATAGAAAAATGATGGGTACATTGGAATGTCCTCGAATCATCCGGCACCAGTGGAACCCGTCAAACTTCGGAAGTTGTATATCGATGATGACCATGTCAGGATTGATATGCGTATAATCCTGCATGACATCAGCAAAATCCCGGACACCATACACATCATAATTCCAGCTCGTCAGTTGTTCTTTGATTTCATTAAAAAGACTTTGATCGTCTTCAATCAGCATAATTTTGGACACTTTCATCACCTACAATTGAATTATCCCGATCAATACAGGGAATTCAGATCACTATGTAGTCATTCATCCCCCATATTCTCATAATACCCGTATACGTCACCATAGTAATCATTATAACGGCGTTTCAGTACATTGAAAATATAAACAGCGATCACTTTAATAATCGCATACCCTGGTATGGCAAGAATGATTCCAACCAATCCGAACAGATTTCCAGCGATCAACAAGACAAAAATAATGGTCAAAGGGTGGATTTGCATTGTCTTTCCCATGATATTCGGTGAAATGAAATTCCCTTCCAAAAATTGGACCGCTCCCCACACAACAGCAAGTTTAAGAAGCATCAAAGGGCCAGAAATGATTGCAATGATAATCGCTGGGGTAATCGCAATCATCGGACCGAGATAGGGAACCACACTTGTTACAGCTGCAATCAACGCCAGAATGATCGCATAATCAAGACCGATGATCAGATACCCGATATACAGCAGCAATCCGATACAAAGCGCGACAATAATCTGTCCCTGGATATACGCACCGACTTGTGTATCCATGTTTAGCAATATTTGATTGGCATCCTTCCTGAATTTAGGCGGAAGCAGCTTCAAACTGAAGTTCTTGAACTTGTTCCCATCTTTCAACAGGAAAAATAAAACAACCGGGAACGTAATAATCGCCACGACGATATTCGTGACTGTACTGGCAACATTTTTAAAACCTTCAAGTGCGTTCAGAAGGTAATCACCAACCTGGGAAGAGAGGTTGCTCAAGTTTTCCGTCAACCATTTATACCCTTCATCATAATAAGGTCCCAAAAACGAATGCTTCAGCCATGTCTGGATACTATCTCCCATTTGCGTCAGGTAACGCGGGAAATTTTCAATCAATTCGTTCACTTGTCTTTCAACACTTGGAGCAATGGCTAGAATGATGCCTGTAATGATTCCCGAAATGCCAAGAACGATGATGATAATACCCCAAATTCTTTTGATACGAATCTTTTCCAATAAGTCGACTATTGGATTGAGCAGATAAAAAGCGATGAATGCCAAGATGACCGGCGCAATGATTGTCGTCACAATAACCGTCAATGGATGAAAAATAAACGATATACTATGATAGACAGCGATGGTTATACCAAGCAGAATCAAAACAATCAAACCGTATATCAGATTATATCCGCCTAGAAATTTCATGAATCGATTAGGTGGCTGCATTTTCATAATGATTACTCCCCTCTAGCCCGATGTATCAAACGTTTAAAAGATATCACCTATTATAAATGATGTTCATATAAAGTACAATTACACATTCTAAAACGTCTATCCAGTCAGAGGTACCGTTCTTGTATAAGGTATTCACACTATAAATGTAATAAATGAATACCAAAGCTATCCCTTTCCACTACCTTACAGGTATAGATAGAGGGTACCATTGCTTAAACAATGATACCCTCTACCATCCATCAAATCGGTTTTCTTAGATCACTCATTCATCGTAGACATCCGCTAAAATCTGGCTCGGATTTTCATCTAGTAGGTTACGTGGTACAACCTTATCAATTTTTTGATTGAAATAATCTTTCAGATGTTCAACTTCCTCTTTTTCACCAACCAGATGAAATTGCCTCCACCCTTTCTGTTTTCCTTTCTTTTGAATGGTTTCAGCCATACCTTTGAACCAACGTTGTTGATGAGCCGCGACACGTTCCTTGTATTCATCTCTTTGGGCACCACCTTGGGTCCAATCATCCCCTTGTGGTCCTTGGTGTTGACGCCATTGATCTGTATCAATATCAAGCTTGTAATACGTGGTATCAAGCACCTCACCCAGCTCACTTTCAATTAACAACGCTCTCTCCTGCTGAACAACGAGTACCCCGGTATGTGGATATGTCGAAACAAGCATTTGCAGTTGATCAACATGGGGATGATTATCCCAATGGAATTCAGTGTTAACAGGGATATTAAGATCTTTGGAAAACCATAACTCTTCATCTGCCGTTGCAAATAAAATCAAGCCCCGTTTCAGTTTATCTTTTTTACCATAAATCTCTTTCTCGATTTTTTCACATATTTCCTTCGCATGATTTTTCTCTTCATGTGAATCACTGTCTTTTGTTTGTTCCGTTAAATCTTTCAACGCTTTTTTCAATTTTATTTCCCACTTCCCTCCTTGTTGATCAGGGTCTCGTGGGTCAGTGTTCAAATAAATGGAAAAGACTTTTTTCGAACCTTCATAAGATGTTTTTTCCAATTGTTTTAGTTCATCTTCCAGTAACATGTCATCACCCTCTCTATCTGTTCCTTAATGATGATTCATTCCAGCATGCCATCTAATAATTTTCATGACGTGATATGTCAACGTCCAGCAATAGACTGTATAATTTTAACCACTAGCAGAATAACGACAAGAACTAATATAAGGTGAATCAGACCACCCGCTATATGGAAAGAAAAACCGAGCAGCCATAAAATAAACAACACAATCAGGATTGTCCATAACATCTGAATCCCACCTTTATAAGTTTATATAAAGGATATTTCCCTTGTCATAACATACTCAAACTTAACCAATGATTTATAGCTCTTGCAACTTGCCATACCGGGACCGACACTATAGTCCCAAATAATCTTTGGTCAGCACATCCTGAATGATTCCTGTGCTGTAAAGCGATTTTTTGGTTTTCGTTGTTGCAATCATAAGAGTCTGTTCAATGCTTTCATCTGTAAAGTTCATATAAATCGGCGTATTCGAGAAAAGCTCCGAAAGCTCTATGCCTTCCATCAAGTCAATATAATCTTCATCTAGACAAATGAATATGTGCGTGAAAGTGGCTTGTTTCTTATCAATCAGCGACTTAAGTGAATCCTTTTCAATATCAAATGGGATTTCCTCTATATGACAAATTCGTTTATATTCCGGAAACCTGTCCAATACAGTCATTGACAGTAGCTGTTTATTGTCGTTTTGAAGGTGTAACTGATTCGCTTCGGCAGCAATTTGTTTCCCAAATGAATCATAACCCACAATCAAGATATGAATATCTTCCGGTTCCGTAAAGATATGTTTATGTGTCCTCCAAAACCTTCTCGCCACTTCTTCATATACGTTGATCGCCTCGACTGGAAAAGAAAAATGATCGACTTTGTCCAGAAACGATATCAATTCTTTTTTATAACGATTATCTTCAATATGGATAAGCAGTTTTTTAAGCGAAAGTTGAATTTTCTTGGTGCGGGCGAAATCTTCCAAACGCATTAAAACATTTAAACTTTCCTGGTCATTTTGATGGAACAATGATATGGATGCTGCTTTTTTCGCACCACACGTCCGAAAAATGGTTTCATCATTTAAGGAAGCTTGAATAACAATGACCTTCATTTCCTCTAACATATTTTGTGTTTCTGGGGTGAACTTTTCATCCACCACAATGACGCGCTGATTGTTTGCACATAAATCCTGAATCAGATAATGGCTTTTTTCATTGTAACTGAAAATAATATGATGTTTTCCTATTGTTTGAGCAATGAATAGCGAAATGTTCTTTTCTAACGTCCGATACATTGCAATAAATATCGTTGTAATCGTATAGGAAGCTGCCGTCCATCGTGCAATTTCAAGTAAAATCGGGTATCTGACTGGACTTGAACCATCCTGCGTAAAAACATCTGCTAGATCAAGCAAATAAAGGCGAAACGTAAAATAAAGCGCATTGGAGATGGAATGATGATCAATTGAATGGTGATAGAATCCATAAAAACCCGTTATAAAGGCCAGTGTAAATAGAAATATATGCAATGCATAGCGTAGTGTAAATAATAAGACGACCGGGAACATCAATAAATCGAGGCACAATACCGTGCTGATCGTTCTATCCATCGATTCGTCAATTGGAACAAAATAAGAAAACAACAGAATGATGGTACCTATAATCACATAATATAAAATAATAATGTGTTTGATAGAGTTCATTTTCTCTCGCATTAGCATCACTCATTTCATTATTGTCATATAGACGTATATCGTCTATTTTCAACGTACAGTCTTCCTTGATTAAACCGTTGACAATGGACTGGTAGTACAACCTCCTACCCCATAACCCTTCCGAGCCTTTACAAGAAAAACATCGGGGGTCACCATGGGATTTCTTCAGCCGATGCGGTTACACACCTTTCTGATTCCTTGTCGGCATTAAATTTGCTACGTGATCAAAGTAATAATGCCGCTGACCCCTTTTCAATAACACAAATACAATATGGATGAATAGAGTGAACCACATTATATAAAGAAAGACAATGATGGCTACAGTTCCCCACACATGATAAGGATAGAAAATCGAATCCATACCAACATCCATGTTTTCAGACATCTTGACAACATATGACAACATGAAAGGTAAATATAATGCAAAAGCCCGTTTCAGCAACTGTCTTCGGAAAGGTTGATTCTCTCTTGTCCCAACCAGTTTAAAACGCATCAAAGCCGTTCCGAACGTTTTCCCATGCCACATGAGCGGAACAAGGACAAAGATGAGGAAAAAGCCTATGGTCGTATAGATAAATTCAATCACGTCATCTGTTACAAAAAATCCAAATGTAAATATCCAACTAACTTTGATCAACAGATAATCTACTATGATTGCCAACAACTGTGATAATGGTGATATGTACTTTCCCTTTTGCAAGTTCTTTCCTTTAGCTAATACGCTTTCTCTTGATGGAAACAAAGCAAGCAACACAGGGGCAATGAGAAAGCCAAAGAGTGCACCCGTACTATTCAATAATAAATCATCGACATCAAATATACGATATGGACAATTATAAATACCATAAATACCAGTTAATTGTGTCACTTCAAAAAACAGGGATATCAGAAACCCTAACCCGAGCGCTTTTCCCCAATGCCTCCGTTTATTGAAAAAATACCTCAAATAAACACCAAAGGGCATTAACAGCATAAAATTGAAAAACGCCTGAATGAATGCATCCTGTGACAGAATCCTCGCATATGTCGATGGCTGTAACCATACTACCTGACCGCCACTCAAGATATCTTTGATAAACGTAAACGGAACAAGTGTATAGTGTACGGTATTCGCGGGTTGCAAGGAACAGGTATCTCGTGTCGCCGGAAGAGGTAAAAGAACCAAAAATAAAGCCGCCAGCATATAAAAGATAAACGAATAAGCGACAATCGATTCCCATAAACTTAAATAGCCATATTTTCGATAGCTGTAAATCAGCCACGGAATTATTAAAATGAAACCCAATAAAATAAATATAATAAAGGCGGTATAAATCGACTCAAAATATGAAGACATGGAGAATCATTCCTTTGACATATAATGTTAACAAAAGTGGTAGTTGAATAGATTCTGTGACACAACAAGGGTTTAAGGCATTGCCAACGGGTTGTAAATGCGCTTCATCATTTAAAAACTATTCTAAATGATGATTTGCAGTGATTCAAATCGATCAACTACGCGTGAAAGAATAGAGTAGCACAAACAAAGAAATAAAAATAACCCCTGCCGAAAGGATGACTATATGGTATTTCTTTTGCATATATAGGACGCCGATAAATTCACGGATGAGAGCATTCATCCAAAAGTAAAATTTCGTCTTTGCACCGGCACCATCACTTTTAAGTTTTACTTTTCGGGCCCATAATAATGCACGGAATACATGAAAGTTATTTGTCACGGTAATGACGTTGTACTTTTCACTGCCCCCTTTGTTGGATACATCTTTTTCAATGAGATACTTGGAAAAACGTAAATTCTCATATGTATTGACTGCTTTATTTTCAATAATGATATTTTCCTTTCGCACTCCCTTTTCAAGAGCGTATCTGGCCATAACCTCCCCTTCTGGCATACGTTCATCATTTCCCTGACCGCCTGTAAAAATAAGTTTTACCGGGTGGGACGCTGACTGATGGCGCTCAAATAATCGAATGCCTTTATCAATGCGATGAGCGAGTAAAGGGGGAATTTTATCACCTATCAAACCACTTCCCAATACGATGATGTAATCATATGTTTTAAAGGGAATCGGAATCCGATTCAACAATGAAGACATCGCAAAAAGAAATAATGCCGTGATAAAATAATAGACACTGAATGTTATAACCATATATATTTCCATCCAAACAGGATGCATCCCCTCAGGAACAACGATAAAAGGAGAAACAATCGCCCATACGATGAAAAAAGTTCCTAGAGCAATGGATAAAAAGTTACGTCGTTTCCTTCCTTCCCTTTTTATGAGCCGCACCCCAGATGTGATCAACAAAATGATAAAAGAAACGAAATAAAAAGGGAATAACAATACAAAAGGTGCAAAAATAACCGTAGCCACAATAACAGCCAGATGTTGTTCATAGGATTCCAATGTCACGATCAGAAAACCGATTGTCGAAAGCGCCCAAAACAAGAATACCGCACCGAGCAGCATCGTGCGACGTTCCAGACAGAATAACAGAATTAAAATAAGTGTGATAGATATAACAATGGCGCCTAGCATGTGTCTACTCCTCCCAAGCCGTTTGTTTATGTAAAAAGTTTTCATATTCCGTTATAAAGATAGCCATATCCCATGATTAAAAACGCAATACAGATATACGAACACTTCCCCGTTAAGTATACTACTCTATGATACCATCACCGATTTTTACTCTTCCTCGATTTTGGTAGCCTGGATAATCGTGAAGTCTTCATCTTTGCCTATATAGACAGCTTCAACTGTTATCTCTTCCCCTTGTTCAAATTCTTTTTCGGTGACGTCCAACTCATTGTAGGTTTTTACAGTCCGGTTGATTTCCAGATCTTTCAGTGGGGCGACTTGCGTAGGTCCAGAAAGGTCAAGATCCATATCCTCATTACTAACCTCCTCGTATATTATTATTAACTAGTTTTTACTAGTTACTTAAATCGTTATATCTTTCAAGGTATAATGTAATTAATCAGATAGAGGTTGTCGGATTCCTCCTTGAAGCTTTGTCTTCGTTAGTAAGACTGACACCTCTT
>DATGUN010000009.1:0-13933 GCA_035301285.1 Virgibacillus sp.
TCTAAACGTGTTTTTTCCTCATGAGGTCGATTAGATCATTCTCGTTCAAAGGTGTTTGCTTCAGTCCCAGTTGTTGTGCAATTTGCACGACATGAGGTTGTTCCAGATGTGCTTTTTCCAGTACATCTTTATCGGTGAAAATATTTGATGCCGGGCCATCCATCAAAAGCTTACCTTTATTTAGTATGAGGATACGCTCAAATGTCTCAGCAGCGAAATCCATGTCATGTAAAATGCATAGGACAAGTTTACCTTCATCTCTCAGTTCATTAATAATCGTTTTGATCAGCTTCTTACCAAGGTAATCCTGCCCCATTGTTGGTTCGTCAAAAATGATGACATCAGTATCCATGGCGAGAATGGAGGCAATGGCTATTCGTTTTCGTTCAGAAAGGCTCAAGTCATACGGGTTTTCTTTTGTATGTGATTCAAGTCCGACCTTTTTCAGAGCGGATTGGGCGGATGCTTTTGCTGCTTCAGTATGGTATTCGGTATTCAGGGGTCCGAACATGACTTCATCGATAACCGTATTTTTGAAAATCTGATCGTTCGGATTTTGAAATACGAGTCCGATGTGTGCTGATAATGAAGCAACTGTTTTATTCGCAATATCTTCTCCGTTAAGCGTGATGTAACCTGTATCTGGTTTTAAAAGACCTTTGAGCAGTTTCACAAGGGTTGTTTTTCCTGCCCCATTTTGGCCGACGATGGCTATGGGGTTTCCGTTAAATGTCACATTGAGGTCTTCCAGAATAGGATTATTTTTCATATAAGAAAAGCTTACATCTTTGACTTCGAGTTCAACCATCGCGTTTCACCACATTTTCATTGGATAATTCTTCTATGAGGATTGGATAGCGTCCTGTGTCTTTATGCTTGATGCCGAGCTGTCGTGCGACGCTGGTAACAACAGGAGGCGCAACCCCATATTGGGATAGGTCATCTCTGGAAAAGATGTTTTCCGGAGTGTCAAAGTCAATACGTTTCCCCTCGTGTAGGAGAAGGACCTTATCCGCAAACTTTGCGATGTGTTCCATATTATGTTCGGCCATGATGATGGTGATCCCTTGATTGGACAGGTCCTCCACGACTTCAAATACATTTCTGGAACTCTGTGGGTCAAGCTGTGAAGTCGGTTCATCGAGAACCAGGATGTCGGGATTCATAGCAATCACACTGGCAATCGCGACACGTTGCATCTGTCCGCCTGAGAGTGCAAACGGCGAGCGGTCGCTTAGATCGGTTAAGTTCATGATTGCCAGACTCTGGTCAATCCGCTTCCGCATTTCACGTCGAGGAATTCCGATATTCTCCAGGCCAAAACCGATTTCTTCATAGACAGTAAATTTCGAGCCGGTCATCTGTGAAAAGGGATTTTCGAAAACCAGTCCAACGGTTTTGATTATGTCACTTAGTTCGCTTGTTTCGACGATCATGTCATTGACTGTGACATGGCCACCATATCCCCCTTTAAAAAAATGAGGAATGAGTCCGGATAGACTGAAACAGAGCGTGGACTTTCCCGTTGCGTTCTGTCCGATGACACCGATGAATTCTCCCTTTTCAACTGTGAACGAAATGTCATTCAGTATTAATTTGTCAGTGCCGGGATATTTATATTTCAAATGTTTGACGTCGATAATACTCATAACCAGAACCTCCAGACGATTGTAGCGAGCAATACGATCACGAGTGCTATTTTTACGAGACCTTGGAAGCGGTAATGGATAGGTTCGTTCAGAAATGTTTGTTGATTCGGGCTGTTAAACCCACGGACCTCGAGCGCAATCGCACGTTCACGGGTATCTTTAATGGCATTCAGGACAACTGGCCCAATCAAGGGAAAGAACGCCTTGATACGGACGAATACATTTCCTTCCGTTTCCATTCCCCTTGAGCGTTGGGCATCTGTGATGGTTTGCATTGATTGTTGCATCTGTGGAATGATCTGCAGCACTGATAAAAACACATAACCTATTTTAGGTGAGATGCCTTTTCTGACGAGACGCTCAATTAGTTCGTCCGGCTTGGTTGTCAAAATCAAGATTCCGAATGCACTGAGCATGTTGAGTACGCGCATGGTCAATAACAGCGCGTAGGAAAAACCTTCCTTATATAATGGCACTCCCCATAACTCATAGAGGACGGTTTCATTTTTCGGATGGAAGAAACCCTGCACGATGATAATCGAAATGATCAGTACAAGGCTGATTCCGAAAATGGGTAATATTTTACGGAACACTTTTCCTGTCAACAGCATGAGAAAGCTGAACAGCATCACACCCATGACGAAAATATGATGTGCCATGATATACGTGATTGCGATGCTGACGACGACATACAATAATTTGGTTAAAGGATCCATCCGGTGGATGATCGAGTTCCGATCCACATAGAGTGTCATGGTGTTCATGGTATCAACCTCTTATAGTTTTTCGATTTGATTGTCACTATGAAATGCGTTTGTCAGTGTTTTGGGCAAGCCTTTGAATATCAAGTAACTGACGATGACTGTCACGATTTTGTCGGGTACATCGATAATGAAGCTGTCACCGAATGATGCAAGCCATGTCGGGAAGTCGTTTGAAATCAGAAACGCAAAAAAGGCGTCGCCCCACACGTTTCCAGTTTGTCCACCCCAGAAAATCAAGTTCAGAGGTGTCGAGACGATTGTAGCGATGACACCGACAATAATACCGACGCCGATGACTTTTTTAAAGCTGGAAAGCCAACCTTTGAAGGCCATCACACCGACAACCAACCCGATCGCACCTTGTGTGATGGCGTAGACCGTTGATATCGGGTCAACCGTCACTCCGTAAACAAGGTTGTTGACGATCCCAGAAGCAGCGCCGATAATCGGTCCGCCTAACATACTTGAGAGAACTGTGCCAATCGCATCGAGCCATACCGGTAATTTCAACAGTCCGGCAAACAATTTTCCCAGGTAATTGATCCCGATGGCAGCGGGAATCAGGGTAATCGCAATGGTTGGTAATTTTAACGACCATATACTACGTTTTTTCATGTTCTTGACTCCTTATTACGTATTGTAAAACAAGAAAAAATAGCTTTTGACTTTCATAACGTGATAGTCTTTTCTAAAACATGAGACGGTCTATGTCGAATCTAACCCAATATATGTTTCTGGTTGTTGATGTCACATTTTAATATGTAATCGGATTCATATGACGGCATGCAAATTGGGTGTTGTTGTATTATCATTGATTAGTGAAATACTCATTTTCTTATATATTATCATCCTCCCACGTATATAGTAACATGACAGGGGAGTTATGTTACTATCATTTTTGAAAAAGGGGGAAGAAATGCTGTAGAGTGTTGTTGTGATGGGAGGGTAAGTTCCGAACATACACGTATTCGTATAGCGCGAACATGCTATAAATGTGTTATGGTAATGATGATTATTTATATCTGCAGTAAAAATCGACATTAGAGAAACATGATAGATAGGGTGTGTTTGATGGTTTTCGTTGGCGTTGTAATATGTCTGGTTTCTGTCATTATCATTGGTTTTCGAATGTGGTATATGGCAACCGGGAAGGTTGTGGAAGGGCAGATAGTCGGGTATGTCAAAGGGGCACGATCTTTATACGCCCAGCAGGGCTATAATTATAGAATTTGTTTGACGTATAAAGGAGAGACATATTATGTCACATCGGTTGATAGTTTTACGACGTCGGCTTGGGTAATCCCTCGCAAAAATCTTGATCGATATGTCGATGTCTATTTTAATCCCAAATCACCGAAACGTGTCGTCATCAAGTCTTTCCATACACTGGAATGGATTGCATTTGGTTTGTTTGCTTTCGGCGCATTGATCATTCGGTTAGCGATTTAAGTGGAAAAAGCGTTGCGATTTCATTCTGTACGACTTCTGTGTTTTCGTCCTATTTCAGAACGATCCAAAACAATGTGGCTGTACATATGCATGATATACGAACGTTAAGCTTTCCATAAAAAATGATCTTCTTGACTTTTTATCAGTTGACTGGTAAAGTGATAGATAAGATAGATATTGGGGGCTTCATAATATGAAACACAATACAATGGGATCATTGATTTGGCTACGCATCATGCGTTTTACAAATGATAGTAACCAATTATCGAATGAATTCTTGAAACGTTTTGATTTAACGACAGCAAAATTCGATGTACTTTTGCAAATTCGCCTATACCAGCCACTCACGCAAATGGAGCTCGCTGAAAGAGTTACAGTTACAGCAGGTGGCATATCCCGAATGCTCACGCGTCTTGAAAAAGAAGGGTATATTAAGCGTGAACAGGATTGGAAAATCAAAACAATCCGCTTAACAAAAAAAGGAGAGGCAATTTTACAAGAGGCAATGCCCGCACAGTTAGCTTTTCAAACGTCATTATTTGAAGATGAATTAAATGAAGAAGAGCTCAAAACATTATATGCTTTGATAACACGCGTGCACAAATATAGCCAAAAAAAACAATTACCACCTATATAATATCATTTTTTTAGGTATCAGTTGACTAATCAATTCATTTAAAGGAGGAATAATCATGTACGAAATTCCCGGACACCATCATATTTCCATGATCACGAAAGAGGCATCATACAATAATCAATTTTATAAATATGTTTTAGGCTTAAGACGGGTCAAGACAACCGTCAACCAGGATGATCCGTCTATGTATCATTTATTTTATGGCGACTTAACTGGAAGTGCTGGCACAGAGTTGTCTTTCTTTGAAATGCCTCAGTCGGGAAGAACATACCGCGGTACAAATGCCATTACTCAAATTGGACTACTGGTCCCTTCGGCAGATAGTTTGACGTACTGGCAAGAACGTTTTGAATTTTATGGTGTGAAACACGGTGATATAACAACATATGCCAATCGGGAAGCATTGCCATTTGAAGATGCAGAAGGGCTGCGTCTTATCTTGCTGAATAATAATGGAGAGGCTGTTCCGAAGCATTGGAAAGCCTGGGATGGTTCAGATGTTGAGGCCACTCATCGGATTTTAGGTATGGGAACCATTGAAATGACTGTCCGTCACCTCAACAGGTTGGCAGACACATTAACACATATGTTGGGCTATACAGAGGTGACCCGATCGGAAAACGAAGCCCTTTTTCAATCTGTCTCCGGAAGGGCATATGGAGAAATTCTGGTCAAAGAGAAGGAAGGGCCTAGGGAACGACCTGGAAAAGGAAGCATTCACCATCTGGCCATCCGCGTGAAAAACGAAGATGAATTAGCATATTGGGAGAGCGTCGTCAAAGAGCGTGGTTTCCGTACTTCGGGGATCATCGATCGTTTCTATTTCAAAAGCTTATATTTCCGTGAATCCAATGGCATACTATTTGAAATGGCGACAGATGGACCAGGGTTTACAATTGATGGGGATGTGGATCATTTAGGGAAAAACCTCGATCTTCCACCATTTTTAGAACAACAACGGAGAGAGATAGAATCCAATTTACAACCAATCGAGGAGAATAAATAATGGAAAAATATCGTATCGACCCAACAAAAGGAATGGAATTTGGCCTATATTCGTTAGGCGATCATATAGCTAATCCGCATACTGGAGAGAGAATATCTTCTCAGGAACGGATTGAGGAATTGATTGAAATGGCAAAGCTTGCGGAAGACGCGGGAATTGATGTCTTCAGTGTAGGAGAGAGCCATCAGCAGTACTTTACAACCCAAGCACATTCAGTTGTTCTTGCAGCAATCGCACAAGCAACAAGCCAGATTAAAATTTCCAGTTCAGCAACGGTATTAAGTGTCTCAGATCCTGTACGCATTTATGAGGATTTTGCAACGATTGATTTAATCTCGGATGGCCGGGCGGAAATCGTCGCTGGCCGCGGTTCCCGAATCGGTGCTTACTATCTTCTTGGTGTTGATTTACAGGATTATGAAGAGATTTTTGAAGAGAAATTGGAACTGCTCAAACAATTGAATGAAAATAAGCGTATTACATGGGAAGGTCAATTCCGTCCACCTCTGGATGATGCGGAAATCCTTCCCCAACCGAAAAATGGTTCAATACCGATTTGGCGTGCTGTCGGAGGGCCACCAGCAAGTGCCATCAAAGCAGGGTATATGGGTATTCCGATGATGTTGACTACATTGGGTGGCCCAGCTATCAATTTTAAGCAATCTGTTGATGCCTATCGCCAAACAGCTGAACAGAATGGCTTTGACCCAAAAACATTACCAATCGGAACAACGAGTCTATTTTATGTAGCTGAGTCCACAAAAGAAGCATTAAGGGGCATGTATCCCCATATCAATAATGGTTTTCGGGCGATTCGCGGCGGAGGGTATCCGAAACAACAATTCGCCCAAGCCCCTGATACACGCGATGCTTTGATGGTGGGCAGTACCCAACAAATCATTGAAAAGATTCTTTATCAATATGAACTTTTTGGAATGCAACGCTTTTTGGCTCAAATCGATTTTGGTGGTGTTCCTTTCGATAAATTGATGAAAAACATTGAAATCATCGGAAAGGATATTATTCCGGCCATCAAAAAATATACAGCTAAATAAACTGGAGGGAACGAACAACATGAAAATTGTAGTCTTATCCGGTTCCATAATCGGTACGAAAACATTGACAGCGATGAAAAAAACAGTTGAAATACTTGAAAAGAAATATCCACAACATGAAGTCGTTCTATTAGATTTAGCCGCATATAAAATTGAATTCAGTGATGGACGGCAATACTTTGAATATGACGGCGACACAAAATATGTGACAGAGACCGTCATGGATGCAGATGCCATCATAATTGGTACACCCATCTTCCAGGCATCCATTCCGGCTACACTCAAAAATATTTTTGACTTACTGCCAGTCAATGCATTTCGCGATAAAGTCGTCAGTATTATTGTGACAGCAGGATCACCAAAACATTATTTGATTGCTGAGATGCAATTGAAGCCTATCTTGGCATATATGAAAGCCCAAATTGTACAGACGTATTTATTTATAGAAGAAAAAGACTTTTACCGAAAAACCATCACCAATGATGACGTGCTATTCCGAATGGAACGATTGGTAGAGGATACCGTGGTCCTAACAGACACCTATAAAGAAATCCGCGATGCCAAAGAAGCGGAATATGATTTTTGATGTTCTTTGATTTTAGACGGTCAATGGACGTTTGATAAAAATCAATGATGTTGATGAAGTATATAAATGATTATTGATCAAAAGCCGACCTAAGATAAGGCCGGCTTTTTTCAATGTCTATCCGTGTTTTTCATATGACCATGATTTAATATATCCGTTATTTGCCCAGCATGTATACCAGCGTGGTACATAAGTCTGCTGATGGCTTCAAGTGGTGTAGATGATCCCATCTGGGACTCCCTGACTTTGTCCCACTCATTTTCAGGAAGTGTCTGAATGGCATCCGTGACATGAGCATTGCTCGTTTCCAAAAATGTGATGAGTGCCTCTCTATCTGTTGTGTGTGGTTTTTCAAAGTCGGGCATTTCTTTGTTGAAATACCATTCCATGAAAATATATTCTGCTTCACCTGTATGATAAAGCAAGTCGGCAACGGTTGTTTCGCCAAGCTGACGATTCAGGTCTTCATGGGTTAACGTGTTCACTTTTCTGGTGAAGCGGCTGCGTACACTGTTCCACATTGCCGTTACAGTTTCATGTGTCATTTGTTTTTTCCTCCTTGTTGACACTTTCTTTATCGACCACAACATGTTCAAACGTTTCTCCATCAACGGTTAAATCAAAGGCCAGCCCGAATCCAACGACATAACGTCCTTCTAAGGGTGTTAATTCAAAGAGAGAAAAATCCAATCCACGGAAAACCTTCATCATTTTTTGATTGTATAATTCATCAAACAATTTAAATATATCGTCGAATCCATCATTACCAAGATATGCGGGTTGACACCTGTACCGGACACGTTCTGTCGCAAAAGGATTATTCGAGTCTGCTTGGTCGGCAAGCATAAGGACATCGACAACTTCATTTGTTTGCATCAATTGAAAATGTTCAGCGACTTCACTGATATAAATGTAAAACCTGTGATTATGTTGAACAAATGGGGCAGTGCTTGAAAATGGCTTTCCGTCTGCATCGATGAAATTCAAAACCGCTGTATGGCGGCTTTTCAAAAAATCCAGATACTTTTGTCTATATGATTCCAATTTAATTGAATTCAATATGATCAATCCTTTCGAATATTTATTTGGCCGTCCGCAATAAATGAATCCGTGGATTAGACTCCATTGATGGGCATTGTATTTCACAGTGCATACAATAGACGCGGCGGATCATATCCTCTGTCATGACCTCTTTGGGAGTTCCAATCATGTCTTTTGTGCCCGAACGGATGACGATGACACGGTTACTGTAAAAGGACGCTTGGTTCAAGTCGTGCAGGACCATAAGGACGGTCATGTCCATTTGTTGGTTCAACTCCTGGATGAGCTCGAGCACTTCATGTTGGTGGGAAATGTCCAAATAGGTGGTCGGTTCATCAAGTAATAAGACTTCCGGCTGCTGTGCGAGTGCCATGGCAATCCAGGCGCGTTGGGATTCTCCACCCGACAGGGAGTCGATGAGACGATCCTGAAATTCCGTTAAATATGTTTTTTCAAGCGCCCAGTCGACGATTGCTCGATCATGGTCATTATAACTTTGAAACCACCGTTTATGTGGGAGACGACCATATGTAATCAAATCTCGTACCTTCATGTCACTCGGGGCTTGATTGCGTTGACTGAGCATACACATTTTGCGGGCAATCTGTTTGGACTTCATTTTCTTCAGACTTTGTCCATCAAGGTTGACACTCCCTTTGTGATAGGGGAGTGTTCCGGAAATCGCCTTTAACAATGTTGATTTTCCGGATCCATTTGGACCGATGATAGAGATGACTTCACCTTTTTCAACGGAGAATGTGACGTTTTCAACGATATTTTTCTGATCATATTTTATCGAAATCGAATCGACCGTAAACATTCACAATCTACTCCTTCTCATCAAATATAAAAAGTAAGGGCCACCAATGACAGCCATCAAAATTCCCGCTGGGATCTCGAGAGGGGTAAACAGTGTGCGTCCACCCGTGTCTGCGGCAAGCAATACAAGTGCACCGAGCACCATACTCATGGGCAACAAAAATTTATAATCCGAGCCGACGAATATCCGAGCCATGTGCGGTACAACCAAACCAAGAAAACCTATCATACCGATTGCCGCAACAGAAACCGCCGCAAGAAATACCGCGAGAAACGATAGAATAATGCGGATACGATTCACGTTTTCTCCCAGATTGGCTGCCACTTGATCACCCATTCGAATGACGTTCGCTTTCCGGATAACAAATACAGAGGCTATCCAACCGACGATTGAATATGGGAGTACCATATATAGTGAATGGTATCCCTTAGCAGCCAGGCTCCCGTTCATCCATTGGACAGCGGAAGGCAAGCGGTCACTGTAAATAATCGATAAATATCCAATGACTCCACCGGCCAATGCATTGACGGCCACTCCTGACAAAATGATGGTAATGGGTGAGATGCCATCTTTTTTCCATGCGAGTGAATATACGATAATTGTTGCAAAGATCCCACCGGCAAAGGCTACAATCGGAATGAACTCGGAATATTGTGGTGCAACAAGAAGGATGACAAGAACACATGCCGCAGCACCACTGTTCACACCCGTTAACCCGGGATCTGCGAGTGGATTGCCCATCACTCCTTGTAATAAGGCACCAGAAATTGCAATGTTAGCACCGATGATCATGGCAAGCAGGACACGAGGTAGGCGGATGTCCTTGATGATTGTTTCATTCACATCTGTTTCCGATATATTGAATATCGTTTGAAATGTTTCCGGGATGGAGATATGCACACTGCCAAGACCGATTGCGGCAATGGCAGTACCCGCTGTGAAAAGGAACGTTATCATTATGATTGTTTCATTTTTAAATTTTCGCATCATGATACGTATCCTCTTTTACTTTAAAAAATAGTCACTGATTTCAGTTAATGCGTCTTCCACGTTTTTAATGGAAGTGACCCCGAATGTGTCATTATCTAAAATATGGATGTTGTCATTTTGATAAGCGGATAAGTTTTCCCAAACATCATCCTTTTCGACAGTTTTCTCGAACATATCTTCCGTTGCCCCGTGGTTCTCTGAGGTGAGTACTAAAATCATATCGGGATCGGCTGCCACAACTTTCTCCATATTAAGTGGTGAATATGTTTCTTTCGCCTCTAAGGTGGTGGTGGCAATATTTTCTGCTCCTAAACGTTCAATCAGGCTACCAAGATAGGATTTGTCACTCATGACCATGAATGATTCAGAAGTTCCCATCAATAATAATACGGATGGGAGATCCTTTCCTGCCGCTAAATCTTCCAGTTCATTTTCTTTATCCAGTATAGATTGCATTTTTTCATTCATTAATTCTGTCTTGTCAAAATATGTACCGAGCGCTTTAAAACTTAATTTCAAATCATCAAAGGAATCCGTTGGTAAATAGGCTGTTTCAAGATCGGTTTCATCAACACTCTCTTCCAACTGGCTTCTAAGGGATTCCGAACTGAGAATCAAATCGGGCGTCAGGTCGGTTATCAATTCCAGGTTTGGCTCAATGGGAGAACCAATCTCTGTAATAGATTGAAAGTCTTCAGGAATTGGATTGGAAGACTTGGGAATGCCAACAGGTTCAATATCAAGTTCATGGAGCATTTCCGTCAAAGCCGTTGAAGTTGTGACAACACGTTCCGGAACATCTTCGGCAAACTGGTCCATTGCTTCGCTATAGTCTTCCTCATCGATGCCATCGTTCTCCAGTGTCAAACGATCTTCCTTTGATTCGTTTTGGCTGTTATTTTGATCTTCTGATGTCTCGGCGTTTTCGGACTTATTTGTTCCCTTTGCCTCAGGCGAACAAGCCGACACCATCAACACAATGAAAATCAATAATAGCGTATATATGTTTCTCATCTATTTCCCCTCCGTATATTAAAAATGGATTAATATTCTGTGAACAGGTATACTCAATATGATAATGATAATCATTCTCATTGTCAACTCTATTTTTAAAATTGTGAAGAATGGACTCACTTTTTTCATATTGGGATGTGTGTGTTTGCTTATGAGATGGCACAGGGGATGAAACAGCAATTATTATGTCCAATGTCACAAGAAGGGAATGATAAAGTGGTGGGGTGTCGAGACCCTCGATTCCCTCTTTTTTAGGGGTAGACCTAAAAGACATCTCGTGTTATAGTTATAAATTGAATAGAATGCGTTGGATATATTTGCTAATGTATCCATAAAAAAATGTAGGAAGTGGGGAAAAGGTTGATTAAAAAATTAACGTTAATTACCTTGGCGACCATTATGTCGGTGGGCTTTATGACCAGCCACAGTTACGCTGAATCTGAAAATGACTTGGATGACATTCAAGAAAAACGCAAGAATATCCAGGAAGATCTAACGGAAAAAGAAGAGAAGAGCAATCATATGATTTCGGAAATTAAAGACTTGAACGAAGATGTCAAACAAGGGAACAAAGCGATAGAGAAAAAGGAAGAGGAAATCGATGATACAGAGCAGGATATGGATGATACGATCAGTGATATCCATACGCTCCAGGATGACATCAAGGATCTTGAGGAAAGCATCGATGAGCGCTATGACATTTTGAAGGAACGTCTGGCCTCTTATCAAAAGTCGGGTGGCCGGATTGATTATATGGATGTCATTTTCGGTTCAGATGATTTTGATGATTTTACAAGCCGTGTATCCTTGGTAACTAAAATAACCGATTCGGATGTTACCTTACTGGATGAAATCGAAGCGGATACGAAGGCGGTCGAGGAAAAACAGCAACTTGCGATGGACAAGCTTGATGAACTCAATGAAGTGAAAGATAAACAAGAAGAGACATTGGTATCCCTCGATGAAAATCGAAAAGAAAATGAAGCACGTATTGAAACACTGAGTGAGAAAAAGCAGAAATTGATCGAATCCAAAGACGAACTGGAATTGGAAGATAGCGATCTTGCCAATTTGGAAGAAGAGACGAAGGCAAGCATTGCGGCTGCGGAAGAGGCAAAGAAAAAAGCGAAACAGCAAGCGGAAGAAGAAGAGAAACAACAAGCTGAGGCCGAAGCACGAGCTGAAGCAGACGCTCAAGCCAAAGCGGAAGCCGAAGAGAAAGCAGCGGCTAAGAAAAAGGCCGAACAAAAGGCCAATAAAGAAAAAGAGAAAAAAGCCACTGCAAAAGCATCGGAAAAAAGCAATGATGCCGGAAACGATTCAAATGGGGCGGATAACAATAAGGCACCTGCCAAGGAAACTGATAAGAGCGAGGACAAAGGTTCCGATAAAGACGGCAAATCGTTCACTGTGACGGCAACAGCTTACACAGTCAAGAGCGCGGGTGGAGACGGGATCACTACAACAGGAATCGATTTAAACAAAGATCCGGAAAAGAAAAAGGTAATCGCCGTTGACACAGATGTCATTCCACTTGGATCGGTCGTAGAAGTCGAAGGATATGGGACGGCCATCGCCGGTGATACGGGTGGCGCCATCAACGGAAAGAAAATTGACGTTTTCGTTCCGACCGAACAAGAGGCAGCCAATTGGGGCGTCCGTACCGTGAAGGTAACCGTCAAATAGTAACTTATTAACTATGAATCAATCATTCACGTGAAAATCGACCTTACGTCAGCATACAGAGATGCGTATTCGTAAGGTCGATTTTTTCTTGTGTCATGAAACGGTCCTCGATTACTATTCTTTTATAAATAATCGAGCTTTACAGTTGTTTTAATGGATACTTAAGTTATACAGATGTCATGCGCTTATTGTACAGATTTTTTGCGACGTATAACGTAAAGTGCCCCACCCAGTGTGACCAGGGAGATACCTATTAGAATAAATAGCGGATTATTTGTTGCCGTATCAGGCAGTTTGCTGCCGTCATTCGTAATACTATCATTTACAGCACTTACATCACTGTGATCCACTTTGACCGCCTTGACTAAATTCTCTATGGCATTTTTTAATTCCTCGAAAGCAGCATTTACTTCTTTTTGGGTGGCTTTTGCGTCGTCAATTACTTCTTCAGCTTTATTGATCGCTTTGAGCAGTACTTTAAATGTATTTTTGCCATATGCATCCGCATCATAGGATTTTGCATCTTTAAGGAGTGCGATCAACTTGCTTTTATCGACATCGGATTTTTCAACCAAGTTATCCATCGCGTCTTGAAGTATTTTTTTTGCTTGGTTTACTTCTTTTTGGGTCGCGTCTTCATCGTTGAGCACTTTTTTAGCATGGTCAAATGCAGCAGCCAAGGCACCAAAAGAATCATCCGTGTATTTATCAGCATTATAGTCTTCTAGATTTTCAACGAATTCTTGCAAGTCATCTTTATTGACGCCTGAATCCGTTTCTTCCTCAGGATTTTCTTCGGGTTCTTCCTTAGGATCTTCCTCGGTATCTTCTTCAGGTTCTTCCTTTGATACTTCTTTCAAACCTTCAATGGCATTATCTAGATTCTCGACAGCTTCGTCCACGGCATCTTGATCAGCATTTTCATCTTCTAGTAAGGCTTCAGCATTTTTAATAGCTTCAGATAAAGCCCCGAAAGATTCATCTGTGTAATCATCGGCATCATGTTTTTTCGCATTTTTAAGATCTTCTTTAAGTTTGGATGTATCTACTTCTGGTTCCGGGTCTGGTTCAGATGCTTTTTCGAGACCTTCAACGGCGTCTTCTAGATTCTCAACAGCAGCGTCTACTTCTTCTTGATCCACGTCAGCTTCAAGTACTCCTTGAGCCTCACTCAAAGCAGTGGAAAAAGCACTAAAAGAGTCCTCGGTGTAATCATCTTCATCATATTCGTTTGCT
>DATGUN010000010.1:0-15200 GCA_035301285.1 Virgibacillus sp.
TCACAAAAACTATTGACAACGGTTACACATCCTGTTTAAATGGATAGTAAGTAAATATTGAGGATGAGAAGAAGAGATCCGCATAATTTTCCCTGAGGAGGGGAGGATTATGTGTTTTTTTATCCGTTTACATCTGCATCATTGGGTATGACAACAGTTGAATGGATGTGTCATAATAGAATCAAATGATGGATTCGACATTTCAAGGTAATCCGTTGTTTTCCCATATCAGAAGTATTGATACATAATTTATTCTAAGGGGGTTTGTAAGGTGTCGAAAAATTCAAAGAAGTCGGGCATGGAAAGTGGCCGAAAATTATTTTGGACAGGGATGCTGTATTTAGCACCTGCATTGATTTTGCTGGGTGTGTTCATGTTCTATCCCATCATCAAGACATTCTATTACAGTTTTTTCACTGTTTCAGGTGGTGGAGGTACTGATGGATTCGTAGGGTTGGATCACTATAAGAAAATCCTGACGTCCGGAGAATTCCATCAAAGCCTGAAGGCAACGTTTATTTTTGTCCTTTACGTTGTTCCGGGACAGATTCTGGTGGCGTTGTTTTTTGCAATCCTTTCCAGTGAAAAAATGAAAGGTTCAGGCTTTTTCCGTACCGTATTTTCATCAACATTAGGGGTTTCTGTTGCGGCAGGAGCAACCATATTCCTATTCTTGCTGCACCCTTCATTAGGTGCCGTCAATAATATTTTGGACACGTTAGGTTTTGAGAAAATCGAATGGCTGACAAGTTCAAAGATGGCCTTGATTTCGATAGCGATCACGACAATCTGGATGCAGATCGGGATCAACTTCATCATCCTGCTTGCAGGGATCCAAAATATATCTGAAGAGATGTATGAAAGTGCGAAGATTGATGGAGCGGGGTATTTCCAAAGGCTGTTCAAGATTACGATTCCGCTTCTTTCGCCCGTCTTGTTCTTTGTGTTTATCATTGCATTCATCGGTTCGTTCCAGACGTTCGGACAGATTGACCTGCTGACAAGTGGTGGGCCGAATAACTCAACCAACTTGATTGTCTATTCCATTTACCAGCAGGCGTTTAATTACGGACACTTTGGATATGCAAGTGCTCAAGCTCTCGTACTGTTTGTGATTATATTGATCGTCACGATCTTTCAATTCAGTGTGGGTGAAAGGAAGGTGCATTACCAGTGATGAAAAAAGTACTCATTTATGTGTTGCTGAGTCTGAGCGCCATATTGTTATTTTCACCAATTCTATATGCCATATCGGCAAGTTTCATGAGTTCACAGGAAATCTATGCAGGTAAGTTACTTCCTTCATCCATCAGTTTTGATGCTTATAAGGAGGTGATTGACAGATTACCGATTCTGCACTTTCTGATGGTCAGCTTTATCATGTCAACGATTGTTATGGTGGGTCAGTTGGTCGTGTGTAGCTTATCGGCATACGCATTCGTGTTTATACCGTTTAAGGGAAGGAATCTTATTTTCTTCATATTCCTGTCAACGATGTTGATCCCTTGGGAAGCAACAATCATCCCGAACTTCATGACAATGTTGAACCTGAATTGGATCAACACGTATCAAGGGTTGACATTCCCGTTCTTTGCACTCCCTTTTGGCATATTCCTGTTAAGACAACATTTCTTGACGTTGCCAAAGGAACTATGGGAATCCGCGCAAGTTGATGGCTGTTCACGGTTCCGTTTCTATTGGAGTTTTGCATTGCCACTGTCGAAATCAACGCTCAGTGCCTTGGCGATCTACGGCTTCTTGACAACATGGAACAAGTATTTATGGCCACTGTTGGTTACGAACAATGATAGTGTCAGACCTGTGCAAATAGGAATCAAAATGTTGATTACCCAAGAAGGCTCATCCGACTGGAACCTGGTCATGGCGGCAGTCGTTCTCATATTGTTGCCGACATTGCTGCTGCTGTTCTTTGGACTGAAATGGATCAGAGAAGGACTTACAGCCGGTGCCGTTAAAGGTTAAAACAAGGGAGCACTTGGAATTGAAAGATATTCTATCTATATCAAGGGAGGAAAATGTTCATGAAAAAGACAATCGGAATGTTGTTTGTCGTGACGCTGCTGGCGATAGGGTTAATCGGATGTACAAACAACGAGGATAAGTCCGGCAGTGATTCCGGAGATAAAAAAGAACTGACATTTTGGTATTCGTTAAGTGGTGAAAACGGTGAAAACTTCAAGAAAATCGTTGATGATTTCAACGAGCAATCGGATGAATATCACATGCAAGCGGAATATCAGGGTAGCTATACGGAAACGTTGACAAAGATCCGTGCCGTTGGTGAAGATGATGCACCCGCATTGTTGATGGCATCTGGAACGCCTAGAAAGTACTTGGCAGAACAGGATTTCATGGTGCCGATCCAAGACTTTATCGATGAAGATGATGATTTTGATGTAGATGACATCCATGATAATGTCATCAGTCGTTATACGATCGATGATAAACTGTACTCCATGCCATTCAGTGCTTCACTGGCAACAATGTATTACAACAAGGATATGTTTGAAGAAGTGGGTCTAGATCCGGAAAACCCGCCGACCACTTATGAGGAAATGGAAGAAGCAGCGCAGACCATCAAAGATGAAACAGGCAATGTCGGTTTTTCAATGGCGACCATCGGTTACTACCTTGAACAGCTATTGACAAATCAAGGTGCCCTGTATCTTGATAACGATAATGGCTATGGCGGTGAACCGACTAAGACATTGATTGATGAAGAACCTGGTCAACTCGTATTTGAATGGCTCGATCGTATGAATCAGGAAGGGACGTTCAAAAACTATGGTTCGGATTGGGAAGATCCACGTGCACCGTTCCTATCTGGTGAGCTCGGAATGTATTTCGATTCATCAGCGAATACACAGGAAGTTGTTCAAGATGCGCCATTTGAAGTCGGAACAGCACCACTTCCAAATCCGGAAGGTGTCGATCCTGTAGGCGGTCAAGTGGGTGGTAACTCCATTTACATCACGAACAAGGTACCTGAAGAAGATAGAGAAGGTGCTTATGAATTCTTGAAATACTTGATCAGTCCAGAAGTTCAGGCAGAGTGGGCTTCTAAAACAGGGTATTTCCCGATCAACAAGAAATCACCGGAAGAAGATGTTCTAGTGGAAACATATGATGAGTTCCCTCAAATGAAAACAGCTGTAGATGTCGCTGAGGATACGCCGGCGGAACCTGCAACAAGTGGTCCGTTATCTGAAGACGGTGAAGAGCATAGAAGTATCGTCGAAGCGGCTCAGGAGAAGATGTATGAGGGTGAAGACCCGATTGAAGCTCTGAATGAAGCAGCTGAAAAGATCAATGAGTTGTTGGAGTAACATCCTAAAGCTTTAAGTTCATTTGATGACTGTAAAAGGTCCCGCATCGTGTGCGGGGCTTTTACAGTATTCTTTTCATGTTGAGGAACGGGGTGTAAAGAATGCAAATGACTTTCCTTGGTAGTGCGGCTGCAGAAGGGATTCCTTTTCCTTACTGTGATTGCGCAACATGTGTCCATGCGAGAAAATACAAAGGCAAGAATATACGCAAACGCTGTTCATATATGATCAACGATGATTTTGTCATTGATGCGGGTCCTGATTTATTTGCGGCATGTGCACTTCATGATGTCAACCTGCTGAATGTTTCCTATATGGCGATTACACATAGTCACCTTGATCATTTTTTTATCCAGAATCTGAAATTACGGTCAAAACATTTCCGGCAAGGGACAGATTTGCCAAACATGACGTTTGTGGGTGGACCGTCCACGATGACGAAATTGAATCAATCCGGTTCAAAAGACGTTGACATGGGGATTGAACGGGTGCCATTGCTTCCTTATGAAACAGTGGATTTGGGACGCTATCATTTGAAATCGGTTCGTGCGACCCATTTTCCAGCGGTCGGCGATGCGATGAATTTTATCATTGATGATGGCGATAAGAAATTAATGATTGCATCTGACACGGGTCTCTATCGGGATGAAGTGTGGGAACATCTACAAGACGAAAAGGTGGATATGATCATTATTGAAGCGACAAAAGGGGAGCTTCCTTCCAATATCGTCCATATGAATATCGAAGACGTTGAACAGTCACTGGAAAAAATGAAGGAAATCGGAGCCATCACAGACAAGACAAAGATTTATGCCACGCATTTCGGACACCAGCATTGCCCGCCACATGAGGAGCTCAGTAACATTCTTGACGCCAAAGGTATAACATGTGTATACGATGGTTTACAAGTGACCCTATAAATCAATGAGTGGATTATATGGAGGTTAGTCAATGACGACGATTACTTTTGTAAGGCATGGGAACACTTATTGGAATGTTGAAAAAAGGGCGCAGGGCCATTCGAATAATCCATTGAATGAGATAGGTTTCAAACAGGCACAAGCTGTTGCCGCCCGATTGGCCAAAAACGGTGATCAGTGGGATATGCTGATAGCGAGTGATTTAAAACGCGCCACACAGACGGCGGAAATTATTTCACGGGAAATTGACCAACCGATCGCATTGTTTGATAAACGGTTGCGGGAGATCGGCCGAGGTCAAATACAAGGGATGGTTGAAGCCGATCGGATCGAGAAATGGGGCCCGGATTGGCGTGACCTGGATCTTGGCATCGAAACAAGAGAATCCGTCCGCAAACGGGGCATGGATTTCGTGAAGGATATGTCCGAACGTTACCCTGAAGCACACTTGTTGGTTGTTAGCCATGGCATCCTTATCAAAGAAACGGTAAAAGGCTTATTGGAAGAAAAAGACATTGACGGCACATTGGAAAATACATCTCTTTGTACCGTCGAAAAACATCCGTCAAAATGGATGTGTACGCTTTACAATTGTGCAAAACATCTAGAAGGTGCGACGCTTTAGTTGAAATGGAGGATTATATGAGTGAACAACCGAATATATTGTTGATATTGAACGATGATATGGGCTATTCCGATATCGGCTGTTACGGTGGCGAAATGGATACCCCTAATCTTGATGAACTCGCCGATAACGGGACACGATTCACGCAATTTTATAATACAGCTCGGTGCAGTCCGTCACGTGCATCATTGTTGACCGGTTTACATCCTCATCAAACAGATATCGGTGTATTGACATACAATCAAGGGCCTGAAGGGTATGCGGGCGATCTGAATAAAAATTGTGTCACGATGGCCGAAGTCCTCCGCAACCAGGGATATCGCACGTATATGAGCGGTAAGTGGCATATATCCAGTGAATTGAATACACCATCTGATTCATGGCCCAAGCAGCGCGGATTCGATCATTTTTATGGTACAATTATCGGGGCGGGTAGCTTCTATGATCCCAATACACTAACTAGAGGTAATGAAAACATCGAGCACGAAGCGAAAGAAGATTTGGATTTTTTCTATACGGATGCCATCAGTGATCAAGCTGTCAATTATATTGAAGAGCATCAGAAAACGGCTCCGGATCAACCGTTTTTCCAGTATGTTGCCTACACGGCACCTCATTGGCCACTTCACGCCCACGAGGAAGACATCGAAAAGTATAAAGGGCGATTTGATGAAGGCTGGGATGTTCTTCGAGAAAAACGGATGAAGCGCATGAAAGCCATGGGAATCATTGACAATTCCTGGGACTTATCAGATCGTGACCCGTCTCAACCAGCTTGGGAAGAAGCCAGCGATAAAGAATGGCGTCTAAGGTGCATGGAGGTATATGCCGCACAGATTGACCGTATGGATCAAGGAATTGGTCGTATCATGGATAGTTTGAAAAATACGGGGCAACTTGATAATACACTTGTTATTTTCCTTTCTGATAATGGGGCGTGTGCAGAAGATATTCCGTCAGATGTGACAAAAGAAGAGATGGTTGACCAATTGCAGCTGGCTCGTGATAAGACACGCAGAGGGGAAGAAGTGTTATTCGGTAATCGACCGGATGTCATGCCTGGAGCTGAGAATACATACCAGAGCTATGAAACGGCTTGGGCCAATTTATCGAACAGCCCTTTTCGTCTGTATAAACATTGGATCCATGAAGGGGGTATATCCACACCGCTTATTATGTCATGGCCGGAAGGTATCAAGGAAAAAGGAGTGCTTCGGCATTCACCGGGGCAACTTCCGGACATTATGGCGACGATACTGGATATAACGGGAAGTGAGTATCCTGAAACCTATAATGGTCATGGGATACATCCATTGGAAGGATCCAGCCTGATGCCGATTGTAGAAGACGATACACCGAAAAACAACCCGTTGTTCTGGGAGCATGAAGGGAATGCCGGCATTCGCGAAGGGCAGTGGAAACTGGTTCGCGACTACCCTGGAGATTGGGAGTTATATGATATGGCGAATGACCGCACCGAATTGATGGATGTCGCACATAAGCATCCGGAAAAGGTGGCGGCGATGGCCGATCGATATAATGAATGGGCCAATCGGTGTGGTGTCATTCCAAGGGAAAAGATATTGGAATTGATGCGCCGTGATTCAACGAAGAAAGCATTTTGGGAAAAAGATGTATAATGGAATAGGTCTGAGATGATGAGAAAGACCACAATGTGCTGGATTGCCCCAGCTATTTTGTGGTCTTTTATGTCTGTTGATTTCTACAAAGAGAGGGTTTTATGTATGAAGGGTATACCTGAAGCATTTATATTTGATTTGGATGGAACGATATATTTAGGCGATAAGCCGATCCCAGGCGCGGACGAAGTATTGAGACAGTTACGCGATAATGGGTCAAAAGTTCGTTTTGTGACGAACAATCCCCGATTTTCCCGGGAGCATTATGCCGATAAACTGAACGGTATGGGAATCAAGGCAGCTGTTGATGAGGTCGTGACTTCCGCTTGGTTGGCCGCTAATTACTTGAAAAAGAACCCATCGTACGGAAAAGTGTTCATGGTCGGCGAGGATCAATTGCGATCAGAACTTCTGAATGCGGGGGTTGAGGTCGTGGAAGAAGGTGAAACGGATACTGTGCTCGTCAGTTTTGACACCACATTATGTTATGAGCGACTCCAACATGCTTATCTCAGTATAAAAAACGGTGCGAATTTCATCGCGACAAATCCTGATTCAGTTTGCCCGACCCCTGATGGTGGGCTCGTTGATGCAGGTGCCATCATCGCGGCACTGGAAGCCTCCACAGGAAAAAAAGTCGAGAAAGTCATCGGAAAACCGTCCCCGTTGCTAGGGCAATTGCTTGTTGACGAACTCGATGTCGCTCCTGAAAATTGTGTCGTTGTAGGAGACCGCTTGAATACAGATGTTCGGCTTGGCAAGCAGGCGGGGATGAATAGCATCTGGATCCGGGCACATAATGAAGACCTTCCAGCTGATTTTGAATACCAGCCTGATCGTATCATTCAATCCATTGCCGAACTGCCATCTGTCATGTCAAGCCAATTGACGTGATGGAAAGATATTGACTGAAAAGTGTTGAGCGAATTAAAAAAGAAGGTACCTCTACCTTCTCTTTCCGTCATTTATTCCGTTGTATTTTCTAACGATGCCTTAATGGTGGAAGAGAGGTTCCATAATTCCGTTGAACTGCTGGATACACCTTCTGCGCCATTTTTCAGGACATGCGTGATTTCTTCTTCGGTATTAATCAGGCCAGCGGCAATCACAATCGGTTTGATATGTGATTCGATCTGTTTCCGGATATGCGGTACAGCAATCCCTGGAAGGATTTCCACAGCATCCGGTCTTGATTCCTGAATGGATTTGACACCTTGTTTAATGGAAGCTGTATCAAGAATGAATACACGTTGAATCGTCAAAAGCTTTAACCGTTTCGCGGTCTGAATGAGATTTGCGTGGGTGGTGACGATGCCATCCACACCAATATGATCAGCTAAAAATTGTATGCCGGAAGGGTCACGTTTCAATCCTTTGATCAAATCCATATGTACAAATATGAGATTGTCTGTTTCTTTGATTTTATCTGTCACTTCTTTTAATGTACGTAGATCAGCTTGGATAAGGATAATGATGCTGCTTTCGGCTTTCAAGGCTTTATCCAGATCGGCTGAATCGGTCAAAGAAACGATGATTGGATTTTTTTTCAGTGCATATTCTAAAATGTCCACTTGTCTGCGGGCCCCCCTTTAAAATATATAGCATAAACATTATACCACGTTTGAATAAATGTCAACATAACCTTAGAAGGGGATTGTCCGGGTGAACGTGGGTCAGGAAAATTTTTAGTACGTTGAAAGGATCGTGATGATAAAAAATCATGAATAAGGAGTTTCAATATACGTGAGTGACTATCGACTATTAGCATTAGATATGGATGGGACACTTTTGAATGATGAAAAAGACGTATCATCCGAAAATAAAAAGTGGATTCGCGCATTGGAAGGAAAAGACATCCCTGTTGTTTTGGCAACCGGACGTGGTTATCAGAGGGTGGCGCACATTCAACAGGAGCTGGGCATTAATCGACCGATGGTGTTGGTGAATGGTGCAGAAATTTGGAAAAGGCGTGGAGACTTGCTGGACAGGACGTTCATTCACAATGAAAGTATCCGTTTGCTGAGGGAAATCGCACTTCAGTATGGTGCGCCGTATTGGGGCTATACGACAGAAGGTATGGTTAAACGGAAAGACTTCAGCGATGAAATGTTACAATGGCATTGGTTGAAGTTTGGGATCAAACATCAGGATGTCGATGTCATTGCCCGTATCCGGGAAGAAATTCTGGAGTCATTGGAAATTGTTTGTACAAGCTCCAATCCACATAATATCGAGTGTGCCCCCGCAGGATTGTCAAAAGAAACAGGGCTTGCGCACGTGTGCCGGTTCCTGGATATCTCAATGGAAGAGGTTGTGGCCGTTGGGGATAACCTGAATGACATGGAAATGATTAAAGCGGTGGGCATGGGGATTGCGATGGAGAATGCACCGGATGCGTTAAAGGAAATGGCTGCGGCGATGACATACACAAATGAACAGGATGGGGTCGCCCATGTCATTAAGCAGTTATTTTTTGATATGTAAGGGTATGTTCGTTTAATAAGAAGAAAAATCATTAAGGAAAGCAGGGATACATGATGTATATTATGGCACATCGCGGAGCGTCAGGATATGCTCCAGAAAACACAATGGCTGCATTCAGGAAAGGGATCGAAAGCGGGGCAGACTGCCTTGAACTGGATGTTCGGTTCACAAAAGACCGTGTACCTGTCATCTGTCACGATGCACATATCGGTCGGGTGAGCAATGGCGGGAAGCAATTTGTCAGTGATCTCACATATGATGAGCTGACCGAGTATGACTTTGGTTCATGGTTTTCGGATGCATTTGCTGGTGAAAAAATCGCTTTATTTGAAGACGTATTAAAAGAAGCGGCGAAGAGCGAAATCAATTTAAATATCGAATTAAAATATGGTCCCGATATACCTGAAGGCCTGGAGAAAACGGTGTTGGATCTCGTCTACACGTATCATATGGAAAAACGCTCCATGTACTCTTCGTTTGACCATATCAGTCTGCAGCGGTTATATCAGTTGGATAACACAGCTAAGATTGGCTTGATCTTTCATATGAATCTCGTCAACCTCTTCGATTATATAAAGAACTGTGAGATGGACGTATTCAGCATACATCCAAACTATTTCTACATTACGGATGACATGGTAAAGCAAGCACACGAACAAGGAATGAAAATCAATGTATATACATTGGATGATCCAAGCTATGTCGATAAATATAAGAACATGGGTGTTGATGGACTGATTACAAATAAACTGTTGGATTATAAATAAATGCGTGTCCTAGACGGATTCGAATGAACGGTTGGATTGGCAGTCAGTGACATACGCCGTGGTGGCATGGTCCACTTTCAACTCAGAAAGGACGGTTTGAATAATGGCGGATATAAGAATCATGACGTTTAATATGTTGCATATCGATGATAATCCCGAAAATGATTGGAATGTCAGGAAAGAACTGATTGCGTCACTCATCCAGCGTGAAGAGCCGGATGTGGTCGGGACGCAAGAATGTTTGTATTCACAGGTAAATGATATCATCTCCATGCACCCGGAGTTTGATTGGATTGGAATGGGTCGTCAGGGCGGTAGTGAAGATGATTTTATGGCGATTTTTTACCGCAAAAGCCGTTTTTCAGTGTTGGCGTATAACCACTTTTGGCTATCGGATACCCCTTCCGAAATCGGCTCCATGACATTCGGCAATAAACTTCCGCGTATGGTCACATGGGTTCAATTTTTCGATAAACAGACCGAAAAATCGTTCTATCATATGAACACACATTTGGATTATGTGTGTGAGGAAGCCCGTATAAAAGGGGCACATCTTATCAATGAAAAGGTCAAGGCATTCCAAGATGATCTTCCGGTTTTCCTGACTGGTGACTTCAATACAGATGCCGGGACATTGCCTTATACCATTTTGACCAACCGGGGACCATTTAAAGATACGTGGGATGATGCGGAAGACCATATCAACCCATCAAGCGGAACGAAGAACGATTTTATGTATCCAGATGGCGGCGATGAGCGTATCGACTGGATTTTAGCTAAAGGTGTGAGGCGGGTGAAAAATATTAAAATCATTGATGATGTGATCGACGGAATGTATCCGAGCGATCATTTTCCGGTGATCGCGGAGTGCAGGTTGTGATGGGGGTGCATAATCACGTGAAGGATGCTGCACTCGCGGATCAATGCACATAAAGTTACATACAAAATGGTTTTAAGACGATTTTTGTAAAAAACCCTTCCGTTTAAGATAGACGACTGGAAAACGATCATTGCAATCATTGCAATTCCTGCGATTTCCATGCATAATAAGAGTAACTCTATTATGATGCTTGCGGTATGTAAAATCTTCCGCTAGCATTCTATGAAAATGCATACAGACATAGATGGTGTGAAGATGATGCGAACTATTTTTTATATGAATAATGATAACGATTTCACTTTTGCCATCGAGTCCATTTATCAGAGGCATTTTCTATGGGAGTCTGGATCTATCAGTCTCTCAAAAAGAACAGAGAAAGCTTGATGTACGTTCACTCAAGAATTAAAAAAACAGAAAAAAGGGGAGAATCTATCATGAAAAAAATAACGATCAGTATGATTGCAATACTTTTTGTACTGTCACTTGCACTATCCGCTTGTACAAATAGCGAAGGAAACGGCGGTTCATCCAACGGTGATTCCGGTGATAAAACAACTGTTCAGTTTTGGCATTCAATGACTGGGGATAACGAGAATGCGCTGGAAGAAATCGTCGATGATTTCAACGACCAATCTGACGATGTACATGTGGAGGCGACGTTCCAGGGAAGTTATGACGAATCTCTTACAAAGCTCCGCGCTCTTGGTGGATCAGAAGAAGCACCGGCACTCGTTCAAGTATTTGAAATCGGGACAAAGTTCATGAGTGAAAGTGATTTTGTCACACCGATGCAAGAATTCGTTGATGACGATGATGACTTTGACCTGGATAGTCTGGAAGAAAGTATCTTGAACTATTACACAGTCAATGATGATCTTTATTCGATGCCGTTTAATTCATCGAATGCGGTTATGTTCTATAACAAAGATATGTTTGAAGACAAAGGACTGGACCCTGAAGATCCCCCGGCCACATTCTCAGAAATGGAAGATGCTGCCGAGAAGTTGACGGATGATGACACATATGGTTTTACCATGGCTACCATCGGCTGGTTCGTCGAGCAATTACTTGCCAACTCTGAAGCGCTTTACTTGGATAATGAAAACGGACGGTCCGATGATGCAACAGAGGCACTCGTCGATTCGGATGAAGGGGTAGAAATCTTCAACTGGTTGAATGACATGAATCAAGCGGGCACGTTCAAAAACTATGGCGGTGATTGGGAAGACCCAAGAGGTCCGTTCTTCGCTGAGCAAGTCGGAATGTACTTTGATTCAACGGCTAATACAGCTGAAATCATCAAGAACTCCGATTTTGAAGTTGGAACAGCGTTTTTGCCGGCTCCTGATGGCCAAGATCCAAACGGTTTGATCATTGGTGGCGCATCGACATGGATGACAAATAAAGTGGATGATGACGTGCAGGAAGCGGCTTGGGAATTTGTCAAATATACAACAGAAGCTGATGTTCAAGCAAAATGGGCAGCGGCGACAGGTTATTTCCCGACGAATCCTGACTCGTATGATGAGGATGTATTGAATGATGTATACGAGGAATATCCGCAGTATAAAACAGCAGTCGATCAGTTGGAAGAAACCAATGTCAATCCAGAAACAGCTGGTCCGTTGACTGAAGCCATGCCAGAAGCAAGAAAAATCATAGAAGCGTCGCTCGAGGGAATGTATGATGGTCAAGACCCTAAAGAAGCAGTAGAGGAAGCGGCGGAAAAAATCACGGAAGCATTAGACTAAGTAGAGAGGTTTTACTGTGACTTTGAATTTTGCACATAGGGGCTCCTTGACGGAAGCCCCTGAAAACACATTATCAGCGATGAAAAAAGCAATCGATCACGGAACAAAGGCAATCGAACTTGACGTACAATTGACAAGCGACGGGCATTTGGTCGTCATTCACGATCATAAGTTACGTCGGTTCAATAAAAAAGTGAAGGGGTTGGTAAAAGATTACTCCCTTCATGATCTTAAACAAATAGATGTCGGCTCATCTTTTTCAAGGGCATTTAAAGGTGAGACGCTTGCGACATTAGATGAGGTACTGGAACTTTGCCCAAAGGATATTTTATTGAATATCGAAATCAAAAATATTCCGGTGATATATGAGGGGATTGAGCAAAAGGTCATCGCTTGTTTACAGGAACATGATCGACTGGAACAGATTATGATATCTTCATTTGACCATGTCGCCCTTTATAAGACCCAACAATTAAAGCCTGATATACCGCTTGGCATGCTATTTTATTACAGGATACTGAAGCCGTGGGAATATGTCCGAAGTAGTGGGTTGGATATATACAGTGTGCACCCGAATATTGTATGGACTGACAAGGAAACGATTCATGCCTGCCATCAATTGGGGTATAAGGTTTATCCTTACACGGTGAATGATGAAAACGTATATCGGCAATTGGTCGACCAAGGTGTAGACGGCGTTTTTACAAATAATCCCAAAATATTTTCACAGTAATCATGAGATAGGCCTTTTAGTTTTAAAAAAGCTAGAATGCCTATCTATTCTTTTATGGAAATAGAAATATGGAAAACGCTCACTAGGAGATCGATTATCATGTCATGGGGATGTTTGTATGGTAAAAAAGCTCCCGACTATTCTGTTGCTCATCTTGGTGTTGTTTGGATGCCAACAAGAGACTCCCGAAAAAACAGGAAAAGGGAATAACATAGAAATAAATAGTGGATTGCTCTCACCCGATAACGTTTTGAACATTGCACATCGGGGTGCTTCGGGACATGCGCCAGAACATACAATGGCCGCTTATGAGATGGGAGAGGAAATGGGGGCCGATTACATTGAAATCGACCTGCAAATGACCGAAGACGATGAATTGATTGCCATGCATGATGAGGATGTGTCCCGTACCACTGACTCCGAGGGAGAGGTGGGACATTTTACATTGGAGGACATGACAGGATTGGATGCGGGTTCTTGGTTTAATCAGGCACATCCAAGTAAGGCACAGACAGTGTTTCAAGATGAGCATGTCCTGAGTTTGGAAGAGATTTTTGATAGGTTTGGACACGATGCTAATTATTATATTGAAACAAAATTCCCCGAAACAAGTCCGAATATGGTAGATGAGCTTTTTGCAACGCTTGAGGAACATGATTTGTTGGATGACACTATGGATGATGGTCACGTCCTGATTCAATCCTGCAGCAAAGACAGTTTAAAAGAAGTCCATGAACGAGATGATACCATTCCTTTAATACAACTCGTCTGCTTCGGTTCCATCCCAGATACAATCGATAAAGAATTGGCCGATATATCCGAATATGCAATCGGTATTGGTGCGAATCATAAATATCTGTCAAAGGAGTATGTCCAACGTGTACGTGATGCCGGATTGTTGATGCATCCTTACACGGTGAATCAAAAATCAGATATGAAGCGGCTGCTTGATTGGGGTGCGACCGGATTCTTCACAAATTATCCAGATCGGCTGAATGACGTGTTGGAGGAGATGGACGTGGTCGAGGAGAAGGATTAGGAGAGGGGTGTGCTCACGGAAGCGGATAGATGAGGGGGAGATTTAGGAGAGGGGTATGCTCATGGAAGCGGATAGATTAGGGGGGAGATTAGGAGAGGGGTATGCTCATGGAAGTGGATAGATTAGAAAGAGATTTAGGGGAAGGAACAGGTTTATGAGAAAAATCTGGTTGCGGAAAAGGATGGTAAGAAGGGGATAAATTAGACGTGGCGTGGGCGGACTCAGGTATTTCTTCTGTGTGTGATACGCGTGACCAAGGCGGTCATCCGTTGATCTAATCCGTTGACCTAATCTGTTAACCTAATCCGTTAATCGTCAACGAAAGGGTGGGGGGCGAGGAATTCTTTGACGCAACTTGATTAATCGTCAAAGAAACGGGCGGAATCGCGAAATTCTTTGACGCAATTCGATTAATCGTCAAAAAAACGAGCGGAATCGCGAATTCTTTGACGCAACTCGATTAATCGTCAAAAAAACGGACGGAATCACGAAATCTTTGACGCAATTCGATTAATCGTCAAAGAAACGTACGGAATCACCGAAATCTTTGACGCAATTCGATTAATCGTCAAAGAAACGGACGGACTCACGAAATTCTTTGACGCAATTCGATTAATCGTCAAAGAAACGGACGGACTCACGAAATTCTTTTACGCAATTCGATTAATCGTCAAAAAAACGGACGGAATCGTGAAATCTTTTGACGCAATTCGATTAATTGTCAAAAAAACGGACGGAATCACGAAATCCATTGACGCAACTCGATTAATCGTCAAAAAAACGAGCAACATCACCGAAATCTTTGACGCAACATAGACAAGCCGACAAAACGGGGATATTTATCCACTCACAACCTTCGCACACACCTCCATACAGTGAATATACGTGGATCATTGTTTACATCGTACAGTTACTCTTCTGATTTATATAAATCATTTTATCTCCATCCTAATAAGAGGGTTTCAATACGGAATCATATCGATAAGACACGCTCATATAATGATATAAGCGTGT
>DATGUN010000011.1:0-12332 GCA_035301285.1 Virgibacillus sp.
CATTTTAATTTCAAACTTGCGAAATGCCTTTTATAACACTATCATAACGGTTCCTTCTTTTCCCATCAATCAAAACACAGCGTTTCCATAAGGGGATTACACCACAAGGGAATCTCTACTTACAGCGCAAGCAGAATCCTTTTAACCCCGCCCTCCCACTTCCAGTGCATCATCAGACAAAATCCCCAACATAACAATGATGGGGACATCCTTTCTACGATATTACTAATGCTGATCTATTCACATATCATGTGAGGCACCTTTTTTCTGGCGAGAATGATTCTTGGTTTTAACCTTTTTTGATCCTTTTAGTGGTTCTCCGTAGGGTTGATCGGGACTTTTAGGTAAGTTCGGTTCCTTCTTTTGCTTCGGGCCCTTGGGATTTGGACTCATCTTAATGCCTCCTTTATATTGAATAGCCTTTGTTGATGATGACTCCTTTATACATCCGGTACTGATGGCAATATATTATCGTTTTACTGAAATGAAAATTCAAGAACCCGAGAGAAAAACAAATTAAAATAACATACAACCATTTTTAACCTTGTATAATTATATACAATTATGGTATAATATAAATAATTATTGTTGTTCGGTATAAGGATAGAAGAAATACTTCCAAGTAATCGTCTTGAATTATCGTGTAGAGCAAGAATAGTAATATATGGTGCAAAAAGCACATGGAGGAAATGAAATGAACACAGGTACAGTAAAATGGTTTAACGCAGACAAAGGGTTCGGTTTTATCGAAGTTGAAGGTGGAGACGACGTATTCGTACACTTCTCTGCAATTCAAGGCGAAGGTTTCAAAACTTTAGACGAAGGCCAAACTGTTACGTTCGACATTGAAGAAGGTAACCGTGGACCACAAGCAGCAAACGTTGAAAAACAATAATGTTTTTTAAAGAGGCAACTCTATTCGACATGAATAGAGTTGTTTTTTGATTCAAAAAAGACTATCACCATGACGTGTCTCCTGATTCATAAGAGAAAATCTAAACCAGCAAGACGCACCACAGCAATAGTCCTTTTTCAATATTTATATTTTATTCTTCTCTATATGCGTATTTGTTTTTCAAGTCATCGACAACACTTTGATCTTCAAGCGTTGTTGTATCTCCAATGACACTTCCTTCAGCAATATCCCTTAAGAGCCTCCGCATGATTTTGGCACTGCGCGTCTTAGGCAGGCTGGCTGTAAAGATGATCTCTTCAGGACGTGCTATCTTTCCGATCTGTTCAACAACTTCATCTTCAATTTCCTTCTCGATGTTTGCCGAACCATTGGCACGATCTTTCAGAGTCACGAACGCAGTAAGCGCCTGACCTTTCACATCGTGGTCCCTTCCGATGACGGCTGCTTCCGCAACAAGATCATGGTTGACAATGGCACTCTCTAATTCCATCGTTCCGATTCGATGCCCCGATACGTTCACAACATCATCATCACGGCCTAAAATCCAGAAGTAACCATCTTTATCCTTGTGTGCAACATCACCTGGTTTATAAATGCCTGGATAATCTCCGAAGTACGAATTTTTGAATCGCTCATCATCTTTCCAGACCGTCCGTAACATAGATGGCCATGGTTGTTTAATGACAAGCATACCACCATTTCCGGGTTCAACGGAATTTCCATCTTCATCGAAAACATCAGCAATAATTCCCGGTGTTGGTCTTGTCGCAGAACCTGGCTTAGTCGTTGTAATACCAGGTAACGGCGCGATTAGAACGCTTCCATTCTCTGTCTGCCACCACGTATCGACGATTGGACACTGTTCATTCCCGACATATTTATGGAACCACATCCATGCTTCTGGATTGATTGGTTCTCCGACGGTCCCGAGCAAACGTAAACTGCTCAGATCGTGTTTTGCCAGATGTTGATGTCCCCACTTCATGAAGGTACGGATAGACGTTGGTGCAGTGTAGAAAATCGTTACACCGTATTTTTCGATAATATCCCAGAAACGGTCTCGTTCCGGATAATTTGGTGCCCCTTCATACATCACCACTGTTGAACCAGTTGTAAGTGGGCCGTAAACAACATAGGAATGGCCTGTTACCCATCCGATATCGGCCGTACACCAAAAGACATCTTCTTCTTTGATATCAAACACACTTCGCATGGTATGATTGATACTTGTTAGATAGCCTCCAGTTGTGTGAACGATCCCTTTAGGTTTTCCTGTAGTACCGGATGTATACAAGAGATATAGAATATCTTCTGAATCCATCCATTCACAAGGAAATGGATCCGCCGGCATTTTTGCTTTTAATTCATCCCAGTCCACATCAAGTTCTGGATTTTTCGGTGCATTTGCCTCTTCACCGACGGCATTGACAACAAGCACATTTTCGATAGTCGTATTTTTGACGGCTTCATCTGTGTTTTCCTTGAGTGGGATGACTTTTCCACCACGTCGACTGCCGTCAGATGTAATGACTAATTTGGCATCTGTGTCGGTAATTCGCTCATTTAACGATTTTGCGGAATAGCCACCGAATACGACCGAGTGGACGGCACCAATTTTGGCGCATGCGAGTAAAGATATAGGAAATTCGGGAATCATCGGTAAATAAACAACGACCCGATCTCCTTTTTTAATCCCCAATTCTTTGAGCATGTGGGCCGTTTTATCAACTTCGCGCCCTAGCATATCATAAGTGTAAACTTTATTATTTCCTTGTTCACCTTCCCAGATGATGGCTGCTTTATTTTTGCGAGGACCTTCCCTATGGCGATCAACACAATTGTAGGCAGCGTTTATTTTGCCACCCAGGAACCACTTCGCATGTGGAGGATTCCATTCCAGAACTTTATCATAGGGTTTAAACCAAGTTAATTGTTTGGACTGTTCTTCCCAATACCCCTCTGGATCCTCCGCAGCTCGTCTGTATACATCAGGGTCATTGAAATTAGCCTGCTTTTTGAATGCTTCAGATGGTGGAAACGTTCTCTTTTCTTTTAAAAGTGTATTTAAATTTACTTCATCAGACAACACAAAAACTCCCTTCCCGCATTATGTCTTTTGAATAATCCAAATTATCCAATAGTAATCGTTTACAATTACTATGTTTCATATTATAAATCGAGTGTTTGGATTATGCAATGAATCTGTCCCAAATATTCCGTTAATTGAAGGTATATCATCTTTTGCCTTTTTCATTATGTGATACGATTTTGACCACATCTAAAACTTAAATGGAAACCCCGACTCATAATGAAGCAGACAGAGGACTATTCCCCTGTCTGCTAAAAGTAAACCCAAAATAAAAGAAAAACGGATTCTAGATTCTTTTATTCACTTTAATATTGGCATTCAGTCATATGAAAAAACTCAATTATCCTACTTTCACAAACTCGTCTGTCAAAACAGTAACAATTTGTTTTTTCCGTGATACGACACCTTCCAGCAATGCGCGATTGTTTACCAACGTGACATCAAAAGCACCTTCCACTCGACCGCTTGCATTTCCTAAAGCCAGTACTTCGGAATCGTTGTTCAAGATATCCGTCACGACAAATAAAAATAACTCAAGATTTTTTTCCTTGATTATTGCTTTGATTCCCTCTTCCAGTTCACTTTGCTTTTTGTATACTTTTGTGATATCAATGGCATTGACTTGTGCAATTTCAACCTTGCAATCATTCATGGTAAATTCCTTTGCATCCATTGTCAATAAATCATTGATTGATTTATCACTTAAATCCGCCCCGGCCTCAAGCATTTTTAATCCATATGCTTCGAGATCCACTCCTGCTAAGTCAGCTAATTCATGAGCTGCATCAACATCTTCTTGTGTGCATGTCGGTGATTTAAGCAACAGCGAATCGGAAATAATCGCAGACAGCAATAACCCGGCAACTTTCTTGGAAACATCGATTTTTTGTTCATGATATATTTTATTTAATATGGTAGCCGTGCATCCAACGGGCTCGGCACGGAAATACAGTGGTTCTTTCGTTTCGAAGTTCGATACGCGATGATGGTCAATCACTTCAGATATCTTAACCTCGGCAATGTTATCCACGCTTTGTTGAAACTCATTATGGTCCACTAAAATAACATTGCTCACGTCATCGGGAACAGTTTCGATGAACTCAGGTGCTTCAGCGTTAAAATAGTCCAGTGCAAATTGAGTCTCTTTGTTCACCGGTCCCAACCTTTTTGCCTCTGCATCGGCGCCAAGCTCCCTTTTCAGTTCAGCGTATGCTAGCGCAGAACAGATTGTATCTGTATCGGGATTCTTATGTCCAAAAATAAATGTTTTTTCCATTCTTTTCATTCTCCTTCTACACCATACGACAGTATTAGCAAATATTTTTCCTGTCAACAAGAATACCATACATTGACCGAAATTGAATAGTAATTTACCTGTATAATAACGGTAGATGACCTTTATAATGGATTCGATATCATTATCGTGCACCAATATCATGTTATTCAAATATTGATATGATTTACAAATGGTGTGGCAAGATTTATAGTGGATAATGGAATAACCAGGACGTTCAGTTATAAATTTATATAAAAAGGAATATCGATATGGAATCATTCATTATAGTTGGGGTTGGTATTCTAGGAGCCTCTACAGCGTACAACCTCGCAAAGCGAAACAAACATGTCATTATGATCGATCGTGAAGAAAAAGGTTGTGCAACAGATGCAGCCGCCGGAATCATTTGTCCGTGGCTATCCCAGCGGAGAAATAAAAAATGGTATCAGCTAGCGAGAAATGGTGCTGCCCATTACCCCACATTGATCAAATCACTGGAAACAGATGGTGAAACGAACACCGGTTATCGGCAAGTCGGAGCATTATCCATCCATACAGATGAAAAAAAGCTTGATGCCATGATGGAACGTGCCATGAAACGGAGACAAGATGCACCGGAAATCGGCTCTATCCAAAAGTTGAACAAACTAGAGACAAACAACCAGTTTCCATTATTGAGCGATGACTACCAATCTGTATATGTCAGTGGTGCCGCGCGTGTGAACGGTCGTTCATTACGAGAATCGCTTATAAACGGAGCCGTTAAAAATGGAGCTACTTTTATAAAAGGAAGTGCAACTCCCCTTCGAGAACAACATGATATAACCGGCGTCAAAGTCAACAATGAAACATACCATGCAGATAAGGTCATCATCACGACAGGGGCTTGGCTACATGAACATGAAGCGTTGCTCGATATCCCTTTTCAACTTACAAGACAAAAAGCACAAATCATGCACCTCAAAATGCCACATACAAAAACACGTCATTGGCCTGTTGTTATACCACCAAGCGATCAATATATGCTAACGCTGGGCGATGACCGGATCATCGTCGGCGCGACACATGAAAACGATGTTGACGATGATATTAACGTCACGGCCGGTGGAATAGAAGAAATACTGACCAAAGCGTTTCAAATTGCCCCTTCGCTGGCGAAATGCACCGTTTTGGAAACGCGTGTCGGTTTCAGACCCTTCACACCAGGATTTCTACCATTGATAGGTGAATTGCCCCATTTGAAGGGCGTATTGTTTGCAAATGGACTGGGTGCATCTGGTTTGACCATGGGACCTTATATCGGAACACTGCTTACATCGCTCGCACTGGAGAAGCAACCCGACATTGATGTCAGTCCATATCGTGTGGAGGAAAATATATAAAAATTCGCTGGTTCCCTGTATAATCGTGAACATTTTATGGACAATGGTCTTGGCTTATTTACAGTCCCCCTCCTTTTTGCTAGGCTTAAAAGATGAAGGGTGGATATTTGAATGAATAAAAATAGATTTGCTGTCATTATGGTTATATTATTGATCATTGTGGGTCTCACATTTGGATGGTTTTATCTACAACATGTCATGGATAAATATGATGTAGACGAAAAAGATTGGGACGAAACGGATACCTCTTTGAACGTGACTCCCCCAAAAAACAGCGACATCATATTGGTATCTGAATGTGAACCCGATGTCTACACATCACTTTTATAACATTTTTTAATTATGATGTTTTATCTTTCTCTTTCATATAAGTAAAGGTCACTTTTCTGTTGTCAATATATGATAAGTATCTCCGTGAAGTTAAATAAAAATATTGAAAAACAGGACTTTGTACAAAGGTGAATATGAGAGTGAAAATATATACAGGTCCTCCTAAAAGAAAACCCACGACAAGGATCAACGTCTCCGTCATAATACGAATCCGGCGTATGGGTTGATTCAGTTTATCTGAAATGGATAGCATAAAGCCATCTCGCGGACCTGAACCCACTCCTGCAGCGTTATACACACCTCCACCTATTCCCATAATGATGATACCGGATAGAATGATCAGAACATCCATCCAAGTATGTGTTGCCTGAGGCAAAAAATCGAGCCATATATATAAGTCGACACATATCCCAACTAAAAATGCATTAAAAAAGGTGCCAAGTTTAATATAGCTTTTGTCCAAAACCCACGAAACAACAATAAGCAACAAACTGATGATGATGGCCCATGAGCCAATCGACAATCCGACCAAATCGAATAATGCGACATTCAGTACATCCCAGGGGTGAATACCTAAATATTGTACGTTGATAGCGATGGTAATGCCCAGACTGAAAAGCATGATTCCAAATAAAAATGTCAACCAACGTATCATCTTCAACTTAACACACCCATTTTCAATCACCTCTTATACCATTTTGCCCCACTATTGCTGGAATTGCAAAACCGCTTAGTGAACATCCATTATATAATAGGTATAAAGCACTACTTATTACTTTATTTGGGAAAAAAATAGTAATAATGCATGATTTATAAAAACATTCATTATGTCATACTTATATATGTTATGAATGAATGGAGATACCATTGTACGAATCACTCTCAAAACTCCCACATAAACATTGTTTTAGACATAAAGAAGCACGTCAAATGACACAGTTAGCGTTATATAATGTATAGTCGCCAAACGTGCTTGCCAGGTTTGAAATATAATGGATATTCCATATATCCAAAAGAAAAGAGGGATATGATATGGAAAAGGAAAACAGCAGTAAACTAGGGGTTGCAATCTTATATGGGCTTGTTGCAGCCTTAATGAGTGGTATCATCTGGGGAGCTATTATCATTATTTTTAATTATCAGCTTGCATACGTTGCATTAGGTGTTGGAGCCCTGACAGGTTACTCGGTTATTCTTGCCGCAAGAGAAAATTTGACACATGCACATCGCCTGATTGCCGTTATAACAAGTCTAATCGGAATTGTCGTTGGAAAGTACATCGGATTCGCTTACACTTTCAATGATGGATTTGAAGCCTTTTTGGACCCATTCACACGTGCGTCTTTTGGACACTATTTCGATGTTTTATTCGGTTTCGTTGATATCCTATTTATCTTATTGGCAATGGTAACTGCTTGGCAAGTCCCGACCAGTTATGCCAAAAAAGAACAAAAGGATACAAATATGGTTCTCGATGCCAATGAAATCGAAAACCAACATTTTGATGAAACAGCCGCAGAAAGTGAAACGGCTCAAGATCAAGCACGTCAAGAGCCAACCAAAGAAGAAAACATGAATCGTTAACAGTGTTTCCAAGACGAGTTCAGCTTTATTGCCGGACTCGTTTTTTCTTATTATTAAACAGGTCAATCTTCATTCAACTTAAAATGATAGACATTTGCATTCTTTCCTTTATGACATATAATGGGGATAGAATGATACTCTGTAGACAACTATATGTAATTGTGTTTTCTATAAGGATTAAGGAGTGATTCTTATGATGCGTGTTCTCTCAATCTCCTTACTCATTGCCGGGTTGGGATTTCTCGGTTACGGTGGTTTTCAACTATATAAATCACACGCGATGGAAAGTCAACGTCTCGATGAAGCAACAGAATTTGTCTCCGAAACTGTCATCAATGACCAAAATATAGATGATGTAGAAGACATGGATTATGATGATTTCACAACAGACGACACGATTGGTATTTTGTACATTCCAAAACTGGAACGTGAAATACCCATTATAGAAGGAACCGATGAAGATGAACTGGCCAAAGGTGTTGGTCACTTCTCTGACACAGGTTTTCCGGGTGAAAATAAACAAATAGTGTTATCCGGGCATCGTGACACGGTATTCAGGGATTTCGGCGATTTGGAAGACGGGGATGAATTCCACGTTAAAATGAAACAAGGAACTTATATATATGTCATCAATGATTCCGAGACTCAAATCGTACCCGCCGATGACACAACCGTCATCGATCCATCAAGAAAAGATGAAGTGTTGACAGTGTCTACTTGTTATCCATTTTCATATGTCGGAAATGCACCGGATCGTTATGTTCTTCACGCCTATCCTCAATAGCAGAACGGAATGAGCAAAACTGCCATGAATATACTCAGGCAGTTTTTTTATGTAAAAAATACTAAAATTACATTTATACCTTACGCTTCCTCTTAACAATCACAATATGAAGCAATAGCACGACCAATTACAATCAACGTTAATTTCTTATAGTATTTGCTTACTTAGGCTATTTTTATGTATAATCATATTATATTACCCTTTTTGATTACATCTGGAGGATAACATGACTAAAAACCAAGCGCTTATTTTTGTACGGCTCGTAGCGGTTATTTTGGCATTCATCGCTGTAGTGTGGGGATTTACATTGATATTTTCCATATCATATCCATTTTGGATTGCTGCATTACTCGTCTGGATGTTTTACCCACTTGTGCGATTGTTGATACATAAACTTCATTTACCAAATGGAATAGCCGTCTTTATTGTCCTGTTAATAAGCTTGGCAGTCCTTGCTGGTGCCATAACAGGAATTATTTTCCTGATTGTTTTCGCAATAAAACGTATATCTGAGTTCATTCCCGAATGGATCCAATCCACTGCCGCAAACATGCAAGGTTTTGTAAATGAAACCATTTTACCATTATGGCAAAAGATAGGACAGGCAATGGATATATTTCCACCTGAACAACAATCGACACTTCATGATGGAATCGTGTCCCTCGGCAATCGACTCGCTGAATCATTTACGGAATATGGACACGGCTTGGCTGAAGGATTGACTCAGGTCGTCTTTATCATCCCAACGTTTATTATTGCTTTTGTTTTCATATTCGTTGCCTTCTATTTCATCGGCAAAGATTGGGATCGCATTATGCGCAGATCTCGAGAAATGATGCCATCAGGATTTTTGAAGAAAATAAAAATGTTTAAGCATATTTTAAGATACAGGGTATTTGGCTTTGTACGCGCACAGTTTATATTGATGTTTATAGCATCACTGATTGTTTTTATAGGGATAAGCATTTTACGTGTTGACCATTCCCTTACCATTGCCATTATTGTAGGGATAGCGGAAATCCTCCCATACTTTGGTACAGGAACGATTTTGATCCCTTGGTTTATTTATATGTTCTTCACGGGTAACATCGGAATGGGAATAGGGTTGGGAATTGTATATGCCATAACGTTCGCTGTCAGGCAGTCCATTGAACCGAAAATCCTTTCTACCAATATGAATATTAATGCTTTAGCAGCATTAATCTCCTTATTTGTCGGTATGAAACTATTTGGTGTGATGGGTGTATTCATCGGGCCCCTGCTATTGGTTGTTTTAGTCGTGATGGTTGAAGTAGGTTTCGTTAAGGAAGTGACCGACTTTATATTGTACGGATTTAAAGATGAAACAAAAAATAAGAGTCATGAATAAAAATCAGTTTTATCAAATACGTCATTGGTATTTAATGATACGCAGTTTCTATATGAAGGAGCTGCGTATTTTTTATTTTGATGACAGTGCTTCATTCAAGAAGATAATCCATACATCGAAAATAAAAATAAAAAACGTTTTGATGATAGAATTACCATCAAAACGTTATGAATGTAGTACCAGTGGCCGGGATCGAACCGGCACTCCCGTAGGAACGTGATTTTGAGTCACGCGCGTCTGCCTATTCCGCCACACTGGCATGTATGGAGGCGGTAACCGGATTTGAACCGGTGATAAAGGTTTTGCAGACCTCTGCCTTACCACTTGGCTATACCGCCACATAATAGGGTTAAGCGGAAGACGGGATTCGAACCCGCGACCCCCACCTTGGCAAGGTGGTGTTCTACCACTGAACTACTTCCGCAAACTGGGCTGCTAGGATTCGAACCTAGGTTGCACGGGATCAAAACCCGATGCCTTACCGCTTGGCTACAGCCCAATGTTATGGGGCGGCCGGTGGGGATCGAACCCACGAATGCCGGAGCCACAATCCGGTGCGTTGACCGCTTCGCCACGACCGCCATGGTAAGCAACAGGGGTAGCAGGATTCGAACCCGCAGCGACGGTTTTGGAGACCGTAGTTTTGCCCTTAAACTATACCCCTACATAAAATTAAAATGGAGGGGGGCAGATTCGAACTGCCGAACCCAGAGGGAGCGGATTTACAGTCCGCCGCGTTTAGCCACTTCGCTACCCCTCCATATAAACATGAAATGATCCTAGAATGGTGGCTCGGGACGGAATCGAACCGCCGACACAAGGATTTTCAGTCCTTTGCTCTACCGACTGAGCTACCGAGCCATGATGATTATGATGTAATCGATAATTTAAAATGTTTCCTTAAGAATAATTGCTCGTCGTGTTGCAAGTAAGTTCATTGAAGCAGCACTCCTCGCAGACTACACATAGTAGTTTATTCGATGGTGTTTACGTCTGCTCTACCGACTGAGCTACCGAGCCATGATGATTATGATGTAATCGATAATTTAAAATATTTCCTTAAGAATAATTGCTCGTCGTGTTGCAAGTAAGTTCAGTGAAGCAGCACTCCTCGCAGACTACAACTACTATAAAATGAATAAATGGCGGTCTGGACGGGACTCGAACCCGCGACCTCCTGCGTGACAGGCAGGCATTCTAACCAGCTGAACTACCAGACCATTAATATTATACTGTAAATAAATTGCTAATATAAGCTTTACTTCACAGTACACTTGATTGCAACAAAGAACGTTGCATATTTTGGTTGCGGGGGCAAGATTTGAACTTGCGACCTTTGGGTTATGAGCCCAACGAGCTACCAGACTGCTCCACCCCGCGATATAAATAATAATGTTTAAGGTTCTATGCTCTTAGTTCCGTGCTTACTAATTTGAGTTGTTCGTCGTGTTGTATGTGATTTCGTTGTTGCTGCACTCCTCACAGACTACACTTAGATGTTATCTCGATGGAGTTTACGTCTGCTCCACCCCGCGATATAAATAATAATGTTTAAGGTTCTATGCTCTTAGTTCCGTGCTTACTAATTTGAATTGTTCGTCGTGTTGTATATGATTTCGTTGTTGCTGCACTCCTCACAGACTACACTTTGATGTTGTCTCGACGGAGTTTACGTCTGCTCCACCCCGCGATATAAATAATAATGTTTAAGGTTCTATGCTCTTGACTTTCTGCTTACTAGTTTGAATTGTTCGTCGTGTTGCATGTGATTTCAGTGTTGCTGCACTCCCCTACAAGTCTGATGTTATATGGTGGAGGATGTAGGGCTCGAACCTACGACCCCCTGCTTGTAAGGCAGATGCTCTCCCAGCTGAGCTAATCCTCCAACGCACAAGTTGGTGGTCAGGCCTAATTGTCATACGCCATCTTGAAACGCTAAAAATAATGGTGACCCGTACGGGACTCGAACCCGTGTTACCGCCGTGAAAGGGCGGTGTCTTAACCGCTTGACCAACGGGCCAAAATAAATGGCGGAGAGCGAGGGATTCGAACCCTCGAGGCCGCGTAAACGGCCTACACGATTTCCAATCGTGCTCCTTCGGCCAACTCGGACAGCTCTCCATGGCTCCACAGGCAGGATTCGAACCTGCGACCGATCGGTTAACAGCCGATTGCTCTACCACTGAGCTACTGTGGAATAGTAACATAAAACGTTAATGAGTACAGTGTTTTATGTTTAAGTGCTTACTATGTTGCAAGCAGTATCAGTGATTTTGCACATTCGCAGGTTAATTTCAAAAGAATGCCAGCAACTATGGATTATTTTAAAGAGCAGTACAAGGTATAAAGTTCGGATAATTGAGTAGCAAGTTTAATTCATTATTAATACCCAACAATATTATAAGTCTTTTTTGATAAAAATCAAGTATATCCTTATATTATGTATGATTTTTGTACCCTGAAAACTGAATAAGAGCTTCTTGCAACGAGCGTCATATTGAATGTTAGTTAAGTCCTCGATCGATTAGTATTCGTCAGCTTCACATGTCACCATGCTTCAACCCCGAACCTATCTACCTCATCGTCTCTGAGGGATCTTACT
>DATGUN010000012.1:0-127905 GCA_035301285.1 Virgibacillus sp.
AGAGCACCATTTTTGATATGGCATCTATTTCTAAACTGTTCACTGCTGTATCGGTCATGCAATTATGGGATCAAGGTTATTTTGATTTAGATGATCCGATGGCTGATTATCTTCCGGAATATGATACAAGTGAAAAGCGAGATATTACAATCAAGCAATTGTTGACGCATACGTCCGGGGAAAAACCAGGTCCGTCCGGCAATTTGTATGAAATGGACGGTGATCGTGATGAATTGTTGACGTACGTCATGGAAGAACCTCTGGAAAATGTACCGGGCGAGGCTTATGTATATAGCGACATCAACTATATCACGTTAGGTGTTTTTGTGGAACGACTGAGTGGTGAACGTGAAGATGATTATGTTAAAAAGCATATCCTTGATCCTTTAGGGATGTCAGATACGATGTATAACCCTTCTGACGAGTTAAGGTCCCGGATTGCGGCGACTGAATACCAACCGTGGACCGAAAGAGGGCTTGTGTGGGGAAGTGTGCATGATGAAAAAGCTTGGGCACTTGACGGTGTAGCTGGACATGCTGGGGTGTTCAGTTCTGCGCCTGACATGGACATATTTGCTCAAATGTTGATGAATGAAGGCACTTATCAAGAGGAACAAATCGTTTCCAAAGAGGCGTTTGATCTGATGAATACCAATTGGAATGAGGCTTTCCCGGACCAAGAACATGGTTTGGGATGGGACTTGAATCAAGATTGGTACATGGATGTTTTAGCTGAGGAAGATACACTGGGGCATACAGGATTTACAGGGACATCCATCGTAGTAAGTCCAGAATTGGAAACGGTGGTTATCTTGCTGACGAATAATGTCCATCCAACACGTGATAATCCGACGACAAATCCTATCCGGAAACAAACAGCGGCACAAACGGCTAGTTCTGTTTATGCATGGGATGCAGGGATGATGCAACGAATGGTTGATCGCTTCAAAGATTTAGATGATATTTCAGATGATGCGACGGCAAGATTGCTTGATACACATCTAGCTGCGGTGAAGCAGTTTGAGGAAACAAATCAACCGGAAAAAGTTTTGAAGCATTTGGATGGCTTCCAGGATCTTTTGGAAATCCAATATGAAGAAAACCGGATTTCCGACACGGCCTATGAAACGCTCCAACAGGACACTGCATACCTGATGAGCGATTGGAAATAAATAATAGGACAGGGGGGACAGGTCGACTGTCCCCTTTTTTTGGCAATACCGGTAAACTCTATGCTCTCGGTTTTCATTTAAGTCAAGTCCGGGAGAAATGGAGGATATAACCTGTCCCTCATCCTATTCATTTTGTCCAGCCGCGTTCGTATTGTGGAGGTGTATCCAGATAATCTTGCTGGTGGACATCTTGTGCGGCTCTTAGTGGGAAATAAGGATCTCTCAGCATTTCCCTGCCCATGAGCACGATGTCAGCACGCCCGTTGCGAATGTGATCATCCGCTTGCATGCCTTGGTTGATTAAACCGACAGCCGCGGTTCTGATATTGGCGGAATGGCGGATTTTTTCGGCGAAAGGCACTTGGTAACCCGGTCCTACATCAATGGATGGGTCGGGGGTATTTCCGCCGGAGCTGCAATCGATCAAATCGACACCTTCCTTTTTCAAACGTTTGGCGAGTTCAACAGAATCGTCAATCGTCCAGCCGCCTTTTACCCAATCTGAAGAGGATAGGCGAACTGTAAATGGCAAGTTATCTGGCCATTCCTGTTTCATTAAATGAACGGTTTCCAATACGAATCGAATCCGGTTGTCGAAACTCCCACCGTATTGATCGGTTCGTTTATTCGATAGCGGCGAATAAAAGCTGTGTGCCAAATAACCATGTGCTGCATGAAATTCAACCCACTTAAAGCCTGCCTGGCGCGCTCTGATGGTTGCTGTACGAAACGCTTCTTGGATGTCCCGGATAGCCTTTGTTGTCAATGCTTGTGGCATACGATGATTATCTGAAAAGGGAATGGCACTTGGTCCGATAATATCCCATCCCCCTTGATCATTGGGAACATTAATGCCTTGCTTATCTTTTTTCCAAGGAGCAAATGTTGATGCTTTCCTGCCGGCATGTGCCAATTGAATGCCAGGCACAGCGCCTTGTTCTTCAATAAATGCGGTTATTCGCTTGAATGCGTCAATATGTTTATCGGAATAGATGCCTAAGTCATCAGGTGAGATGCGTCCGTGTTGTTCGACTGCCGAGGCTTCCGCAATAATCAATCCCGCACCACCGACAGCCCGTGAACCAAGATGAACGAGGTGCCAATCGTTCGGAACCCCGTCCTCTGCACTATATTGGCACATTGGCGATACGCCGATTCTATTTCGTAAAGTGATATCTTTGATCGTAAGTGGAGAAAAAAGATGTGGCAAAATGAAATCCTCCTCATTTTAATTGTATCTATGTATTATACAAGGAATGCACTGAATGGGTCTAGCAACCCGTTATGGGGCGATAGGATGTGAGATGAGGAGCGGGTCCACCGTTTCTTTTCTGACTGACATTTCATGTATTTTGTTTCAGCTTTATTTGGATCAAGCTTATGGAAAGCAGGGTAGTAGACACGTCCTTCGTCTTCCATCTTCCCAAGGAACAATGCTTGTCTGTGCTGTTTGGGTATGGTATTTTTGATTAGGAATATGCCAGCTATATTTTATGGGAAGGGGCTATTCAGTGAATAATACAAAAAAGCACGCTATACCTGACGCTTTTGTCATTTTATTTGTTTTGCTCGTATTGGCGTGGCTTTTCAGCTATGTCATTCCATCCGGTTCGTTTTCCGTCAATGAGGATACGGGCATTGTCGAGCCCGGAAGTTATTCCCATGTTGCCTCGCCATCGCTTGGTATCATGGACATTTTTTTGGCTGTGCAGGAGGGGCTTATCAAATCCGCCAACCTGATTTTTCTTGTATTGATCATGGGTGGCGCGATAGCCGTCATGGAAAAGCCAGGGACCATCAATGCGGGAATACGTGTCCTGATTGATAAAACCCAAAACAGCAAGTTCAAGCTCATTGGTGCGATGACGCTCATTTTCGGTATCATCGCAGCTTTTGGAGTGAATGCAAATGTGATTGTCATCCCATTTATACCGATGGGAATCATGTTAGCCAAAGAATTGAAATTGGATGCCCTGACAGGTGTGGGTATCGTTTATCTTGGGTCATTTGCGGGGGCAGCTGCAGCCGTGTTCGATCCGATCATTTTAGGTGTGGCCCAGGAAATAGCAGGTCTGCCATTATTTTCAGGGGCACTGTTTCGGTTGGCGATTTTTGTTGTTTTGATCACAGCTACAATGATATATATTGTACGGTATGTTAAAAAAATTTCCTCGAATCCAGACAAAAGTCTCATGGGCGATGAACGCTTCAGCGACCAGCCTGTAAGCGATGATTCGGAAGAGGTCCTTTCATTTACAAAGACACATAAAATATTGATTCTTTTCTTTTTCCTATGTATCGGATTATTTATATACGGTTCTTTGTCATGGGAGTGGGGCGTCAATGAACTGGCCGCCGTTTTCATCATCAATGCGATTGGGAGTGCATTTATTGCACGTATTAATCCTAACTTGATGGTAAAAACATTCATGTCTGGGGCGAAAAATATTTTGTATGCAGCGCTGATTATCGGTCTGGCGCGTGCTATCATCGTTTTGATGGAAAATGGACTTATATTGGATACACTCGTACATATGATTTTTGTGCCACTCAGTCATTTGACACCCGCGCTTGGCGCAGTGGCCATGTTTTTGTTCAATCTTGTTTTCAATATTATTGTTCCGTCTGGAAGTGGACAAGCGGCTGTAGTGATGCCTGTCATGACGCCACTAGCAGACATGCTTGACTTGACGCGACAAACCGCAGTCGTTGCATTTAAACTGGGTGACGGTATCACAAATATGATCACTCCGATTTCAGGTGTCCTTATGGCGGTGCTGGCCATCGGTGGTGTGCCTTATACAAAATGGGTGCGGTTTACATTACCACTCGTGGGAATCTGGACCATCATTGGTATCATTTTTGTTATATTGGCCGTGGGTATTGGTTATGGTCCATTTTGATGTGGTATGTGGTCACTCCCCTCGCATCGCTTAAGGAGAAAGGGCCTTCTGGGGGTCCTTTATAAGACCGTTTTTGTGGTCAGCATCGCTCAGCGCTTAGGTGTTCCTTTACAGAGGGAGCTTTCATGTCCTAAAAAAACTTTTTCCGTAAAACGGTTGACCAAATGAAAACTTTGGTATAGTATAATGAACAATATCAAAAAAACCAATGGATTCTGTTTCATGAAACGAATACCACAACGTTATAGAATAATACTAAGACGGGAATTTGGAATAAGGTCTGATGTATATACAGAGATCCAAGGCGGCTGAAAACTTGGAAATACCACTTATTCCAATCTCATCCCTGAGTGCAATGACTGAAAGGGTTATATCGAGTAGGCATTGCCGGGTGCCCATGTCGCACCTGTTATCAAAATAAGGCTATGAAAGCCTATGAGGCAGTACTTGAAAGAGTGTTGCAAACTTGGGTGGTACCGAGGAAATGAAGACCGTTTTCTCCCCAATAATTCTGATTATTCAAGGATTTTGGGGGAAAAGGGTCTTTTTTGTGTTGTCCACCATAGATATTGAAAGAAAATGAGTGATTTCCGCGGGACGATGGTTGATTATGGGCATTGCCCTTTGATCATCACTATGGAAAGTATCCATAGTCATCAGGCATAGGTATCAAATTGTAAGTCAAATGATGTATGATGAAAAATCACATAATATAACGCTATGACGGGAATTTGGATATGTATCACGTAATTACAGAGATTTGGGGCTGGCTGAGATCCCAGAATTACAACATATTGCAATCTCATCCCTGAGTGCAATGTTGAAAACACATATGCTAGTAAACATTGCCGGGTGCTGGTAAGGCACTCGTTATCAAATCCGGGCTATTGAAAGCTCCTGAGGCAGTACTCGAAAGGGTACATGCGAATCTGGGTGGTACCGAGAAAACAAGATTCTTTTCTCCCCAAAATTCTGATTACTTGCGGATTTTGTGGGACGAGAAGAATCTTTTATTTTTATGCAAGAAAGGGGGCTTGCGATGATTATCGAAGCAATATGTGAGGTAGAGCATTGGGAAAGCCGATGTAAGTGGAGAAGGTTTAGATGAGGAACATGAAACGTAAAGTGTAGACTTCGGTCATATGTATGTAAGTGACGTCATTTTACAGCAAAGGAATGGTGAGCATGGAACAACAAAAAATCAGATGGGAACTTTCGACAACGCGCAAAGAAAAACCGGCAGACGATCAGTTGGCCTTTGGCAGAAATTTTACGGATCATATGTTTACGATGGATTATACGACGGAATTCGGATGGCATAATCCGCAAATCAAACCGTATCAATCGCTTACGATCGACCCTTCCGCAATGGTTTTCCATTACGGGCAATCCGTGTTCGAGGGCATGAAGGCTTACCTTACAGTTGACGGGGATGTTCAGCTGTTTCGTCCGGAAAAAAATATGCAGCGTCTCAATCATTCAAATGACAGATTATGTATACCACATGTCGATGAGGACTTTGCTTTATATGCGATCCAGGAGCTTGTCGCTTTGGAAAAAGATTGGATTCCAAAAGCAGATGGCACATCGCTTTATATTCGTCCGTTTATCATTTCGTCCGAGCCTTTTCTGGGTGTGGCCCCATCGCATCACTATCAGTTTATAGTGATTCTATCGCCTGTAGGAGCGTATTATGAAGAAGGCATCAACCCAGTGAAAATTGCGGTTGAAAATCATTATGTGCGGGCAGTCACCGGAGGGACAGGTGAAGCTAAAACGGGAGGAAATTATGCATCCAGTCTGAAGGCGCAAGAGCTAGTGGCTGATGAAGGGTATGCACAGGTGCTTTGGTTGGATGGCATTGAGCATAAATATGTTGAAGAAGTCGGAAGCATGAATGTGTTTTTCAAAATCGACGGAGAAATTGTAACGCCAGCTTTGAACGGGAGTATTCTTGAGGGCGTTACCCGAAATACGGCAATCCAACTGCTGAAGTATTGGGGATATTCCGTAACAGAGCGGAAAATTTCCATGGATGAATTGTATCAGGCTCATGAGGCGGGCACGTTGGAGGAAGCCTTTGGAACTGGAACAGCCGCGGTCATCTCACCGATTGGTCAATTAAGCTGGGATGATACACATATGGTCATCAATAACAGTCAGACAGGTCCGGTCGCTAAAAGGTTGTATGACACCATTACCGGCATCCAGTATGGGACGGAAACAGATCCATTCGGCTGGGTCGTCAAAGTAGAAACAAACATGCGCAAAGAAGTTGGCTAGAGCAGGGGACGTGAACTTGTCCCTTGCCACATCTTTTGAAGTAAAAAGGTAGGGCGCGGTCCAATAGGTTTTAGTTTTCTTGTTTATCATTTTATCGGGACAGTGGACCCGTTCTTCTGTCCCAAATTTCAGAATAGGGAGGAAAATTTTCATGAAATCAGTATTCAAAATATTCACGCCGTCTATGATGGTTCTGTTACTACTGACACTTGTGGCGTGTGGTGATCAATCAACAAATGCATCAGGTGATGATTCCGATGCGGATGTATCAGCGACTATCGGTGTCGTGACATATGAAAGTGGAGAAGGTGCAGCATACGGGGAAGCCATCAAAGGTGGACTTGAGCTTGCACAGCAAGAAATCAATGATCAGGGAGATGTACATATTGAACTGGAAATCGAGGATTCGGCGGGTGAGACAGAACAGGCTATTTCCGCTGCTCAAAAACTGATGAATGATGATGACGTTTCTGCAATCATCGGTCCAACACTCAGTGGCGAAATGCAGGCAGTCGCGCCTGTTGCCGATAAGAATGGTATTCCTATCCTGGGAACCTCGACAACCGCAGAAGGTATTCCTCAAATAGGGGACTATGTATTCAGGGATTCGATTCCAGAGACGATGGCTGTTCCGGCGGCAGTTGAAGCAGCAGTGGATGAATATGATGCCGAGACGGTAGCCGTCATGTACGGAGACGATGATGAGTACACCAAAACCGGTTATGAAGCGATGGAAAAGGCAATCGATGAATTGGATCTGGACGTATTGACTACCGAGACATTCCAAAAAGGACAATCAGACTATAAGTCTATTTTATCGAACATCAAAGACCTGGATCCGGATCTTATCCTGACGTCCGCTTTTTATAATGAAGGAGCCGTTATCATGAAACAGGCCAGGTCAGCTGGGATTGATACACCGTTTGTAGGCGGAAATGGTTTCAATTCTCCTGAAGTCATCGAAATTGCCGGCGATTCGAGTGATGGCTTGATTGTCGGAACACCATATTTTGCTGAAAGTGACGATCCGGATGTCGAAGAATTCGTTGAAAATTATACAGATGAAGTCGGAAAAGCACCTGACCAATTCGCAGCACAGGCATATGACGGTTTGTATATTGTAGCCGAGGCGCTAGAGCGTGCCGGAGATAATGACCGTGATGCACTACGCGATGCCCTCAGTGAAACAGAAGATTTCGACGGGGTACTTGCGAACATTTCCTTTGATGAAGATGGAGATGTCGTAATGGATCCACAAGTCCTTGAAATCAAAGATGGTGAGTTCCAGTTATTTGAGTAAACAAGAAGAGGGTGAGCTATTTTGTTTTTGGAACAGTTGATCAATGCCGTTACAATCGGCAGTATCTATGCAATTGTAGCGCTTGGATATACACTTGTTTTTGGTGTGTTGGGCATTATCAATATGGCCCACGGAGAAATATTCATGTTTGGTGCATTTATGGGCGTTGTTGTGACAAGTACACTGGGAGGGCCGCTTTGGCTTGCCTTCCTAGTGGCTATCCTGCTCTCGGCATTCATGGGATATCTATTGGAACAATTTGCATTACGCCCGTTACGCCGTCAAAAAGATGTGTCACACTTGGCTCCACTGATCAGCACCATTGGGGTCTCGATTTTTTTGGAAAATCTGGCGAAAGAACTATTTGGTGCAGGGAATCATCCTGTCGCCAATTCGTTTTCTGAAGCTTATGTTACGTTGGGATCGATTAATGTGTATTATGTGCAAATCTTCATATTTGGCATAGCGGTCGTTCTCATGATGGCTTTGTCTTTTTGGCTTTCTAAAACAAAAGGCGGAAAAGCGCTCCGGGCTACAGCTGAAAATTTGGAAACGGCAAGTCTTTTGGGTATCAACACCAAAAAAATGATTACACTGACGGTTGTGATTGCATCGGTCATGGGAGGTATTGCCGGTATTTTGGTCGGAATGGCTTTCAGTTCGGTCAATCCACAAATGGGGTTATCAATCGGTCTGAAAGGATTGGCGATTATCATACTCGGTGGCATGGGAAGCGTAAGGGGTGCTGTTGTAGGTGGCATGATACTTGGCATCTCGGAAACACTTGTCGTTGTTTTAGGGTATTCTGGTTTCCGTGATTCGATTGCGTTTATCATCATTATCGTCATCATACTGTTGCGACCACAAGGTCTATTCGGTCAAAAGGCAGCCTGATGTTAGGAGGAAAGTCATGTTAGGGGAATTTTTAAATCCATATTATTTTCAAGTCGCTTCGTTCGTCTTGATCAATATCATGCTCGGGATCAGCATTTATGTAACACTTTCGACAGGTCAATTGTCACTTGGCAATGCGGGTTTTATGGCGATCGGCGCCTACACGACGGCATTGCTGACGGTTGATTATGATGTGCCCCTTGTTGTTGGCGTGATTGCTGGTACCCTTTTAGCTGGCATATTTGGTATGCTCGTTGGAATACCTGCACTTAGGTTGCATGGTGTTTTTTTGGCGATTGCGACACTCGGGCTCGGAGAAATTATCCGTGTTGTATTGGTGAATGCGGACGACATCACGAATGGTTCAATCGGAATAAGCGGTATCCCCGGTATCGGTGACGTCCTGTTGGAACGATTTGAATCTTGGGGATTTGAACCAGACATGATCGGACTGGCGAATAACGAATTTATGTTTTTGACCAATTTTTTTGTGTTGTTAATCGTCACAATCGGCATTATCTGGTTTTTCGTACGGCAAAACCATTCCCGTATCGGGAGGGCGTTTGCAGCTATACGGATGGATGAAGAAGCGGCGAAGTCAATGGGAATCAACATTACATATTATAAAGTGCTGTCATTTGCCCAAAGTGCCATTGTAGCAGGATTTGCAGGGGCTTTATATGCTCACGTGCTTTCGTTTATCAGTCCGGGTGAATTTTCGTATCATCGTGCGATTGAAATCCTGATCTATTCTGTGTTTGGGGGGAGTGAAGTCATCGGGGGAGCGATTTTCGGCGGGTTTTTCCTGACGGTCCTTCCGGAGGCATTACGTTTTATTAGCGATTATCGTTATATGCTTTATGGTATTATTTTGGTCGCTCTCATGGCGTACCGACCACAAGGAATTATCGATGTGCGTCTTATCAGACGAGTCCGTGCGTTTTGGCATAGAAGGAAGGTGAATGAGGATGATTTTAAAGGTGAGTAATATCGAGAAACAATTTGGTGGGATACAGGCACTTTCAGATGTTTCTTTCACGATTGAAGAAGGGGATATTTTCGGGATCATTGGTCCGAACGGCGCAGGAAAAACGACGATGTTCAATCTGATGACCTCCGTGTTTCCTGCAACATCAGGACGTATCGTTTTTAACGGGGAACGGATTGATGGAAAGAAGAGTCATATGATTGCTCAACAAGGGATTGCACGTACTTTTCAGAACATACGGCTGTTTCCGGATGTCAGTGTGCTTGAAAATGTGATCATGGGGACGCATTCCCGAAGTAAATCAGGCCTCTGGAAGAGCATTTTTCGGACGGCTTCCCAGAAAGAAGAGGAAAGGCGTATGCGAGAGGCGGCACAAAAATTGCTTGAATTTGTGTCTTTAAGTGATGTAGCGGATAAGTTTGCCAAAGATCTGTCTTACGGGCAGCAGCGACGGTTGGAAATTGCACGTGCACTCGCGACTGAACCCAAGTTGCTTTTACTCGATGAACCTGCGGCAGGGATGAATGAAAGTGAAACGGAAAACCTTCACAAGATGATTATGGCAATCAAAGAAAAGGGGATAACAATTGTATTGATTGAGCATGACATGCCCTTTGTCATGAAAACATGCGATCGGATTGCCGTCTTGAATTTTGGTGAAAAAATCGCTGAAGGAGTGCCCGAAGACATCCAGAACGATCCCGAAGTCATCGAGGCATATCTGGGGGAAGGTGAAGGTGATGACATTGCTTAACGTCTCTGGGGTCGATACGTATTACGGTAATATCCAAGCATTGAAAAAGATGGATTTGCATGTCGAAAAAGGGGAAATCGTCACCATTCTCGGTGCAAATGGTGCGGGAAAGACGACAACAATGAAAACCATTGCGGGTTTATTGAAGCCGAAAGTGGGCCAGGTGACGTTTCACGGGGAAAATATTACTGGCATGCGTCCCGATCAGCTGGTGCGGAAAGGAATCGCGCTTGTACCTGAAGGGCGGGCCATTTTATCGGGTATGACAGTTTTGGAAAATCTGGAAATGGGCGCATACCACCGAAAAGACACCGGGATCGAGTCGGATATGGAACGTGTCATGGACCGGTTTGAAATTTTGCGTGAACGAAAAGAGCAAATTGCGGGCACACTTTCCGGTGGACAACAGCAAATGCTTGCAATAGCCCGTGCCCTCATGTCGCAGCCGAAACTGTTGTTGCTTGATGAACCGTCGATGGGACTCGCTCCGTTGATCGTGACTGACATTTTCAACATCATACGGGAGATCAATGAATCTGGCACAACGGTCTTATTGGTTGAACAAAATGCAAAGCAAGCCCTGAAAGTAGCGGACCGTGGCTATGTTCTGGAAGTAGGGGAACTCGTCGCAAACGGTACATCAAAAGAACTGCAAGAGGATACTAAAATCGCAGATGCCTATTTAGGCAAAAACTAGCGGGACAACGACAGTTCCGCTCCCCTCCTCTTCTGAAAAGACGGGTTCCTTAGCTTCTGTCCATGTAAAGCTGCAATCAGAATGAGCAGCTTAGAGGTAATGAACGCCTTTTATTCTGTCAATCTAGCCATAGAAAAGCCAGACAATCCATGGTGCAAATATAGAGACAGCGATAGCGCACAGTGTCATGGCAACCGAACTGACGGTGGCGGTATTAAGTCCGTATTCGAACGCTTTGGACGTTCCAATGGCATGTGAAGCACTCCCAAAAGCAATCCCTTGACCTAAGTCGCTGTCCACACGCAAGCCTTTTAAAACATAAGGCCCGATAACAACACCTGTAAAGCCTGCTATCATGACAAAAACGACTGTTAACGAAGCATGGCCACCAAGCATATCAGCGACTTCCATAGCTACCGGTGTCGTTACTGATTTTGGCAGTAAAGTCAAAATCAACTGTTTATCCACCCCGAACATTTTTGCCAGCAGCAAGCCGCTTATCATGCCGATGATGGCACCCACAGTAACTCCGCTCAAGATCGGTACCATGTTTTTCAACAGGACATCGAATTGTTTATACAATGGATAAGCTAATGCGACAACAGCGGGACCCAATAATAAATCAATATATTGTCCACCTTTCATGTACGTATCATATGACAGGTTGAAGGATAAAAGCAGCGCAACAATACATATCGATGTGGTTAAAACCGGAATGAGAAACGGGGCTTTGTAGCGTCTGTATACCATTCGCATCATGGCGAAAATAGCGATTGTCCCCATGAACATACCGATTGAAATGATAGCCTCCATCAATTTTCCTCTCCTATCCTATGAGTATCTTTTGCATGGCGCTTTACCATATAATCTGCTGTTTTTCCGGCAAAAATCATGACGATGAGTGTGCTCGATACTATAATGAGCACAAGAAACATCCCCGTTCCTTTAAAAACATGAAAATAATTCATGACGCCGACCGTCGCTGGAATGAAAAATACGGGTAAATAGGCATTTAAAAATTGTCCACCTTGTTCAATCCATTTAAGGGGGAAAATTTTGAGACATAATACTACAAACAACAGTAACATTCCGATGATGCTTCCTGGTATGGATACATCCAGAATGACCTGCAACCAACTGCCGATCATATAAAAAACGTACAAAAGCGCTACCTGTAAAGTTATATACACATACTTCATGACCATTCACCTTTATTCATTATGTTAATCTCGAGATGTAAAAACCTTATAAAACCCTATGAATTATATCATACACTATTGCATGTTTTGTTCATTTTGCACTTGATGAGGGGCGATTCTATATCTCATTTTTGTTTTTTTGCATGATGCTAACGTTGATTATGTAGGGTTTAAACAATTATATACGTGAATGGCATATAGAAAAAGGGCCGGTTTAAAAACCGTCCCTTTTATCTGTTTTTTTATTCAGTATGGGCATTTACTTTCCATAATAACTGTTTCTATACGACGACGTGAATGCCAGTTATGGGACCCGTCTCCAAGTTCCTTTAGGCTTCTGCTGTGTCCGGCGTCTTGAAGCGCGCGATGGCGCCGAAAATGATGATGACTACGAGTGCTGGAAGCAACCATCCGAGTCCTTCCGCATACATAGGCAAATAATTCTCGTAGAATGCAATAATGGGTTTTGCCCAGCCGAAGTCATCAACTTCCATAACGCCAGCCAGCGATTTTGCACCATCGATGATACTGATAAATAATGTGACCACGGTTGTTGCGACATAGACCATGCGCGCATGATGAAACAAGGGTGATAAAAATGTCAACAACATAAGGACGATGGCCAGTGGATACAGGAACATCAATACGGGTTCTGCATAAGTAATAATATTATTCAGACCGAAATTCGCGATGATAAATGTGATGATCGCAAAAAATATAGCAAATGCTTTATATCCGATTTGTGGGATAAGACCATGAAAATACTCTGCCACACCCGTCGTAAGTCCGATGGCGGTTGTTAGACAAGCGAGTGTAATGATAATGGCCATCATGACGGACCCAGCCGCTCCGAAATAATGTGAAGCACCGTTGCTTAAAACAGGTCCTCCATTGTCAAATATACCAAATACCTCTGTACTTGTTGCCCCTAGATAGGCAATTCCGATGTAAATCAAAGCAAGTAATAAAACAGCTACCAATCCGGATTTTCCGGCCGCGCGCAAGATGCCTTGTTTCGATGTTACTCCCATAGAACGAATGGCTTTAATGACGATCATGGCAAACACAAGTGATGCGAGTGCGTCCATCGTATTATAGCCTTCGACAAAGCCTTGGAAAAAAGCGCCATCTTCATAACCGTCAATGGGGGCTTCCATGGCACCCATCGGGTTAATAATCACAGCGGTCAAAAAGATACCAAGTAAAATCACGATGCCCGGAGCTAGTATTTTTCCGACGTTGTCAACAATTTTCCCCGGTTTCAATGAGAATAGGAGGGTTATAATGAAAAAAAGCAAGCTGAAAATGAATAAGCCAATCTGTTGATTTTCTTCTCCGATATAGGAACTGAAACCTATTTCGTAAGCTACCGTAGCCGTTCGTGGAGATGCAAAAAATGGCCCGATAGTCAGATATAATAATGATGTAAAAAAGATAGCATAGATGGGATGAATACGGCTGGAAAGATCTTGTAAATCTTTACTGCCCGAATAAGCGATGGCCAGTACGCCCAATAGCGGCAACCCTGTCGCGGTTATCAAAAGACCGATAAGTGCTGGTGTCAAACTGGTTCCGGACTCTTGTCCGACTTCAGCCGGGAAAATCAGATTACCCGCCCCGAAGAATAAAGCAAACAGCATAACTCCAATGGCAACTTGTGATGAAAATGATATTTTTTTGTCCAAATTGATCTGCTCCTCTCATGTTGATTTTAAAATGATCCATAGAAACAAACGAACATTATAAATATTCAGTTTATAATAGATTACTTTTGCGAAATCAACAAATGATTTAAAGTCATTGATACATGTGAGTGTAAAATGGTAATAATTCTGACTATTCGAAGAGAAAAAACGCTACAGGCTACATTTGTTTTCAGCATATCCTCCTTAATACAAGCTCATAAAACCTAATATAACACACAGTATGATGTCTGTCAGCATGAATGCCTAAATTTATCATATTTTGTCGAATCGAGGGACTTATCCCCCTGAAGGTCAACCTCATTGACATCTTTTACTAGATTTTGTATAGTAAACGCGGATAATTTAATTGGGGTGACGACATGACTTTACACACTATATGGCAAGACCCGGGTCTGATTGATTTATTAAAACAACGCCATCATGAGGTTCAAGAAAATGTCCAAAAAGCATGGGACGAGAAAAACGATCTCTACATTTCCGATTCAGGCTGGTTGATTATGGCCTGTATATATGAAGAGCCACTTCCTATTTCGAATGTTACAAGACAAATGGGAATCACGCGTCAAGCGATTCATAAATTTATTAAAAGTCTATCCGAAAAAGGGCTGATTGATGTTTATGACATGGAAAGTAATAAAAAAGAGAAATGTGTGGCATTAACACCTTTCGGAAAGAGATGTTATATCAAAAGAATTGATCTGAAAACACAGATTGAAGATGACATCGTGCGGAAACTGGGTGATGAACGAATAAAGACGTTGAAAGATATTCTCCAATCCGACTGGGGAATTTAATTGAATCTATAAACTCAAAATCCACCATTCCACAATAAAAAACGCCTTCCCTTTATCATGCAGTAACAGATAAAGAAAGGCGTTTTTTCAATTCATATACAAGGCTGATGCCTAGAAATCGAGCTTCATTCTCAGGATACGTCTTCTTGATTAATCATTTTTACAACTTTTTCATTGATTTTATTCGAACTGGTATCCAATGATATGGCCAATTCCTTGAACAATGCGCCGCGTGCCATATCTAAAAAATCTTGGTCACGTCGATTGAGCTTTTTGTTATTTTGTGCCATCTCTCTCTTTTTGCGCATCAGATTGTTGATGGTATTGGCAATTCCAATGCGATCGCCTGAATCAACTAATTTACTATATGAATTGGGACGAATGTCTATCGTCTCAGTTGTCGGCAATTTAAACGATTCCAGGACTGTTCCCGCTTCATCTCTGTCCATAAGTTTTTGTATCGTAACGCCATGGCCATCTACGGGAGCGCTGATGGTCAATTGTTGTTCATTATTCACAGGGGATAACTCATAATATTGCCTTGTCATATTTGCGATTGTCTTTTCGCAGATATCCTCGATCTTGCACACACCATGGGTTGAATAAACAACTAAATCGCCAATATTAAACATATGCTCACCTCTAATTTGTATCTCTAGTATACCACATTTCTAAAGTATTGTAAACTTAGTTGACGTAATGGGCGGACACGCTCTACTCTGTTTGCACCACCTTTTCCTAAAATGCATAGGCTGTAACACAGGTCGAAGAGGGGAAGGGTGAAACATGTGGACTTAACAATGGCGCATTGGTTATATGGGATTTTCACATTTCTTATTATATTGACGATGATTTTTAAACGAGGTGTTGTATTTCCGACTTTACTGGGAACATTCATTATTGCGTGGGTGTACAAAGGGAGTCTGGTAGCTGGGTTCACCTCGATTTTTAATGCGAATATGGTTGCTGCAACAGAGTTGTTCAATATATTTTTGATTATCACGTTTATGATGGCGTTGCTCAATTCATTAAAAGACCTTGGAGCAGACCGGCGGATGATCCAGCCGATACAGAAGGTGATGGTGAATGGGCATATTTCTTTTTTTGTATTGATCATTGTTACGTACGTGATTTCATTGTTCTTTTGGCCAACACCTGCTGTTCCGTTGATTTGTGCATTACTTGTACCCGCGGCAGTACGGGCTGGATTACCAGCTATTACGGCAGCCGTTGCGGTAGCGATTGCTGGCCAGGGGATGGCTCTTTCGTCTGATTATATCGTGCAAGTCGCACCAAGTATCTCCGCAAAGTCGGCAGGTGTCGAAGTCGGTCAAGTAGCGGACCAGGCGCTTCTTATATCGATTATCGCAGGCGTTGTTGCCATTTTTGTCGCTTATTTACTCTATCGAAAATCAATCCGGTCAAAAGATAGTCCGTTGATTGAAGCTGATCTTGAAGCGTTGGAAACGGAACAAGAATCTGTCAATGAACCGCATTCCAGACATCTATCAGCTTGGAGCAGACTCTTTGCTGTATTGGTTCCGGTGGCACTGTTGGTTGTTGTCATTTATATGATGACGACAAAATTGTCATCGGGTCGTATGAGCGGTCTGGAAGGTGGCGATGGTGCAGCGTTTGTAGGTGGTGTGGCGGTGATATTACTGTTGTTATCGACTCTGGCATTTGGTCGACATCATGCGCTCGACTACATCTCCAATCATATTGTCGATGGATTTGTATTTGCCTTTAAGGCGATGGGACCTGTTATTCCAATCGCTGGATTCTTTTTTCTCGGGAGCCCCGAATTTTCTGGTGATGTATTGGGCGGGGGCGATCATCCTCCAGCGTTTTTGTTTGATATTGTTGAAGCAACACAGGAATATTTACCGCAAAGTGCCCTCCTGGCAGCGCTTAGTGTCTTGATCATTGGAATCATCACTGGTTTGGATGGATCAGGATTCTCTGGATTGCCATTGACCGGTGCGATTGCAGCATCATTGCAAAGCGGGGATATCCACCCGGAGACCTTGGCAGCCATCGGACAAATGGGAGCCATTTGGACTGGTGGTGGAACCCTTGTTGCCTGGTCATCGTTAATTGCTATAGCCGGATTTTGCGGTGTTTCAGTAATGGATCTTGTCCGGAAAAACTTTATCCCGGTCATTTTGGGGCTTGTGATATCGACACTCCTTGCTGTATTGGTATTATAGTGGTTGTCAGAGGGTATGGTGATTCCGGTGTGCTTAAAGGGATTATATGTGCAATGCTAAATAAAAAAGCTCCTTTATTTAAGGAGCTTTCATTGGCGTTCACTTATTTCCCGTTTCAATATCTGGTTGTTTAATCAATCAAAATATATGTTGACATTCAGGGTGCTATTGTACGGTATCTATTTTTTAATTTTATGAATCAAAGTATATAGTTATCAGGAGCCAAGAAGGACCAATGCATACATGCCTGCCCCGGTTGACAAGGCGGAGGCCAACGTTCCTGTCATGCGCCATTGTCCGCTTCTTTGACTTTTATAAGGAAAAAGTGTTTGGAAAACAGACAGTGTTGTCAGAAAGATAAATACAAGTGTCCATACAGATACAATAAGATATGGGATAGCCATTGCCATAACTTATCACCCTTTCATGTAAATTAGGTAACTTTTGATGTTACTGTATTCATTATAACCAAAATAGAGCATATATGTCCAAAAAAACGACTGAGTCAATTTTAGTATTGATATACATTTATATAGTACCATTTACTTTAATATGCTTACATATGCTTTAAAAGTCATTGTTTGAACGAAATATGACATTTTTGCGATTCCAATGATTCTCTTACGCAAAACAGTTGTTTCATCAGTGCACAGGATTGAGATATCATCGGGGTCTATTCGGATATATTTATTTTCCGTAAAACAAAGGGATATGTTAGTGCGTATGTTTGTTATATTTTCGAAAAGAAGAGTCGAAGTCTAATGATCCCGTCGCTGTCAGGATATCGTTTAATTTTTTTGGAATGTGGTATAGTACTCAAAGTCCATATAATGGAAGTTTATAAGGAGGCGATTTATACGATAGACAAACGACCATGGATATAAAAAGCGCCAAGTGAAATAAGAAGCATAAAGATGGATGTTTTCGGGAGGTGTATACGTTCCGGACTTATATATTGACAAATTTATGCGGTTGTATTTAAATATAAAAGTGATAAAAAAATCGAGTCATGGAATGGAGTCTTGAAGATGAAAAAGTTAACAATGGTTTTATTTGCAGCAATGTTGTTTGTATTGGGTGCTTGTTCGAGTGATAATAATGAGAATGCATCATCAAATGATGCGAATGATAATAATACCGTGGAAAATCAAGTATCAGATAATGATGCAAATAATGATAATGCGATGAACAATGAGGAAGAATCGGATAATAACGTCGACAGCAATGACAACAATGCTGCTAATGATAACAATGTCAACGACGACAATAATGCAGATAATAATGATGACAATAACGATTCAGACGATAATGATAAAGCATCTGATAGTGATTTAGCTGATTTCCCTGAATATGATACATTGGTCGATGAAATTGATGTTGATTCATTGGATGCCGAAATTGAAACGGATAATCCAAACAAACGTGTTATTTTATATTCTGATGGCGGTGAAAAGGTCAGTAAGAGCATTTTCATTAAAAAGAAAGACCGCTTAAAAATCATTGATTTCGATGATGACGGGGAAATTTTCAACGACGTGATCAAATAATCATTGAACCGGTCCATCAGTTTGAGACACGTATTGTATGATGGATGTGACATTTGAGTGGGTCATACGCGTTATGGTTCATTTATAAAGGGAAGATATAGCACTGTTTTGTACAAGTTATACATGATGTTAAATAAAACAACTGGCCATATATAAGTATGGTCCCAGTTGTTTTTATTTTATGTGACGTAAATATAGGTGTTGGTTGATCTGTTGTAAATTCTGTTACGCTAGTCAGCTTCCATACCGCCATCAACATTATAGAGAGAACCAGTGACGAAGGAAGCATTGTCAGATGCTAAAAAGTAAACAATTTCGGCGACTTCCTGTGGCATGCCAAAACGCCCAAGAGGTATGCCTTGCTTAAGTGCTTCGGCAGAAATGGAAGGATCGTCTGGTGAGAGGTTTTGCTGTATGTCATCGAGCATTTGGGTGTCAATGGCTGCTGGAGCTACGGCATTGACTCGTATGTTGGAAGGAGCGGCTTCCAGTGCTGCGGTTTTGGTTAAACCAGCGACAGCATGCTTAGATGCGATGTATCCAGCCATTCCCGCTGACCCTATATATGCAGCGTTTGAGGCTGTGTTGATGATGCAGCCATGACCTTGTGCATCCATATGACGCAGGACATGCTTGAGTCCTAGGAAAACACCTGTTGTGTTAATGGCCATTATTTTTTCAAACGTGTTTTTATCGAGATCAGTGATCGATTGATATGGGCCGTTAATGCCTGCGTTATTATAGAATATGTCTATTTTCCCAAATGCGTCTATCGTTTGTGTGACATATTCCATAACATCATCTTCATCTGTCACATCGCCTTGAATGGTTATTATATGTTCATTGTCACCATGTAAACTGTTTTTGACTTTTTCTAGCGCATCTTTACTAATGTCTACTAAAGCAATTTTGGCACCGTTATTTAGAAACTTTTGTGCTGTTGCCTGTCCAATCCCGCCAGCTCCACCCGTAATCAATACAACTTTATCTTCCATTATCATTCCCTCCTTATAAATCTATCATATAGCAAACGCTTACATTTATCTATCTATTTGATTAATGTTGCGATTCGTTCCTGACTTAAATGGATTCCATGACTATGTTTTTATGGATTCATTTTTATCATGCCACATCTTTCTTTTCAATTTTCTACGGGTATGAGACAATAGGCCCATGTGTTATGATATGACATGCAAAAAAGTTTTACAGGAATATGGGGGAGGATTGACGATGAAAGTTGCAGTGGCAGGAACAGGGTATGTGGGATTGTCGAACGCAGTATTACTGGCTCAGCACAATGAGGTTATAGCGCTTGATATCCTTGAGGAAAAGGTAGATTTGATCAATGATAAAAAATCACCGATTGAAGATAAGGATATCGCACATTATCTAGAACATAATGGATTGAATTTAACCGCAACCACAAATAGTGTCGAAGCCTTTAAAAATGCAGATTATGTGATTATATCAACGCCGACCAACTATGATCCAGACCGGAATTATTTTGATACATCGACGGTTGAACAAGTGATCAGACAAGTATTGGAATCAAATCCAGATGCAGTCATGGTCATCAAGTCAACGGTTCCGGTCGGATATACGAAGGAAATCAGTGAAACATTCAATACTGAAAACATTATTTTCTCACCGGAATTTTTAAGGGAAGGACAAGCATTGCACGATAACCTTTACCCATCACGCATTATCGTTGGTGAACGATCGGAACGAGCAAAAACGTTTGCTCAACTGCTTGAAGAAGGTGCGCTGAAGGAAGATATCGATGTACTGTTCACAAATTCAACCGAAGCTGAAGCGATTAAATTATTTGCGAATACATATTTGGCCATGCGTGTGTCATTCTTCAATGAGCTGGATTCTTATGCGGAAGTGAGAGGACTTGATGCAAAACAAATTATCGAAGGGGTCGGATTCGATCCACGTATTGGAAGCCATTATAATAATCCGTCATTCGGTTATGGTGGCTATTGTTTGCCAAAAGACACGAAACAGCTTCTTGCCAACTATGAAAATGTGCCGAATAATATCATGCAGGCAATTGTGGATGCCAACCGGACAAGAAAAGATCATGTCGCGAATATGATTTTGAACCGCGAACCAAACGTTGTCGGAATTTACCGTCTGACAATGAAGACTGATTCTGATAACTTCAGACAATCGGCAATACAAGGTGTCATGAAGCGGATTAAGGCAAAAGGTATCGAAGTGATCGTCTATGAACCTAACATGAGTGATGAAACATTTTACAATTCCCGTGTCGTAAACGATTTTGATGCATTCAAAGCCGAGGCTGACGTCATCGTGGCGAACCGATTGGATACCCATTTACGTGATGTTGCGGGAAAGGTCTACACCCGAGACTTGTTCAGCCGAGATTGAATTAGGATTCATTCAACTATGTTTACAATGGATATAACATACGATTGAAAAAAGTGCTTCCGATTGGAGGCACTTTTTTCATGCACGATTTTGTCTTCAGGTCGCGCGATTCCGTCCCCGAGTCGTGCGATTTTTCCTTCAGTTAAATCCATTTGTCGTGTTTTAATCAAATAATACTGAGTACCTTATTTTGGACTAGTTCTTTTGGCTTATATTGAGAGGGAAGCTAGTTTTTTATGCTCATTTTACGTTGATTCGACAGAATTCGACAACCTTTTATCTGGAAATCTATTATGCTTACATTTCACTTAATAGAAAAATATCTGACTTCCTCACTAGAATATGAATCTGGTTTCCTGGTTTATATATTTTCATGTCTGGTTTATGTTCGTGTATCAAATGGGTGACCGGTCTACATTTTTTCAGATTTACAAGAATAAAAATTCAGATTATTTTTGATTTATTTTGGGGGAAGGTCTGCATTCATGTTTGATCTACTTTAAAGAAAAAATCCGCATTCTCGCTTATATGACTTTGAAGAAAAAAGTCCTGAATCCCTGCTAAATAAAGAAAAAATCCCTGTTTCTCTTTTTTATTGCGATGGGTTGATTTTAAAGGTAACGCACCACAATGTGTGGCCAATGAATATGATGCAAACAGATTTGCAACATGCGTTCCCGGTATCATTCATATTTAAGTCTGATCATTCGAAAGGGGGGGTGTATCTGACATTAGGCTATCCTGTGAAAGGCGTGCCACAAATGGAAATCGGCGCGTGGTCATTTTAGGAAGACTGACGTTACATTTCATTTGATAGGAGGGGTGGGATTGAAAAAGAATCACTTTTCGTTATGGATGTCGTTCGTGCTCATTTTTACAATGGGGCTTTCGCCTGGCTTTGCAGAGGCTGACAACTCCGGAACTACAGATGACGGCAACCAAGTGGATGAGATAGACGATATGATCGATGCCATGAGCATCGAGGAGAAAGTGGGGCAGCTGTTCATTATCCATGCATATGGTGAAACGCCGACAGATGAAGCTTATGAAGATACGAATCTGGAAAACAATCGTGGAGGCAAGAATTTCAAGGAAATCATCGAAAACTATCATATTGGAGGCGTCATCTATTTCAATTGGTCTCATAACATAGGGACCCCGGTCGATGTCGATCAGGTAAACGCGCTGTCCAATGGACTCCAGGAGATTGCGATGGATGAGGATAATGCGATTCCTCTGCTTATTTCAACCGATCAGGAAGGCGGCATTGTACAGAGAGTAACGAGCCCTGGTACCGTATTTCCGGGTAACATGGCACTCGGTGCGACCCAATCGGAGGAATATGCTTTTGAGATGGCTAGCATCTTGGGAAATGAGTTAAAAAGTCTCGGCATCAATACAGATTTTGCACCATCGCTGGATGTCAATATGAATGCCGACAATCCGGTCATTGGGGTGCGTTCCATCAGTGAAAATCCCGATCTGGTATCTGAGCTTGGCATCGCACAGATCGAAGGATTTCAGGATGAAAACATCATCGCATCTGCCAAACACTTTCCCGGACATGGAGACACAGAAACAGACTCACATTCGGGGCTTCCGGTCATCGATCATGACTTGGAAACATTGGAAGAAGTGGACTTGAAGCCATTCAGGGATGCGATTGATGCCGGCATCGATTCGATTATGACTGCGCATATCGAAGTGCCGGTGTTGGATGATTCCGGGTTACCTGCAACGCTTTCCAAACCGATTTTGACTGGTTTGTTGCGAGAGGAAATGGGCTATGATGGGTTGATCATCACAGATAGTCTTGGTATGGCGGGTGTCAATGAAATCTATCCGCCAGAAGAAGTTCCAGTCGAAGCTTTGAAAGCCGGTGCAGATGTTTTGTTGAATCCACCTAATGTGGACGCGGCCTATAATGGTGTGCTCGATGCAGTTGAGTCAGGGGAAATCAGTGAGGACCGCTTGGATGAATCGGTTTACCGGATCTTAGCGGAAAAGATGGACAAAAATTTATTTGACGATCCTTATACAGACCCGGAAGAGGTTGAAAACGTCGGAACAGATGCGCATCTACAGGCAGCAGAGGAAATGGCGGAAAAAAGCATCACGCTTGTTCAAAACAACGATGACCTTTTGCCTCTTGATACCGAATCAGGTGAATCGATCTTCATCACTGGTCCAGAAGATGCACAGCCTGAAAAGTTGTCTGAGCAATTGGCTGGCAAAGACTTTGATGTTACACATTTTCAAACGGATACCAGTCCGACAGATGACCAAATTGAAAGCGCTGTTGAGCAAGCGGAATCAGCTGATAAAGTGATTGTGGCAACGTATACAGCCAATACCAATGATGCGCAACAGGAACTCGTTCATGAATTGGAAAAAACAGATGCCGCAGTAATTGTGGCGGCACTTGGCAACCCGTATGATTTACAAGCTTTTCCGGATGTAGATGCCTATATCAACACGTATAGCTATCTTGATGTGTCCATACCTGCCTTGGCCAATGTTATCTCAGGTGACACGAACCCATTCGGTGTTTTGCCCGTAGCGATTCCAGATAACTATGAATTGGGACACAGCCTTGATTATATTGATACGGAACTTTCCGCTGAGGGGATGACGGCGCTCGTGGATAATCTGGAAGAAGCGGGCGAATTGGACGAGGCGACTTCCCATGATCTGCAATTGCATTTAACGGCTGTCAGCCATTATGAAAAAAATGAGGCAAAAGAAAAAGTCATCAAACATATGGAAAACTTTAAAACGATGACGAACGTCCTGAGGGATGATGACACGTTATCACATAAGGCTCACAGTTATCTGGAGACAGAAGCCGAAAACCTGATCCGGGAATGGAGAAGTCGTTAATAGTCAAGGGGATATCTTCAATATCATTTCTAAGGGAGGATCGTTATGAAAAAAAGTTATCTCATCGGTGTTCCTACGTTTCTTTTGATGATGGCACTCGCTTTTTACATTGTATCCAGTGATAACGTGCATAGCGAAAACACCCAAGATGATGAGGCATCATTGGAACTGGGGGTTGATGTTCTGTTAAATGAACGTCTCGATGAACTCGACGGAAAAAGTGTCGGGTTGATTACGAATCCGACGGGTGTCGATCAGGAATTAAACAGTATCGTGGATATGTTGTACGAAGATGATGGGATTGACCTTGTGGCACTTTATGGACCGGAACATGGTGTCCGTGGCGGTGCACAAGCGGGTGAGGATGTCGATTACTATATTGATGAACGTACAGGCCTCCCCGTTTACAGTTTGTATGGCGATACAAGAAAGCCGACACCGGAAATGCTTGAGGGTGTAGATGTTTTATTATTTGATATACAGGATGTCGGGGCCCGTTTCTATACGTATATCTATACAATGGCCTATGCGATGGAAGCCGCAGAAGAAAATGACATTGAAATGATTGTTTTGGATAGGCCGAATCCGATTTCCGGCGGGAATGTTGAGGGACCGGTGCTTGATGAAGAGTACGCATCATTTGTCGGTATGTATGCGATTCCGCAACAGCATGGTATGACGGTCGGCGAGCTTGCTGAATTATTCAATGATGAATTTGACATTGGTGCTGATCTGGACGTCATTGAAATGAATGGTTGGGAGCGGACGATGCATTATGATGATACGACGCTTCCATGGGTCATGCCATCCCCGAACATGCCTACCCTTGATACAGCCATCGTGTATCCGGGTGCCGCCTTATTTGAGGGGACGAATATTTCTGAAGGACGTGGTACAGCCAAACCGTTTGAACTGATCGGTGCTCCGTTTATCACCGGTGAAGATTTGGCTGATGAATTGTCAGAGATGGGGCTGGAAGGTGTTGAATTCCGAGCTGCTTATTTCACACCGCAATTTTCAAAACATGAAGGTGAACTATCGGGTGGAATCGAAATCTATGTGACCGACCGAAGTTCCTATGATTCTGTGAAAACAGGTCTCACGATCGTCAAAACCATTCACGATATGTATCCGGATGATTTTGAGTTCCGAGAAGAAGATGATGCGGGTATATCGTTTTTTGATCAGTTGATCGGAAACGGCTGGGTACGCGATATGATTGAAGAAGGGGACTCAGTGGATGACATTGTCGTAGAATGGCAATCTGACTTGGATGACTTCAAAGAATTGCGCAGGGATTACTTGATCTACACCACTCATTCAGAAGAGATTCAAGAGCTTGTGGACGACCTTGAAGAAAGCGGTGATATCAAAGATGGTGATACAGCACATGACTTGACGTTACATCTGACAGCCATCGGACAGTTTGAAGAGAACGGTAAAGCCGATAAAGTGGTGAAACATACCAATGGTTTCAAGACCTTGGTCGACTATCAAAAAGAAGAGGACTTGATAACCGTGGCCGCCCAAGAGAAACTAAAGCAGAAAGCAGATGCCTTGTTGACACAGTGGGAGTAAACCCAAAAACGGGGTGAGGTTTGCTGGTAAAAGCGTATCCATTTGTAATGAATAAGAACGCGTGAGCATGCGCGTGTTCACCGAATGCACATGCGCCCCGGATACAAATCATGATCTATTTAGTGACAAAGAAGCATGGTATCGAAAAGCATATGGCAAGGAGATATGATATGCAGCGAATGTTACACATCCTCAAACAAACCAAATTGAATAGAAAATATCTCATTCTTGCGGCCGGTTACATGGCTTTTATGATTGTTGTTGTCATGAGTTCTCCGACCAATGCATCTTTTACAGATGAAACAACCATAAAGGGTCATATGAAGACTGAGGTTGAATTCGAGGAAGATGATATGACATCATCAGACGAGAATGACGAAGATGAGAGCAATCAAGATACCTCAGATGAAAGTGAAGAGACATCGCAGAAGAATGACACCCCGGAAAACTCAGATGACAAATCCAGTGAAGATGTATCCGGTAAGGATGAAGAAGATGATGCATCCGAAGAAAATTCCGACCGCGAGAATTTGGAGGACAATCAGAACGTATCAGATGATAAACACGACAAGAATACTTCCGGCTCCGATCAGTCAACACAGGATCAGGAAGAAACCAAGGACAAAGGCGTGGAAACAGACGCGAACAAAGCATCAGATGTTGACGAGACTGACGAAACGACGTCAGATCAAGAAACGGAAAACAACACAGACGGTAATGAGTAGTGCCATTTTATTCATCAGTACTGTGAGCTAGAATGAGCGAATGGAGTGACCGTTCATGATTGTCAAAAATGGTATCAAAGCATTGAAAAATATTGTAACCATCCTGTTGTTTGCCGTTTTGTTTATCCTATTGTTTGTCGTTGTGTCGATGAAGGCTTCAGGTGGTGAAGCAGGTCTCTTTGGCTATCAGATCAAATCGGTTCTGTCCGGATCGATGGAGCCTGGGATTCAAACCGGTTCGATTATAGCAGTGAAAGAAACAGATACGACACATCACTTCGAAAAAGGTGACGTCATTACGTTCCTCACTGATGAGGGTATGGTCGTGACACACCGAATCGAGCAGGTCAAGAAGGACGGTCAAACGTATATTACAAAAGGTGATGCCAATGATGGCGCAGACCTGGATCCGGTCATGCAGGAGAACATTATCGGGAAGTATAGCGGTGTGACCGTTCCTTATGTCGGTTATGCCATGAGTTTTCTCAACTCCAGCAAGGGTGCTGCGCTCTTGATGGTATTACCGGGTATTGGGTTGGTCATTTATTCAATCATTCAAATCAGACAAGCAATACGAACGCTGGGACGTTCTCAGAACAAATTGGAAGCAAATTGAATCCAGTTGAAGGACAACGTTTTTTCAGTGGATGAAGTATAACAAACAACATATTTAAAATAATGAAAGGGGAATTATTGATGGGATTGAAAAAACAATTGGTAACAGGGGTAGCTTCAGCGATTTTGGGAATATCTTTAATAGGTGGTGGAACGTATGCGTATTTCAGCGACAGTGAAACGACCGAAAACACCTTTGCGGCGGGGACATTGGATCTTGCAGTTGAACCAACGACATTAATCGATGTAGAGGATATCAAACCGGGTGATACGATTACACGTGATTTTGAATTGCAAAATTCCGGTTCGTTGAAAATCCAAAAAGTCCTGCTTGAGACAGATTATGAAGTAGACGATGCAGAGGGTGACAATACAGAAGATTTTGGCGATCATATCCAGGTGACATTTTTGTATAATGCCGATAAAATGGACGAAGTCATTTATGAAACATCACTTTCCGAATTGAGAGATATGGAACCTGAAGCGGTCAGTGAAGAAGTATTCAATGAAATTCTTGGTGAAGGTGGCTTGGAACCGGGTGATGAAGATGATCTTGTCGTCGAATTCGAATTCGTCGATAATGGCGAGGATCAAAACCAATTCCAAGGTGATAAACTCGAGCTTGAATGGACATTCAACGCACTTCAAGAAGATGGCGAAGAAAAGTAACCGGATGGGATGGGTCTGATGGACGTGGAAATGACTTCATCTCTGTCATAAAGACCTTGACACATCCTGTTTGAAAGAATGGTAGATGGAAAAGGCCATAAAACTCCCGAAACGGTTAAGATGTCGTTCCGGGAGTTTTATTTTGTATTTGTGTGTTTGAGCATCATTATGCTGTCTCTACTGGATGTGGCTGACCCGATTATCTGCCGTATGATAGAATGGGATGTAAGTTTGAACGGTTCTGTATTGAGTCATCCTAGACCATCAGCGGAACCTAATGCAGTTTGCACCATTATCACCGAAAGAAGTCACCGTTTCAGCAACTGTAAAAGGGTAGGTGGTGGGAATTTGGTTCTTCAATATGTATCTCGTCACATCGTATGACAAACCCGAATAAACCATGAAAGGGCGGATGAAATTGAACCAGTATACAGCCGTTGACCCACAAGCCATCATAGATATGGATGCGACGGAGATTGCCGGGAAAATCATCGATGGCAGTCTGACAAGTATGGAAGCGGCGAATGCCTATATCTCACATATTAATCGTGCGAACCCATACATCAATGCCATGGTGGAAACACGATTCGACCAAGCGTTGAACGAAGCTCGTAAAACTGACCAGACGCATCAAACACCTCGTGTGGGTCAACTTGCCGGTGTTCCCATCAGTGTGAAAGAATCATTTGATGTGAGTGGCATGAAAACAACGGCCGGTCTTTTGAGTCGCAAGAATGCCTTACGTGATACAGATGCGGCTGTTGTCGGCAAATTGAAGCAAGAGGGAGCGATTATCCTCGGAAAAACAAACACGCCGGAAATGTGCTTTTGCCAGGAAACCGATAATAAATTGTATGGACGGACGAATAACCCGTGGGACCTAGCACGAACGGCAGGCGGATCTAGCGGAGGTGAAGGGGCTTTGCATGCGGTCGGAGGCGCAGCTGTCGGAATTGGGGCTGATATAGGTGGATCGATTCGCTTTCCAAGTCATTTTAACGGGATCATCGGAATGAAGTCAGGCATGAATCACGTTTCAGCACAGGGATGTTTTCCACCGTTTGTCAATCCGTTGCAAAACCGGATGCTTGGTATTGGTCCAATGGGTAAAACAGTCAGAGATATCCGTCTTGTTTATGACATTGTGGCCGACTCACCTGTGAAGCCCGAAAGTACAGAATCCGTGCAGATAGACATTCTCCCGGATGACATAAACGAACCATTATCACGGGAAACGGCCCATATTTTGAATAACATAGCCCGTTTTCTTGAGGGGGATTTCCCGGTTCATCGGAAGATACCACCATTTTTTACGGATAGTGCACAAATATGGCAAGAAATCATGTCCATTGATGGTGCACGCGATATCGCCGCAATCGCCAGCCCCACATCAAGCATGATAAGGGAATTCATGAAAGAGAAGCTGACCAAAAAATCTGGTGTTCATTTGTATTTATCATGGGCTCTCGTCGGAGCAAAAATGTTCCAACCTTCCGAAAAACGAATCGGTGACATGACGGCGTTTTTAGAACAAGGTGATGCTGTCCTGCATGACTATTTAGATCATCGGGTGTTGATTTTACCGGTTTATCACCAGGCTGCACCACAACATGGGAAAGTCTACCGTGACATATTTTCGATTCGGAAAACATTTAAACGATATATGCCATATGTAGCTTACGCCAATGTTTGGGGACTCCCTGCGCTTACGATCCCCGCTGGGACGGATGCAGAAGGAATGCCAATCGGTGTGCAATTGATCGGTCAAAATGGTAAGGAAGATTTATTGTTTCAAATCGGTGAAAAATTGGAGATTGAATTTGGCGGATATAAGCGTTGCGAGAGATTTGATTAGCTGTAGATGAAAGTGAGGGGGGCCGTCGTATGGGCCCCTTTTTTATCCGAATAAACCAAATAACCATGGTGCAGCATATAGTGTCATGAACATCACCCCATAATTGACCCCGTTACGATGTAAAACACCAGCAACAAGAGCGACAAGAATCGTGCCGAAAATATTCAAAATACCTGCGTCCATGTAGGCAAGCATGATGACCAATCCAGCAAAAAGCCCGATGAGCGCTTCATGGGGGATGTACTTAAATACAAAAGCACAAATATGGTTGGAGTATTTGATTGTCACAAAAAATGTGATTAACAGGGCGATGGCGGCTCCGATTAATGTGGCCACGAGAATATCGCTCATCGTTAGCAAATGATGTATATTATGTTCCGGTGTAAATACCGGTGGTGCATTAAAAAGTCCAGCGGCCGGTCCGATAGCCATAGGAGATACAGGTAAACCGACGGCAATCAATGGGATAAGTGTGCCTGATATGTATGATGCATTTGTCAGTCCATCCATTGTTGAAATGGCGCGTGATGCGCGTTCAACAGGATTTTTGATATGCCGTGTCATCAATTCGCCCCAAAACACAGTCATACCCACTGGCGTCAAGAAGAATGTGATACTTCCGAATAAACTTCCAAGTGCAGATGTCCCGACTTCCTTTTTGGTCAAAATTTTAAACGGGTTCGGGATGCCTTTCGTTTTGTCCGACTTCTTCATCTTGATTTCTTTGTATCCCGATACTTTCATTTTTTCACGTGTTTTTCTGCTCAATAGTTCAAACAGTGTAAAGGCAATCGGTCCAATCGTTATCCCCAAAAAGAACGACACGAAAACATCGGTATCTCTTGGAACGATGTCCAGCCCCCAATATAAATGTCTCAGTCCCATAATCAATATTGCGAATGGCAAGATGCTGACGAGCGATAATATTTTGTTTCGGGTCATCAGTGCCAAAAAAACAGCTCCGATGGTGAAAATGATTCCGGCATATGTTGCGATTTTATCAGCATATGGCAATATCAAAAAAGCAATCAAAAAACTTGCTGGAATAGATACCAGTGTCCCTATGACTGAACCGGATGACATTTTTCGGATGCTGACATCCGGCATGCCATGTTCTTTTAATACCATGGCATGTTCAACCATCGGAGCAGCCATGACACCACCGGGAATGCCGGCCACAGCAACTGGGATGGAATCTGTTAGTTTTTTGGCTACGATGGCAGATATGAAAAATGCAAGAATGACATATGGGGATAGTCCAACAAGTGCAAGCGCAATGGTTACCGGGGCCAAAACAGCTGTTTCATCTGTTCCGGGTGCGACACCGATTGCGGTATATAACACAGCTCCTCCCACGCTTGCCAATATCATTTGAACAATGATGATCGTATCCATCATTCATCACCTTCTTCCATCATGGTTACATGCCTTTTTGGTTTAATGATTATGCTTGAAATGATAAAACCGGTAACGGCTCCAATCAGGCCGGAAATCAAAGGTGGAATGCTGCCGACATCCAGTATGTAACCTCCCATTGCAAAGGTGATGCATAGAATCATCGCAATCAATATGTCTTTAATATCAACACGATCCTCCCAGACATCGATAAGATTGGTTTCCTTTTGATCGTTCGTCATGACTTTCTCTCCCTTTCATTCGTTCTGGAAATGGCGTCAAAGTGTATAAACAGCATAAGAAAAGTATAGGAAAGCTGTCAACATGCATATGCAGGCACTTTAGATGAGATAACAGAATTTTGTATATTAATTTACATTTCGTAAATCCTATCATACAATTATAACATAGGCAAATGGGTATATAAGGCTTTTAGGCCAAAACTAATCAGATAATGGCTTTAAACCGTATATTTTTGTTGAGAGAGTATTTTATAACAAAAGTGCAAGGGATACTTCCAAGGGGGAACTGACATGACCGTATCAAACTCACGTCTAAGCGGATTTTACCAAAATACAGTTGAAGAACGTATTCGGAAGATAGCCGAACGGGTCGGTCTGAATGAAGTAGAAATAAGCAGAATAGAATCGGGAGAAGGGCTGACGGTAGCAAAAGCCGATCATATGATTGAGAATGTTATCGGGACATTCAGTCTCCCGTTTGGTGTGGCAACCAATTTTGTCATAAACAATCGTGACTATCTCATTCCCATGGTCGTTGAGGAACCATCGGTAGTCGCTGCTGCCAGCAATATGGGGAAAATAAGCCGGGATTATGGGGGGTTCACGACTTCCTATAGTGGGTCATTCATGATGGCTCAAATACAGGTTGTCGATGTTCCGGATCCATTTGGAGCGAAAATGGCTATTTTACAACATAAAGATGAACTGCTTGAGGAAGCGAACACGAAAGATCAAACATTAGTCTCATTAGGTGGAGGGGCTAGAGATATTGAGATCCGCATATTGGAAAATTGTAAAGCAGGACAGGTTCTCTCCATTCATCTTGTCGTCGATGTATTGGATTCAATGGGTGCGAACGCTGTTAATACGATGGCAGAACATTTAGCTCCGAAAATAGAACAGATCACCGATGGGAATGTATTGCTCCGCATTTTAACCAATCTGGCTGAAAAAAGACTCGCACGGGCAAGTGTCACAGTTCCCGCAGCAGCGTTGGAAATGGATGGCTTTTCAGGCGAAGATGTGGTCAATAGGATGGTCAGATCCTATCAGATTGCAGATGCCGATCCGTACCGGGCAGCAACCCATAATAAAGGGATCATGAACGGGATTGACCCGGTTGTCATAGCTACAGGAAATGACTGGCGTGCAGTTGAAGCGGGGGCACATGCATATGTCGCTGGGCAAAGGGGTTATCGCTCGATGAGTACTTGGGAGCGCAATGCACATGGTGACTTGGTCGGAACTCTTGAACTTCCAATGCCTGTTGGAATTGTAGGTGGGGCTACAAAAGCCAATCCACTGACACAACTGTCATTGAAAATACTTGGCGTCGATTCAGCCAGTGAACTTGCCCAGGTCATTGTCGCTGTCGGCTTGGCGCAAAACATGGCTGCCCTGAAAGCACTGGCTACAGAAGGGATTCAACGAGGACATATGGCACTGCATGCCCGGAATATCGCTGAACAAGCTGACGTTCCCGCTGATGCCATGGATTGGGTCATTTCAGAGATGGTTGCCAACAAGGATGTTAGCATGGATAAAGCCAAAAAGCTTTTGCAGGGAAGGGATTAGGAGATTTTTTTAACAGGTGTACGGGGTTCGCAATCAAAGTCGATTCGATGATATAGAAGGTTGGTTCACGACTGGAGCGTGACATTTTAGAACACCATATAATGATACGGAGGATCGTGGAAAAAACCATCGATCCTCCGTATGCTTTAATGCTGTTTTAAACCTCTTTATGCTGTGATAAAGCGGGAGAAAAAAATATGTTTGAAACGAAATCCCGTCTATTATATGTTATGCATACGGATAGGGGCTTTTGCATAACCTTAATTTCCTTACCGTTTTTTTACACTTTCTCGTTCCACCATCTCAGTTGAAATCACAAGTTGTTTTGGAATATCTCTGCCATGCAGTCGTTCCAAAAGTAAATCAACAGCAGATTCACCCATCATTTTTTTGAATACACGGATAGTGCTGAGTGGTGGGTAAAGATGTTTGGAAACGGAAATGTCATTGATGCTCATGATGCTGACCCTGTCAGGGACAGATATGTCATGTTCATGCAGTGCACGGAGACAACCGATAGCCATGACATCACTGCTGACGACAAAGGCGGTGGGAAGTTCGTCCCCCAGGTTTTCCAGGGCTTTTTTCATCAGCCGATAACCTTCATCGACTGAAAAACGACCGACAAATACAAAGCGGCTGTCCAGTAAATGAAGGTTTTCCAACGTTTCCTGAAATGATTTTTCCCGTATGTTTTCTTTTCCACCTATGAAACCGATCTGCTTATGGTTATGGTCAATGAAATACGTAATGATTTTACGAACGGCCTGTTCAAAATTAATGATGACTGAATCGTATATATCTTCGTTTGGCGATTGATCGACAAAAACGATGGAAGGAGAGAGACTGGTCAGCCTTTTAACTTGTTTCGACGTAAATTTGCCGATCGCGATGATGCCTTTGATTTGATGGGTTTGAATGTCACCGATAGCGTCGAAAAAATAGACTTCCGGAGTCAATTGTAACGCTTGACATCGCTGTTCAGCGCCTAGACGAATGGCTAAATAATACAAATCATTCAGCTCTTCGCTTTCTGTACACCAGTGAACGATAGCGATTTTTCCACCTGTTGTTTTCTTGGTGGTATGTTTATGATAGGACAGTGCTTCGGCTGCTTCGAATATACGTTTTCTTGTTTGATCTGTAACAGATAGATTCAAATCATAATTTAATACCCGGGAAACAGTTGCTGGTGACACATTAGCCTTTACAGCTATGTCTTTGATCGTTGTCAATTGGATCCTCCTTGTATGTTCACTTATGATGGTCAGTAATCATGACGATTGCTTCTATGGCAAACTATTTTGTGGATACAGCCATTTTTTCGCGATGAAATTGATTCATATCAATCGATTTACCTTCATTCAACCGGGATTCCTCAGCGGCAAAAGCCATAAGATGACTGTCTAAAGACGTCGTCGCGGATGAGATGCTTTCGCTTTTATCTGATTGCTTCATATCACGTAAAAAGTCTCGCATGATTCCCTGATCACCGCCACCATGCATGCCTGTAGTGGCACTGAACTTAATGACAGTCTCTTCTTTTGTGAGAAAGTCGTATACAGAAATCTGATTATCATCCATATTACCACGTATTTCACCTTTTGTACCCATGATTTGCACGATACGTGTCTGTTCACGTGTAAAGCCGCACATGCTGAATGTCGCTGTTGCACCGCCTTCGAACTCCATGTTGACGACTTGATGGTCGACAACATTATTATCCAATTGATAGACGCATTTGCCGTAGTTCGTTTCATGCAGTGCCTTGAGAATGCCTTCATTGGAAGTGTCTTCTGTAAATTTACGGGCCCAATTCCGTCCTTCACCGAGATAATAACGTCCGGCATGGAATGGACAGGCGTCCGCTACTGGACATCCATCGAGACATCTTAGGGGCGCATCTTTTGGTTTATTTTCTTTGCGGAAGTGCATCAGTGAACCGTAAGAACTGACCCGTTCGCATTTCTTGTCTAAAACATAGCGGATAATGTCCATGTCATGACATGATTTTTGTAAAATCATCGGGCTGGAAAGTTCTTTATTGCGCCAATTTCCACGTACGAAACTATGCGACATATGCATCACTTCCACATTTTCATTAAGCTGTAATGACGCTACATCACCAATGGCACCGCTTCTGATGACTTCTCTTATTTTTGACCAGAAATCGGTATAGCGCAGGACGTGACAAATCGTGAGCTGTCGGTCATATTTTTTGGCTTGCTGTTCCATTGCGATGCACTCCTCAGGGTCGGGGGACATCGGTTTTTCCAAAAGAACATGGTAGCCCAATTCCAATGCTTTCATCGTTGGTTCATAGTGTTGCTGGTCCATTGTACAGACAATGGCTACATCCGCTTTTCGATCCGTATCCAGTATGCCCTCCCAGGAAGAAAAACAATCTTCCTCAGCAATCGCATGTTGATTTTTTATTTTCTCACGTCTTTCATCATTGGGTTCTGCAACACCGATGATTTTCATTTCATTTGGATGATCGAGGGCATAAGAGGCATAAGCTCTTGCACCTCTATCACCAGCTCCTATTAAAATAGCAGTTGTTTTTTTCATGATATGATTCTCCTTTAACATTGTAAATAATAGTTTAAATGATGTTTGTCATTTCTTTAAGACGATGTCTTTTGATGAAGAAATCCAATGTTGATTATGTGTTCTCTTCTTCCGTATTCTTGATGCGTTTAATTCCAAACCAATTTGTATAGGGACCTAGTATAGCCAGCAATGCTGAAAAGACAATGCCGAGCATGTTGAATATCGCCCATGGTGCATAGGCCAGTGTACTGACACCTAATGTTGTGGACATATAGATCGCTGCACTCGTCCAAGGAAATAATGATTCAGGTATCACGCCACCATCTTCCATGCTTCTGGATAGATTCAGGCGGCTTAACTTATGTTTTTCATAGTGATCGGCGAACAGGTCTTTCATCAGGAAAAATGTAACTGTACCGTTTCCCGTTGAAAGAATCAATGCCAGACCGGAAATGAGTGAAACAAGGATTGTATTTGTGGCGTTTTTAACAAATGTAAGCACTTTTGTTAATACAACTTTCAATGCTTTGGAAACTTCCAATGCGGATGCAAAGAAAAATGCACAAAATACGGTCAAAACAGGTCTGCTCATATCGTGGATACCGCCCCGGTTCAACAGCTCCTGTATTTTATCATCAATCTGATCCACTTGAAGATTTGGGATGACAGATGAAAGCATATCGATGTTAAAGCCTTCCACCGCAGATTCGATAACCAGTTTCAGTGGCATGTGCTGGTAAAATAAAGATATTAACATTGCCGCAGCTGAGGACAGGAAAAGAACTACCAAAACAGGCTTTTTCATCAATGACCCCGTAATGATAATCAAAGGGGGGACAAGCAGGATGATTCCCATTTTGAATAAATCCTGAAGCGTCATCGTTATTTGATTCACATTATCCATCTGAAATCCAGATGTGTCGATGTTGAATCCAGCGATTAAAAACACGATGGCAGCAATAACCATCGAAGGGACGGATGTATACAATAAATGCTTGATGTGATCATAGACATTCACTTCTGATATAAGTGACGACATGATAACGGTATCCGATAGCGGTGATAGTTTATCGCCGAAATAGGCACCTGATACAACTGCACCGGCAGCAATTGCAATATTGACATCCATCGAAGCTGCAATGCCGATGATTGCCACACCGATTGTTCCGGCAGACGAAAAAGAACTGCCGATACATAGGGAAACGATTGCTGTTGCAAAAAACGCCATAATGTAAAGATATTGTGGATTGATGAATTCAATCCCGAAATAGACAAGGTAGGGGATGGTCCCTGACATCATCCATGTACCGATTACCATACCAACGCTATAGAGCACCAAAAAAAGAATGAGCGCGGATTTTATTTTTTCTGACATGGTTTCAATAATTTTTTTCCAGCTGTCACCGTGCAGTATGGCGAAAATCGAAGCGGCCACACCCGTTGAAATCAGTACAAATTCAACAGGAAATTCTGCTATCATCGCCCCGTAGATGAGGATGAATAATATAAAGAGTAACAAAATGACTGACGGCAGAAACGATGGTTGTCTTGGTGTCTTTGATTGCATGTAAAAATCCTCCTGATTGTCTTATAAGTTAGTGTTTCATCGTTTGATGTATGTATGGATAAATGAATCGATACCCCTTTCCCGAAAAAAGATAATGCGTTTTCATAAACGACAGTAATACGCTTACACCATAAGTAAATATTTAGTTATATTTAGTAAATTATTTACCAATAGTTTTAATAATACCATCCTGTTTTTGCTATGTCTAGTGAAAAATGAATATAATATTGGGGTGGGACAGTCGGTGGAATCGAGTTGAATATGAACGTTCGCTTGATATTTTTTAGCTGTCTTACATGTCATGAAAAAGGCCCCGGAAAAGGTGCAGTACCTTTCCGAAGCCTTATACCGAATGGTTCTTGTGTTCGATTAATTCGTTTTTGCGACAGTTATTTCATCTGGACGATATACATCTGTAATGTTACCGGTGGTGTCTGTTGCAAACATGACTATACGGCCGGATTCCAGCGTGAAACTATAATTTGAGACAGTCACGGGATCCTCGATCAATACTTCGGTATCACGTGTAAACTCTGAAACGAATATATATAAAGACCCGTTTTTGAATTCAAGTTTTCGTCCATAGATCCCCGGTATATTTGCTTTCAACCATTTTAAATGTGTTGTGACATTTGCTTTCTCCAATGCGTATTTATACAACTCTATCATGGCTTTCGATCGACTGTTCATTTCTATCGGGAGTGGGTTCCATATAATTTTACCTTCTCCCCAGTCGATCGTTTGTAGATTGCAATCATTGTTGGATGTCACGCCTCTCATGGTATCGGCAATACGGTCTCCGCCGAATGTAACAGGGATGGATGTACCATTGATATCTAACATGTCTTCCCTTTCCACATTGGTAGAGCTGACGTTACCAAAAAGTTGGCTTGCTCGGTCGGTTTCGCGCCAATATTCGTCTACATGGATCGGTCCCGTAAATAATACGGTTGTTCCCTGACGTTTCACATGATCGATTATGTTTGTAAACGCCTCACTGCTGAAATTGTGTGGACTTGGAACAATCAACAGCTGCGGCGGGGCACTTTCCAGATCATTGAGCTGGTATTCACCCATCGCCCGGAATGGAATGTTCATGTCATAAGCCAGCGTACGTGTTAGGTTAGTGGTGGCATAATATGCTAGTTTCCTGTTGGAAAAATCATTCGAATATGGAAAAACGACCGCTACATCTTCCAATTTTCGGTCTTGGAACAAATGACCGATTTTTTGCATGAATGCCCCGAAGTCATAAGAAACATCGGTTTCGGGTTTTTCCGTTCCATCAGCACGAATGGCCCCGATATTCGATTCATTGACATTGTTCATATAATAATTGGTATTCCAAAGCCATTGCACAGCTCCTGCCCCACCGGTCGAAAAGGCATAGGCATACTTTCGCTCGAGTATATTGCGTAATTCATGTTCAGATCGTTTGGCATGATTATCAGGCTTCTCAACATACATGATTCCTGTTTCTTGAATCAGATTGGGTTTGTTGAGTGTTTTGGTGAAAATGCCATCCCAAAGCAAATCATCCAGTAACCACCACGTATGATTGGACGTATAGTCAACGACATCACCATAGAAGAAAGGTGAAGGTCTTTGGGCACCGAGTGCCTCATCTTGGCCGACTGTCACAAGTTGGTTTGGGGCGATTTTCTTGATCGTAGATACAAGGTCAGCAGCCCATTGATTATGCATATCCATTGTGAATAATACATAATCCAACCATTTCATTCCTCTTTTTCCCATAATCATATCCCTGATGCTGAAATTGATATCGCTCATTTCGGGTGGTTCGATTGAATGAAAACTCGGTAATTCTACCGGGTTCATGTTCCAACTTTCTTGAAGCTTATGAATGGAACCGTGTCGTTTTTCTAGCCAGGTTTGATAAGCTTTTCGTTCAAATGCATCATGATTTGTTACAGGGCCATCAAAAATCCGGTCCGGATCAAACATCGTCGGCTCGTTGATTAAATCCCAGTCGACATTGGTTGTGTTTTTGTGACGTGAAACAACTGCTGTTATGAAACGTTTTTGTGCTTGGATACTGCGCGGATCAAGATAGGGATTCTTTCCTTCCCAAAGCTCCGGTGTAAATGAGAAAAAATTGAATGTGACATGTAAATCATGTTTTTTGGCACAGAGTATAAATGCATCAATGGCGCGCAGAACATCTTCTTCCATATGCCCATCTGAAAACATCATTTGACGCCAGGCTGTCCAGATCCCAGTACGTAAATAATTGATGCCAGCTTGTTTCATATGCCGCATGTCACGGTCCCAAAGATGGGGATTCGGTAAAAATAAATAGTTCCGTGCCACATCGGAAGTCATATATGTCATTCCGACAATGGGCATTGGATGGCCATCTTTTTCAAAATAGTCACGTCCATATGTCAGTGGCGTCCCTTCACTGAGAAGCGCATGATCCATACCCCAATAGCCTTGATGAAGAACTCGTTGCTCTCCTGATTCTGAGTTGAGCTCACAGGTTACATCGTAAAAGCCAGGCTGGATATCTTCGGGTATCGTAAAAGATTCGGTTGACATTAATTCGCTGAACGGGACGGTCTTTTTGGTACGATACAATGTTTCTCCTTCTTTTTTCACCGTTAATGTCAGATTCCACAAATCGTTTTGAGACGTTAAATCTTGATGTTGGAAGTAAATCGTTGCACGCTCCCCTGGATGATAGGTGGCAAATGTTGTTTTAAGCCAAACATCGACAACACCTGCACCGACAAAATGTGCAAGCTTTTCCAGTAATCGTGCCCCCTGTTCATTCCAGAAAGATTCATCCAAGGTGTGATTGATAAACACCCAACGTGCACCAGAATAAATACCTTTTACATTTTCAATCAAGACGGAAGGCGCTGCCGTTTCACGCCCAGTAGATGTGACCCCTTTGATAAGCGGATAGATGGTCGCATCCATGGGTCCCACAGATCCCATTTCATCTTCGTTAGTCACTGATTTTGTCGGGTGCATTATAAAATTACAAGTATCATTGATGGTGAATAACGATTCTGAGCCTGACATAATGGGAATGTCAGGATTTGAGGCCATTTCCCGAATATCTGATCCATCTACTGGTAAAGCCTCATGAATGTTCAGTTCCTGATGATAGGCAGTCTGTTCCCTCTCTACGTGCCATTCACCGTCAGACCAGCAGCAAGGATGCTTGAATGGTGCGCCACCTGCATGGATAAGTCCGTTCCCTTTTTTTAAGAAGTGAAGAATACTTTTCCAAGATTCTTTTGGAAAATAGGAACCATGCAGGTGAATGAATACCCCTTTATCTGAACGATCCAATGCCTGGCTTAGCTCATCGGATTTAACGACTTGAATATGATGATCTAGGTTGTTCCAAAAAGAATTTACAGGGCGTGGGCCACTAAACGGAAACTTTTCGTCATAAAACATAATTACGTTGGTCATTTGAACACCTCTGAATGTGAAAGATTTTTTATCATTTTTTTTTGATTTGTTATTTGCTAAAAACAAACAACGTGTTATACTACTTATTAATAATAGTTTAATAAGTTTTGGTACATAAAGTCAAATAAGGCATCGTTATTTGTTTTTATTTGTCTGTAAACGTTTTAAGATCTAAACTTCTTATATTAGTTTTAATAACTGAGGAGGAATGTGAATGTCAGTGGTTTTCTTTGAAAGCGGCGACACCCTTAAACAATTGAATCGGTCACTGATATTGAAAGAAATTCGTAAACGTGGTCCAGTTACAAAGATCGAGCTTGCCAATAAATTCGATTTATCCTTTCCCTCTGCTGGCAATATCATTACGGAGTTACTTCACGCAGATTTGATAAAAGAAACAGGCTATGGAGAGTCAAAGGGCGGAAGAAGACCTATTTTATATGGTATGAAATGGGATAGCGTCCATGTCATTGCTTTAATGTTGGGAGTCGAGGAAATAACGGCTTCTGTTGTCAATATGAAAGGTGAAATACCACATGAAGTGACAGCAGATGCAGATACGCCTGTTTTAATTGAAAAGGTTTACGCATTGATAGATCAGTTACTTGAGGAAAAAACGATAAATAGATCAAAAATAGTCGGTATCGGCGTGTCTGCTCCAGGGCCGATTGATGCGTCTAATGGCAAAATCCTTACACCACCCAATTTAGAGGGAGTGCACAATCTTAACATTCAACATCTTTTAGAGGAACGGTATGAACTTCCGACTGTACTTGAAAAAGATGCCAATGCGTTTGCGCTGGCGGAACAATGGTTTGGAAATATCAAATCAAACGAGGATATTCTTTATGTCTTTAATGATCAAGGTCTGGGTGGTGGCTTGGTTGTTGATTCCCGAATCCATAGAGGTTTTGCGAATGGCGCTGGTGAAATCGGTCACATGACAATCGATATCAATGGACCAAGATGTAAATGTGGGAATTTTGGCTGTCTTGAAACATTAGGGTCTGGTATTGCCATCCAAAGACGTTTTAAGGAAGAGCTCCGGAGAGGATATCCTTCAACTCTTGCTCATGAGTATCTTCATGATGAAAAAGATATAACGATAGATATGATTGTCCAAGAAGCGAAAAAAGGAGATGATCTGTCGAAACAAATCTTGCATGAGGCAGGAAGGAATCTCGGACTGGGGATAGCGAATGCGATTAATCTTTTCACGCCAAATCAGATTGTTTTCGGAGGAAAAGTGACTATGCTTTACCCCAACATCATTAAAATTGTTGAAGAGGTCGCTAAACAACGGACATTCTCACCGTATTCAAAAGAGATTGCCTTTTCCGAGTCCGAATTCAGTCATCAATCGAATACAATCGGGGCAGCAGCTGTCATTCAGCAAAAACTGTTCGACAATCCGGAAGCGATTATCAAATAACAAACGATGACAGTATCAAAGATTGACATGTAAAACTAAGGAGGTGGTGACCTCAGCCAACAGAGCGTTAATGAGAGGATCTATCACACGTTGGTTAATTATTGTAAAAGATTTAGAAGGGGGATACACAAATGAGGAAATGGACAAAACGTTTTTTAATGACAGCAATTTTATCCATGACAGCTATTTCATTGGCTGCATGCGGAAGTGATGATGAAAGTGCAGATGGAAATGAATTGGAATTAATCTTCAAGGCTCCAGATGATATTTTTAAAGAATGGATGGAAGATACCAAAGAACAATTTGAGAAGGAACACGAAGGTGTCAACGTTAAAATCACTGAAGTCAAGGCGGACGAAGGAGAATATCCAAACAAGAAGGTTTTGATGATGAAATCAGACAAAACATCTCCTGATATTGTCATGGAAGACTCTGAATCTCTTAAAGCAGATAGTGCTGCAGGGTATTTGGCGCCTATTACTGACGAGCTAGAAGAGTGGGATGATTGGGATCAATTCTATGACCCTGTTAAAGATGGAGTTACTGGCAATGATGAGGAATTGTACGGGGTTCCTATTTCCACTGATGTGAGAGGTTTATGGTATAACAAAAATGTATTTGAAGATGCAGGATTGGACGTTCCTTGGGAACCAGAAACATGGGATGATGTACTTGATGCTGCAAAAGCACTAAAAGATCAGGTAGATGTCCCAATCTGGCTGAACTCTGGAAAAGCGATGGGCGAAGGAACAACTATGCAAACGTTCCTCATGCTTTTATATGGAACAGATAGTGATCTGTATAGCGAGGAAGATGAAAAATGGGTTGTGGACAGTGATGGATTCCTAGATTCATTAAAATTCATTGACGACGTTTATACGAATGACCTTGGCGCAAGTTTGAGCTGGGGATTGACTGGTCAAGCTGGTGCCAAGATTTCTACAGAATTGATGCCAGCTGAAGAAGTAGGTATAGCTCTTGATGGTAACTGGATGCCAGGTAATTGGGGCGAGGATGGTAATGCTCCATGGCCTGAATGGGAAGATGCCATTGATTTTGCACCTATGCCAACTCAAAATGGACAAGATCCAAAACATACAACATTATCAGGTGGCTGGACATTAGCTGTTCCTGAGAATGCAGATAATAAGGATCTGGCAGTTGAATTCATCAAACTGGCTACAAGTAAAGATAATCTAAGATATGGTTCCAATTTGACACCACGTAAAGATATTGCGGAATTGGATGAATATAATCAGTTGACTTATCAGGAAAAAATGACTGATTTCCTGGAGTTCACGAACTATCGTCCAACATATGATGAATATCCTGAAGTCTCTTCAAGTATTCAATCTGCAGTGGAAGCTGTAACGACCGAAAACTTGACGCCAGAAGAGGCGTTGGAGAAATTTAAGGAAGATGTAGAACGCGATGTCGGTGATGATAAAATCAAATCAGAATAATATTTTGAAGTGGGACCCTTTTGCTGGGTCCCATTAAAGAGGTGTTAGAACTTGGCAAAACAGAAATCATTAAAAGGAAACCCTTATATTAAAACACTGCTTTTTGGCTCCCCGGCAATTGTTTTGCTTCTTTTATTCGTGTTGGGGCCGATATTGATGACTATATATTTTTCTTTTACAGATATAGCATTGACAGGCGCAGCTGCTCAAGATACACAATTTGTCGGCTTCGATAATTTCGCCCGTATGTTCAAAGACCCGAGCTTCAAGACCAGTGTCATCAACACTATTATTTTCCTGGTAGGTTCAGCCATTATTGGACAGCAATTGGTTGGCTTCGTTGTTGCCTTTCTGATGAAACAAAAAGCAAGACCATTCAGAAGTGCTATCGGATTGCTTGTACTAGCGGGTTGGATTACTCCGGAAATTGTTGTGGCTTTTATATGGTTCGCATTCTTAAGTGATGACGGAACCCTGAATACAATATTGGGATTTGCTGGTATGGAGCCCGTCGCATGGTTGTTGAATTATCCGATGGTCAGTGTCATATTCGTAAACATTTGGCATGGCGCAGCATTTTGTATGCTGATGTATCAGGCAGCATTGGATGATATTCCGCAAGATGTTGAGGAGGCTGCTAAAATTGATGGCGCCAATGCCTGGCAACGTCTATGGAGGATTACTCTACCGATGATCAAAGGCGCGGCTGTCACCAACATGGTATTGGTTACCCTACAAACGTTGGGCGTATTTACACTCATTTTTGCCCTTACTGGTGGTGGACCAGGAGAAAAGTCAACCACGCTGCCATTGTTCATGTATGATGAGGCATTTGTAAACTATCAAATCGGATACGGGACTGCCATATCATTGGTGTTACTCGCTATTGGTATCATATTGAGCTTGATATATGTCCGATTTTTGAATAAAGATGATTAAAAGAGGGATTCAAATGACATTTAAAAAACGATTACAGACTGCATTGCCCTATATCATCCTATCGATAATAGGTATTATGTTTTTTATACCTTTGCTATGGATGATATTCGCTTCGGTCGATGCAAATGCGACACTTGCAATTGAATGGCCCGAAAACTTCACATTGGATAATTGGACACAGTTATTTGAAGATCCGGATATTTACCGGGCATTTGCGATTGGAGTATTTCTTTCGTTGGGCTCTTCGATAGTCATTGTTGTCGTATCAGCGCTTGCTGCGTATCCATTATCAAGATATCATATGAAACATAAAAATTCGATTATTTTAACCATTCTTTTTATGTCTGGTTTACCGATGACAGCAGTGATGGTACCTGTCTATCAACTGTTCGTTTTCTTTAATCTGAATGACTCATTATGGGCGACATTGTTATTCATGGCAGCTTCTGCTTTACCGTATGGAATCTGGTTGATGAAAAACTTTATCGATTCCGTGCCAATCACTCTAGAAGAATCTGCTTGGATTGACGGTGCGTCAATGCTTGTGGGCTTGGGGAAAGTCGTTGCTCCCCTTATGAAACCAGGAATTTTCACCGTGCTGATTTTTACGTTTACCAACAGCTGGGGAAACTTCTTTGTTCCATTCATATTGATTCAATCCGTTGAAAAACTCCCTGCATCTGTTACCATTTTCCAATTCTTTGGTGAACATGGTATGGTGTTTTATGGACAATTAGCAGCATTTTCTTTTGTATATACAATTCCAGTGGTCATTCTGTATTTCATTGGACAAAAATATCTATCGCAAGGATTCAGTCTTGGCGGAGCCACAAAGGGATAAGGAACGGATTTTTATCCCAAAAAGCACATAATGATCAATTATCATAATGAGAGATTACACAAAAAAAGGAAGATTACAATGCAATATTCAATAGGTGTTGATATTGGGGGTACAAAAACTGCTATTGCAATTGTTGATGAGACTGGAAAGATTGCAGATCAAGTCAAAATTCAAACAAACACAACAGCACGTCCAGAAGCGGTCATCGAACAGATTAATGGGGAAATCGATCAATTGATCCAATCCGATAATATTCCGGTGCATCAACTGCAAGGGATAGGCATAGGTGCACCCGGTCCATTGGATGTCAACAAGGGGAAAATCACATCCCCACCCAATTTGCCTAATTGGAAAGATGTTTCCATTGTTGAGATGATTGAAGATTATTTCCGATTACCCGTCCGACTGGAAAACGATGCCAATGCAGCTACGATTGCCGAGGACTGGATTGGCGCGGGTTCTCCTTATCGAGATTTTGTTTACGTAACAGTCAGTACAGGCATTGGGGCAGGTATTATCTCTGATGGTAAACTTCTTACAGGCCAGAGCGGCAATGCAGGCGATATCGGGCACACAGTCGTGGATCCTTCTTTCGGCCGTTGTACATGTGGTCAGGAAGGGTGTCTTGAAGTGGTCGCTTCGGGAACCGCCATTGCCCGTCATGGTTCTTTTATCATGAAAAAAGAACTGACGACTCAGGAAGTATTTGATTTATACGAAAAAGGTGAACCGAAAATCGTTTCATTGATTACAAAAGTATTCAAACGTCTGGGAGCAGGATGTGTATCACTGATTAATACGCTGGACACAGAAGCTATCATTATTGGAGGAGGTGTTTCCAATGTGGGGGCACCTTTATTTGATACGCTTCAAGATTACGTCAAACGGTATGCCTTGAATCCAAAAGGACGGCATACGCGCATCATCCCCGCGAAGTTACAGCAAGACCCCGGTGTCATCGGAGCAGCAGCATTATGGTTTGATAGATGAATCTATGATAGAGTCATAACTTCTATATGCATCGATCGGTCAACCAAATAAACCATCATTGAAGGAGGTTACTATGACAAATCAAAAAAATATACACATTATTTCGCATACACATTGGGATAGAGAATGGTATTTACCATATGAAAAACATCATATGAAATTAATCGATTTGATGGATACACTACTGGAAACATTGAAAAACAATCCGGAATATAAAAGCTTTCATTTGGATGGTCAAACCATTATCTTGGATGACTATCTACAAGTACGTCCTGAGAAAAAGGGTGACATTCAACAATTTATCGACGATGGACGAATTTATATCGGCCCGTGGTATATATTGCAGGATGAATTTTTGACCAGCAGTGAATCCAATATCCGTAATCTGCAATATGGGATGAAGGATTCCGCTAAATGGGGTAATACGGCAAGTGTTGGATATTTTCCGGATTCATTCGGAAATATTGGCCAGGCTCCCCAAATCATGACGCAAGCGGGTATTAATAATGCTGTTTTTGGCCGTGGTGTCAAGCCAACGGGATTCAATAACAAAGTGATTGAAACAGACAACTTTGAGTCGCCGTTTTCGGAAATGTATTGGCAAGCCCCCGATGGATCCAAAGTTTACGGTATTCTATTTGCGAATTGGTATTGTAATGGGAATGAAGTGCCTGTTGATGAAAAAGAAGCAAGGGCTTATTGGGACAGTCATTTCGATGCACTGGAGAATTACGCGGCAACTCCGCATATGTTGATGATGAACGGTTGTGACCATCAGCCCATTCAGACAGATCTTCCTGACGCTATTTCTACAGCAGAAAAATTATATCCTGATGTTACCTTCACTCATTCCAATTTCAATGATTATGTAAAAGCCATGAGTGAAACGCTCCCTGATAACTTGAAAACAGTGGAAGGTGAATTGAGAAGCCAGAAAACAGATGGGTGGGGCACACTGGTCAATACGGCTTCATCTCGTTTGTATTTGAAAAAAATGAATCGGACAGGTGAAACGCTTCTTTCCAAGGTAGCCGAGCCCCTTGAGACGTTTGCCTATATGCTTGGGAAACCTTATAATCACGATAAATTTGAATATGCATGGAAAAAATTGATGCAAAACCATCCACATGACAGTATATGCGGGTGTAGCGTCGATGAGGTCCATCGAAATAATGTCACACGTTTTTCTGATAGTAAACATGTAACAGAAACACTGGTGGATGAATCACTGGATGCCATTACAAATCATATTGATACATCTGTGTTCGAGGAAATGGATAAAGATGGTTTACCCTTTGTCGTCTATAATACAAGTGGTTATGACCGAACTGGCGTCTTGAGCGTTATACTTGATGTTAAGCGAGAATACTTTGCTGATGGCGTAAACAAAGAAGCCCTGAAGTCGTTTTATATCGCTCAAAATCAGCTTGTTGATGCAGATGGTAAAGTTTATGATTTTTCCATGGATGATCTGGGGATTACCTTTTCATATGATTTGCCTGATGACAAATTTCGCCAGCCATATATGGTACGGCGCATTAAAGTGACTTTTGAGGCTGAAGATGTTCCTGCCCTAGGATATAAAACCTTTGCCCTCGTTTCCAAGCAGGATGATACTGAGCGGAATACATCCACAATGATTGCATCCGGTAATGAAATGGAAAACAAACACATGCATGTAACAATCACCACAAATGGTTCCTTGACTATCACGGATAAACGGACTGGAAAGGTATTCGAGCAGGTAGGCATATATGAAGATACGGGAGATATCGGGAATGAATATATGTACAAACAACCCGACGGCGAAGTAGCACGGACAACCAAACATTCGGAACCAACCATCCAGTTGGTTGAGGACACGCCATTTCGAGCAGCATTTGAGATCATTCACGAAATGGATATACCTGAAAGTGCAGATAACCTCCTTAAACAGGAACAGCGCGAAGTGGTTCCATTTGAAATCCGGAAAGCCCAAAGGTCGGAAAAAACCGTTCGCATGACTATTAAAACCCGTGTATCACTTGAAAGAAACGGGAAAGGCGTTCAGATAAATGCCATTTTTGATAATCAAGCTAAAGATCATCGACTGAGGATGTTGTTTCCGACTGATATCGAGACAGATTATCATCATGCGGATTCAATTTTTGAAGTGGCGAAACGGCCGAATGTACCTGCTCCGGAATGGACGAATCCCGATCATTCACAGCACCAACAGGATTTTGTATCTGTCGGCAATGATAATGAGAGCCTGACGATTGCCAACTACGGATTGAATGAGTATGAAATTCTGCGCGACGGGCAAAACACTATTGCTGTAACACTTCTTCGTTCAGTTGGTGAGATGGGCGACTGGGGTTACTTCCCAACGCCTGAGGCACAGTGTATGGGGGAACAGACCGTTTCTTTAGAAATTTATCCAAATGGCGGTAAACCTACCGATAGTTATCGTAAAGCTTATCAATTTCAAATTCCTTGGTCCACTGCACAAGCCTCATTCCAAGAAGGTTCTCAGCCGACAGAAGGTTCCTTTTTGGATTGGAAAGGAGAAGATTTTGCTTTTTCTTCGATGAAAGTGTCTGAATCAACGGGTGATATTATGTTACGTTGGTTCAATATGGGTTCTGAGGAAAGGATGCTGAATATCAAAGGGCCATCTAGCGCCTCGGCTTACGAAAGTAATGTCATTGAGGAAATAAATCATCATTTGAATAGAAGTGAACAAGGAGAGGTAAGTGTCACAAAAGGTGCTTATGAGATTGTGACGATCGGTTTTGCAAAATAAAAATCGTTATCCTGGGTGGTTGTTCCACTCGGGATAATTGTTTATTTCAACATACATAGAGGAGATTTTACATGGATAAACAACTACCTGAATCAATGCAAGATTTGATTGAAAATGTGAATAATCATTTTTCTGATGATGAAAAACTTTGTACCATGTTTCAAAAGTGTTTTACCAATACATTGGAGACAACTATCCGCCCGCAAGACGATGGAACAACATTTGTCATAACTGGCGATATTCCCGCGATGTGGTTGCGTGATTCTGCAGCACAAGTAAGACCATATTTGATGCTGGCAGAAGAGGATGCAGAGATGGCTGATATGATTCGTGGCGTTGTACAAAAACATATGGAATATATCATCCATGATCCGTATGCCAATGCTTTTAATGAGACGGCAAACGGTAAACGTTTCAATGATGATCTGACCGATATGACGCCCCTGATGTGGGAACGTAAATATGAGATTGATTCGCTTTGCTATCCCATTCAACTTGCTTACTTATTCTGGAAATCAACCCATCGGACAGATCATTTCAATGATACGTTCAGACAAGCAGCTAAACTGATCATAGAGACATGGCGAGTCGAGCAGAATCACACTGAATCCCCATACCATTTTGTACGAGAAAACGGGAGACCTGAGGATACTCTATCACATGATGGTTACGGCGCTCCTGTCGGCTATACTGGAATGACATGGTCTGGTTTCCGTCCGAGTGATGATGCCTGCGAATATGGCTACCTGGTTCCAGCTAACATGTTTGCGGTTGTTGTTCTGGGGTATTTACAAGAAATCGCAAGGGATGTCCTGGATGATGCAGAACTTGCACGGGAGGCCCAGAAACTTGGAGAAGAAATCGATCAGGGAATTCAAACATATGGAAAAGTAGAACATCCTGAATTTGGAACGATTTATGCCTATGAAACAGATGGCCTCGGAAATCATGTATTCATGGATGATGCCAACGTCCCTAGCCTTCTATCCATTCCGTATCTCGGCTATTGTGATGTGAATGATCCTGTTTATCAAAACACAAGGAAATTTATTTTAAGTGAGACCAACCCATACTTTTATAAGGGCCGAGTGGCATCCGGGGTCGGCAGCCCTCATACCCCTGAGGATTATATTTGGCATATCGCACTTGCTATTCAAGGTATGACAGCTGATACATCTCAAGAAAAATCGCGTATTCTCGAACTTTTTAAAACGACGGATGGAGGAACGAATGTCATGCATGAAGGGTTTCATGTAAATGATCCGAATCAATTTACGCGTGCATGGTTTTCATGGGCCAATTCGATGTTCAGCGAGTTTGTATTGACACTTTACGGAAAGCATGTACAGGGAAGCCCATTAGCGGAAAATAAGGGATGAGTAGTCTATAAGAGACTTTACATAAAGATGCTTCCGAGTAAAAAAGAGATGGGGCATTTGAAAGGAACATGTACAGGAATTGAATGGTTCATCTATATAATATTATATGGAAACAATGCGGAGATGGGTTTTAAAGGCAACCTGTCTCCGCATTTTTTGTCATTGTGGTGTTATTATGTTTGTATGGCGGATACCCTCAAGTATGGGATACGATAAACGATGCATTTCCACTTATCCCATAATCATCTATTCCATGTGGAAGTATGAAGTTTGTACCCTTTTTAACAGGAAAGGTTTTGCCATTGGTGGATACATCTGCATGTCCATCTATAACACTTACTTGCAGGAAATCGCAGTCAAGCTTTTGCTTTACTTGTCCATTCAATGTCCAGTGATATACGGTAAAATATGTTTCCTCCACTAATTTGACGGACACAAGATCATCTATTACACGCTTGATCGGTTTGGTACCGGAATCTTTATGCGGAATGAGTGTCACATCTTTTGCTCGTTGAAGATGCAATTCCCGTTTTTGGCCGTTTGCATCGACACGGTCATAATCATATACGCGATATGTAATGTCGGAACTTTGCTGTGTCTCTAAAATGACGATGCCTTTTCCAATCGCATGAATCGTACCGCTTGGGACATAGACGAAATCGCCTTTTTGCACTTTTTTCTTCCTCAATAGTGAATCCCATTCGCCGTCATCCATCATCTGGGTGAGTTCTTCTTTTGTTTTCGCATTGTGGCCGATGATTAATTCAGCACCTTCCTCTGCGTGAAGCACATACCAGCATTCGGTTTTGCCGTATGGGGTTCCTTCCACTTCTTGTGCAAATGTATCATCTGGATGGACTTGAACAGATAAATGATCAGCTGCATCCAGGATTTTGACGAGCAATGGATAGGATTCATTGTTATCATCACGCTTGTTAAATAATCCACCATGTTCGTACCAAGCATACTCAAGAGATTTCCCGGCCAATTCACCGTTTTCGATGATACTCGGACCGTTTGGGTGAGCAGAAATCACCCATGCTTCTCCTGTTTCATCAGATGGAATAGGATAATCGAATTCTGTTTCTAATTTTTGTCCGCCCCAAATTCTTTCTTTAAAAACGGGTTGTAAAAAAATTGGTTCATTGTACATTTTTGCCCCTCCAAGTTTCATATCTCGTTGAAATCTTTAGCATTGTTTCGTGCTTTGAAGCACTCTATCATACGGTGCTTACGTGTTTGGCTGCCATTCCTCCCTTAGTTGTGTAGATGTTGGTGATTGAGTCGTCTGGCAGTATTTAAAATCCCACGTCTTATTATCTCATGTTTTGGTCTGAATGCAATCCAGATATATTTAAACCTCACATCGGTATCGAACAGGGGAGGAGCGGGCAGAAGGGACAATGAACTGTGGCGCCCTCCAACGTTCAGGCTGTAAATTCTAATGTATAAAGGGGTATCTGGAAAATTCAATGCTGATAAAAAAAGCCACCATTTCCAACACTGATTGAAAATGGTGGTCTTTCCGAGCGGGAAAAGGAAGTCGGATAATCGTTCCGTTCCTCTGTCCCGGTTTAGAATTTGAAGTTGATGATTTCATCTGGTTGATATTTATATGGGTTGATTTCCAGTACGATGGGCCCATCGTAATTGATTTTTTTAAGATGTTCGATCGGATCGACTTTCAAAGCTTGCCCTTCGCCCGGAAGCAGATGCAAGTCACTTTTACAGTCATTGTCAGATAGGTGGATGGATTGCAATGACTCTCCTAACCGTTCGACTGTTTTAGTGAAATCATCGCCTTGAACGGCAAGGTGACCGATATCCAAACAGGCGACGGTATTCGTTTGATCCAAAACATCAAGCCACTCATCAACACTGGAAGGGAAGATATGTGTATAATTCAATCCATCTGGAATCAAATTTTCAAAAAGCAATGTGATGCCCTTATCTTTCGCAAAAGTATTCAACTCGCTTAATCGTTTGAGCATTTTTGGATAGATATCGTCACGGTCCTCTGATGCCATCGCTGAACCACCATGGATGACAGCATGTTTGCCGTCATATTTCGCCAGCGTTTCGATCCATTCTTTTGTCATTTTCAATGCATATTCGGCAACAGTATCATAAGGCGTGCCTAAATTGACATCATGAAAAGGCAGATGCATACCGATTTCGAATCCGTGCTGTTTGGCATAATCGAGATAATCCATCGCTGAATGTTGTTCAGCCCAGATTTCCACTCCTTTGAAACTCGCTTGTTTCATTTTTGAAAAGTCTTCGTCCGTGCAATGTTGTCCAACGGACCATAAACTAAGCCATTTTTCCATCGTGTAACCCCTCCATGTGTTTCATTTAAAAATGTGTGATTGTTGTTTATCTCATTTGCTTTAGCGTTAGCGTAAAACGTTTTTTAGATCTTTTCTTTTCCATACAGACAGGTATAAATATACAAGCAGATGACGATGTTGTTGTTTCCATTTTACATATTAAAGGCTTGTTTCTTCGTTGATTTCTTCCAGACTTTTTCCTTTTGTTTCGGGTGCGAGCAATAGTGTCACTGCCAAACCGATAAACCCGATGACAGCAAAGAACCAAAGGGCCGTTCCAGCGCCCCACCAGGCGACGAAGTTAGGAAATACTAACACGCCAAGAATGGAACCAACTCGGCTGACAGATGTTGCCAGACCTGATGCTGTCGACCGAACACTTGTCGGAAACAGTTCTGTCGGATAGACAAAATTGAGTATGCCACCACCACTGTTGGAAAACAGTACGGCGATACTGAATAGAATCACCAAAAAGATCAATGTCGGTGTCGGATTGATTGCCAATATGACAAGGGCAATGGTCAGACCTGCGAATGATGTAATCAATAATGGTCTTCTTCCCCATCTGTCAACGAGGTTCAAACCGATCAGCGCCCCGATCAATCCGATAAGGCTGATGGTCCCCGAGCCGATATATGTGAGTGTCTGGGATCCTTCCGTAAACTGTGCCAATAAGGTTGGGTTGTACATCGAAATCCCGTAATAAGCTGTTGCGTAACAGAACCAGAATACATTCACGAAAATGGTTCGTTTGATAAGTTTTTTCGAGAAAAGATCGCGAATTTTGACTTTTGGCTTTTTCTCCGGTTGTGGTGGAATCACAGAATCCACACCCGTAATTTGCTTCATGACTTCTTGTGCTTCTTTTTCTCGGCCTTTGGAAACAAGCCATCTCGGTGATTCCGGTAGACCGATCCTGAAGATGAATATAATCAGAGCAAAAACGGCACCGACTAGCAGCATATAACGCCATGCATTATCTCCGAGTGGTTCAAGAATCAGTCCGAATATATAGGCTGTCACCGCACCGACAAACCACATGGCGCCAAGGAATGTACCATGTTTTCCGCGCCCCTTGTCGGAACTGAATTCGGATACAAGTGTCGCTGAAATAGGATAATCCGCGCCAATTCCCAGTCCCAAAAGGAACCTGAAGATCAGCAGTTGTATGGCATCTTGTGAAAAAGCAGTCACTGCCGCAAATACGACGAAAAACAACAAGTCGATGATATACATTGCTTTCCGGCCGAACTTGTCTGTCAAGTTACCCAATGATATGGCGCCGATGAATGAACCGATAATTGCTGAAGCTTCAACCATACTTTGCGTGAACGCGCCAATATGCCATTGTTCGATGATGAGCGGCATGGCAACCGCAATAACGGTCAAATCGAAACCGTCTAGGAATGTTCCTCCTGCTGAGAGAAGGGTTACTTTCCGTTGAAATCCCTTTGCTTTTTCCGTGTTTAATCCTTCATAGCTCATGTTGTTTTTCACCCTCCATGAATAAATATTGTGTCAGTTAACAAGAAAGAATATGCATTATCTTTCTAATTCGACATTAGGTGCCATGGGATTGAATGTACCCGTTAAGTAGCCTATAAAAACAAAAAACCTTTCCCTCAAATACACTGCTCCCGTGGGCAGTGTCAGGAAAAGGCTCTCTGGAATTCTCAGCCATCTTATTAAAATCGCTTTCAGCAATAAAACAATAATAACAACTTGGTTTTTTCTTAGTCAATGATTTTAACTTAGAAAATGATGGGTTTTTTGAGAGAGCTGTCGAACGCACAGGACAAGAGGGACAGATCTTGGTGGGCTAGTCTCTCTGAAAATCGATGTGTCCGATGATTGTTTTCATGTGGGTTGGACGGAAAATGAATGCATTTCAATGTACGTTATTGGGTTGTAGACTTGAAAAGGAACCAAGATGAGGGTTAGACTTACAAAAAGGCATTTAAATAAATAGGAATCATTAACGTTTAACATTTATGAAAGGGCTGAGGAATCATGAAAGCATTTGTACATAAAAACAGCGAATTGAAAATGGCTGAAATACAGGATCCAATAGCGGAAGCAGGGGAGGTTGTGGTTGCACTGAAGGTCGCAGGTCTGAACAGACGTGATCTGAGTGTACCGGGGCGGCGCGGTCATGTCAATGAAGCGCTTGTCCTTGGCTCGGACGGTGCAGGCGTTGTTGTATCAACCGGAGAAAATGTAACGCATATCCATGAAGGGGATGAGGTGATCATCAATCCGTCACTTGGTTGGTTTGATGAAAGCAGTGCACCTCCAAATAACTTTGATATTCTGGGAATGCCTGATAATGGAACATTGGCTGAAAAAATAGTGATAAATGCCGAACAAGTCGAGAAGAAACCGGCACATTTATCCTGGGAAGAAGCTGGCGTCCTTGCATTATCTGCACTGACAGGTTATCGGGCGTTATTTACGAGAGGACAGCTGAAAAAAGGCGACACGTTGTTCATGCCTGGTGCCGGCAGCGGTGTAGCCACATACTTGATTGCATTCGCTAAAGCGATCGGTGCCCGTGTCATTGTAACGTCTCGGAATGAAGAAAAACGCCGCAAAGCTTTACAGATGGGAGCGGATGTAGCACTTGATACGAATTCTTCTTGGACCGATGCGCTTAAAGGAGAGACTGTTGATTTGGTCATCGACAGTGTCGGTGGGGCAACATTCAACCGTTCACTTAGTGTATTGAAAAAAGGAGGCCGTATGGTTGTGTTTGGTGCGACAACCGAAGATACTGTCGATATCAATTTACGTGACTTTTTCTACGGGCAATATGAACTGATCGGTTCGACGATGGGAAGCAGGAAAGAATTACGTGATATGCTTCAATTTATAGAAAAGCATGATATATCTCCTGTCGTGGACGAAGTATTTGATTTTGATGATATTCAAAAAGCGTTGGATTATATGGAAGCGTCGAAACAATTTGGAAAAATAGCTGTAAAGGTGTCGTGACCCCGATTACTGTGTTTGGAAGGTCGCTGGAATGGAAATACTCCGTGCGACCTTCGGATGATACGGCACTTTGCCAGAGTACGGTGATATAGAAGGTTCTCTTTTTATTAAATGGTAAATAAAAATATTGTGTCCAACCATAACCATGCTATATAATATTATAGATGTGAAAGAAGGGAGGTTCATAAGTGATGAGAAAATATACATTGATCGGTATGCTGTTCATGTTGATATCATTTTCGGTATTCATCCATCCATCAGGAGTCATTGCGCAGCATTCGTTTGATTCGACAGGTGAAACAGTCATCGCTGAAAATGATGTCATTGCAGATTCAGATGTTATCACTGAACCGGTTCATACCCTCATACAAAAATGGCAGACGGACATACTCTTTCCTCCAAAGAGTGTGAAACATGTTTTAAAAGGAAATTTTATTCCTTTTAAGTTTATTTCCCATGCGTCTTTATCCACAGAAATCGCGGGATTTATCAATGTCATGTACCATCAATCGAACTATCTCTCCTAATAGAAGCTACAATTCCTTTATTCGCTTTATTTGAAAATTTGATAAGTTAAATGTTTCTAAAACTCATTTGTTGTTAAAAATGCGGTTTGTCTTTGTGTACGCTTTTTATCGATATAAGGCGGTCGGCACGATTTTCTACATTAAAAATGCATATGCATGGTTGCCTTTCAATATAGAAATATGCTGTTGATCCTCATGAATGCTTTAAATGTTTTGGTTCCATAAACGTTACAGGGTGTCGGAAGCCCTTGGATCAAGCTGTGAAAGAATTCAAGGATGCAACAAGGTGAGCGATGAGGAAACATGAAAATGATTGGAAGGAGTCAGTTGAATGTCGGATAACAATAAAAATGATAAAAATAATGATGAGCTCAGTAAATGGGACATAATTTTAGCACACGCATTTGTGTCTATTTTAATGGTAGGAATATTGCTAGGGGGCATTGTATTATATAATATTTCGAATTGAAATAACAGACCTTAGACCGGGGGCTGTGAAAATGGATCGAGATTATGATTGAATTTGGTTATATGGCGATGAATTTGTTTATGAACGAATAGTTTATTAGGCCAAAGGTTGTGGACAAAAAGGCCTCTTCCTAAAATTTAAAAAGTAGTGTATTATATTTGTTTAGTGCCTCACAATGGTGGGTACATGGAATAATATAATATACATAAAAATCTAGGAGGATGCGCATTGAAAAAGTACATTATGTTTTTGGTTGTTATTTTAGCATGTGGGGTTGTATTGATGGCGTGCGGTGATGATAATGATAATAACAACGAAAACAATAATAATGATGTGAACAATGAAGAAAACAATGATGAGAATAATGACAACGACGACAATGACACCAATAATTTAGGTGAAGACAATAATGATAATGATGATAACAGTGTCTTCGGTGATGATAATAACGATAATGAAGATAATAGTGTCTTTGGTGATGATAACAATGATGATGACTCGGCATTCGGAGACAATGATGATGATAATGGAATCAGTGATGAAGCAAAATCCGAAGAAGAAGATGGCGAACGGACATTTGTGTTGGAAGATGAAGGTATGGTCGTGAAATTGACATATTACCACGAAGGTGACGAAGTTGTTAAGCAAACAACGGAAAACATCCTTTCCTATGAAGAAAATGGAATAGAGTCAAAAGAACAGGCCGAACAGATGATGGAGCCACAATCAGAGCAGCTTCAAGGATATGATGGCCTGACTGAGGAAATCGATTATGGTGAAGATGAATTGACCGAAACGATGGAAATCGATTATACCAAAGCCGACCTTGATGAAATCAGTGATCTGCCAGGTATGATGCAAGATGGGGACACTGATGGTGGCATAAGTATGGAACTGTCTGCTCAGATGCTTCTTGAACAAGGCTTTGAAGAACAATAACGTTGATGAGGTGGTCTTACTGACCACCTTTTTTCATGGAATGAACGCTGATTTTTAGTGTACTGGTTTGAATCAATCGTGGACTCGTTTTAACCAGGCTGAATTTTTATTTATGAAGATAGTTAGAAAGAAGTGAAAAAAGCACTTTCCATTTCTTTATCATTATGCGACAATATAACCAGATAATGAATAAAAGAAAGTCAATTGAACATAACATTCCATTCGAACAACCAGACTGATGCAGATGATGATGTATTGGACGGGTTGTTTTTTAATAGGAATAATATTGGACGATGGATTGTATGAAAACAAGGAATTTTCATGATTGCTTTTAGAAGTAGTTACATGTTAGCGGAAAAATACGTAATGACATAGATGAAAGCGGTTGTACGATGGGAGGGGCAGCAGTATTTACATTTTTTTGTATATGTTATTGATTGTATTCGGGATTCCCATAACCGTGCTCATTCACGAGACGGGGCATGCCTTGGGTGCCGTTTTGTCAACGAAAAATGCTGTGGCCCGGGTATATCTTGGCTATTATGATGATACGAATAAGGTGAATATGACAATGGGACGAATACATTTTCATATTGTGTGGGGGTTTGGTGGGTTTTGCTGGACTGACAGAATTGGCATGACAAAAATACAACGGTTCATGACGGTGGCGGGCGGGCCTACGTTATCCATAATTCTTTCTATAATTCTCTTTTACTTTTTTTATTACAAACCTTTTAACATGTATATTAATTTTATGTTTGTAGGCATGTTCTGGCTGAACCTGAACCAGGTTATTTTCACGATCATTCCGATCGTTTACCCGAAATGGTGGGGACCATATGGTGGGCATACATCTGATGGATATAAGCTAATACAGATTTTTAAGGAATAAGCTGTTCCATTTTATCCTAGTCATGGGACAAGGGAAGGTTAAGGTATGCTTGATTAAAAAATCGTGTTAAATGAGGTGAGACATATGAAGCCCATACAATGGATGCTGTCGGGTATAAATATGATTTTGATTGGAGTATGGGAATGGATTTTAATGAAAAGAAATTATATCATCAAATCCATCCTCTGAAGTTATTGACGGATTGGATCACTGGTGTATTTTCCCTTTACCTTCTATGGCTTCATCACCTTTTAACAGCGATGATGTTCATGTTTGTTCCATCAATTGTGATATCAATAATCATTATAAAGTATTCGAATCTCGTAAAAATAAAAAGAAGCTCGTTTGGGAACTATATTTTGCGCTCCATGACAAAAAAGATGGAAATCATCCGTTTTGTAGGGTTTGCTGTGATGACTTTAGGTGCATGGCTTCATCTAATAGGGTTGATGGGTTGTGGACTGATGATCATTCTTATAGGATGGTTTCGCGGAATGGCCCATGGAGGATCGTCCGATAACGGGGCAGGAGGGATTGAGCAGAGAAAATGAATCCACCGAAAAATAAATGAAAGACTTCTGAAAATATAACGGAAGGAGGTCAAACATGGAATTCGCCATTTGGGGTGCCCTGGGTTTGGCTGGGGCCGCATTTGCACTTGTTTCCCAGCAATTGGAGAAAACCAAGAAACTAGAAGAGAGAATGAGAGATCTGGAAGATAAGCTCATTGACTAAATTTCAAACACGCATGATTTAGATGAAACGACAGTGAAGACACTCGTACCAATCATTAAAAAAAGGAGAATGAGAAATGGATGTTATATTTCCTATTGGGGAATTGCAGGTTCCTGAGAATGTCACGATGGAGCATGTCCACAACTGGCTCAAGGAAATAGAGACTTATACGGCACGATTAAGGGAAACGGTTGAGTCATTGGATGATGTCGATTTAAATAAAACATATCGGGAGGGTAGCTGGACCGTTCGTCAACTTGTGCATCATATCGCCGATTCACAATTGAATATGTATCAACGGTTGAAGATGGCTCTAACAGCTGAATCCCCGGTAGTACCGGCATTCGATCAAGACAAGTGGGCTACTCAACCGGATACGCAACTTCCTGTTGAGAGTTCTATTAAAATGTTGGAAGGCATCAATGAGCGTATCGTATTTTTAGGACATCAACTGAGTGAAGACCAATTAAGTCGAGCCTTTATTCTTCAAATGAATGAAAAGATAACAGTTGCCACAAAACTTGCCAAGTTATCCTGGCACGAAGAACATCATTTAGCTCATATAAAAATCGCATTATCACCCTGATGGACCATTTTTAGGGTTAAAACGAATGCTGTTTTAATTGCATGAAGCGATATCGCTGTTTTATGACATTGCAAACAGTATACATTGAAGGTTCTAAAAGGGGTGTATATGGATGGAACAAAACAAAAATGCTCCAAGAAAAGCCTTAATCATGGGTGTCATATCCATTTTTATTTTGGCGATTATATTTATGTTTTATATCTATTTCGTGATGTATATCCCCTGGATCATTATCATTTTGCCTCTCGTTGGAATGTTTTTTGCGATCTATGGGCTTTTGTTATCAATCAAACATCATGAACATTCAACAGCTGATGCAGAAGGGCAAATTAATCGATTCGACTTTGTAGCGAATGCGCTGGCAATCATCTTGCATTTACTGGCTATTTATTGGGCGACGGAGTTTTTGTTTGTGAGTGTTTGGTAACATGTCCTCTGGATATTAACTCTTATGATAAACTGTGATATGCTATCGAAAAGGTAAGTGTACCGATTAAACGTCCATCATATTAATATAAGAGGTGATATCAGTATGCAACACGTATTGAGGCGCGTTCCCGGTCTACTTATCCTGCTGGGTGGGTTGTATACCATTTGGCATTTCCATCAGGAGATTGAAAAAGCTAAGGAGCAATATGAAGAATCTCATCCATTGCTTAAACCATTGAGCGGGTTGGTACTTGCGGCATCGGGTTCTATGTCTTTTCTTATGATCTTGGGTGGAATCGTTGCTTTTATCGGTTTTATTTTAGTGGTAAAGCCATTTTTTATCGTAACATTTTTTACATTTATTTTAGCATTTTGCATGATGAATTGGATTGGCAGTGCACTTGCGTTAATCGGGTCTGTGATGGGATTTATTTATTTTTGCAAGAACCTTAAAAATCATGATGAGGAAATCGAAGAAGATGGAGAACATTATAGGGGCGAGGTGAATGCCGATGGATAGACGGAATCATTTAAACATATTATGAACAGCACCATGGATATCCATCTTTACAGAGGGTAAAGATGTCTGCAATCCTGGGATAATGAGATGTCTTGTGTTGCTGGGATATATCCATGTGATCGTGGCTACGAATTATCGTTTAGAAGTTTTTGATATCATGCAATAAAATCATGAAAAAGGGAGCGAGCGGGATTAGAAAAATAATTTGGTTCAGCGCTATATTGTATATGGTTATTTTCCTTGTATCATGTCAAACGTCGGAGAACAATAATGAGAATAACGTGGCAAATGGGACTGATAATGAAACGATAAATAATGACAACAATGATAACAATGACAATAATAACAATAATGATGATGGGAATGAGGAAGAGGATGAAGACCCTTATCCTTATAGTCTAGATCCATATGAAATAGAAGTGGAGCCTGAAGGAGACCTTTTTGCGGAATACATAGGAGACAAAGAATCATCAGATGATGATTCCTATGATGCAGCTGAGGAAGAAGCTTTGGATGCATTAGTTGACGAAGTGGAAGCAATGGACCCGGATGAATATGATGAACCTGAAAAGATCGCTGGAATCATCATTAATAAATTACGGACGCATCACGCCCCTGGGTTAGATGACATTCGGGATTTTGAAGTTGAGATTGATGATATCGAACTACCAGACGGTCGCCCATTAAGTGATGTAAAAGAAGAAGATCTGGAAGAGGATCCACCGGAAACGAATGTAGCCGTCATTCTTGATGCCAGCGGGAGTATGAAGGCGGATGTTCAAGGCGGCGAAAAAATGGAGTTGGCACGTAAGAGTGTAAAAACGTTTACAGATAATCTTGCGGACTATGTGAATGTTGCGCTTTATGTGTTTGGTCATGAAGGTTCTGGAGACGAAGCGGATAAAGAACTTTCCTGTACAACGATTGATGATATATATGAGTTGGGTGAATATGATAGTGAAGCGTTTGATGAAGCCTTGAATAGTTTCGATGCCAAAGGATGGACCCCCATTGCCAATTCGTTGTCACTCGTACGGGATGATTTAGTTGATGTATCGGATGAAGAGACAAAAAATATTATCTATCTCATAAGTGATGGCATTGAAACATGTGATGGCAATCCTGTTGAAACGGTGGAGGAGATTAAGGACGATATTGATAACGTAACGATTAATATTATTGGTTTTGATGTGGATGATGCCGCAGATCAATTATTGAAAGACATTGCAGATGCCGGTGACGGTAAATATAATGCCGCGCAAAATGAAGCACAGTTGGGTGAAGCAATCGAAGACCAATGGCATCAAAAAATAAGCGATACTGAACTCGCCGTGTGGGGAGCGCATGAAATAGTTGATATTCAAAGTCAAGGAAATGCACTCTATTCTGATTTTGATGATAATTATCGAAGGCCAGTAGATCAGGCTCTTAGTCGCGAAGAAAGGCGTTTGAATTCTGCAGCCATAAGCTTAAATGATGAAGATCTCCTTGGATCCGATCAGTTTTCTGATATAGTCGATATTCTAGAAGAGCGATCTACAAGCATTAAAGAGCATTCAAAAAACATTTCGTCGGATAAACGGGATAAAATAAAGGAACAAAGTGATGAAATGAAAGACCTTCTGGAGAAAATCGAAGAAGAATTCAGTGAATCTTAGATGAAGAAAGACCGGTATCCAAAGGTTATTTACCAACATGGATATACCTTGCGTTATGTTGTTACGGCATGTTAAACGTAAAGAGAGGGACACGTTCCTTGAAAAATGGAGGGACTTGGATGTTGTATGGACCGGGTGTGTCATAGACTGCTATTTTACTAAAGCGCCCCTGTAGGCTATACTATAAGATAGATAGATTATAGAAGGAGAAAACATCAGTGACAGAACAACAATTAGTGACATTAAGTGTAGAAGGGAAAGTTGATTCAGGGCGGAAGAATGAAGTCCGTGTCAGAGATTTCCCTCCGATCATAGTTGATGAATCGGAACGTTTAGGCGGGACAAATGATGGACCGAACCCGTTGGAATACTTTTTGGGGGCGCTGTCAGCGTGTACGTCTATTATGGCGTCTTTTGCAGCGAAAGAGCAGAATTTTACATATAAAGATTTGGAATATCATACAGAAGGTACATTGGATCCTCGAGGGTATCAAGGTGCAGAAGGTGTTCAGACCTACTTTGAAACGGTAAAGATTGATGTTGTCGTTGATACAAATGAGTCATCGGAGGCTTTGGAATGCTTGCGTGTAGCAGTTGAAGATAGGTGTCCACTGTTTAACCTATTGCAAGACGCGGGTGTGAATGTCATAAGTCATTGGTCGAAAAAAGAAGAATAGGAAACGGCTCTACGATGTTCATTGCCAATGTTGCGTGATGAAACATCGAAGGAGCTTTTTTTTATCGAATCAACCATTGGTATCATCAATCAATCTGACTGGATTTGTATGAAGAGGGGAGGATGAATACACACGTGTGGTGGTCGGATGTCGTGTGAATTATTTCCTGGGAAATCTGTCATGGAAGCTTGTGTTCATATACACTGATTCTAAGGGAGGACTTGAACTCCTTTCCTTTTACGGCTATATTGAATGTACAGAATGTATATTAACTTCAAATAAAGGGGAAGTAAATATGAATCAAAGGTATTGTAAGGAATGTGGGAATGAACTGTTACCAGAGAGTGTGTTTTGCAGTCATTGTGGCCAAAAGATAGAACAAGAGAATTCCCCCGTCCAGCAACAGACAGCAGTACAACAGCAACCTGTATTTTGGAAAAAGTATAAATGGGCCGTGGTAGGCATTGGCGTTATATCTTTAATATTGATCATCTTTTTGGTGCAAAAAGATGATCCGGAAAAGGTTGCGGAAAAATTTGTGGAGCATGTTGGCAATGCTGAAATCGACAAAGCTTATGATTTGATGACGGTGGAAGCTGGGCGGGATTTTCGAGACGATTTTGAAGATATGTTGGAGTTCTATGATGGTGATAAAGAAGAAGCTCGTCGCGATATGCTTGAAAATGTAGATATCAGATCATTTGAAATAAGTGACGTGGAAAAGCTTTCCAAGAATGATGTTGAAATCACAGGTGACGTGTACTATGGGGATGGGGATGAAGAACAGATTATCATTGAAATCACTAAAGAAAACGGGAAATGGAAAGTAAAAGATACATACTAGATTGTTTGAATTCTAAAAGGAGGTAAAACTCTTACATGTTAGGTTTTAATTCCTACCTATGAAAAGAGAGCTATATCATTGACAGATGTAGGTTTTAATCGATAAGGTATTTAATATGGAAGGGAGCGTTAAATATGACCATGGATATACCGAGTATTACTTTGAATGATGGTGTTATATTGCCTGCTGTTGGCTTTGGGACATATAAGCTGAATGGGAATTCGGGTGCAAATTCCATTCTTAGTGCAATCAATATCGGGTACAGGCTTATTGATACGGCGTATAATTATGAAAATGAAGGTACGGTTGGTGAGGCAATCAAACGGAGCAACGTCCCGAGATCGGAGCTGGCTGTGGCATCAAAGCTGCCAGGACGTTACCAAGACTATGACAGTGCGGTTAAGGCGATTCAGGAATCACTATACCGAGCCGATTTGGATTATTATGACTTGTACCTCATTCATTGGCCGAATCCGTCGCAAGGGATGTTCGTGGAAGCTTGGCAGGCATTGAATGATGCGAAAAAATGGGGACTTATAAGGTCGCTTGGGGTTTGTAATTTTCTTCCGGAGCATATTGAGCGGCTGGAGACGGAAACAGGCGTGAAACCAAGCATCAATCAAATTGAGTTGCATCCATTTTTCAATCAAGAAGAGCAGCGTAAATGGAATCAGGCACATGAAATTGTTACCCAGTCCTGGAGTCCGCTGGCAAAAGCAGATGATATTCTCCACGAAAAGGCCATTCAAACGATAGCTGGGAATTATAATAAAACGGTATCGCAAGTTATTTTGCGTTGGCATTATCAGTTAGGTAATATTGCGATTCCAAAGTCGGGCTCGCATAAAAGGCAAAAAGAAAATATATCGATTTTTGACTTTGAATTGACTGAAGCGGATATGAAGGAAATTTCAAATCTCACGCGTCCGAATGGGCGATTGAATGATCAGGATCCGGCTGTTTACGAAGAATTTTAAATAAGTGAAAGAGGGGGTGTACCAAGTGGTGCACTCTTTTTAGGCTCTATAATATTTGTTGGGGTAATAAACAATTTTAAAAAATAAAAGCACGCAAACTCCTATTTTGTTAAACTTAGATTAGACCATAAAGCAAGCACAAAAAGGAGTTGCGTGTACCTTGAATTCCTACAATATTTTGCCAGGATTAGAAGAATTTATTATTACTAAGTCTTTGGAACATGATAGTCCAATATGAAGATTTGAATATAACATGGAGGGATCATTGTGAAATACGCTTTGTATCAAATGGATATTGTTGCAGGTCACCCTGAAGAAAACCGGAAAAAGGTCAAGAAGTGGGTTGAAGTGACAATGCTTGAACAGAAGCCGGATGTTTTAATGCTCCCAGAAATGTGGACAACGGCATTTACACTCCCGGAGCTCGAAGATATAGCCGATGATGACGGCGAACCGACGACCGCTTTTATCCAAAAGCTCGCAAAACAGAATAAGGTCAATATTATAGCAGGCTCCATCGCGAATAAAAAGCAAGGAGACGTTTATAATACAGCGTTTGTTGTTGACCGGAAAGGGACTGTTGTTTACTCATACGATAAAATTCATTTGGTTCCCATGCTGGATGAGCACCTTTATTTGACGGGTGGCCAAGAAAAAGTGCACATGTTTGAACTGGAGGGTGTGAAAATGGGAATCATCATTTGTTATGATTTGCGCTTTCCAGAACTCGCCAGAAATCTGATGCTTGAAGGGGTCGAGGTGTTGCATATTGTGGCCGAATGGCCAGCGCCGCGCAAAGATCATTGGAAGCATCTCCAACTGGCACGTGCAATCGAAAATCAAATGTATGTTGTATCCTGTAATCGTGTTGGCGTTTATAATGATGAGGAATTTGCTGGTACTTCGATGATGATTGACCCGTGGGGCGTACCAATCAAAGTAGGAAGTAAAGATAAAGAGGAAACGATTGTATCAAGGATTGATTTGGAGACTGTCCCTGAAATCAGAAAGAATGTACCGATCACTACAAGCAGAGTACCGGAGTTATATTAAAGGACAATGGATAATAGGCTCATTTTCGGTGCCGATTTTATTTAATCTTAAATAATGTTAACAAAAGAGAAAGAGTAATTGAATGTACCCCTTAAATTAGACCAAAATCTGATTGAAGGGGTATTTTTGTATGGCGGCATATGTCTTAGCGTGTCTTCTGAAATTTTATTCATTAAATAGTTGGTTCTCATGATCGAAAATATATTCGCTATCGTAAAGCGGTTGATTCGATAACCCGAAACAAAATGCATGTACATATATAGTGGGGAGGATTACATTGAGAGAAGGGCATTAAGACCTAATTTTGATGTGCTGCCACGTTCGTTAGTCATATCTATTCATTTTGTCCAAAAACGATTGATTTATGTGCACGAATCTTGTAGTCTTACCTTTAAATAGGAGACATTAAGGACTTGTGTTTTTGTGTAAACGTTAACAAAGAGTAAAAGAATGGAAAGCAGTCATTTTGATTCATACATAACTAAGGGGAGTGTTTATGCGTGCTATTGAAAAAACGAAGCAGATTGATCAGCTTTTGGGCGGTGTTGATTTTATTTTCCAGTATCATGACGCCAGCAACAGGGTCGATTACGGTCGAAGCTGCTGACGAGAATGACGGTCATGAGGTGAATGAAGAGGAAGATGGTTCATTTAACCTGTCACTGATGCATATGAATGATACGCATGCACATGTCGAGCCATTGCCGCAAATGATGACGGCCATCAAGGAATTTCGAGCAGAACATGAGGATGCGATGCTGTTCCATGGTGGCGATGTTTTTTCCGGAACGTTGTACTTCAATGAATTCAAAGGGAAGGCCGCTCTTGATTTGTTGAATATGATGGATATCGATGCCATGACTTTCGGAAATCACGAGTTCGATTTAGGAAATCGGGAAAATGGACATGCATCATTGTCTGAATTTGTAGAAGGCGCCAATTTTCCAATGCTTGGGTCGAATATCGACTTTTCAGATGACCCATTCATGTCGGGACTTGTCGGTGATGATTCTCCTGTAACAATGGCAGAGGAATCTGGTGATGGTGATATTTACAACAGTATCATAAAAGAAGTCGACGGTGAGAAAGTCGGTGTTTTTGGATTGACCACGGAAGATACCAAAGATATCGGCAGTCCGGAAGATGTCACGTTCAATGATTTTAAAGAAACAGCGGAACAAACGATAGATGAATTGGAAGGGGCAGGTGTCAACAAAATTATCGCCGTCAACCATATAGGGTATGATAGTGATCCATCGGTAGGAAATGATTTGCGCCTGGCATCTGAAGTGGATGGCATTGACATTATTGTCGGGGGTCATTCGCATACCGCATTGGAAGAACCTGTTTTAGTAGAAGAAGATGAAAATGGTGAGTCGAAAGACCCGACGGTTATCGTCCAGGCCGGTGAGTATTCCGAATACCTTGGTACGTTGGATGTGATTTTTGATGAGGACGGTGTCATTGAAGAATACTCCGGCGAGCTGCTTGATGTTGATGCATATGAAGCGGACGAAGAAGCGGTACAGGTTCTCAGCACGTATAAAGACGAAGTGGATGAAACAAAAAATAAAGAAATCGGTGCTGAAGCCGAAAAAGATCTCCCGAACCCACGCAAGGATGAGACAGGGAATGACAGTGTCCGTGCCAATGAAACGGAACTTGGGAATTTGGTAACCGATGCCATGCTTGCTAAAGCGAAGGAAAAGTTTCCCGAAACTGCAATCGCCTTTCAAAACGGAGGAGGTATCCGGGCTCCGATTGATGCAGGTCCGATAACGGTCGGGGATGTCATCAATGTTTTACCGTTTGGAAATGATCCTGTCATTGCAGAGGTAACCGGTGCTGAAATTGAGGATATATTGGAGCATAGTGTTCGAGATGTACCGGAAGAGACCGGTTTTCTCCAGGTATCCGGGATGACGTTCACGTTTGACAGTACGAAAGAACCTGGTGAACGTGTCGTTGAGATGTATGTGGAAGAAGGTGATGAATCCACACCGATTGATCCGGATGAGACATATGTCGTCACAACGAACAATTTTATCGGTCAAGGTGGAAGTGATTATGAAACGTTCGCGAACGCTTATGATGAAGGACGTGTCAAAGATATCGGCGAAGTGGACTGGGAGCAATTCCGCGATTATATGACCGATGATAAATACCTTGGCGGTAACGTTCGTGCGGAAAGAGAAGGGCGTATTGTGGACCTCAAAGATGAGGACGTGCCTGAGGAACCCGAAGAACCGGGTAATGATGACGATGAAGAAAATGGAGACGAAGAAGACTTCGAGTTGTCGCTCATGCATATGAACGATACGCATGCACATACCGAAGCTTTTACACAGATGATAACAGCTATCAATGAATTCCGCGCAGACAATGAAAATGCCATGTTATTCCATGGAGGAGATGTTTTCTCCGGAACATTGTATTTCAATGAGTTTAAAGGACAAGCGGATTTAGCCATGCTGAACTTGATGGATATCGATGCAATGGTTTTTGGTAATCATGAATTCGATTTAGGGGATATTGAAGAAGGACATGAATCTCTCTCTGAGTTTGTAGAAGGGGCAAACTTCCCAATGCTCGGTTCGAATATCGATTTTTCAGGCGATCCATTTATGTCGGATTTGGTTGTGGAGGACGCACCTGTCCATATGGGCGATGTGTCCATGCAAGCTGAAGACGATGGGAATGTTTACAACAGCATCATTAAAGAAGTGGATGGTGAAGAAATCGGTATTTTCGGATTGACGACTGAAGATACTGAAAATATCGCCAGCCCTGTTGAAGTTTCCTTCAAAGATTTTAAGGAATCTGCGGAAACAGCGATCGCAGAATTGGAAGATGAGGGGGTCAACAAGATAATCGCCGTCAATCATATCGGTTATGATAGCGATCCATCGGTCGGTAATGATTTGAGACTTGCATCTGAAGTGGACGGGATTGATATTATTGTCGGAGGGCATTCGCATACTGTGCTGGATGCACCTGTCTTAGTCGATAAGGATGAAAATGGGGATTCGAAAGATCCAACTGTCATTGTCCAAGCCGGGGAATATGCTGAACATCTTGGAACATTGGATGTCACTTTCGATGATGAAGGCGTTGTTGACAGTTACTCAGGAGAGTTGCTTGATGTTGATGAATATGAGGCTGACGAAGAAGCAGAAGAGGTCCTGAGCGAATATAAGGAAAAAGTCGATAAAGTCATGAATGAAGAAATCGGGGCAGAAGCGATGAAAGATTTGACCAATCCACGCCAAGATGAGCCTGGTGATGATAGTGTCCGGGCCAATGAAACGGAACTTGGCAATGTCATTACCGATTCCATGTTGGCAAAAGCACAGGAAAAGTTTCCTGAAACGGTCATTTCCTTTCAAAATGGCGGTGGGATCCGGGAAGCGATTGATAAAGGTCCCATTACGGTTGGTGAAGTCATAAGTGTCTTGCCATTCGGAAACGATCCAGTTATAGTCGAATTGTCTGGTGCTGAGATCAAAGATATATTGGAACATAGTGTACGCCAAGCACCGGCAGAAAGTGGTGCGTTTCTCCATGTGTCCGGTATGATGTTTTATTATGACAGCACGAAAGATGAAGGAGAACGTGTTGTCAAAATGTATGTGGAACAGGACGGTGAACGTGTCCCAATTGAGTCCGATGAAACCTACCTGACGACGACAAACGGCTTCACCAGTCAAGGTGGCGACGGTTTCGAAACGTTTGCCGAAGCTTATGAAGATGGCCGTGTCAAGGATATTGGCGAGATCGACTGGGAACAATTCCGTGATTACATGGTTGAAGAAAAATATCTTGATGGTGTGGTCGATCCGGAAAGAGAAGGTCGTATTGTTGACTTGGATGGTGATCCACTCCCATCCGATCCTGAAGATCCGGAGGGTCCTGATGAACCAGAAGAAAATGGCGATGATAATGGTAAGGATGACGGTGAGAAACCTGTAGCTGGACCAGACAACGGAAATGGTACTGATGGCCATGATAAAACCAATCAACATTTACCGAAAACAGCAACGAATATATACAATCTTTTGTTGATAGGAGCGATCCTTATTATTTCAGGAATGATCGTGTTTATCTATCAACGGAAAAAGAGAGCTAAAAATCACTGATCCTGATTGGTTAAACCTTGCATTTCCTTGATGTTCGGGAGATGCAAGGTTTTTAATATTATTCGAAATTGTTTAACCGTCAACGAAATAGGCGTGATTGCCAAATTCGTTGACGTAAAACATTTTTGCTCTGATTCCTTAACCTCCCACCATGGAAGGCGTGTCCTGCCATCTTATCTTTTCTTTTTCCGTTTGACGCTCCCACGCCATAGAAGAACAGCCGATAGTGCTGCTGCACCGCCAATGAGCGGGCCTTTTTTTAATTTATTGTCTTCGGTGTAGAGTGCGTCTTTGATAATGAGATTGACGTTTTGTGGACGTTCTGCGAGACGACGCATGAAGTATCCGAACCAGTCGACGCCAAATGGGATATATGTACAAAATTGATAGCCTTCCTCGGCTAGTTGATGTTGCATATTTGTACGGAAGCCAAAAAGCATTTGGAACTCGAACTGATCGGTTGGTATGTTATTTTCCGCTGCAAAGTTCTTCAGTTCCTCTATGATTTGATGATCATGTGTACCGAAAGATGTAAATGTGCCACTTAAAAGGCGTTCTTTGGCGAGTTTAATAAAATTGAAATCGATATCACTTTTGTCCTGATAAGCAACCTCTGCACTTTCTTTATATGCTCCTTTTACAATCCGGACACGCATATCCGCTAGATCATGAAGGGCATTGGCTGCATCGTGGAGATACGTCTGGATGACTGTTCCGACAAGATCATATGTCTTGTGTAGCGTTTTCACGATTCTTAACGTTTCATGGTAATGTGCGTAATCTTCCATATCGATATTGATGAAAATACCATACCGCGTTGCAATATCTAGTATGGCCTTCATATTTTCCATGCAATAGGCTTCATTGATGTCCAGTCCGAGCTGTGTGAGCTTGACTGAAAGATGACAGTCCGCATGTTCCTCGTGTATAGTTTCAAGAAGCTTGATGATTTTCTCTTTCGCCTCAGAAGCTTCTGTTTTATCGGAAACAAATTCACCCAAATTATCAAGGGTGCAGCTGATCCCTTGTGCATTCAGTCGTTTGACTTCTTTCATGACAGTTGAAATGGATGTGCCTGCAACAAAACGGTCCGCACCAAGGGAAAAACCCCATTTTTTGGCTTGTGTGTTCAAGAACCGATTGTTTGCCAGGCCAATAAAAAAATCACGTGTTAAATTAGACATTCTCATGACCCCTTCAATCATAAAATAAAAGATTCATTGTATTTTTACAGTGCTATTATACTATAATATTGGTGAAAAAAGATAATGAAATCCTTTTTGTTCATTCCATGTTGCCTTCTCGGACTATTCTACCGTTTTATCAGAGGAAGGTTGCATTTCATAGATTAATTCAGTATACTGAAAAAAATTTATATTTGATATGCTGATAATCGTCCGTGGCTACGTATAGTTATGACGAACGTTGTCTTGTAGAAGCTGGGAGTGTTAAAACACCCTGGTTTTCTTTATATTCATTTGCCATTGTAAAAAGCCATCGACTGAATTTATCGCATATAAAATTGTTTGGCCATACCAAACTGATTGGTATGGCACAACTATATGAAGTGGAGGGACGATTGATGGAATTGAATAAGGCATTTAGTGACATTCAAAAAGATTTGGTACATATCAGTGAAAAATTATACGATCATCCGGAGCTTGGCAACGAAGAATATCGTTCGATGGAGGTGCTTGTCGATTACTTGAAAAGGCACCAGTTTGATGTAGAAACAGGTTTGGTTGATGTGCCGACCTCTTTTCGTGCTGAGTTCACCAGTGAAAAACCTGGACCGACTGTTGCGTATCTCGCCGAATATGATGCACTGCCTGGCATTGGCCATGGCTGCGGACATAACTTGATTGCTGCGACGAGTGTAGGGGCGGGTATCGCACTCAGTAAAATGATTGAGGATGTCGGTGGAAAGGTTGTCATACTTGGTACACCAGCCGAGGAAACAAATGGGGCCAAAGTGCCGATGGCTGCACAAGGCGTTTTTGACGATATTGATGTCGCTATGATGGCGCACCCAGGTGGTGTTTCTGAGGAAAGCGGGGCAACACTTGCTATTGATGCCATTCAGTTTGCGTTTACCGGTAAGACGTCACACGCATCGGCAGCACCTGAAGAGGGCATCAATGCACTTGATGGTGTCATTCAATTATTTAATGGTATCAATGCCTTACGTGAACACGTGCCGTCTGATGTGCGTATGCATGGTATTATTTCGCAAGGCGGGGAAGCAGCCAATGTCGTACCCGGATATGCTGTAGCTCAATTCTACTTCCGGGCGGAAACACGTAGCACGTTAGATGACATCGTGAAAAAGGTGAAGAAAATCGCTGAGGGAGCGTCCGCCATTTCAGGTGCAACGGTAGAGATATCAAACTATGAACTTAGCAATGATAACCTCGTAACGAATCAACATCTGTCTGAACGGTTTATAGATAACCTGAAGGCAATAACAGATGAATCGATTGAACCCGCTGGTAAGGCAGGTGGTTCCAGCGATATCGGAAATGTCAGTCATGTTGTGCCAGCTATCCATCCGCACATCGGCATGAATGATGCCAGTCTCATCGCACATACGAAACGTTTCGCGGATACAACGGTGACACAGGATGGACGTGATTTCATCAAAAAAGGTGTATTGTCACTTGCTCAAACGGGATGGGACGTATTAAGCGATCCAGATTTACTGGAGTCGATCCAAACAGAATTTCAGCATGCGAACAAATAACTCCGGCATGTCTGTCATGAGAACAACCATGGCCAGGGGACATAAATCATCTGAAGCTTGAAAGGAAGGTTATATGCAATCAAGTAATGGCACCAAGAAGAAAAAGTTTGCGTTTCCTCACGTTTTTGTACTTTTATTTGGCATGATTGTTGTATTTTCGATATTGACACATTTTATCCCTTCCGGAGAATTTGAACGAGTCGAAACAGATGATGGACAAACGGTAGTCGTCGATGGCACCTATCATGAGGTGGAAGAAAATCCGGTCGGTTTTTTCGGGGTATTTGAAATGGTTCATAAAGGACTCGTCGAAGGTTCAGGCATCCTTTCTTTTATATTGATCATCGGGGGAGCATTCGGCATCTTGAATGCTACACGAGCAATTGATTCGGGTATGATCAAGATCGCGGAAAAGACAAAAGGAAAAGAAATCATCATCATTCCAATCGCCATGACATTCTTTTCACTTGGCGGTGCGACCTTTGGAATGTCTGAGGAAACGATTCCATTCGTATTGATATTCATTCCGCTTGCATTACGAATCGGTTTCGATTCCATCGTGGGTGTTGCGATGGTCTTGGTTGGTGTATATGCTGGCTATGCGGGAGCTTTTCTTAATCCGTTTACAATCGGGGTTGCTCAAGGGATAGCTGAATTGCCGTTATTTTCAGGAATGGCTTTCAGAGTCTTGACTTGGTTTCTTTATACAGCCGTCAGTATTGCGTTTGTCATGCTATATGCCAGAAAAATCAAGAAAGATCCCACACGTAGTTCTATGCATCGTATTGATGAATCTTATAAGTTTGAAGAAACAGGTCACGTCACATTGATGTGGCGACAGATTGTGATTATCGTTATGTTCCTCCTTACGATTGTTGGTCTTGCTGTAGGTGTTATGGTTTTTGATTGGTATATTACCGAAATTGCCGGCCTGTTTTTACTGATGGGCATTATAGCAGGAGCGATTTACGGGATGTCACCGAATCTCATTGCGGAAAAATTTGTTGAAGGGTGCCGAGATATCATTCTGGCAGCTGTTTCAGTCGGATTCGCATACGGAATTCTTGTGGCCCTCCAAGACAGCTTCACGATTGATACCATTTTATACACGATATCCAACTGGTTGAATCAAGCATCCACAAGTGTATCAGCCGTTGGGATGTATGCGGTTCAAGCAATCATGAATTTCCTCGTACCTTCAGGAAGTGGTCAGGCAGCATTGACGATGCCCGTCATGACACCTTTGTCGGATTTGACGGGGGTCAGCAGGCAAACGGCTGTCTATGCTTTTCAACTTGGGGATGCTATATCGAATGCGTTCGTCCCGACCTCAGGTATTGTTATGGGAGCCATTGCTATCGCGCGCATTTCATGGCTTAAGTGGATGCGGTGGCTGCTGCCGCTCATCATTGTACAATATGCGATGGGAGCCATCTTACTTGTAATCGCCCATACGTTTATTTGGACAGCATAATGTAAAAGATTTAAAAGGATATGGATTTTTATGTCGGAACTACCGTTTCCAATAATTGAAGGCACTGTATCAGGTGCATTCATATTATGATGGATATGGTAGTTCCTTTAATATTCGAAAAATACTTTCTTATGGCTTTTTATAAAAATAGAACAAAATACACTATGAATGGAAGGAAAATAGTCGTATGATATAATAGTATGGTATATTTGTATTATGTTTGTCGTTTTTGATAGACGAGTCAGAGTGGTATCGAACGAGACTGAAAGGGTTTGTGCACGATGGTTGTTGAGATGAATGGTGCGATTGGAAATGATGATAGAAGTCTTATGTGGGTGTAGTAAGGTTTTACATGTATTTGCTGAAGTGATACGTTTATCATAATAGAATTTTATATAATCGCTATATGATGGAATATTCAGTTTCCATGTCAGGCTACTTATTTAGTGATGGCTGACAACATCTACATACATAAAGCAAATGAAAATAGAGGTAGGATAAGACGTTTGATATTATGGAACGTTTCTATTAGCGTTTTTCATTTCCGGATTGAAGCGGAGTATTTTATATGAATCGAATCGTAAACGCTAAATTTTTTGTACATTTAGAGGTGAGGGTATGGCCAAGTTTATTATAAGAAGAGTTGTCTTTGCCATCATATCGATATTCGTCATCGTGAGTGCGACATTTTTCCTGATGAAGGCGATACCGGGTGATCCAATTACAAGTGAAAACGATGAGGTACCTCCTGAGGTTTTGGAGGCGATGAAAGAACATTATGGTTTGAATGATCCGATCATGGAACAATATGGCAATTATTTGATCTCAGTTGCTAAATGGGATCTGGGACCGTCGTATAAATATAAAGGGACGACAGTGAATGAAATCATCAATTCGAGTTTCCCTGTTTCCCTTGTCTTGGGTCTGTCATCATTGTTTATAGCCATTGCGTTTGGTTTGATACTAGGGGTGCTTGCTGCCTTGCACCATAATAAGTCCACTGATTACATATCGATGGTCGTTGCGGTCATCGGAATATCCATACCGAATTTTGTCGTTGGGGCATTGCTCCAATACGTATTTGCTCAGAAACTCGGATGGTTTCCTTTGGCCAGGTGGGGGACGTTCAGCCACGTTGTTTTACCGTCACTCGCCATTGCGGCATTACCGATGGCTTTTATCGCAAGGCTGACACGTTCGAACATGCTTGAAGTCTTATCGACAAACTACATCAAGACGGCACGGGCTAAAGGCGTCAAAAAATGGTTGGTCACGTATAAACATGCGCTTCGGAATGCATTGTTGCCCGTCATTACATTTTTAGGGCCAATGGCAGTCGGTATACTGACGGGAACGTTTGTCATCGAACAAATCTTCGGCATTCCTGGGTTGGGACGCCATTTTATCACAAGTATTACGAATCGGGATTACACGGTGATCATGGGGACAACCGTGTTTTACAGTGTCATTCTGATCGTCGTTGTGCTTATTATTGATATTTCATATGGTTTCATCGATCCGCGTATCAAATTGACGAGCGGGAAGGAGGATTAATGATGAACGAAGGCCCAATGAAAAAAGAATTCCAGCCTCTCGAGGCACATCAACGTTCGGATGATAAAATCAATCGTCCTAAAATATCATACTGGCAAGATGCTTGGCGGCGGCTTAAACAAAATAAGCTGGCTGTCATCAGTCTGGGTGTCATCATTTTCCTCATTGTCATGGCGATACTGGTTCCATGGCTCAGCCGATACGGCTATGATCAGCAGCATCTTTCGGATTCAAATGAAAAACCAGGTGGAAAGTTCTGGTTTGGTTCAGACGGACTCGGTCGGGATTTGTTCACAAGAGTCTGGTACGGAGCACGTATATCATTGTTCATCGGTTTTGCCGCTTCGGCGATCGACCTTATCATCGGAGTCATCTGGGGTGGTATCGCTGGCTATATGGGTGGTAGAGTCGATGAAGTGATGATGCGGATTTGCGATATTTTATACGGACTTCCCTACATACTTGTCGTTGTCCTTTTGTTGGTTGTGATGGAACAAGGTCTTTTCACGATTATCGTCGCAATGTCAATCACAGCATGGGTCAACATGGCACGTATTGTACGCGGGGAAATACTTCGGTTGAAAGAAGAGGAGTATGTCATGGCAACCCGATCGATGGGAGCCAACATGTTTCATATTTTGTTCAAGCATCTGATCCCCAATTCAATGGGTCCTATATTGGTGACATTGACGTTTTCCATCCCGAATGCCATTTTCACTGAAGCATTTCTCAGCTTTTTGGGATTGGGTGTACAAGATCCGCAAGCCAGTTGGGGGACACTTACGAAAGAAGGTATCGATGCCATGCAATATTACCCATGGATGGTACTGTTTCCTGCTGTATTCATCAGCTTGGCGATGCTTGCCTTTAATGTGCTTGGCGATGGTTTACGGGATGCACTGGATCCACGGATGCGCAGCTAGAAGGGAGAATGAATATGGATAAATTGCTTGAAGTAAACGATTTACATGTATCGTTTAATACATACGCCGGAGAAGTCAAGGCAGTGCGCGGCATTCATTTTTCGATTGAAAAAGGTGAATCGGTTGCGATTGTCGGTGAGTCTGGTTGCGGAAAATCGGTCACGGCGGACAGTATATTGGGGCTTCTTCCGACACCACCCGGAAAAATAAAGAATGGGCAGGTCTTGTTTCAAGGGGAGGACTTGTTCCAAAAAACGGAAAAACAGCTTGAACATATCAGAGGACGTGAAATCGGGGCTGTTTTCCAGGACCCGTTGACTTCGTTGAACCCGACAATGAAAGTCGGTGCGCAGATTGTCGAAGTATTATTGAAGCAAGACAATCTTGCAAAAAATGATATGAAAGACAAAGCCATCGATTTGCTGAAGCAAGTTGGCATTCCCATGCCGGAAAAACGATTTCACCAATATCCGCATCAGTTCAGTGGGGGTATGCGGCAACGCGTTATGATCGCTATTGCGCTTGCTTGCTCTCCGAAACTGTTGATTGCGGATGAGCCGACCACAGCCTTGGATGTCACGGTTCAGGCACAAATCATGGAGTTGATCAATGATTTGCAGGTGGAATACGATACGGCCATGATGCTTATAACACATGACTTGGGTGTTGTTGCTGAAACATGTGACAAGGTGATTGTCATGTATGCGGGAGAAATCGTCGAAACCGGGAATGTCAAAGATATTTTCAACCATCCGAAGCATCCGTATACACAAGCACTACTCCGCTCCATTCCAAGGCTTGATGATGACAAGGAACTGGAATCGATACCCGGAACCCCTCCGGACCTTTTGCATCCTCCTCAAGGATGTCCATTTGTATCAAGGTGTCCGTTGGCGATGGAGGTATGTAAAAACAGGCATCCGGATCTGATAAGCGAAACGGAATCACAGAGTGTAAGATGTTGGCTCAGACATCCATATGCCAAGGAAATGTTGTCGGAACGTGAACAATATCAAGCGTACTACTCATGAAAGGATGGTAACACATGGAGCAGACAATGAATGAAGACAGCTTTGGTGAACGTGAAGTGGATAATGAAAGGATTCTCCGTGTGGAACATTTAAAAAAATATTTCCGCTCGGGTAAAACAGCTGTAAAAGCTGTCGACGACGTTTCCTTGGATATCTATAAAAATGAAACACTTGGAGTGGTCGGTGAATCCGGCTGCGGGAAATCCACACTGGGAAGGACGATTGCACAACTTTATAATGCGACTGATGGGGATGTCTATTTTGAAGGGCGAAATATCCATAATCTCTCACGTCAAAAATTGAAAGAAGTCCGCCGTGACATGCAAGTGATTTTCCAGGATCCATACTCTTCATTGAACCCTCGGATGACGGTCGGTGATATCATCGGTGAACCACTTGATTTGCATAAAATAGCAAAAGGCAAAGAACGTGAGAACCGTATCAAGGAACTGCTTGAACTTGTCGGATTGGATGAGGAGCATATGAACCGCTACCCCCACGAATTCAGCGGGGGTCAATGTCAGCGGATTGGAATTGCAAGGGCACTGGCGCTTGAGCCGAAATTCATTATATGTGATGAACCGGTTTCTGCATTGGATGTTTCAGTGCAGGCGCAAGTCATCAAATTATTGAAGGACCTACAAGAAAAAATGGGTCTCACTTATCTGTTCATTGCCCATGACTTGTCTGTCGTCAAACATATCAGCGACCGGATTGCCGTCATGTATCTCGGGAAAATCGTCGAAGTGATGGATGCGGATGTATTGAATACCGAACCATTGCATCCGTATACACAAGCGTTATTGTCCGCGGTCCCCGAACCTGATGTGACGAAGGAACGTCGTGAACGTATCATTTTAAAAGGGGATCTTCCGAGTCCAGCGAATCCCCCATCAGGGTGCAGTTTCAGAACAAGATGCCCCTTGGCGATGGATATTTGTTCTAGAATTGAACCACAGCTACGTGAAGTTAGACCAAATCATTATGTATCATGCCATCTGTTCAATGAAAACGATGATGAATGACACATGCATCACAGGGGGAGGCGATTGTTCAAAGCTTGAAAACCGAATCACTTATCATAGGCGCTTTTGAAATGGAATAAACCACGGATTTTGAAAGAATTGGAAACACTCTAGATGAGAGTTTAAATACACCCAGGGAGGTTATGCAATTGAAGCGATTTATTCTATTCTTTTTATTAGCCACATTTAGCACCGGAGCTGTCTTGACAGGATGTTCGAACGACAGTGATATAACAGGGGATGGCGGCGGAAACAGTGACGGTGGGGACGATGATAATGTCCTTAGATTGAACTTACATGACGAACCGACTGTTTTTGACCCAGGTACACAGGAAGATTATGTATCCGGCATCATCAGCATGCAGATGTTTGACGGGTTGATGCGAACAGGTGAAGATGGTGAACCCGAAAAATCACTTGCTGAAGATATCGATATTTCGGATGATGAATTGACATACACGTTTACATTGCGTGATGCGGAATGGTCCAATGGTGACCCCGTGACCGCGGGTGATTTTGAGTATGCATGGAAACGGGTGCTCGATCCTGATACAGGATCGAATGATGCCAACGAATTGTATTTCATCGAAAATGCAGCAGACTATTATAAAGGCGATGCTGATGAAGATGAAGTAGGTGTGAAAGCGTTAGACGATGATACATTGGAAGTGACACTCGAGAGTCCGACTGAATACTTCTTGGAGTACGCAACGACTCCGACATTAGGCCCATTGAATGAAGATGCGATTGAAGAAGCGGGTGAAGATGAGGAATGGGCCAACGATCCGGATACAGCTGTTGTTAACGGACCATTCAAACTGGCATCATATGAGCCCCAAAATGAACTTATTCTGGAAAAGAATGAAGATTACTGGGATGCAGATAGTGTCAAAATGGACAAGATAGAGTTTTCCATCGTGGATGAAGCGAACACTGAGCTCGGTATGTTCGATCAAGGCGAGTTGGACTGGGCTGGGCTTCCGGTAGGTGAATTGCCGCGTGATGCCATCCAAAGTTTGCAAGATGATGACGACCTACACTCTGAAGTGATGGCAAGGTCAGCTTATGTCCGTTTCAATACTGAAAAAGAACCATTTACGAATGAAAAGATCCGTAAAGCTTTTGCTTATGCCATCAACAGGGAAGAAATTGCCAGCAGTGCCACTTATGATACGGCTGAGCCATTGATGGGCTATATCCCGAAAACAATGGCTTTAAAAGAAGACGGTTATTTTGATGATAACAATGTAGATGAAGCGAAGGAACTATTGGAAGAAGGTATGGAGGAACTTGGAATTTCAGAACTACCGGAAGTTACGTTCCTATATAATACCTCATCGGAAAATAAAAAGGTCGCACAAATTCTTCAAGCACAGCTGAATGAGGCTTTGGATGTTGATGTGAAATTGGAACACGAAGAATCGAAAGTGTTTTTCGAAGACCAGAATAATATGAAGTTCGACTTTTCGATTTCTGGTTTGACAGGGTCTTATAATGATCCAATCGGCTTTTTGAAAAACTATGAAGAAGCTGATACAAATGTCAACAACACAATGTGGGAAAACGAAGAATACAACGAATATCTCGACCAGGCACGTCATGAAACAGATACAGACAAACGTGATGAATATCTTGAAAAAGCGGAAGCGCTCATGATGGACGAAATGCCTTTATTCGGTCTGTATACCGCTTCAAACTATTGGGTGCAGAACGAAGATGTCAAAGGTTACCGTATCGATCCGACGGGTCATATCGATTATAAATGGGTTTCTAAAGAATAAGAACAACATGTAAATCCGATAAAAATTCAATAGACAAATAATAATCAAGAGACGGGGTGGCGCGATTTGCTCCCCGTCTCTCCCAATTAGACAGGAGGGGACGATTGATGATGCAAACAGATATCATTTGGAATGAAGCCAAAGCGCTAGACGAATGGCTTGTAGAAACACGTCGCGATATACATAAGCATCCTGAACTCGGGATGGATGAGTATCGGACCCGTGAGAAAGTGACAACACTTCTGGATGAGATGGGGATCCCTTATGAGACAGGATACGCCAATACGGGTGTTGTCGGTTATATTGAAGGGGCGAAACGCGGAAAAACGGTTGCACTCCGCGCAGATATGGATGCATTGCCGATTCAAGAAACCAATGATGTGCCGTATCGATCAACCGTGGACGGAAAAATGCATGCATGCGGTCATGATGCTCATACGACAATCCTCCTCGGAACAGCACAATTGCTGCAAAAGAATAAAGAACAGTTGCATGGCACAGTCAAATTGTTTTTCCAACCGGCCGAAGAAACGGTCGGGGGTGCGAAACCGATGATTGAAGAAGGTGTCATGGATCATCCGAAAGTCGATGCTGTGTTTGGTTTACATGTGGCTCCGGAAATTCCGGTTGGACAGGTTGGGGTAAAATACGGGCAGATGAATGCATCTTCCGACACCCTTCACATGTCGGTAAAAGGGAATAGTGGGCATGGCGCATACCCGCATGAAGGGAAAGATGCCATCGTTATTGCCTCACATGTCGTTACTGCGCTGCAATCAATTGTGAGCCGGAATGTCGACCCAAGAGAATCGGCTGTCATTTCAATTGGCGAAATACATGGCGGCAAACAAAAAAATATTATTGCCGATGAAGTGAACATGGTTGGAACACTCCGGACATTTACCGATGAAGTACGTCAACTGAGCCTTGAACGCATCGATGAGGTGTTGCGTTATACGACAAAAGCACTGGGTGGGAGCTACCAGTTTGAACTTGGAACAGATGGTTATACTTCTCTCATCAATAACGATGCCATGGTTGATCTAGTTAAACAAGCAGCTGTTCACATGTTAGGTGTAGAAAAAGTTAGGACCATAAATCAAGCAAGTATGGGTGTCGAGGACTTTGCGTACTTTTCAAAGGCAGCCCCGTCAGCTTTTTTCAGACTTGGATGCCGCAATGAAGAAAAGGGAATTATTCACGGAGCACATACCGGTGCGTTTGATATTGATGAGGATTGTTTGGCAATCGGCGTTGCTATGCAGACAAAGAATGTCATCGACTTCCTATCTCCTGATGATGTATAAAAGGTTTTAGACGATAGCAAGATAGAAGAAATTCTTTTGATAGTATTTTAAGTCAGTTAGATATATAATAAGGCACAAATAAGACAAAGCGAACGGAGGAATCGCCATGATTTATGGTCACCACCCATTTCAGATCAATCAAAAGGGGCATCTCGAAATAGGCGGCCTGGATGCAGTCAAGCTCACTGAAAAGTACGGAACACCGTTATATGTCTACGATGTTTCGGTTATCCGCGAAAATTGCAGAGCTTTTGTGGATACATTCGATAAAATGGGTGTGTCGGCAAAGGTTACCTATGCCAGTAAAGCCTTTTCGTCCATCGCGATGCTTGAAGTCGTCAAAGAGGAAGGGCTTGGTTTGGATGTTGTATCAGAAGGCGAATTATATACAGCACTCGAGGCTGGCTTCCCAACTGAAAAAATTCATTTCCACGGCAATCATAAAAGCCTTTCCGAGCTGGAAATGGCTGTTATCAATCAGGTTGGCTGTGTTGTTCTTGATAATTTCCATGAGATCGATCTATTGGAAGCATTGCTTGAAAAACATGACCGGACAATGGACGTGCTGATCCGGATCACTCCAGGGATCGAGTCGGAAACCCATCAATATATCCAGACAGGGAACCAGGATTCCAAATTTGGTTTCCAATTGCAGAATGGCCAGGCAGATGCGGCTTTCAAGCGTCTTCACCATCATCATCGTATTCATTTTAAGGGGATGCACTGCCACATCGGTTCGCAAATAGTCGATCTGGATCGCTTTTTAACTGCTGCTGATGTTTTGTTTGCAAAACTGGCTGAATGGAAAGAAGAAAGTGGATTTATCCCTCCTGTCTTGAATTTGGGAGGCGGCTTCGGAATCCACTATACAAAAGACGATCCGGTGGTTTCGTATGCGGGATATATTGAAGGACTGGTTGAAAAAGTGAAAGAGTGCGCGCGTGAGATTGACATCCCATGCCCGGAAATCTGGGTTGAACCCGGCAGGGCCATATCCGGAAATGCTGGCGTTACGTTGTATACAACCGGCTCCTTGAAAGAAATTCCGGGTGTCCGCACATACCTTCCTGTAGATGGCGGAATGAATGATAATATCCGCCCAGCGTTGTATCAGGCTAAATATGAAGGAATCATCGCCAACAAAGCGGATGACAAGGTGACAGATAAAGCTTCTATAGCTGGTAAACTCTGTGAATCGGGTGACATGCTTATATGGGACTTGCCTATTCCGGAAGTGGAAGCAGGTGATATTCTGGCAGTTTTTGCAACGGGGGCATATGGTTATTCCATGGCGAGCAATTATAACCGATTTCCGCGTCCGGCTGTTGTCTTCGTAGAAAACGAGCGGGATGTGTTGGTCGTACAGCGAGAAACACTCCAGGATATCGTGAAAAATGACCTACCTTATACACCGCCAGTCGCAACGAATGTCCATGGGAAATAGTGAGTTGCGGTAACGAATATTGAACATATTGGCATGTTGTTCGGAGAATAGCAATCATGAAGAAGGAGGGAGCGATGTATGTCGCTCCCTCCTGTGTTCGTTAATAAGACACATAAAATGTTGCCTCACATCGGTATACAATGGATGGTTGATCCTCGACGAATCAACGGATAGGCAACACGATATGTGACGGATATTCAGGCGTATGATATATCGTTTGTGTAGCTGTTTGTGTTTGGGTATCTGATGCAGGATCATTTCCTGTATTGGCGTTCGGAAAAATAAAATGGTTTGCACTCGATGTAATGGTCAATCTTATCCGATGGCCTTTTTTGAAAGTATGACCAAGTTTGGATGTCCGGATGTTGTATGCTTCAATGCGATCGGGTTCCAACAATACTTCCTGTTCATAACCATTACGATATCTTGCTCGTAATACACCGTCAACCAATTTTGTAGATGTATCATCTGGTGCCACATCTGTGACGCGGATGATCCAGTCGGTATCCTTTGCGGTGCTGGCTGCATATAATGTGGCATAGATGTCCCCAACGACCGTGACAGGGTCTTGAAGTGGAGACGTGCTGTATACGAGCACATCATCACGCATTTCCACCTGTTGGTAATCAGCCGGGACGCCAACCTCATTTTCGGACATATCAATAAGTTGCGGTGCCGGATGATTTGGGTCATATTCATATGATACGCACCCTGTTGTGTCATCAGGGGTAAATTGCAGTGTGCCGTTGTCCTGTTTCGCTGGATTCTCGGCGCTTGTTTTTGAATTCAAATACAAAGGCGTCCATGTCATATCATGTGGTGGCCAGGCTTCGTCTTGCTGCCATGCATTCAAACCGGTATCATAATATTCGATTGTTGGGGTTTGTGTCATATCATTATGGATGCCTTTCAATTTATGATCAAACCACTTTTGATAGTTATAATCAAGGTCATAGCGCAGTGAATCATTGCCGAGCTGCACCCCTTGGACGTCACGGACAGTATTCCCGTTGTGAAGCCATGGACCGAGAATGACTTTTCTATCATGTTGATCATACGAGGCGGTCACTTCCAAAGCTTCGGTTGTGCCCATGCCATTGTCATCAAACCAGCCAGAGACGATCATGGCGGGTGTGCTGATGTTTTCTTGTCCCCGTGTCCAACTCGATGCCTTCCAGAAGGTATCGTTGGCTGAGTGTTGCATCCATTGATTCCAGAAGGGCACATCGAAACCGAGCGCTTTTTTAGGAATGTCTTTGATGGGGCGGACATTCAAGACATCATCCCAATCCTCTCGAACCATGTTTTCGGGTTTGAACGTTTTTTCCGTCATGGCAAATGCCCAGGCAAGCATACCTGAAACAAATGCCCCCCCTTTTCGTGGGATATCGATAAATGGACTACCAGCGGTGACAATACTTACCAATGCTTTTAAGTGTGGATTCCCGCTCGCGGCAGCCGCCCATTGGACATACCCACCATACGATGCCCCGATCATACCGATATGGCCATCACACCAAGATTGATCGGCTATCCAGTTTAGACTGTCATCGCCATCTTCCACCTCGGAATACATGGGAATCCATTCACCTTCTGAATCTTCTCTGCCACGTGTATCTTGGATAACGACACCATAGCCTCTCTGGATGAAATGCACATAGGCTTTTTCATACATCATGCGACCATACGGTGTTCGGATGAAAATAACCGGGTAGGCATCTTTTTCGCCATCAGGCAACCACACATCGGTTGCAAGTCTGACTTTATCGCGCATGGGGACCATATAACAGCCCATATGACGGATGCCATAGTGTGCAGGGGAGATGGAATCATCCTCCCACAAGGATATAGGTGTATATTGTTCATAACCAGCCTTGACTAGGACACTTATATTTTCCCGTGATGGGCTGATGAATGCGATGGCTTCGTTTTGAACGACAACGACATCGATGGGCAGTTTTTTAAAGCGCTCCACCCATAGATGTTCATCGGTTTCATGTTTATAATAGGTTGCGCCCCAAGACGTTTTCGCTTCGTTTTGGTTCGACTGGAAAAGATGATGATATTCGTTTAGATGTTGATATATTTCCAGCGGATCGATATGATAATAAGCCGCTATTTTCTCTGATTCGTGTGTCGTCAAGATGGAGCCGGAATGCCATTTATTTTGTATGATATCACGTTTTTGGACAAATACATGGTCTGTATGAAATTCGAATGTTGCATCATGGATGCCTGATCGATATAAGTGAAAAGTTGTCATTTTTACCCTCCTGTAAAGTGTTTATGCGCCAATCAAAAACTTGATGAAGTAGGCAACACCAATCCCGATATAATTACCGAGCACCATTCCGATGACACCTAATACGACCGAGAGACTGACAAGAGAACGCCAGTTGGCCGAAGCTGCGACAAGTGCAGATGTCGGACCATCCGCTATAGCAGCGACAATCGATATGATGACGTATTGATATTCGATTTTGAACAGGCGGCATAATAAAGCATGTAACATAAGTGAAAATAAAATGATGATAAAACAAAATATGGCAATGGCCAATGTCGAGCCGAGAAAGTCCTTGATATTAACCATATAACCGATGGTCGTCAAGAAGAACAGTGCGACAAAAAGTCCGACATCCATGTTCCCTTTTATCCGTTTGACCGGGCCAATCTGAGCGGCAACAACCGCCAATGTTGTAATCAATAAGATACGTGCAGCACTATAGAAAGATTCCGGGAAAAATGTTGCCAAGTATGAAGCGACTGCTGTAATACCGAATGCAATCGCAAAACTCCAACCAATATCCTGGATGCTCCATGTTTTATTCTCAAGAAACGCATCTTGTTCTTCTTCTTCGCCACCTTCCAATTGGGCTTCCGTTAATGCATAGGGCCAGATGCGTTGGAATCGTTTCGATTTCGAGGCGATGACTGGAAAAGCGAACATTAAAATCAATGTTGGCACGCCGACAACATAATCTGCGGCATTAGCGGCTGCGAATGTGTTTGCAGACGCATCAAGCCCATAGCCGATGGCGGTGAGATTAGAACTTCCACCTGTATACGTCCCGACAAACATCCCGGCTACTTTCCAGCCTTCTTCAATCATCGGAGCAAAAATGATTCCCGCAACGACAGTTACGATTCCCACACTCAAAGCGGCTAATATAATGGCAGCAAGTGGTTTCTTTGATAACTTCAACATTTCTTTGATATCAACACTGAGCAGCATCATGGCAATCGATAAAGGAATCGCATAATCTGCAATGACATTATAGACTTCAGCTTCAAACGGAACAATTTTCAAGTTAGCCAACAGAATACTTGTCAAGATAACGATAAGTGCCGGACCCAATGTCCTGAACCCCTTGAAATGACGTAAATAAAAACTGAATGCGACCGTTAACGACATGATCGCGAGTAAACTTGTTGAGCTTGTGAATAATGCGTCCATATTGATTCCTCCTGTTTGTTGGTTCGTTGATGTAAATACTTGTTTTTCTATTAAATGTATACTTGGTGAACAGCGTCATTCCTAGATTGATAGGATAGGTATTGATCTGACAAAAGTATTCAAAAGTGTCTGTCAATTATGGCAGTCGTATGTGCTTATGAAAAAGGAAATACGATATGATGGCGAATCGTGTGAATTGCGCTATGAACCCTTGCAGAAAGGCATTGTTCGGGGTAGGTGATCAGGCAATCAATTCATATACTCCCATACGTCGTTAAAGTTTCATATCTATTCCAAGTCCTGGGGCCTCAGGAAGGGTGATGATCCCGTCTTTGATTGTAATCCCACCATTGATGCCCGGATCCTTTACATGTAAAAAGCTATCCATATCAGCTTCAGTTATGTTTTTCTTTGCAGCGACAATACTGGCTCCAGCCGTGATACCAATTTTACTTTCAAGCATACAGCCCACCATGCATTGTAATCCAGCGGCTTCCGAGATTCCGTTGATCATTTGGGCTTTATACAATCCACCCGACTTCATGAGCTTTATATTAATGATGTCGGCTGCATTCGCTTGAATGACTTTTATGGCATCTTGTGGTGAATGAACGGTTTCATCTGCCATGATCGGGATAGGGGATTGACGTCTGACAAATGCCATCTCCTTGATGTTCCAATATGGAAGGGGCTGTTCAATCGCATCGATGTGAAATGGTTCAACCGCATGTACGTATTGAAGGGCTTCCTTCGCTGTCCATCCTTGATTGGCATCGACACGCAATCGGATATCATCACTGATTTCTTTTCGGATGGCTTTTACTGCTTTGATGTCTTCCTGTACGTTGATCCCGGCTTTCAATTTTAGAACGCGAAAACCTTCTTCCACTTTTCTTTTTGCATCATGTGCCATATTTTCGGGCGTATCAATCCCTAAGGTCATGTCGTTTTCAAATGCGTTATGATAACCACCTAGCAATTGATAGAGCGGGGATTCGGCTTTTTTGCCCAAAATATCGTGAAGGGCAATGTCGATGGCCGCCTTGACAGATGTATGACCTACGATTGTATCATCCATTTGATGATGGATTTTTTCAATGTTCAGTGGGTTTTTTCCTACCAGCGACTGGCATAATTGTTTGGCAGTCGGAATAGCTGTTTCCAAGGTTTCACCAGTAACAGGGGCGAATGGCGCTCCCTCACCGATACCATGAATCCCTTCATCTGTTTCGATTTGGATAATAAGTGTTTCTACTTCCTCGATGGTACCGAATGTAACGGTAATCGGCTGAATGAGCTTCAGCGGGATTGTTTCAATCTTGAAGTTCTGAATTTTCATGTTGACCCACCTTCTGAAAAGTTAGATTAGTAGTGATAATATTACTTTGTCAGGATAAAGTCAATTTATATTGATTGGTAATGTATGTATTTTTTAATTTAGATTTTTTCCACGTGGACGGTGAAATGGTTTACATGTGTATGAGGGCGGTGTGTAGATATGTTGGGTTGATTTTAAAAAACAAGAATCCAGCCTGTCCTGGATTCTTGCAATCTACGATGAATCACTTTGCGAGTGTTTCTATCTTTTTTTCATGACGGTAAAATTCCATGTTAGATGGTGCAAGTGGTTCTTTTCCTAAAATAAGATCGGCTGCTTTTTCCGCGAGCATCAACACAGGTGCATGTATATTGCCATTCGTGATATAAGGCATCGCTGATGCATCGGCGACGCGCACATTTTCCAATCCGTGAACTTTCATTGTAGTGGGATCGACAACACTCATAGGGTCCGAATCGGGTCCCATTTTTGTTGTACAGCAAGGGTGTAAGGCTGTTTCCGCATCATTCGCAACCCAGTCGAGAATGTCCTCGTCTGATTCAGTGGCTGGGCCAGGGGAAATTTCACCGGAATTATATTTTGCCATGGCAGGCTGTCGCATGATTTCTCTTGTCCTTCTTATAGCCTCCACCCATTCACGGCGGTCTTGCTCGGTTGATAGATAATTGAAGACCATGCTTGGATGCATGTTCGGGTCAGCCGATTGTATTTGTAATTTACCTCTTGAATCAGAATACATCGGACCGACATGGACTTGAAATCCGTGTGGTGTATCTGCTTTCTGTCCGTCATATCTCACGGCAAGCGGCAAGAAATGATACATCAAGTTTGGATAGTCGACGTCTTCATTCGAGCGGATGAAGCCACCCCCTTCAAAATGACTGCTGGCAACAGGCCCTTTACGTGAAAGTATCCACTGCAGTCCCAAGAAAGGCATTTTTAATTTATTCAAGCTTGGCTGTTCGGAAACAGGCTCGGGACAGGCATGTTGGATGTATACTTCCAAGTGATCTTGAAGATTTTCCCCGACACCAGGCAAATGGACGACCGGATCAATCCCAAGTGTCCGTAGATAGTCCGCATCACCAACCCCTGATAGCTGGAGAAGTTGTGGTGTGTTAATGGCACCACCTGCAAGAATGACTTCATCCGCTTCGACGTTGTGTATTTTTCCATTTCGGCGATAAGTCACACCTTTTGCTTTCGTCCCATCGAAATCGATGCCGATAACGAATGCACGGGTTTTAACCGTCAGGTTCCGCCGGTTTTTATATGGATGTAAATAAGCACGTGAAGCGGATAGACGTCTGCCATTATAAATATGACGATCAAACGGGCCGAAGCCTTCTTGGCGGTAACTGTTTACATCCGGCGTTTGCGGATATCCCGCTTCTTCTGCTGCATCGAAAAACGCTTGAAACAATGGGTTTGTCGCAGGTCCGCGTGTCAATTTGATCGGACCGTCATGTCCACGCATGTCATCCTCAGGGGAGTCGAGTGCATTTTCCATCCGTTTAAAATAGGGTAGACAATGGGCAAAATCCCATGTTTCCATTCCCGGATCGGCTCCCCAGCGCTCGTAGTCCATCGGGTTCCCGCGCTGATAGATCATCCCATTGATGGAGCTTGATCCACCAAGGACTTTTCCTCTTGCATGTGCGATGCGTCGCCCTTTCATATAGGGCTCTGGGTCTGATTGATAGACCCAATCATAAAGTTTCTTACCTGCTGGGAACATTAATGCTGCAGGCATTTGTATAAGTAAATCCCATGGATAGTCACTACGTCCAGCTTCCAGAACAAGGACATTATGTTTTCCGTCTTCGCTTAGACGGCTTCCGAGGATAGAGCCAGCACTGCCACCCCCGACGACAACGTAATCGTATTTTTCACTCATGGATGAACCCTCCCTTAAATCAATCAATCTATTTTTGTTGAACCTATTGGAACCAGTGAAGTGGTTCAGGTTTTAAATTGGTAAAAATATGTTTGAGTTCCTGATATTCTTCCAGCCCAGTTGTACCCAGTTCACGCCCGATGCCGGATTGTTTGTAACCTCCCCACGGTGCTTCCGGGAAGTACAGGTTCACATCATTGATCCAAACGGTTCCCATCCGCATCTTATTGACACAACGCTCAGCTTTGGCAAGATCGTTCGTAAAGACGCCACCTGAGAGGCCATAGATGGAGTCGTTCGCCAGTTTTACAGCTTCTTCTTCTGTTGAGAAGGTCTCTACGGTAATGACTGGTCCGAACCCTTCGTTTTGGACAACATCCATATCGGTCGTACAACCTGTCAACACAGTCGGTAAATAGAAAAATCCCGATGCTAGCTCTGCATCTTCTGGACACTGGCCGCCTACAGCGACGGTTGCCCCTTCTTTTCGGCCGCTTTCAACATAGTCGATGACTTTATCTAAATGTTCTTTCGATATGAGCGGCCCCATTTGCGTCGTATCATCAAATCCGTTTCCAAGTTTGATGGAACGGACCAATTCAACGAGTCGGTCGATAAATCGATCATGGATGCTCTCTTCCACGATCAGACGTGTACCCGCTGAACAAACCTGTCCAGCATGGAAAAAGACAGCATTCATCGCTTGATCCACCGCAGTGTCGAAATCGGCATCCGCAAAAATGATGTTGGGATTTTTTCCGCCGAGTTCAAAAGCAATTTTCTTCATGTTGGAAGTGGCGTCCTGCATGATCTGTTTTCCTGTTTCAATACCCCCGGTAAAGGAAATGAGATCGACATCTTTATGTTTGGAAAGTTCACTTCCGACCGGGTTGCCTGGTCCAAGGACAAGGTTGATAACACCCTTTGGAACACCGGCTTCCTCCATCAGTTCGAATACTTTAATGGAAGTCAGTGGCGTTATTTCGCTCGGTTTCATGATCAGTGTGTTACCTGCGGCAAGCGCCGGTGCCAATTTCCAAGATGCCTGAAGCAATGGATAGTTCCAAGGTGTAATCTGGCCACAGACACCAACGGGTTCGCGGATGAGCTTACTTGTCGAATTCGGTATGGGTGAATCAATGATTTCACCGCCGTCTTTTCCGGCGATTTCAGCGTAATAACGGAATACGTTTGCGATGTCTTCCATATCTGTGCGGCTTTCTTCAAGTGTTTTTCCGGTATCAAGCGATTCCAGTTCAGCTAATTCTTCTTTATCCCGTACAATCAATTCAGCAATCGTATAAAGGACTCTGCTTCTATCGATTGCCGGTAAATGGGGCCAATCACCATGGTCAAAAGCATGGCGTGCCGCTTTTATGGCTTTTTGGGCATCTGTTTCATCGCTTTCGGTCACGTGTGCAATCACTTCTTGATTAAAAGGATTGATGATGGAACGGACAGCGCCTGAACTTGCTGTTATCCATTGACCATCAATGTATTGTTTTCGAATCTCCATCGTCATCCTCCCTCTATAATTAACTTTGTTAAATAAATATTTAACGTTCTGAACAAGTATAAACCTATCATGTCATTTTAAAAATGTCAAAGGGGAAAATGAAAATCCGTATATTTTTTATTCTTTTTTAAAAGACATAATTATGGAAGGCTTTTTTGATACCGATTTATAAACCCGTTTTTTTCAATTTTGCTGTTGACGTGTTTTGATTATTACGTTAGTCTATTAATTATCGCGTTAACTTTATTAAATTAATTTTTAATATACATTTTTTAGTTAACAAGGCGCATTTGTTTACTGTGTTGTGAATATGCGGGCTTTAAGGGAGGGAACATACCAGGCTCTTTAACGATGCATAGATTGTAAACAAAATTCAGTATGAAAAGAGGGTCAGAATGGTTGAATGCGTAATCAATCATCAAGAAACATATAACATTGACGGCATTCTTTTTGACAAAGATGGAACATTGATTAAATTCGGTTCATTATGGGTTCGTTGGGCACAGCGATTCGTTGATGCCATTGCATCTAAAACGGATATGAATGTGTCCGGTAAACATGAATTGGCTGAATCGCTTGGTTTTCATTATACCGATGGAACATGGGATTTACAGGGACCATTATGCATTGGGTCGCCGGATGATTTGATGACAATTGGCGCCATGATACTCTACAAAAAGGGTTTTCCCTGGAATGAAGCAACCGAAATAGTCGGTGGTGCGTTACAGGAAGTGGATGAAAGTGATGACTGGAAAAAAACGATCGAACCGATTGAAGGTTTGTTGAACTTATTGAAAAAGGCCGCTGAAAAATCACTGCAGCTTGGTGTCGTTACTTCAGATCATCGTGAAAATGCTTGTAAACATCTTGAACAGCTACAAATCGATCACTATTTTAAGAGTATTCTAGGCGATGACATGGTCGAGAGGGGAAAACCCTTCCCAGATATGGTATACATGAGTTGCGAAGAAATGGGTATACAGCCCGAACGTGCATTGATAATCGGTGACTCAAACGGTGATATGATTCTGGGGAAGAACAGCAATATGTTGGCAAGCATCGGAATAACATCTGAAATAGACAACACAAGTACACATCTCAAAGATGCTGATCATGTTATTGAAGATTATGATTCTATCACGTTATAAAAAGGAGTTTGAAAAATGAAGAAGCTATTGACGTTTTCGCTTATTTTTATGGGAATGATATTAGCTGCTTGCGGCAGCGATGATAAAGCAAGTTCGGATTCAAAGGAAATCGAAGTCTATACACATAATGATTCTGAGGAAATGCAGGACTTGGTTGCAGACATGGAAGAAGAGACAGGCATCAAGGCAAATGTATTGCGCCTTTCCAGCGGTGAGGGATGGAGCCGGATTGATTCCGAAGCACCGGATTTTGGCGCGGACATGCAATGGGGAATGTTACATAGTATTGCATTGAAGGCAGAAAAGGAAGATTATCTCGAACCGTACGACTCCCCTGAATGGGAGGATGTCCCTGATGAGTTTAAAGATGAAGACGGTAAATGGTATGGATGGTCATATTGGTTTAATCTGATAACCGTCAATGAGGAAGTGATGGAAGAAAAAGGCCTTGACACACCTGAGTCATGGGAAGATCTGGCAGATCCTCAATATAAAGGTGAAATTGTCCTTCCGGATCCAGGTACATCTGGTACGGCCTATTTATTCGTTTCCACGATCATCCAAATTATGGGTGAAGATGACGCATGGGATTATTTTGAAGACTTGAATGAAAATGTGGCCCAGTATGCAAAATCGGGAGATGCTCCTGCACAGATGGTTTCACAAGGTGAGTATGCCGTTGGTATTACATGGGATCAAGCTGTCTTCAATCGTATCGATGAAGGCTATCCACTTCAGGCTATCTACCCTTCAGAGGGAATCGGTTATGATCTGGACGTTATTTGGATGTTCAAAGATACAGATAACCGTGAGGCCGTTGAAGAAGTCATCGATTATATCGGATCGAAAAAAGGAATGGAAAGCTCTGCAGAACATCGTTCAATGGTAACGAAATCAAATATTGAAGGTACAGATGACGAAGTAGAGGATTACCTGATTGATTACGATGCTGTTTGGGCAGAGGAAAACCAAGATCGTATCATGGAAGAATGGCGCGATCGATTCTCTGATTGAGGAGGTGCATCACATTGGAAGCTGTACAGAACACAAAGGTTGGCTCAAAGCCGTCTCCGGGTATATGGAGGCGGTTCTGGTCTGAGCCATGGTTCGCTGTTTTAACGATCATTTTAGCATTATCTATTTTATTATTTATTGTTGCACCCGTTTTTGCGGTGTTGTTAAAAAGTTTTGGAATCGGAAGTGGAACACTGACACTTGATTACTATGTCACCTTTTTCCAAAAATCATATTATCTCAAAGCATTTTTCAATAGTGTAGCATCTTCACTGATTACAACAATTGTAATCGTCTTTTTGAGTGTTGCACTATCCCTGTACGTGACCCGATCGAATGGTTTTCTTGCAAAGTCTTATAAAGGAATAGCATTGTTGCCATTGGTTGCCCCTCCGTTCATTTTCTCATTGGCGTTGATTATTTTATTTGGCAGAAATGGTGTCGCTACAGAGTTTCTTGGCGGGTTACTGGGTTCTGATTTCAGTATTTATGGTTTTTGGGGTGTTGTCACTGCCCAAATCATCGGTTATTTTCCGATAGGTTACATGTTGATTGAGAGCACCTTTCGGAGTATGAACAGTAACCTGGAATATGCCGCACAAGATTTAGGTGCCAATCAATGGAAAACCTTAGGCGGAATCACTATACCACTCGCAAGGTCAGGTATCATCAAGGGTGGTTTACTTGTTTTTGTCATGGCTTTGGCCGATTTCTCGAATCCGCTGATCATTGGAGGCGGTGAAAACTTCCTGGCTTCAGAAACATATTTGTTGGTAGTCGGTCAGCAAAATATGGAACAGGCTGCAGTATTGGGAGTGTTCCTGATTATTCCAAGTCTGCTTGTCTTTATTTTTCAAACATACATTTTAAAGGACACGAGCCTTGGAACAATCAGTGGTGAGTCAGGGGGAGCCAAGGCCCCGCTTTCCAAACCGGTCAAAGCATTGGTCGGTACCATCAGTACGATTTTTTCCGCTTTTATTCTGCTGATGTTTATCATGGTCGTATTAGGGGCTTTTGTTAAAATCATCGGTATCAATAACACATTTACATTGGATCACTTCAATAATTCCACAGGTTGGGATTCTCTGTATAACAGTCTGTTTGTCTCCCTTGTCAGTGCCGTTTTGGCTGCTGGACTTGGAATATTGCAAGGATTTCTTTTTGCAAGGAAAGTGATTCCAGGCAAACGTATGCTTGAGTTTTTGACATTGTTCGGTCTGGCCGTACCAGGTACGGTTATGGGTATCGGTTATGTCCTTGTATTTAATGGATCGCCTTTCTTTTTAACTGGTACCGTAGCATTGTTGGTGCTGAATATGACATTCCGAAAAATCGGAGTTGGACTTGAAGCGGCCATCAGTAAAATGCACCAGGTGGATGAAGCTTTGGAAGAAGCTTCAAATGACCTGGGGGCTGGCCCGTATAAGACATTTGCGAAGATCAACCTTCCATTGTTGATACCTGAATTCGTTGCCGGCTTTGTCTATGCATTCATGACAGCAATGGTTTCCATCAGTGCTGTGGTCTTCCTGATTTCGCCAGGAAATAATCTGGTTGCCATTTATATCTTGAACCTTGCTGAACAAGGGAAGGTCGGATTAGCTTCAGCTATGTCGTTCATCATGATCGCCATCGTGCTGACATGCCTTGGCTTGTTGAAATTCATCGAAAAAAGGACAGGAGTCCGTGTTTAATTTGTGTAAGACGCGTCATACTGGGAAGGAGAGGTTCAGATGACAAATGACTATTTTCTTGAACTAAAAAACTTATATAAGTATTTTGACGATGTCAAAGCTGTGGATAATATGTCCATATCCATCAAAAAAGGAGAACTCGTATCCTTTATAGGACCGAGTGGCTGCGGGAAAACAACCCTATTACGCACGATTGGCGGTTTCCATCATCAGGATTCCGGTGATGTCATATTGGACGGGGAAACAATCAATGATCTACCTCCGGAAAAGCGATCGACCGGAATGGTTTTTCAAAATTACGCATTGTTTCCACATATGACGGTTTATAAAAATGTAGCTTATGGATTGAAACAGCATAAAAGAAAGAAAAATCGCCATGAAAAGATTATGAATGCATTAAAGCAGGTTGAATTGGGAGATTATGCTGAACGAAAACCTTATGAGTTGAGTGGAGGACAGCAGCAACGTGTAGCGATTGCACGTTGTCTGGTCCTTGAACCTAAAGTTCTGTTACTCGATGAACCTTTATCAAACCTGGACGCTAATCTGCGTCTTGTGTTACGTGAAGAAATACGTAAAATCAAAGATAAACTTGATTTGACTGTTATCTTTGTGACACATGACCAAGAAGAAGCCATCAGTATCTCTGATCGTATTGCTGTTCTGAACAAGGGAACCATCCAACAACTTGATAGCCCGAGTAATATTTATCGCTATCCAGAGAACCAATTCGTTTCAACATTTGTTGGTAATTCCAACTTTTTGACGGGCAAGGTGAGTTCTGAAAACGGGACGCCAATGTTTGATACAGGAACCATATCATTTCAAGTGAATGATGCATTGGGAGCTGAAACAGGTAAAAAAACGACTGTTTTAGTTCGCCCGGAGCAAATTGAATTGAATGATTCAAGTTCCACAAAAGGGTCTCTTTCAAGAGTTGTCTATAATGGTAACTTCCTGAGATACTTCATCCAAGTCGGTGAACAAGAATTGATGGTTGATGAATTTAATCCCAGTGACACCACAAGGTATCAGGAAGGTGACTTGATAGGGATTGATTTACCGAAAAATCCGCATGTAATCCATGACGCCTAACAGATTTTCGGTAGGGAATGTGGAATATGTCTGTGTTGAGCATCCATGTTATCTAATATGAGACATTCGGTGGTGACCAATGAGAGCAGTCCCTTTAAATGCAGCTATAAAATATATTTAAAGGGCATCTATTCCTTTGTTTAACATTGTTCATGATTAAGAAGCTGGAATGATGGGAAATACAAAAATGAAAGATCTTTGAAAATATCGAGCTTAATCAAGTTGAGCATTTTGGGCTTTAAAGTAATTTCATGAAAATTGACAATACAAAAGGAACGTTTTATGTTAAAGTAAAATGCATATAGTAAAATTTAGATGTGGTGATGCAGATGAAGGATAAAGATCATGCAGCAAAAGAAAAAATAGAATCAGCAAAAGAACAAGTCGTTGATGCCATCGCCGAAACGATGGATTTGTATTCAGTGACCCCTGCAGCGGGCAGGTTATATGCCACGATGCAATTCGAAGATCAGATGAATCTCGACGAAATGCGGGAAGAGCTGGGCATGAGTAAACCAAGCATGAGTACAAGCGTCCGTAAATTGCAGGAAATCGATATGGTCAAAAAGAAATTCCAACGCGGCTCCCGGAAACATACATATGTCGCTGAAAAGAATTATTTCAATACATTCACTTCATATTTTTGTCATATGTGGGACCGTGAGGCCAAAATGAATCTGACAGCCATTCAGGAGGCTGAGTTTGAATTGGATCAGCTGTTTGAGGATGAAGAGGTTTCGGAAGAGATGTTGCAAGAGGCTCGCAAAGTGTACCATCAAATTGAGGACTCCAAAGTATATTATCGTTGGTTGGAACGTTTGGTGGCCAGTGTCCGTTCCCAGGAAATATTCAAGCTCGTACCCAAAAATCCGAAAAGTGACTGACAGATATCAGTCTAATCGTTGTTATTCAGGGCTTTATTCAGATGAAAAAAATAACCCTTTCAGGAGTCGAATGCGTGAATGGCTGCTAAAAGGGTTATTATATTGTCTGTGGATCATTTTTGCGATTCACCATTGCATTATTTGATCAATAATTGCTGAACTTCGGGTGTGAGCATGCGTGAATTCTCTAGAAAATAATGAATATGTCTGAACACTCCCGAAGAATATGGCACACTTTGTTTATGTCTCATTGAATAAGTGTTCATGAACACCAGTGAGCACTTCTCCAATACGTTTATCCTGAATGATATGATCCGCATAATCATCAAATGGCGTTGCTTCGCGGTTGACGATAATAATGTGTGCGCCATTTTGCTTGGCATGGGCAGGGAACGTGTTGGCGGGAGTGACATTCAGGGAGGATCCGAGTACGATGAACAAGTCAGCTTTCATGGTTTCGTCATCCGCACGGTAAAACGTCTCAGTTGGGAGTGTCTCGCCAAATAGAACAATTCCAGGACGGATGATCCCGCCGCACACATGACAAGTGGACTTCCCATCCAAAAATGCTTGCCGATCATATTCCTTATGGCAATCATGACAATAAAACTTCCGGAATGTACCGTGCAATTCCATGACATTTTGGCTTCCCGCATCATGATGAAATCCATCAACATTTTGTGTAATAATGCCACTGATGATTCCTTTATGTTCCCATTCAGCTAAGATTCGGTGTCCCTTGTGTGGGGTATAATCAGTAACGGCTTGCAGACGCGCACGATAAAAATCAATAAATTCTTCGGTATTATGTTTTAAGGCATCGAGATTGGCCAATTCATCCGGATTGAATTGAGTCCAGAGTCCACGATTTGGTGAGCGAAAATCAGGCAATCCACTTTCAGTTGACATGCCTGCACCAGTGAATACAATAACATGTTTGGCCTGTTGAAGCATCTCAGCAATTTGTCTCATATGGAAACCCTCCTCTATCCAGATTGTATCCCATTTTGGTTTATGGTCAAACGAAAAATGATTGATCACATAGACGGGCAAGCTCCTTTACATTCAGTCATGAAAGGCCCAGAATTTAAATGACAGATTAAATGTGATTTGTGAAACCGAGTTCGCTTAAAGTAACTTAAATAACAGAAAGTGTGATTTAAATTACTACGATTGCCCGATGTTTGTTGTTATAATGGAAACAGGACATTGACCACAACGACAAAGAAGGTGAAGGTAAATGGCTAAACTCGAAACAATCTATGAGTCAATTGGTGGACAGCCAGTTGTCGACCGCATTATCGACTCTTTATATAAGCATATAGGAAGTAATGATATATTGCTTCCGATTTTTCCGGATGACCTTCAAGAATCAGCGCGGAAACAGCGCTTGTTCTTGACCCAATTTTTTGGTGGTCCACCTCTTTATGCCCAGGAAATCGGACGCCCGATGTTGCCATACAGACATCAGCCTTTTGAAATTACCCCGTCTCGCCGTGATGCGTGGCTTGAGTGCATGTTCAAGGCACTTACAGAAGCTGGGGTTGAAGAACCACATTTTTCGGATATCATGGGCCGGTTGATGATACCCGCACACAACATTGTGAATACACCGGAAACCGCCAGTGAAAAAGGGTGACCGAAAATGACAGGCACAAAGGGAGAGCATTCGCCGATCCGTTTGTGCCTTTTTCATATAATGAAGAAATGATGTAGGGGAATATGGACCTGTGCAGTTTAGGGCGAGGGCTGCGCGATTCCGGGTGAGGTGTGCGCGATTTTGGGAGCAGGTTGTGCGATTCCAAGGTGGAACATTGCTTTTTCGAAAGTGTTGAACAAATACATGTGATAATGTACATAATGGGATATGAGTCATATGTATTTAGCTTGGTGTAAAATGGAATATAAAATGAGGGGAGGTTTTTACGGATGTATGTCGATATGAATTGTGATTTAGGCGAAAGTTTTGGTTCATATACGATTGGACGTGATAGGGAGATATTGGATTATATTACGTCGGTGAATATCGCGTGTGGATTCCATGCTGGTGACCAGACGACAATGAGGCGAACAGTGAAAATGGCTTTGGAGAAAGGTGTCGGGATTGGTGCACACCCGGGATTGCAGGATTTGGTCGGGTTTGGGCGACGACAAATGGCTATCACTGCCGAGGAAGCTTATAATTTGGTTGTTTACCAAATAGGCGCATTATACGGTTTTGTAAGAGCAGAGGGAGGACACATGCAACATGTTAAGGCGCATGGTGCCCTGTATAATATGGCAGGGAAGGATAAACAACTTGCCGAAGCCGTTGCGGAAGCTGTCTATGATGTGGATCCGGAATTGGTATTGTTTGGATTATCGGGGAGTGAGATTATTGAAGCAGGAAAAAGGATTGGTCTTGCGACTGCGAGTGAAGTTTTTGCCGATCGCACGTATCAGGAAGATGGCAGTTTGACGTCACGTGCACAAACAGATGCGCTTATCCATAATCATGAAAAAGCGGCTGAGCAAGTTATCCGGATGGTGAAGGAAGGGCGGATCAAGTCGCAGCAGGGACCAGACATTGCGATTGTCGCTCATACAATTTGTATCCATGGTGATGGAAAATATGCACTTGATTTTGCAGGTGGCATTAAAAGCGCACTCCGGAATTCCGGTGTCTCGGTGCGTCGTATTGGAGACTTTCTATCATGATAAATGAAGATTCCAGAGATACGTCATTTAGGGCGGGGCCAATCACTTTGTATGTTCCGTCCACTCATATGACATGTATATCTAAAGTATTCGGAATACCTAGAATAACCAGAGAAAAAGATGGACGATATAGGAGGTTTGCAGATGGAAGAAAAAAAGGGATTCTTCACAAAGTTGAAGGAAGTAGGACCTGGGGCGATTGTTGCTGCAGCTATTGTGGGCCCAGGTACCATAACGGCCGCCTCCCAGGCAGGGGCAGGTTTTGGTATGACGTTGATCTGGGCACTTGTATTCTCTGTCATTGCAACCATGTTCTTGCAGGAAATGTCCACACGCTTGGGCATCATTACTGGAAAAGATTTAGGGACGGCTTTCCGGGAACAGTTTTCGAATCCGGTGTTGAAGTTCATTGCGGTCACTATTGTAATCGCTGCCATTGGAGTGGGTAATGCCGCTTATGAAACTGGAAATATTTTAGGGGGTGCCTCAGGTCTTGCCATCATTACGGATACACCCATTCGGTTATGGGCGGTACTTCTAGGTTTATTTATCGGGTTGTTGTTATGGTTCGGGAATTATAAAGTCATTGAAAAGTTTTTTGTCATCATGGTCGGTATCATCAGTCTCAGTTTCATCATAACTGCGGTTGTCATCAAACCGGATATCGGAGCAATTTTAAGTGGTATTTTTGTACCTAAGATTCCTGATGGATCGATTATATTTGTTATCTCGCTTATTGGGACGACCATTGTTCCATATACATTCTTTCTACAGTCGGCGACGGTGCAGGAACGTTGGAAAGGGAAAGAGGCAGTCAGTGAAGGACGCTTTGACATCATCTTTTCCATGATTGTCGTGGCGATTATTTCCGTTGCGATTGTCGTAACGGCTGCTGGAGCGTTTTCCCTCGGTACGAACATTGAAGATCCAAGTCAAATGGCCATCCAGCTGCAGCCATTGCTCGGTTCATGGGCAAAGGTTGTGTTTGCAATCGGTATTTTCGGAGCCGGTGCCACGTCAGTAATGTCGGCGTCACTTGCAGCGGCTTATGCGATTTCAGGTGCCTTGGGCTGGAAACTTGATTTAAAATCGTATAAGTTCCGTGCGATATGGTTGATCATCATTTTGATCGGGGTCATTTTTTCCGGACTTGATTACAGTCCGACTGAAATCATTATTTTTGCGCAGTATGCAAATGGGCTTATCCTGCCAATCATTGTCTTGTTCATGATTGTCGTGATGAGCAACAGCAAAAGATTGGGCGCGTATGTCAATAAGACATGGATGAATGTAGTAGCATGGATTATATTCATCATCACGCTTGTGTTGGCGCTGCAGTCCTTCGAGGTGTTTTAGATGTTTACGGACGTGCCCGAATAATGGGAAGCGGTCCTTTCCAAGATGTTGGTATAAAAGGGAAGGACTGCCTTTTATGAGTTCTCGCTATATATTCAATGACCTTTCTGTTGTCCCCAGTATCAAATTATGTACAATCACACATTTCCACTCATTCTTGGCATAAAAATGTTCATAGTCATGAATAGAAACCAGCTGTGAACTTATAGGAACATAGAATTTATGATGATTTTAATAGACGTCTATATATTTTATATTTTAAACCACCCCGCAAACGTAAGGGAATGATAGGTATTCTATGTATGCGTATCATCCATCCCATACAAATCATTGATTAAAACGTCATTTAACTGAAAATGATTAAATTTGCATGTTGATGAAGGAAACTTGAACCCTTTATACTGTACAAGGATTGTAAACAAATAATGATCAATCGATATGCCTCCATGATAACTGGACGGCGATATTCGGATGTTTGGTAAGGTCCCGACCACGGATGTTTGAAGTTATACGCTATTCGAAAAATAAGCTTGATGAGCTTCCCCCTTTAAATCAAAACCGCTATAATCAACAGTATAATGGCCATCCATAAACGTCCATCCCGTCTATTTTTCATAAGGTATCGATGTGTCGATTATTTGGATCTTCAATCTATCATGATAGAGGGAAAAAATCACTATCATAAGACATCATAAGATATCAAGGAGGATCAGATTTGAAGAAACAATTAGGAATCATGGTGGCCATAATAGTCATGTTGATGATGACAGCTTGTGGCTCAGATGATTCAGACGCAGAGGAAAATGAAACGATTGGTGAAAAGCTGGATTATAAAATCACCGGTATCGACCCGGGAGCGGGGTTGATGGACTTGGCGCAAGATGAAGTGTTGCCAGCTTATGACCTGGATGATGATTGGGAAATCACCGAGAGCTCTGATACAGCAATGACAGCTGAACTGCAGGATGCGATTGATAATGAAGAGCCCATTATTGTGACGGCTTGGATTCCCCATTGGAAATTCAATCGTTTCGATTTAAAAATGCTGGACGACCCAGAAGGTGCGTTCAAAGGAAAAGAAGACATCAATACAATTGTACGGCTTGGGCTAGAAGAGGATATGCCGAATGCCTATAAATTTTTTGACCAATTCGAATGGGAACCCGATGATATGCAAGATGTCATGCTGAAAATCGAAGAAGGCATGGACGAACAAGAAGCAGCTGAAGAATGGGTTGAAGATAACGAAGACCTGGTTGATGAATGGATCGATGGGGTCGATTCCGGAGAAGGACAAGAAGTGACCATTCCGTATGTTGCTTGGGATGACGTTGTCGCCAGTACCAATGTAGTCGGATATGTCCTGGAAAACAAACTGGACTTTGAAACGGATTTATTATTGGTAGAACCCGGCCCGATGTTTGCAAGCATTGCCGAAGGGGACTCGGATGCCATGGTAGGTGCTTGGCTGCCAACAACACATAAAGCCTATTATGAAGAGTACGAGGACGACTTCGAGGATTTAGGCGTGAATCTGCATGGTACCCAAAACGGATTTGCCGTACCAGAATACATGGACATCGATTCCATTGAAGATTTACAAGAATAAATGTAAGCAGAAAAAGGGATGACGATGATCCATCCTTTTTCTGATAGAACGCAAAATTGAAGACATATCCATCAGTGGGAAAAGTCAGAAGGGGGCGGTCCTTTCCGTGTGCGGTCTGCACATGACAGTCACTATCCTCTAGATATTTCCACGATTGATAAACACAGATAAAGCGGGCAAGACCTTATGATGCTATAGGTCTTGCCCGCCTGTCGTTGTTTCATCGTTTAGCGCATGTTAATCCACACGGTTTTGACTTCAGTGTAGTTATCCAGTGCATACGAGCCCATTTCGCGGCCGAATCCGGATTGTTTGTAACCTCCGAATGGGGCAGCGGCATCGAACACGTTGTAGCAATTGACCCATACTGTTCCGGCGCGCAATTTGTCGGCAACATAATGAGCGTTTCGGATGTTTTCAGTCCATAGACCTGCTGCCAACCCGTAATTGCTGTCGTTGGCGCGGTCAATGACTTCATCAAGGTCTTCGAATGGCATGGCAGAAATGACCGGACCGAAAATTTCTTCCTTGGCGATGGTCATTTTGTCATCGACATCCGCAAACACGGTCGGCTCGACAAAATATCCTGTATCGGTGTGATTGCCACCTGTCAGTAGTTCCGCACCTTCTTCTTTCCCTTTATTGATGTAGTTCACGACACGATCTTGCTGTTCTTTGGAAACGAGCGGTCCCATCTGGGTGTCTTTATCCATGCCCGCACCTTGGCGGATGCTTTTCGAATGATCGACAAGGTCGGCCATCACGTTATCAAATGATTTTTTCTGTACGAAAAGTCGTGAGCCGGCACTGCATACTTCACCTTGGTTCATCATGATGCCGCTCATGGCACCCGGAATTGCGCGTGACATATCGGCATCAGGCAGAATGATGTTCGGTGACTTGCCACCAAGTTCGAGGGTGACACGTTTCAAGTCGCCTGAAGCCTTGCTCATGATATGCTTTCCGACATCGGTTGAACCGGTGAATGCGACTTTGTTGACTTCGGGATGGTTGACGATTTCTTCCCCTGTTTCGCCATATCCGGTTACTACGTTGATGACTCCTTCGGGAAAACCTGCCTCAGCTGCAAGTTCAGCTAGATAAAGAGCAGATAGCGGTGTTTGTTCCGCTGGTTTCAGGACGATGGTACAGCCTGTGGCAAGTGCCGCTCCCAGTTTCCATGCAGCCATCAGAAGTGGGAAGTTCCATGGGATGATTTGTCCGACAACGCCGGTCGGTTCATGGCGTGTGTAGGTGAAAAATTTGCCTTGGACAGGGATGGTTTCACCGACGATTTTCGTTGCCCACCCCGCATAATATCGGAAATGTTCGATGGCGAGTGGAACATCGGCTGCCGTCGTCTCTTTGATCGGTTTTCCATTGTCTAGCGTATCAAGCTGTGCAAGCTCATCTTTATTTTCTTCCATTAAATCAGCTAGTTTGTAGATGAGTCTGCTTCTTGAGGCGGCACTCATTTTTGACCAGTACCCTTCATCAAACGCCTTCCTGGCAGCCATGACAGCAGCATCGACATCTTCTTTTCCAGCTTCATGTACCGTCGCGAGGGTCTCACCGGTTGCGGGATTCAGACTTTCAAATGTTTTACCGGAAACCGAATTTTGCCATTTCCCGTTGATGAACAATTGTTTTGTGCCTTTTAAAAAGTCACTTACTTTTGGATGTAAATCAAGTGTTTGTACCAAAAGAAATCCTCCTTTATTTGGTGTATGATTTTGGAACTATTATTTTGTCCAGTCTGCGTGACTGCCTACAGCCTGCGTGATGTAAGAATTTACATGACGGGACATTATAAAAGTCTTCCGTCAATAAGATATGATTGCCGTTCGTTCAATATGTGAAAGAAACCCACCTCCTCATCTATGTAAACGCTTGCAAACGGGGGTAGAATTAACCCATGCAAACGCGTTTCATAATCTAGTCATCTATGAATGAAAGGTGCCATGTTGACAAACAAATCTTTATTATTTATATTGTCCCACAATGATATCAAAAAAGCAAAAAAATGAAGGTGTGTGACCTTTTGATTTCTTAGATGGAAATAAATTGGCTTGCATCAGATAAACCTCACATTTAATTTTATCGCTCGTGATATACAAGATCGTTTATAAATCTCACTACATCGTCCTGGATATAAGTCGTATCCATTTTCGGTCTCTTTCACAAATGATCACTTCTATAATGGCAAGCCATCAGTCTAAAAACCTTCTTAACCAAATTAGGCATTGACATATGTGTGAGTATTCGGTTAAATTTAAATTAACTGATGAATATGGCAATGGCATGAAGTTTAGTTGAAATGGAGGTGAGCACTCCGGAACAGCGTATCCCAGAAAAAGAAAGGAGTTTATCATGGCAAATATTGAATCTTTTTTGGATAAAGTAAGTGATTTAGTATGGGGGATTCCACTGCTTGTGCTGTTGACAGGAACAGGGGTTTATTTGACGATCCGTCTTGGAGTTCTTCAGGTCGGGTCACTGCCATATGCTTTGAAATTGGCTTTTTCAAGAAATCAGGATAAAAAATCAGAGGGGGATATTTCTCACTTCGAGGCACTTACAGCTGCTTCGGCGGCAACAATTGGAACCGGTAACATCGTTGGTGTAGCAACGGCCATCGTGCTTGGTGGACCAGGTGCTGTTTTATGGATGTGGGTGGCTGGTTTCTTTGGAATGGCGACGAAGTATGGTGAAGCGATTCTGGCTGTCAAATATCGTGTCAAGGACCAAGAAGGCAAGATGGCCGGTGGTCCGATGTATTATCTGGAACACGGTTTGAAACAGAAGTGGCTCGGTGTGTTATTTGCGGTGTTTGGTGCTTTGGCGGCCTTTGGTATCGGAAATGGGACACAGTCGAAAGCGATCGCTGATTTGATGAATGATACATTCTCGGTGCCGTTTTGGGTAACGGGTATCGTTCTTGTTGTGTTTGCGGGATTGGTTATCCTCGGTGGCATTAAATGGATCGGACGTGTCACAGCATTCTTCGTTCCGTTTATGGCGATTTTTTATATACTTGCTGGTTTAATTGTAATGATCTTGAATATTAATATTGTTCCAGAGGCATTTGGAGTTATTTTTAAATATGCATTTACAGGAGAAGCAGCTGCAGGGGGAGCGGTCGGTGCAGCCATTCGCTTTGGTATTGCCAGAGGCCTGTTCTCGAATGAGGCTGGTCTGGGGTCAGCTCCGATTGCAGCAGCTGCGGCCAAGACCGATATGCCTGGGAGGCAGGCACTTGTTTCGATGACACAAGTGTTATTTGATACATTCTTCGTTTGTTCAATTACTGGTGTTACGATTGTCATGTCCGGTGATTGGCAGGGAGCGACAACGGACTCGGCTGGTTTGCTCACTGCTTCGGCGTTTGGGACTTTATTAGGTGATGTTGGACCGTATATGGTTACATTTGGTTTGCTGTTTTTTGCTTCATCGACGATTTTGGGATGGAGTTATTATGGCGAAAAGTGTTTCCAGTATCTTGTTAAAAATCCGACTGCTGTCAAAGTGTATCGGGTTGTTTTTGTCTTATTCATTTTTGTGGGAGCTACAGCCAAGATTGAAGTCGTCTGGACACTTGCGGATGTCCTGAATGGATTGATGGCTGCACCGAACTTGATCGGACTGCTCGGATTATCCGGTATTATCATCTTTGAGACAAAACGGTTCAGGGAAAAAGCCAAACAGGAAAAAGACGAATTATCAGCGTAGTTCAGGTCAAAACGTATAAGGGTAGGATAAAAAAGAAATAGGATGTTGTTAATGAACAAGCACTTCATTCCGGTATGTGAGACGGGAAGGAGTGCTTGTTTCATGTTTCGGATATGTAGAAAACGTTTTTGTAACAATATTTCCAATAAAACTTGACGTATGAAATAATATATTATAATCTGTTATAGACAAATCAGTTTAAATATTTAAACTGTATGCGATTACACAAAAGGAGGTTACATATTTCGCTTTATTGTATCAGTATGAAATTGATTAAGGGGGATGGAAATGAAAAAGAAAAATATGCTGTTCACAATGGTCATAGCTTTTATGATGGTGGTTTTTTCCGCTTGCAGTAGTTCATCCGGTTCATCGAAAGATAATGATGGCGGGGATAAGGAAACAGTCGAATTTTGGACAATGCAGTTAAAACCTGATTTTACAGATTTCGTTGAAGGCATGATAGCTGATTTTGAGGAGGAAAATCCCGACATAGAAGTGGATTGGCTGGATGTGCCTGCTGATGATCTGAAAGATAAAATGATCAGTGCGGTGTCATCGGATACCGCTCCGGATCTTGTCAACCTGCCTGTTGGTTTTTCAAATAAACTTGTATCGATGGATGCACTTGTCAATATGAAAGATGCTTTATCTGAAGAAGAACGTGATGCATATGTCGATGGTGGCTGGGATGCCTACACGACAGATGATGACGAAACGATATTCGGTATTCCATGGTATTTGACATTGGACGTGACAATGTATAACACGAAGTTATTTGAAGAAGCGGGTCTTGACCCGGATACACCACCAGAAACATTTGATGAAGCAGCTGAAATGGCGAAAACAATCAAGGAAGAGACAGGTAAACACGGGATGTATCCATCATTGGACTTATCACTGCCATTGCAGTATATGGCGATGTTCAATGACGAACTCGTCAGTGACGATGGTTCAGAAGCGGTTTTCAATACACCTGAAGGTTTGCATATGTTTGAATATTTCACAGATCTATACCAAAACGAAATCATTCCACATTCGATCATAACGGATGATCAGCGTAACGGTATTGAAGTGTATTCATCGGAGGATGCGGCTATCTATAATGATGGACCACAATTCTTGACTCAGGTTAAAGAAAATGCGCCAGATGTATACGAAAACACGGAAGTGGCTGAAGTATTCCTGGGTGAATCAGGCAAGATCAATTTGACTGCTCAAGGACTTGTCATTCCAGAAGGTTCTGATCATCAGGATGCAGCGATTGAACTGGCGAAATTTATCACAAATGCTGAAAATGAAGTGGAATTCGCCAAACAGACGCCTGTATTCCCATCTATTAAAGAAGCGCTTGATGATCCTTACTTCAGTGAATTGCCTGAGGACCCTGAACCAACTGATAAAGCAAGAATCGTTGGAGCAGAGCAATTGGATCATGCCGAATCAATTGTTTCTTCACATGGCAATGAAGGAAAAATCGATGACTTACAAGAAGCGATGTTCGATGCACTGCAAAAAGCAATGCTTGGAGAGGAAAGTCCAGAAGACGCACTGCAGGAAGCTGAAGATCATTTCAATGAGATTTTGGCTGAATAAATCATTTGATGATGAAGAGGTTCGAAAATATTAAAGTGATAAAAAGAGAATGATGATGTCGTTCGATGTTGGACGCTGTGGATTGACGTTATGATTCGTCGATCCACCAGGGTCCACTATTTTCTACCTACCCGGAAAAGATAAACAGGGGATAAGGCAGTCCCCACATGATTGTGATGCCACGGGTGACATGAATCATCTGTTGTTCAAATGATTTCACGGTGCTTCAGCTTTTTATTTGTTTTCTTGTTATATTGGAGGTCTTTATGTGAAAAGAAATGCACTTACACCATATTTGTTTCTGCTTCCGGGATGTATTATTTTAGGAGCATTTATTTTTTATCCGATGTTAAATGCGATCCGATTAAGTCTTACAGATTATAATGTTGTTGCGGATCCTAATTTTGTAGGTTTGGACAATTATAAAGAATTGTTCCAAGATGATTTATTCTGGAAAACGTTGGGCAATTCCTTGCTTTATTTAGTCATTGCAGTTCCGGCACTCGTCATCTTCCCGATATTTTTAGCTGTATTGGTCAATCAAAAAGTAAAGGGTATCGGTTTTTTTCGTTCTGCCTATTATTTGCCGGTTGTCGCATCGATTGTTGTTGTTGGTGTGACGTGGGAGTGGTTGTATAAAGAGAATGGGTTATTGAACTATGCCTTGGATATATTGGGAATCATCAATGAACCTGTCCACTGGCTTTCCTCGACGTCTACAGCATTGTTTGCCATCATGATTGTAACCATCTGGAAAGGACTTGGCTACTACATGATTATCTATCTCGCAGGCTTGCAATCTATTTCTCCCGATTTATATGAAGCGGCAGACATTGATGGCGCGAACTGGTGGCAAAAAATCACACGGGTGACGATTCCACAGCTGATGCCATCTATCCTGATTGTATCTGTCATGTCTTCAATCGCTGCTATGAAAGTGTTTGAAGAAGTTTTTGTCATGACAAAAGGTGGTCCATTGCACAGTTCGGAGACGTTGGTTTTCTACATATACAAAGAGGCGTTTGACAAGTTGAATATGGGCTATGCCAGTGCGGCTGGTGTTATCTTATTCATCATTACACTTGGATTGTCGCTTCTGAACTTGAAATTTTTAGGAAAAGATAAAACGGCATAGGAGGGTTTAAATGGCTGTATCAAGAAATGATGTACCATTACGCCGGAATAGTAGATTGCCAGGTAAGGTTTCGGCGTTTATAAAGAAGACTTTGACATATGTCATTCTCATCGTTGTGGCAATCTTCATGTTGGGCCCCTTCCTATGGCTTTTTTCGACAGCATTGAAGTCGCAAGGGGAAAATATTTTTGCGTATCCACCTAAACTCATACCAGAACATTTCACATTGAAAAACTTTGTCGCTGTGATGGATTCATTCCCATTTTGGCGGTATTTGTTTAATAGTACGCTCGTTTCGACATTGACGGTCATTTTCAATATTTTGTTTTGCTCGCTCGCGGCCTATCCATTGGCACGAATGAAGTTTAGAGGTAGGAACGTGATTTTTGCATTGATTATCAGTACGATGATTATTCCTTTTCAGTTGTTGATGATCCCAATCTATAGTTTAGCGTTACACCTGGGATTGCAAAATACATACGCAGGAATGATCTTGCCGCATATTACAACCGCTTTCGGTGTGTTCATCATGCGCCAGGGGATGTTGACGGTGCCATATGAACTTGATGAATCGGCTAAAATGGACGGAGCCAACAGTTTCCAGATATGGAGAAAAATCATTATGCCTTCAGTGAGACCTTCGATGATTACATTGGCCATATTCACTTTTGTGTCATCATGGGATGATTTCTTATGGCCCCTGATTATAGTGGACGACCAAGATATGTACACATTGCCTCTCGGGGTAAACATGTTGACAGGCACATTCGCGTCTGATTGGAAATTGATTGCAGCAGGATCGATCATTTCCATCATTCCGATTATTATCGTTTTCCTATTTTTGCAACGGTACTTTGTAAGTGGATTGAAGGGTGCTGTCAAAGGTTAGTCGTCCAGATGTGTGCTGTTGGGTATAAGGAGACCGGAAGACTTTATTGATAAGGGGGTCTGGAAATGAAGCTAGGGATTGACGTGTTGCTTGAAGAAAAACCCATCGATTTAAAAAAAGAACGTATTGGCCTTGTGACAAATGTGTCCAGTGTCAATCGCTATCTGGAACCGACAATGAATGTATTGCATCAGCATCCGGATTTCAATCTGACAGCATTGTATGGCCCTGAACATGGTGTTCGGAATCATGTGAGTGCGGGTGAAAATGTGTCCAGTTTTACCGATTCTAAAACAGGTCTTCCGGTTTATAGTTTATATGGTGATACGAGAAAGCCGAGCGAATCCATGCTTGAGGACATCGATGTTTTGCTGGTGGATCTTCAGGACATCGGGGCGCGTTATTACACGTATATCTACACCATGTCTTATATCATGGAAGCCTGTCGTGAACACGGGAAATCGCTGGTTGTTTTGGACCGACCGAATCCGATTGGAGGTAGTGAAGTTGAAGGCAATCTTATCGAGCCCGGTTTTACATCTTTCATCGGTCGCTTTCCAATTCCGAATCGGCATGGCTTGACGATTGGGGAAATGGCTTTGTTATTCAAATATGTATTCAAGATTGATTGTGATTTGACTGTGGTTCCGATGGAAGGCTGGTCACGACATATGTTTTTTGATGATACGTATCTGTCATGGTGTGCGCCGTCTCCCAGTGTAACGGGAATGGACATGATGCTTCTATATCCGGGGACCTGCCTTTTGAGTGGTACCAATCTATCAGCAGGACGTGGAACAACCAAACCATTTGAATATGTAGGTGCGCCTTTTATCGATGGGGATGCTTTTCATAAGCGATTAAACGATCGCTTGGGTCCTAAAGTGAGGGCGCGTTCGATATCATTTACACCGGCTTTTTCCATATATGAAGGAACATATTGTGAAGGGGTGCAACTGCATATTATCGATCGGTCGTTCCATGCTGTCGAGACGGGCTTGATTTTGCTTGAAACAGTAGCTGAAATGTATCCGGATGCGTTCACTTTCAAAAAGCCGAATAAAGATGATGAGCGTTATCATTTTGACTTATCGGCAGGGACTGATCGGCTGCGTCAATTGATTTGGGATGGACATGTCAATGCATTTTTACAAACATGTAAGACGGATGTGAATGAATTTAAACGTGTCGCCTATCCTCATTTACTTTATCGGTAGTGGGATTCGATAAACAAAACAGGTCGTGTTTGATTTTCATAGCTTGATGGACAGGGCGTTGTATTTTATACAGGATTAGAGGAGGTGATAAGATGAAGTTGGGACTTGATGTTTTTTTGGCGGAAGGGTGTCAGCGTTTCAAGGGGAATCGCATTGGTCTGGTTACTAACATGACAGGAGTCAACCGCGAGCTGGTCCCATCGATTGACTTGTTCCACAATCATCCAGATATTCATTTATCGGCGCTTTATGCTCCGGAACATGGTATACGTGGAGATATCAAGGAAGGAGAAGCGTTTGAGACATCGATCGATCCGCATACGCGCGTGCCTGTCTTTAGCTTATATGGTGAAAACAGAAAACCCAACCGGGAAATGATGGATGCAGCAGATGTCATTGTTTTTGATCTTCAAGATATTGGTTCGAGGTATTATACATTCATCTACACCATGGCGTACATGATGGAGGCATGTGCCATATATCATAAGCCGTTTGTTGTACTTGACCGGCCGAACCCTGTCAATGGTGTGAAAATGGAGGGGAACCTTGTCGAGGAAAACGTCCGGTCATTTGTCGGTTTACTGCCCATTCCCAACCGGCACGGGATGACGGTTGGCGAGCTGGCTTTGTTGTTCAAACATGAGTACGCCTACAACTGCGAATTGAAGGTTATCCCGATGCAAGGGTGGAAGAGACATATGCACTTTGATGAAACGGAATTTTTATGGGTTCCGCCATCTCCCAATACAACACATATTGACATGGCGATATTGTACACCGGGACCTGTCTCATCGAGGGGACCAATCTATCGGAGGGAAGAGGGACGACTAAACCGTTTGAATGGATCGGTGCACCTTATATAGACGGTCATAAGCTGGCTGAAACGTATAATCAGCTTAATCTGTCAGGTGTGTTAGCACGCCCAATCTCCTTTAAACCGACATACCAAAAATATAAAGATGAAGTTTGCGAAGGCGTGCAATTGCATGTTGTGGATAGACATCAACTGAATGCACTTGAAGCTGGAATGCGGTTGTTGGAGGTGATCCATAGCCTGCACCCGAGTGAATTTGAATTTATCAAAAATGAACGGAATAAATATTTTTTTGATTTATTAGCAGGCACTAAACGTCTGAAAACATACATCACACATCGGAAAACGGATGAATTCCTTGACGAATGCCGGTATGAATTGGACACTTTTCAAAAATTGAAAGAACGTTATCTTTTATACAAATAGGATGATGAAATGATGAAAAATCTATCAACATTGGCAACCGAAATGAGAAATGAAAACAGCATGAATATTGATACAATGTCAACAAAGGACGTTTTAGCAACCATCAACAATGAAGATTTAAGGGTCGCGGAAAAAGTACGCGATGTTTTGCCTGACATCGAAAAGGCGGTTGAGGCCGTTTATCATGCCCTTGCAAAAGGCGGGAAACTGTTTTACGTAGGGGCTGGAACCAGTGGACGATTGGGCATATTGGATGCGGTGGAATGCCCACCGACATTCAGCACGCCACCTGATCTGGTACAGGGTGTCATAGCAGGTGGGTCTGACGCCATTTACACCGCAGTAGAAGGTGCTGAAGATGATGAAGCGGAAGGGGCACGTGATTTGAAGGCTCGTGATATGTCTGAACGGGATGTTGTTGTCGGTATTGCGGCAAGTGGCAGGACCCCGTATGTACTGGGAGCATTAAAGTATGCCCAAGGACTGGGTGCAACAGCCATCAGTCTATCCAGTAATATAAATACGGAGATCAGTCAGCATGCCGATGTTCAAATCGAAGTCGAAACCGGTCCGGAAGTGCTGACTGGATCAACAAGGATGAAGGCGGCGTCTGCCCATAAAATGATACTGAATATGATTACGACATCTTCCATGATTAAAATTGGAAAAGTGTATGAGAATTTGATGGTTGACGTAAAGGTGAGCAATAAAAAGTTGAAAGAACGGGCCAAAAACATTATCGCAACCGTTACGCAAGCTTCATATAAGGAAATATCCGATACTCTGGAGAAAACAGATAATCAGGTAAAACCGGCGATCGTTATGCTGATGGGGGGCGTATCACACCAAGATGCGGAACGGTATATCGAAGCGGCTGATGGATATGTCCGAAAAGCTGTTGAACTGGCAAAGCGTGATACGTAAAATCGATTGTTGGAATGGTTCCGTTCTGTTCATGGAATATCAGGAGTCGACGGTTACAGAAAAGTGTCCTTATATACAATGGTACGTCATTCACCGGACAGACACCATTTTCTGATGTTTACCGAAATGTCTTCCGGATATTCTTCAGTTATCAGATGGCCTGCTTTCTCGTAACAAATCAATGTTGCATGAGGCAGGTCGTTTTTAAGTTGTTTCCCCGCTACAAGCGGCACAACTGTATCATCTTTTCCCCAGATCAATAATGTGGGTGTACGGATTTTCAACAGTTCATCACGGGTCAAATCGCCTTCTCGTTGTCGTATGAACCGCCCCAGCGCTTTATAGAATTTTTTCTCCTGTAAAGGTTTGCTGTATTCTTGAATCAGTTCTTCTGTGATCAGGGAGGGATCGTATAAGACATTTTTCAATGTGCTTTCCACATCATTCCTCAGGACAACGCGTTTGACAGCCAGGTGAGAAAAAGGCAGGTAAGTGGCCATGCGTGCCCATTTGTAGACTCTGCCCCAATAAGCGGAACTATTGATGAGTACGAGTTTGCCGATGCGCTTGGAATGCTGACGGGCAGTATATAGTGCAATTTGTCCCCCCATTGAGTGTCCGGCAATATGGACATGTTCAAGATTAAAGTGATCCAATAATGTGATGATGAGGTTGGCATAATTTTCATATGTATAATGAAATGTGGTGGACTTTTCGCTTCTGCCAAAGCCTGGTAAATCAATGGCTATCACTGAAAAGTGTTGAGCCAGGAGCGACATGATTGGGTGGAAAGTATAGCTGGATGCCACGAAACCGTGAACCAGTACAATGGGAGGTTTTTCATTCAGTTTGTAAGTGCAGTAGATATCCGTGTTCATCAATGTGATGTGTGTCTTTGTAAAAGAAATGTCAGTCACTGGGATGTCTCCTCAACTTTCATATAATCAGTCTGGTATGAAACAAGGGAAGATACATAAACGCTTTATGTATTTTCGTCAGATGTCTGTATACCATCTATTGTACCCGTTAAATGCTTTAAATTCTCCTATAATGTATTTTTTAATTGAGGTGAAAAATATTTCATGATATATAGAGGATAATGAGCAATCATAGAAAAACAGCATCATGACAGGATGAACATATTCGTCGGATGGGACGGGTATAGCTGATTTCTTTCGGAAAGGATTTACTTTGTGAAATGATTGATTTGAAACACTATCTTTTATGTTATTTTTATCCTATAATAGATATCGTATGAAACAAATCGGGATGTAGCTCAGCTTGGTAGAGCACTGGCATGGGGTGCCAGGGGTCGCACGTTCAAGTCGTGTCATCCCGATAGCGGACTTGGAATTCCTTAACAAAAGGGGTTCCAAGTTTTTTTACGTGGTTGTTTATTCATTTACTTTATGTTGATGATCCTTCGTATTCTTACCTACCATACAATTTTATTTCCTTTGCTTCCCAATATTATTTTAAAAAAACGTCTTGCATCGTCATTTTCATTTTGGTATAGTGTAACCTAATTACCATTAGTTAGGGAGGTGGTAAATCACCATGACAAAAGAAAAAATCAAACACGCAGCCATTGCGCAATTTGCGAAAGATGGCTATGCGGGAGCTGCTCTCAGTGTGATTGCAAAGGAAGTCGGCATTAAGACGCCTTCGATTTATGCGTTTTATAAAAGCAAGGATAGTCTGTTTCTGTCAGCTTTCGAGGACGTAATGGATGAACACTTCAATCATATTCAGAAAATAAGCAACAATTTTGACCATCTATCGACAGAGGAAAAATTGCGGGGCGTCCTTGAACGCGTCTGCACTTACCATACGGAGGAAAAGATCAAAACGGTATTCTTGAACCGGGCTATGTTATTTCCGCCCGACTCCTTACGGGATGCTTTGCATGACATTTTCATGCGTGAGGAGGATATGTTATCAGATCTATTGACCGGTATTTTTAAACAAGGGATAGAAGAGGGAACCATTGTGAATCATCGTATGGAAGATTTATTGGCATCCTATTTTTGTTTACTGGATGGTGTCTTTCTGCAGTTATTCTATTACAGTGCCGAAGCGTTCAATGAACGCGTTGCATCTAGCTGGAAAGTGTTTTGGAACGGTGTATCCCGTCCTGGTACTTGATTGCCACAAGGAATCGATGTGTCCAGTTTGTAAAAAGTGAGAAGCATAAATGTCGAAATGGATCAAAGATAGTCATCAGTATCTTGATCTTAAAAAATTACATAAAAGGAGATGCGATCTATGAGTGAACAACCACAGAATGATTATGAACGTGAACCTGTACCAGCCGCTTTGAGACGAGGATGGCTGTCGATAAGCCTCGTATGGATCGCAGTCGGGATTGATTTATCTTCCATGCTTCTCGGGTCTCAACTGGCATCCGGTCTGAGTTTGTCAAAAGCCACTATCGCTATTATCATCGGCTCCCTTATTCTTGGTGTGATGAGTGCGATTTGTGCCTACGTTGGGGCAGTTACGAATTTATCGACTGCCATGATATCGCGGATTGTTTTCGGCGGAAATGGTGCGAAAATTGTATCAGCCGTGCTCAGTTTTTCATTGCTTGGCTGGTTCGGGGTACAAGCTGGCTTCTTTGCTCAAAATGCCCGTGTCGCTATCGAGCAGGTATTCGGATTCAACATTCCTGAAAACATCCTTGCCGTTATCGGTGGTTTATTAATGATGTCGACGGCGATTATCGGATACAGATCAATAGAGAAGTTGAGCGTATTCGCGGTACCGTTATTATTCATACTTGTGACGCTCGCACTGTATATGGCGATTAAATCAAATGGCATGGCGTCATGGACAGCCTCGCCGGACACGGATAGCCCAATTCCGTTTGGTGTCGCGATATCGCTCGTTATCGGAATATTTGTGGCCGGGACTGTGACGACACCGGATGTGGCCAGATGGGCACGTTCGAAATTTGACGCAGCGCTGGCGGCATTTCTCGGATTTTTGATCGGGAACAGTTTTATGCTGATTATGGCATTATTATTGTCGAAAGTGATGTCGGATGATAACTTGACGTACATCTTCCTGGCATTAGGACTCGGGATTCCATCTTTCTTTGTATTGACACTGGCCCAGTGGACAACGAATACGAATAATCTATATGGGTCAGGATTGGGATTATCGGTATTATTTCAGAATGTTTCCAAAGGATGGTTGACATTTTATGCCGGTATTTTTGCGACGGCAATGGCTTATTTCGGGATTTTCGATCACTTCACGACTTTTTTGGATGTCATCTCGATTTTGGTGCCGCCGATCGGGGGCGTTTATCTTGCGGAGTACTTTTTCGTCAATAAACGTAACTTCACATTTGAACATCAACTTTTTAATTGGCGGACATACTCCATAACGACGTGGGTATTGGCTTCTCTTATTTCATTCATGACATCACCTGTCCCATCGGGTCTAGGCTTGTTTGAAATAACGACGATTCCCGCACTGGACGGATTTTTAGCTGCACTGGTATTGCAAGTGATTATAGGAAAAATGTGGTGTTATTTTATGACATCAGATAACAGCTTAAAGGAGGCAAACTGATGAAGATTGGAATTGATGTAGGGGGAACAAACACCGATGCTGTCATCATTGATGGGAAAAAGGTGAAAGCATCCATCAAAACGGCAACAACACCGAATGTGCTGGATGGTATTGTAACGGCCCTGAAAAGTATGTTAAAACATGAAACGCCCGATAAAATCGAATCGGTGATGCTTGGGACAACTCATTTTGCGAATGCACTGGTTGAAGGGAAGCGTTTATCGAAGACAGCGGTTGTTCGATTGGGTTATCCATACGGACAGGCGCTGCCGCCATTCGTCAACTTTCCCGAACATCTTAAAACGCATATGAAAGGACCCATTTATATTTTACCAGGTGGACACGAATTTGATGGAAGAGAAATAACACCATTCGATGCCTGTAAGGTCGAAGAAGCAGCGAAAGAAATTGCAAGTGCCGGGATACATACGGTGGCGGTCGCTTCTCCGTTCAGTCCGGTGAATAGCGAACTCGAGAAACAAACAGCAGTTATTTTAAAACGACATATCCCAAATGTGCGATTGACCATGTCAGCGGAAATCGGTTCAGTCGGTTTGCTGGAAAGGGAAAATGCTGCGATTCTGAATGCGTCACTGCTCCCGTTAGCTGATGAGATTGTCGATGCTTTGGATGAAACATTAAAAGGGCTCGGGCTTGATTGTCCTTTCTATTTAACGCAGAACGATGGGACGTTGATGAATGTCGATTTTGCCAAAAAATATCCAGTTCTCACAATCGCATCTGGACCGACCAACAGTATGCGCGGTGCCGCTTATTTATCTGGAAAAGAGGATGCGCTCGTCATCGATGTCGGTGGAACAACTGCAGATGTTGGCGTTCTCGTGAATGGTTTTCCGAGACCGGCAGCGACAATCACCGAAATTGCTGATGTCCGGACGAACTTCCGCATGCCTGACGTATATTCTCTGGGACTGGGTGGTGGCACAAAAGTTCAATACACATCCGGCAAAGAACCTGTCATTGGACCGGAAAGTACTGGCAGCCACATCCGTGAGGAAGCCTTTGTTTTTGGCGGGAATACACTGACGATGACCGACGTGATTGCCGCCGCCGATATACATGTACTTGGGGAAAAAGAAAATGTGCCTTTATCGCAAGCGGAGGCACATGACATATTGCATCATTCCGAGGAAATGGTATCAAAAATCGTGGACCGGATGAAACCAAGCAAAGAAGCTATTCCGGCAATTTTAGTCGGAGGGGGCTCGATTATCATCCCGACATTGGAAAAGGGCATTTCTGAAGTAGTTCGTCCTGAACATTTTTCTGTTGCGAATGCGATCGGTGCTGCCATTTCGCAAGTCGGTGGGGAAATCGATCAAATTTTTTCTTTGGATGGAGTGTCCCGTGAGACAGTCGTCCAAAAAGCGAAAGAGGAAGCGACGAAACAGGCTGTGACAGCAGGAGCCGATCCGGATACAGTTGAAATTGTTGAATTTGCAGAGGTTCCGCTCGCTTATTTACCAGGAAATGCATCAAGATTTTTAGTGAAAGCGGTTGGGGATTTGAAAGGAGATGATGCATCATGAGCTGGAATATAACATTAGAGGATCTTTCGGCCATAGCGATTGGAGCAGGTGTGCTCGGCACAGGAGGTGGAGGTGATCCATACTTATCACAGCTGCAGCTCACGGAGATGCTGAAAAATGGGAAAACAGTTGAAATCATCTCTGCGGAAGAACTGGATGACGGAAGCCTTGGATGCGGTATTTCCGGAATGGGGGCTCCGACAATCGGCGTGGAAAAACTTCCGGCGGGAGATGAAATGTGGGAATCCGTTAAAGGTCTTCAAACGCATTTGCATAGGGATTTTGAATTTCTCGTCATTGGTGAAATTGGTGGCGGAAACGCGATTGAAGGACTTATTGCTGGTGCTGCGTCAGGTCTTCCGGTTATTGATGCCGACCCGATGGGGCGTGCATTTCCAGAATTGCAGATGGATACGTTCATGATCAATGGTGTCAAACCTTCACCGTTCGGACTAGCGGATGGTCTCGGAAATTCATCAGTCATGCATGTGAATGATCCTTATACGGCCGAACGGATGGGCCGCGCGTTGACGATTGAAATGGGAGGGACCAGTGCCTTGGCGCTTCCTGTCATTAATGGCAGGCAGGTGAAGGATTACGGCATTCACGGGACACTTTCTTTATGTTTGACCATCGGAAAAGCGATTATTGAAGCGAAAAAAGATAAAGATGATGTTATCGAAAAAGTGGAATCTGTCATTCCAGCAGAGCTGCTTTTTACAGGAAAAGTCATCGATGTCGACCGCCAAACAACAGGTGGCTTTGCAAGAGGTGAAGTTGTGCTGGAAGGTCTTGAGGATTTTACAGGGTCGGAAATGCGTATCAAGATACAGAATGAATTTCTCGTTGCCTATCGAGACGGAAAACCAGTTGCAATGGTACCTGATTTAATCAGTGTACTGGATGCAGAAAATGGTTTGCCGATCGGAACAGAATCATTACGGTACGGCATCCGATTGAACGTCCTTGGTATGCCTGCCTCAGAAAAATTAGTGACGGAAAAGGCGTTAGATGTTATTGGGCCACGTGCATTTGGGTATGATATGGACTTTGAACCCCTGAAGATCAGTCGAACATAACATAAAGAATACATGACGATTCATTGAACCGTGGGAGAAATCCTCCGGTTCATGTTTTTTTGGTATGGGATGTCAGTGTAAATGGTGAGAAATCATTTCAAGGATCATGCCCTGAATCGTCCCTTCAAGAGGCGACCTAGTCGTTTTCATAGTATGTCCCTGGAGGATCAACAATGGTTAACTTCAGATATTTATGGGTATTGCTTTTATAGTAGCAGTTTTGAGTTACATATAAGCAATTTTCTTGGAGGGATCTGTATCATAAAGAAAGGATTAGGTGTTGTTTTTGTCGTATGCTTTTTAGTGATGGCAGGTTGTACCGGCAGCAAGGAAGATAAAGATACAGAAGATAACGGAACGAACATAGATGAACAAAAGAATGACGACTCAGAAGCGAAACATCCAGATGGAGATGATGGGTTAATATGGGGCGATGCAAGTGATTTTGGTGTCGTTCTTTCCCATGGAGCTGTCTATGATGCGAAAAGTTGGGAAGAAGAGGCGGAAAAGCTTGCTGATGAGGGGATGACTGTATATGCCGTTGAAGATACAGATCCGGAAGTGTTGATTGAAGCCGCCGACATGTTAAAAGATGAATATGGTGCGGAGAAAACGGCTATCATTGGCGCCAGTGCTGGTGGTCAGAGCTCTATCGATGCTTTGGTTCAGAAGGACGCTGACTTTGATCAGGTTGTCCTGTTATCTCCGGGTGGTGATGCAACAGAAATAGAAGATATCCCTGTCCTCGTCATTTACAGTGAGGATGAAGGATTTGATGAACTCGAAGAAAATAAAGGGAGTAATATTGAAACCATCGCTATATCTGGCAACGCACATGCGCAAGAATTATTTGATGATGAAGAGTCCAGTGAAAAGACAATGGATTCTATTATAGAATTTCTAGAAGAATAGTGCTGTGATTGAGTGTAACAGTTTTTGAAGTCGTTTTGGACGAAAGATTGAATAGTGAATGAATGTTGATAGATCCAAGAAGAGATTTTCGAACCAGGGACGGGTCTTGATCGAATTCTAGTGGTGTTTACGGTTGGAAATTGCATCAAGGATGGTTCTTGATTGAAAAATGGCGTTGTTCGGGGTGCAGAATTGCATCAAGGATGGTTCTTGATTGAAAAACGAGGGTACTTGAGGGTCGGAATTGCATCAAGGATGGTTCTTGATTGAAAAATGAGGGTGCTTGAGGTTCAAAATTCAATCAAGGAAGGTTCTTGATTGAAAAATGAGGGTGTTCGAGGTTCGAAATTGAATCAAGATTGGTTCTTGATTGAAAAACAGGGGTGCTCGAGGTTCAAAATTCAATCAAGGGAGGTCCTTGATTGAAAAACGAGGGTGCTTGAGGTTCAAAATTCAATCAAGAGAGGTCCTTGATTGAAAAACGAGGGTGTTTGAGGTTCAAAATTCAATCAAGAGAGGTCCTTGATTGAAAAACGAGGGTGCTCGAGGGTCGAAATTCAATCAAGGAAGGTTCTTGATTGAAAAATGAGGGTGTTCGAGGTGCGGAATTGCATCAAGGATGGTTCTTGATTGAAAAATGAGGGTGTTCGAGGTTCAAAATTCAATCAAGAGAGGTCCTTGATTGAAAAACGAGGGTGTTCGAGGGTCGAAATTGAATCAAAAGAGGTTCTTGATGTCGTTAACAGTAGGGGATCATGATTAAATGAAAATTGTTATCCCTATCCGTATTTAAGAACCATTTCACAAACATTGAATGGATTCATTACTTTAGAATCAACAAAAAGAGAAAAGCACCATTGGCTTTTCTCCATTATCGAACTGTTTTATTCATACCGGGATTGAACTAATTCCAATAGTCCTGTGTTTTCCAAATACTGTTTTGGGGCGAGGAATGTTACCGTCACAACACCAGGATTCCGTCCGATTTGAATCGATCCGGTGATGGTGGCGCGGTTCATGATTTCCGGAACAGTGGTATTGAATAGTTTTGCGGCACGTTCCATTCCATTATCTGTCGCGTCATTCAATGTAGCGCCACTGCCAATGAATGAAATCGGATATGATTCTTCCGGCTCTACATTCCACTTTGCACTTAGTGCTTGTGCTTCACGTTTTTCTTCGTCACTGAACGGTTTTGCCAAATAGGGAAGATCTTCTTCAAGTGGCAATAGAACAGGCCCGTTGATAGGCAAATCTTTGATGACATGTGCTTGAAGATTCACGATTCCAGCTACGTCTGTCGTATGTCCGGCAATTTCACCATCACCTTGCATGGCATGCATATCGCCAAGGTATACACCCCCACCGGGAACTTTAACTGGACAAATGAGCACAGCACCTGCACGAACACGGTTAACATCCATATGCCCATCTGTTCGATCTTCAATCTGTTCCTTGGTCATCCCATAATCATGCGGGGCATTGATTAAAAACTGAGCAAAATCTCCCGCATTATGCGAGTCCGGAAAAGCACGCGCCGGCGTTGTTCCGAGTTGTCCCAGAAACGGCCTGAAACGAGCAATTGCACCTGGTATATCGTACGGTGCAAACGTTACAATTGGGTTTTGGATGGAAGATTCAGGTGTACACATATACTTTTTAGCATCATGAGCGACTTTCTCGGCACCATTTTTGTCTAGCGTCATTCCGACAGACTTTTTATCATTGAAAGCCATCGTATAGGCATTCGTAAAAATAAAAGGTGTGACGTCTTCACCACAATGCTTACACCGAACTGCGCCTTGGCCAATTCCCTCTGTAACGGTTTCAGGATTGGTTGTCCCGCAATTTGGGCATTTTCCATCGACAAAGGGATCGCCAGTGAATTTACCTTCAACAGGTTCATCATTTCCTGAGGCGGTGGCAATAGAGGTCACTTCAATGGACTTGATGTGGATCGCGATTGCATCACCGATTTCCGCACCTTCCACATAAACTGGCTTGGTCACTTCATGTCCACCCTTGAGCTCAGGTGTAATCATCGGTCCCCAGCATCCTGGTGCTGTATTTGCTACAATATAACCACCATCTTGTACCTTGTATTCCATTTCCTTATCCGGATCCAGAACACCATCCGTAAAGGTGTTGACGAAAACTGTTTTCTCTGCGTGCATGACCGTCACCCTTTCTGATTATATTAAATCTGATAGATTCTCTTTTATGGAAACGCTTTACCAAAAGAATCTATAAAACAACTTGATATCTAACATAAGAGACTATTATATATGAGCCTCTGATTTGAATATACCATATTGTTTGAAACAACTCACTAAAAGCGCTTGTAAGGCTTTTTTTCAATTTAAGATTCTTTGAATTCATCAAACAAAAATAATGATTTTGGGTTAACACGTTATCATAAAATCAAAATGATAGAAAAGGCAATTCATTGAATTATTGATTTTCTCTTTCTTGTCGCTGCTGTCGGTTGAAAGTGATTCCGATATAGATGCCTGCTGGAATGGTAAGTAGCGTAACGATGCCAATGATGAGGTAAGCTTCGTTGATAGCGGACATTTCAGCGATCTTCCGGGTTTCACCAGCATCCATCAATGTCATTTTCCTGAGTTGGAAATATATCGAGATAAATACGACACCCAGTGCAGAGCCCATGCGCCGAACGACATTGTTTATCGTGGACCCCTGAGTGATGAATTCATCGGAAACAGCGTTGAGTCCAGTCGTGTTGGAAGGCATATTTGTAAAGCCCATTCCAATTCCCCGCAGTGCCATCAAGACAACGATGACCCAAAGGGATGTGTCGACGGTGACAAAGAAAAACATAAACATCATGATGGTTGTGATAGCGAGTCCAAACGGCACAACCGCTTTGGGTCCTTTTCGATCAAGGATGCGTCCACCGATATTCATGAAAACGCCTGTCAAGGCAGCGGAAGGAATGAGGACAAGCCCTGTGACGAGCGCACTATAACCGTAAACACTTTGAATTAAAAATGGCAGCAGGAAAATACTCGTAAATAAACCAATGGTGCCTACTGTAGAAATCCACACTGATAAAGCGAAGGGGGCTACCCGGAAAAGTGAAAGTTCCAAAAGGGGGTCATCTTTTCGTTTTGAAACGTTCACGAACAATGCCAGACATACTAAACCGAAAGCCGCAACAAACAGATTGAACGGATTTGTTAACTGGTCAAGATCTTGCATCCGATTAAACGCCAATAAAATGGAGCCGACGCCTAATGTGACCGTGATGAACCCCAACAGGTCAAATTTTTTATCTGGATTTCTGGCTGGTTTCTCTAAATAGCGGACCGACATGACCAGTCCGAGCAATCCCGTTGGAACGTTTGCCAGAAACAACCATCGCCAATGGAAATGGTCGACGATAAGACCCCCCAACGTCGGCCCTATAGCGGGTGCAACCATGGCAGCGATGCCATAGACACCCATCGCTTTCCCGCGCTCATACTTGGGAAATACCTCAAAAATCAACGCCATCGCAAGGGGTATCATTACACCGCCGGCTGCTCCTTGAACAGCACGGAAAAATATGATGGAACCTAAGTCCCATGATAATGATCCAAGCAGCGATCCTGTGATAAATACACTCAAACCCATTATAAATAGATTTTTTTTGCCTATTTTTTCACTGAAGTATCCTGTGAGCGGCATTGCCATCCCCATTGCTACCATAAAAATGGTCAGTACCCAACTGACGGAAACCTCGTCAGCATCAAAAATTTTCCTGAAATAGGGTAAAGCGGGATTCATCATACTATTATTCAAAATCATCGTAAATGCGCCCAGCAGGACAGATATGACAACAAGCCATTTTTTCGGAATTCTTTTACGCATGTCGATGTCTGCCCTCCGATACGTTCCACATAAAAGTAGTCTTGCGTTCTACTTTAACATGATATGGATTCAAGGTTTAGCAATTGAAACGATATATAGGGCTAATAGGTTGATAGAGGTAGCGTTCATTCCATTCATCTACGCCTGATTAAAAACCAACAATCATTTCCCCTTATAATGACAGAACACCTATTAGCCGTTCAATAAAGATACCGGCCACGAATACCATCAAGTATCCTCTCTCCATATTAAAACATATTAAAAATGTGAGAATGGTACTATACAATTTATTTACCCATTCCATTTTCAGATGTCCTTTATGCCAAACGTCAATCAAGATGTCTTGGTATGACACACCTGTATGACGTTAGCGCTTTCAAAAAAATGTTTCATATCGTGATACTAAATACCTAAGGGAGATAACATAGAAATGTGAAGAACCGTGAAATCCGTCATATCCGCAATTGCTTGGTTATGCACTTTTTGGTAATCTTAATGAAGACTATTAAAAGTGGAGGTGGAAAGTTTGCAGATTCATAGAGTGACGAAATTTTTAATCGCTTTGATGTTTGTGATAACGTTGCCGGTCACTGTCAATCTTGTCAACCCGTATATCCATGCGGAAACAGCAGAGGACCCAGCACCGCAGATTGAGCATGAAGGGGATTTCAAGGGGAAAGTTTTGTTTGATAATACGCATGGACAAACAGCTGGTGCGGCTGATTGGGTGATTGATGGCGCATTTTCCGATTTTGGTGAAGGCGTTGCCGAACAAGGGTATGATGTGGATGAACTTAGAAAAACATCCCCGATTACACTTGAAGATTTAGAGGATTATGATGTCTTTGTCCTTCCAGAGGCGAACATTCCATTTAAAGAATCGGAACAGGATGCGCTGCTTCAGTACGCAGATGAAGGTGGAAGTATATTCTTCATTGCCGACCATTACAACGCGGATCGTAACCTGAATCGTTGGGATGCAGGTGAAGTTTTCAATGGTTATCGTCGTGGGGCTTTTGAAGACCCGACAAAAGGAATGGGCGAAGAAGAAGCAAATTCGGAAGCGATGCAAGATGTGACAAGCACGGATTGGCTGGGAGATAATTTCGGTGTTCGATTTCGTTCCAATGCGATCGGTGATGTAACATCTGGAGAAACGGTTGTCCCGGACGATGAATCCTTTGGCATAACTGAAGATGTTGAAATGGTGGCGATGCATGCTGGCAGTACGCTTTCCATTCTTGATCCTGACCATGTCAAGGGTTTGATTTATTTGCCTGAGGACCCACCTAAATGGGGGCCCGCAGTTGACGAAGGCGTTTATAATGGGGGAGGCATCGATGAAGGACCTTTTGCAGCCATTGGAAAATACGGTAAAGGGAAGGCTGCTTTTCTCGGGGATTCATCACCTGTTGAAGACGCCTCGCCTAAATACCTCCGTGAAGACACCGGAGAGAAGAAAACGACTTATGATGGCTGGGAAGAAGGCGATGATGCAACCTTCTTGATTCAGACCATCGAGTGGCTAGCTGAACAAGAAGATTATACGTCTTTTGACGGGGAAATCCCACTCAGTGAAAAGACACCTTTAAAGGATTTTGAAGAAGATCCATCGAAGTCGACCGAACCTGAGGAAGAGCCGTGGACGGATCCTCCAGAAGGATATAAATGGTGGGATCCAGACACATTTAAACCGGGATCTTATGGATCAGATGAAGACGCGTCAAATCCGACGTATGGTTTCGTACATCAAGATGTGTTGCCAAACCAGGAGGAGTTTCAAATCAGGATCGAGGCGAATGATCTATCAGCCGGTGATACCATTTCCAATTTGACTGTCGGCATATATAAAGAAGGCGGTGAACAACTGGCGACTTTTAAAAATGAAGATGGTTGGGCATCAAGCCCCGGTTACAGTGATGCATTTGACATAACTGCCGACGATACCGGACAGGCCTATAAAGACTTGACATTGAAACTCAACCCCGACTATGAAGGGGATGCGAATCTACGCCTGAAAGTCGATGGAAACAATGAGGAGACCGAGGCGGTTGAGATAGCCGATGTGGATGTGGAAGATCTGCCGGAACCGGAAAATCCGATACCGGACCTTATTTCAATAGGCGATGCGCGGAATGTAGATGATGGTGATCTTGTCACAGTAGAAGGGGTCATTACAACGACACCCGGTATTTGGGGAGGAGATGGTTTTTATCTTCAAGACGAAACCGCGGGTATCTATGTTTTCCCATCCAGTGATGACTTCGAACAAGGGCAAAAAGTAGAATTGACCGCTAAAAAGACGACATTTAACGGTGAGATTGAATTGGAAGATATTGTTGAGGTGACCGATTTGGGCGAAGGGGAAATACCGGATCCCAAAGAAGTCGAAGCTGTTGATGATTCGAATCAAGGGCAATTATTGAAATTGAAAAACGTCGATGTACAAAATATCGACGATCCTGATTCGTATGGTACATTTGAATTTGACGCTGTGAATGGTGATGAAACAACCCGCGTTCGCGTGGATAATCGTTCTGGGTTTGATTATGATGCCTTTACTGAACAGTACGAAGAAGGTGACGAATTGACGATCACCGGTGTCGGCTCCACTTTTGACGGAACGTATTTATTAAAACCACGTTCAGATGACGATTTGGAAAAATCGGAGTCCGATACGGTAACAAGCATTGCGGATATTATGGACACTATTGCAGAGCTCGACGAACAGGGAGAATTCGATAGCGAGCCGAATGTCCATCATTTGAAGGCACATCTTGAAGCAGTGCAGCATTATGAAACCACCGATAATTCTGAGAAAGTGGTGGCACATATGGAGCACTTCAAAGCTTTGGTTGATCAGTTTGCAGTCATGGGTCTGATGTCTGATGAGGCAAGGGAACGTATTATTTCGGAATCGGATGACGTCATCACAATATGGGAAGAAAAAGTGAGCGATCAGGAAACAACAGGTCAGGCAAGCTGATCGTTATGTTCTTGCTTCTTCTTTGAAGTGTGTGAAGCCTGCACGCGAGTGATAGACGCTTAAAAAACGTTGCTTATATAATGAAATACACCCCTGGAGTTAGATGCAAAATCTAATTCTCGGGGTGTGTTTGTATGGGGCGGGATAATGTTTGAATATAACTCGCTTTCTGGTAATCATTTAATGATCAGGACAGGACATTCTGAATGACGAACAATTTCCGCGCTGACACTACCAAGGAATACACCTTTTATATTTCCGAGTCCGCGGCTGCCCGCTATCATTAAATCGACTTTATTGTCTTTTGCATAGGTGGAGATTGTTTTACCGGGATTCTCTTTACCTTTTTGAGGAAGGACCTCGGTAACTATGGAAGTGCCTTGACTGGAAAATTCCTTTTCGATTTTGTCCATTTGTTCACGCGCTTTTTCAATGACTTCATCCGTCATGGCGCGTGAAATCATCCCGCTTGTCTGTGGTCCGGTATTTTCGACGACAGCAACGATATGCACCTCTGTATCCGGTAATAAAGACACCTGTTCTTTTGCCGACTCAATCGCTTTTCTACTCAACAGTGACCCATCATAAGCAACAAGTATTTTCCTCATCTTGGTGACTCCTCCTTGTTAAGTATCTATCTCTATTATACCACAAAACTATTAAAATACTCTTC